>JBGASX010000027.1:0-53841 GCA_044229445.1 Gemmatimonadales bacterium | reverse complement strand
TGCGCGAGCAGCGGCTTGAGCGCCTTGCGGAGGGCGGCGTCGGTGCGGTCGAGGTCGGGGGAGGCGTTGCCGAAATTGGCGTCGGTCTTTACCACTTCCGCCGCATCCACGTAGCGCGTCTTCACGCCGGCGGCGGCCAGCGCGGCGGTCACCATCCGGGCCGACAGCCGCTCCCCCCGGGCCACCAGGAAGTCGCTGGTGCGCGGGGTGAGTTCACGCAGGATGCTGAGCCCCTTGGCGAGCGTCTCCAGCTCATCGATCTGCGCATCGACGAACTCCAGCAGCTCCGTCCGCGCCTGGGCCTGCGGGACCAGGGCCTTCGCCGCGGCGTGGTGCTGCTCCCGCAGGGTCGTGGCCGCCTGGTGTGCCGCCTTGACGTCACCGGCGCGAGCCCGCTCGGCGCTCGCCAGCAGCAGATCGGTCACCCCCGCCATCGCCGAGACCACCACCACGCGCGGTCCAGGTCTTCCCTGGAGAATGGCGACGGCATGGCGCACCGCCGCGGGATCCGCGAGCGAGGCACCGCCGAACTTGTGAACCTCGAGTTGTGCGCTGGGACGGGGCATAGGGCCGGAAGGATATCACGCGATGGGCGGGTCCGGTATGGCCCGCGCGAGGCCAGTGCCTCGCGCATCAGGGCAGGGTGGCCCGCTCCTGTTGTCGAATGGGGTGCGCATCTAATTTCCGACCATGCTCACCGTGATCAAGCTGCTCCAGTCGCTCTTCCAGACGCTCCATTCCGAGGGGAGTCCCCGCCAGGTGGCGGCCGGCATCATGCTCGGCGCGGGGATCGGCCTCACGCCGCTGCTGAGCGCCCACAACCTGGTGCTGTTCGCGGCCATCGTGCTGCTGAACGTCTCGTTCGGCGGGGGCATGCTGGGCATGGCGCTCTTCACCCCGGTCGGCTTCCTGCTCGATCCGCTCTTCGACCGGATCGGGCTGGCCCTCCTCGAGGCAACGGGATTGCGGGGCCTGTGGACCGCCTGGTACAACATCCCGCTCCTCCCCTACACCAACTTCAACAACAGCGTCACGCTCGGGAGCTTCGTCTTCTGGGTCGTCACCGCGGTGCCGATCTACCTGCTCGCGACGCGGGGCATCGCGCAGTATCGCGTGCGCTACGGCGAGCGCGTGCTCAACTCGAGGTTCATGAAGGGGCTCAAGGCGTCGAAGGCCTACAACGTCTACTCCTGGTTCGTGCCCCAATGAAGCGCGCGAAGCAGGCGTTCAAGATCTTCCGCTGGCGCGCCGTCGGGCCGCTGCTCTGTTTCGGCGTGCTGCTGATCGTCCTCTATGTGCTCTTCATCGACCGGATCGCACGCCGCGAGACCGAGTCGACCCTGTCGGAGACGCTCGGCACCGAGGTCGACCTGGCCAGCTTCCGGATCCGCACCGCGGATGCCGCCGTCGATCTCGGCGGACTGCAGATCGCCGACCCGCGGAATCCGGCCCGCAACCTCCTCGAGGCCGGGACGATCACCGTCGATCTCGATCCGGTCCCGCTCGCCGAGAAGAAGATCGTGATCGACGAGCTGCGCCTCTCGGGGCTCCGGTTCCTCACGGCGCGGAAGACGCCGGCCCGCCCCGCCGATCCCAACAGCCCTGCGGGGAAGCTGCTCACCGAGACCGAGCGATGGGCGAAGGAGAAGTTCGACTTCCCCAGGCTCGCGCTCGGAAGGATCGATTCGGCCAAGAGCCTCGTGCTCCATCCGGAGCAGCTCGCGACGGTGAAGGCCGCGAAGTCGCTGATCGGCACGGCGGACTCGACGCGGGCCGCCTTCGAGCAGGCGCTCGGCGACCTGCAGCTCAAGCCGCTGGTCGACTCCTCGACGGCGCTTGCCGCCCGCCTCGCCCAGAGCGACCCGAAGCAGCTCGGCGTCGCCGGTGTGAAGCGTTCGCTGGACGACGTCCGCCACGCGATCGATCAGGTGAAGCAGGCGAAGGCGAAGCTGGCCGTGCTCGACACGACGGCGCGGAAGTCCTTCGGCGTCCTGCAGCAGGGCCTCCAGGATGTCGATGCGGCGCGGCAGCGCGACTACAACTTCGCCAAGGGGCTGCTGCAGCTGCCGAGCTTCGATGCGCCCAACATCGGGGCCGCCCTCTTCGGCACGCAGAGTACCGACTACTTCCAGCAGGCGCTCTACTTCGCCCGGATCCTGCAGCGGTACGTGCCGCCGGGACTGCAGCCATGGAACCGTCCAGGACCGGCGCGGGTGCGGATGGCCGGGACGAGTGTCGAGTTCCCGAAGGAGAAGAGCTACCCGCGCTTCCTGCTCCGGCGGGGGGACATCGATCTCGCGACCGGCACCGCGGCGCAGAATCAGTTCAAGGCATCGTTTGGCGGGATCACCTCGCAGCCGGAACTCTACGGGCGGCCGGCGACGCTCGTGGCGAGTGGCCGTCTTGCCGGCGAGCATCCCGTCGGAGTGGAACTCGCGCTCATGTCACGGCACTTCGGCAAGGCGCCCAAGGACTCGCTCGTCGCGGCGGTGCAGGGTGTGAGCCTGCCGGCGATTCCCTTCCCCGGACTCCCGTTCGCGGTGAACCCGGGCCGCAGCAATGTCGGCTTCGCCTTCACCCTCGACGGGGAGCGGATCGCCGGCTCGTGGGAGGTGACGAGTGATCAGGTTACCTGGGCGGCGGATTCGAACGTGGTGCGGTCGGCCTCGCTGGTGGAGGGCACCGTGTGGAAGGTGGTCAGCGGCCTCACCCAGCTCCGGGTGCGTGCCGAGCTGGGCGGGACGGTCTCGAGTCCGACGCTGCACGTCAGTTCCAATCTCGATGACGCCATCGCCGCGCGGCTGCGTGGCCTGGTGGGCGAGGAACTGGCGAAGGGGGAGAAGCGCGCGCGCGACGCCGTGGACAGCCTCGTGAGCCAGCAGGTCGCCGCGGTGCAGGGAAAGGTCGCGGACCTGCAGTCGCAGGCACTGCAGCGTCTGCCGGTGGAGAAGGGCCAGCTCGACGAGGTGCAGAAGAAGCTCGAATCGGAACTCAAGCGGCTCGCCGGCTCGGCGGCTGGCGGACTGAAGCTCCCGAAGCTCTGAGTTGCGGTATCGCATTCATGCAGCCTTCATCTGATGCATAAGTTGTCGTTTACCCATTCCCGGTCCCGGGGTATTGCGGTAGATTGGCGGCTCTTGCCCAGTAACCGAGAGGCCCGATGCGCATCGCAGTCCCGAGAGAGACCGCTCCCCGCGAGCGGCGAGTAGCGCTTGTACCGGAGTCCTGCAAGAAACTGATCCAGTCCGGATTCGAGATCGCCATCGAAGCCGGCGCCGGCGAGGCGGCCGGGTTCGCGGACCAGATGTACCGCGATGCCGGTGCGAAGATCGAGACCGACGCGAAGACCCTCGTCGGCTCGGCCGACATCCTCGCGAAGGTCAACGCCCCGACACTCGGCGCCCGGGACGAGGTCGGCTGGCTCAAGCCGGACGCGATCTACCTCGGGTCGCTCATGCCGCTCCGGAATCTCGACGCGGTGCGGGCGCTCGCCGAGCGGAAGGTCACCGCCTTCGCGACCGACGCGATCCCGCGCACGACGCGCGCCCAGGCGATGGACACCCTCTCCTCGATGGCGAACATCGCCGGCTACAAGGGCGTGTTGCTCGCCTCGGTCGAACTCAACCGCTACTTCCCGATGCTCATGACCGCCGCCGGCATGGTCTTCCCGGCCAAGGTCTTCGTCATCGGCGCCGGCGTCGCCGGGCTGCAGGCCATCGCCACGGCGAAGCGGCTCGGCGCCAACGTGCTCGCCACGGACGTGCGGCCGGAGGTGAAGGAGCAGATCGAGAGCGTCGGTGCGAAGTACGTCGGCATCGAGCTGAAGGAAGGCGCGGCGGCGGGGGGTGGCTATGCGAAGGAGCTCTCCGCCGAGGACCAGCAGCGCCAGCGCCAGATGCTGGTGGAACAGTGCGCCCAGTCGGATGTCGTCATCACCACCGCCCTCATCGGGGGCGTGTTCGCACCGAAGCTGCTCTCGGCCGACACGGTGCGCGGCATGAAGCCGGGCTCGGTGATCGTGGACCTCGGCGCCGATGGCGGCGGGAACTGCGAGCTTTCGGTGCTCGGGGAGACGACCACGGTCGGAGGCGTCACCATCGTGGCCCCGCTCAACCTGCCGGCGACCATGCCCTTCCACGCGAGTCTGCTCTTCTCGCGCAACCTCACCGCCTTCCTGCAGGCCTTCACCAAGGACAAGGCGTTCCAGCTCGACTTCAAGGATGACATCCAGCAGGGCGCCGTGATCACCCACGCGGGCGAAGTGAAGCACGCGCGGACCAAAGAGGCTCTCGACAAGGCGGGCGCACGATGACCTCACTCTCCCTGGTGCAGGCCACGGCGGACTCCGCCGCCGCCGGCGCCCACACCCTGCCCACCGTCGACTTCTGGGGCCTGCTGTTCGTCTTCGTGCTGGCCTCGTTCATCGGGATGGGCGTCATCCGCCGGGTGTCGCGACTGCTGCACACGCCGCTGATGTCCATCACCAACGCCATCTCCGCAATCGCGGTGGTCGGCTCGATCCTGGTGGCCGGTGGCGAGTATCCGGTGGTGATCAAGATACTCGGCGCGATCGCGCTGTTCGCCTCGATGACCAACATCGTCAGCGGCTTCATGATCACTGATCGCATGCTCAAGATGTTCAAGACCGACGAGAAGCGCCCCGAGGGAGGCAAGTCATGATGCACGCCCTCACGCAGATCGCGTACATCCTCGCGACCGCGCTCTTCATCTTCGCGCTGCACTGGATGAACACGCCGGCGACGGCCCGCAAGGGCGTGTATGCCGGCGTCGCCGGCATGAGCATCGCCGTGCTGGTCACCTGGGTGCAGCCGTCGGTCGTCACCCATCTCTGGATCATCCTGCCGATCATCGCGGGCTTCGTGGTGGGTGTGCCGCTGGCCAGGGTGCCGCTGACCGCGGTCCCGCAGCGGACGGCGCTCTCCCACGCCTTCGGCGGTCTGGCCGCGGGCCTGGTCGGAACGGCGAAGTACTACCTCTGGTTCTCCGAGGGTCCGGAGAACCTGACGGCGTTCCGGATGGTGGCGATCATCGTCGAAATCATCCTTGGCTTCCTGACCTTCACCGGCAGCCTCATGGCCGCCGGCAAGCTCCAGGAAGTGAAGTGGATTCCGCAGCGACCGGTCACCTACCCCGGGCAGAACCTGATGAACCTGCTGCTGCTCGCCGTGGCGGCGGGGCTCGGCGGGGCACTGGTGCTGCATCCGACGGCGACCTGGGCCCCGCAGCTCTTCCCGGCGATCATCGTGCTGGCGCTCATCTTCGGCGTGCTGCTGATCATCCCGATCGGCGGCGCGGACATGCCGACCGTGATCGCGATCCTCAACGCCTACGCCGGCCTCGCCGCCGTCGCGATGGGCTTCGTGCTGGACAACAAGCTGCTCATCACCGCCGGCGCGCTGGACGGCTCCAGCGGCCTGATCCTCGCGATCATCATGTGCAAGGCGATGAACCGCTCGTTCAGCAACGTGCTCTTCGGCGCCTTCGGTCAGGTGCAGGCGGCCAAGGGCGCGGGGGAGCAGAAGAGCTACAAGGGGGAGACGCCGGAAGGCGCCGCGCAGATCCTCGAGCAGGCCAGCCTGGTCGTCATCGTCCCGGGCTACGGCATGGCGGTCGCGCAGGCGCAGCACAAGGTCCGGGAACTCTACGACCAGCTCAAGAAGCGCGGCGTCACCGTCAAGTTCGCCATCCACCCGGTGGCGGGCCGCATGCCGGGCCACATGAACGTGCTGCTCGCCGAGGCGGACATTCCGTACACGGACCTCGTCGAAATGGACGAGATCAACCCCGACATGCCGCAGTGCGACGTCTGTCTCGTCGTCGGTGCCAACGACGTCGTGAACCCGGCCGCCCGCTTCGACAAGGCCTCGCCCATCTACGGCATGCCGATCATCGATGCCGACAAGGCACGGTCGGTCTTCGCCATCAAGCGGAGCAAGAATCCCGGTTTCGCCGGCATCGACAACGAGCTCTACTTCGCCGACAAGACCTGGATGCTGTTCGGCGATGCCAAGGCGGTCATCGGCGAACTCGTCAAGCAGCTCGCCGGCGAGAGCGGAATGCACTGAGCGGCTCGCGCCGCCTCACCCAAAGCGACGACCCCCGGGCGATCGGCCCGGGGGTCGTGTGCGTTCGGGACGGCCCTGGACTCAGGGACGGCTCATGCCCGGCATCTTCATCTCGCTGAAGCCGGCCGGGATCTGGAACAGGGCGGCGTCAAGCGACTTCGCCTCCACCCGGGTGGCCTCCATCACCACCTTCTTGGTGCTGCCCTCGTAGTTGCTGAGCCGGAGCGGGAAGAAGCCGTCCTTGAAGTAGGTGCGATAGGCTTCGTTCTCGAGGTCGCTCAGCGGCGAGGCGCCGCCCCGGCCCATCGGCGACTGGGCCGACATGAAGTTGCCAAGCCCCTTCGAGTTGCAAACCTCGATCTTGGACTTCTCGGTCTCGACCAGATAGTTGTCGCAGGAGCGGCCGGCGATGGTCTCGCTGGTGCCCAGCGGGGTGATCTTGGGCGGGGCGTGTTCCGCCGGCTTCATGCCCTGCGCACGGGCGCGTGCGGCCTTCATGTCCATCGTCATGTACATCTTCTGCTCGGCCATGAGCATCGTCATGGTCATCGCCTGCCCGTCGAGCAGCATCGCCATGGCGTGCCCTTCGGCGTTCATGTCGGTCCGGACCATGGTCCCCTTGATCGACATCGCCATGTCGACGGACTTGCCGCCGTTCCCCATCATCTTGTACGCCACGACACCCTCGAATCCCTGGGCGGCGAGCGGGCTCGCGAGCAGGGCACTGCCGAGCGCGAAACCGGCGAACCGGATGGATGTCCGCATGCTGGTACTCCTCATGGTGAGATGGTTCAGGACCGGGCGGGCCCGGTCCAGCGGCGGTCTTCGATCGCCGCATGCTGTTCGATGACGTCCTGCGCCTTCCGGTAGTTGCCCAGCCACTCCTCCTGCCAGGCCGACGGCATGTGCGCGCGGAACCACGGGGGCGTCAGGATCTCCGCCTCCTTGCCGGGGTGCACCGCGTCGATGTGCCCCAGGAAGTGGGTCGCATAGCCTGCGTCCATCGTGTTGATGACTCGCATCTCGAACGCCGCCACCCGGTCATCGAGTATGGGCAATCCGAGCATCCCGAGGCGGTGGGGAATGCTGGCGAGCTTGTCACGTTCCCGGCCGCTCGAGAATCCTAGCTGATGGACCAGATCCAGCTGTTCGCGGTGCAGCAGGTGAATGCAGAGCTTGCCGCTGTTCCAGATCAGGTCATGGCTCAGGTGCCATTTGTGGATGTACACGGAGAGCCGCGGGACGCTGGGAGCGATCGACGCGCGGACGGCACTGTCGGAAATCATGCCGTTCGTGCGGCCCTGCCAGGCGGACGTGATCGCGACAATCGGGGAGGCAAACTGGCGGAGCAGTTCGTAGGCGGCGTCGGTTTTCATGGGTCGAAGTGTAACGCGGCCCGGGCCCGGTGCGTATACCGTGGTCCGGTGCAACAGTGCCGGTCCGGCGCGTCCCCAGCCGCGAACGAGAGGATGAGCGATCCTTGCCGAAGGTTGGCACCCACGAATCGGGAACCCTGAGGTCGCCTAGGGGTCTGGAATGGGGCAGACGGCGTCGAAATTCTCTGCCGGTGGGTGTTCGGTTCGGTGAATCGTAAGTGATTTAACCACAGCGTCTTGGTGTTTCGGTTTGGTTTCCGGTGTGTCTTGCCTTATATTGGGCGGTTGTCTGACCGACCCTCTGGTGTGTGGACGTCCCCAAGCCCAAGGAGGGGCGAGCGTGACCATGCAGCAACGCCGTAAGCGGCGCACTGTACGGCCGGCCCAGATCGCCAAGGCGATCGATGAAGGCCGTGAAAGCCTCGACCTGTATCTCGACGAGATCAGCAAGGTACCGCTGCTCTCCCGTGAGGAAGAGATGGAGCTGGCCCGGAAAGCATTCCGGGGCAACGTGTTGGCCCAGGAAAAACTGGCTCGCCATAACGTCCGCTTCGTCGTATCTGTCGCCAAGAAGTTCCAGAACCGCGGGGTGCCGCTCGTCGATCTGATCGGCGAGGGGAACCTCGGTCTGATGACTGCGGCCCGGAAGTTCGACCCGGATCGCGGCGTGAAGTTCATTTCGTACGCGGTGTGGTGGATCCGCCAGGCGGTCCAGGCGGCGATCGCCCGTCACGGCCGCCCGGTCCGGGTACCGCTCAACCGGACGGCGGATCTGTCCCGTCTGGGTCGTACCACGACCCTGCTGAAGGACAAGCTCGGCCGGATGCCGACCACCGAGGAGCTTGCCCGCGCCACCGGCCTCACGGTCGAGGCGGTGCGGAGTCTTGGCGCCCTCAACACCGAAGCCGTCCGGCTCGATCATCCGACGCGCGATGGTGACAACAGCGAGCGGATCGAACGGTTCGCCGCGCTCGACCAGGAAGGCACCGACGCACCGGCGATCGCCAACAGCCAGACCGCCGACATCGAGGCCGCGCTTGCCACTCTGCCTCCGCGTGACGCGAAGGTGCTCCGGTTGTACTTCGGACTCGACGACGGCAACAGCCGGACGCTCGAGGAGATCGGCCGGATGATGGGTGTGACTCGCGAGCGTATTCGTCAGTTGCGCGACCGGGCGCTGACCCGGCTGCGTGAGGGCGAGCAGGGACAGAAGCTCAAGGACCTGGTGGCCTGACCGACCGGGTTCTGCCGAAAGCCAAGCGACCCTCCACTCACCCGAGTGGAGGGTCGCTTCCGTTTCGGCCCGGGACGCTACCGCCCCTTGATGGCATACGACCGCAGGACCTTCATGTAATTCGCACGCTCGAACGCGGCGGGTTCGGCGCAGGCGCGCTGACTCATGCTGCCCTGCATCAGCCCGATCGAGTCGTATTCATGCGCGACCATCCATGCCGCCAGGTCCGCGAGGACGGTGCGGACGTGCTCCGGGCCATGGCGCAGCACGGCTGAAGCCACCATGGCGACCCGGGCCCCGGCCATCATGCACTTGAGGACATCGTGGGCGCTGTGTACCCCACCCGTGATGGCGATGTCGGCGCTGGTGTGCCCCGAGATGATGGCCGCCCAGCGGAGCCGGAGCCGGAGCGTCACCGGCCCGCTCAGGTTGAGGGCGGGCACGACCTCGAGCTTCTCCAGGTCGATATCGGGCTGATAGAAGCGGTTGAACAGCACGAGGCCGCGAGCGCCGGCCTCGCCGAGCTTCCGCGCGACGTGGGCTGGCGCGCTGAGGAAGGGCGTAAGCTTCACGGCGACCGGGATCTTCACGCTGGTGACCACCTCGCTGACCAGGTCGAGGTACATCTGCTCGACCTGCGCGCCGCTCATCAAGGGGTCCGTCGCCACAAAGTAGACGTTCAGCTCGAGGGCATCGGCGCCCGCCTCCTCCATTCGCCGGGCATAGCTCGTCCACCCGCCTGTCGACACGCCGTTGAGGCTCGCGATGACCGGGATCTTGAGCGCCTTCTTCGCCTCGGCGAGGCGGGTGAGGTAGCCCTCGGGGCCGAAGTTGTAGGCGAACATGTCCGGGAAATAGGAGGTCGCCTCCGCGTAGCTCTCCGCGCCGTGCGAGAGATAGGTGTCCAGGTCGTGACTCTCGATGCTGATCTGCTCCTCGAAGAGCGAGGGCATGACCACCGCTGATATCCCTGACGCCTCGAGGCGCTGCAGGTCTTCCACCCGCTCCGTGAGGGGGGAGGAGGATGCCACGATCGGGTTCGCGAGCGAGAGCCCCAGGTACCGGGTGCTGAGATCAGGCATGCGGAACCTCCTGTACTGCGGCCGCGCCCCAGTCCGCGGGAGCCTTGGCCAGGTATTCGTAGCGGTGCCAGCGTTCGAGCAGCTCCCGTTCCGCCTGCTCGAGCAGCGCACGGGCGGCATCGGGATGGCTCTGGGCGAGCATCGTGTATCGGGTCTCGTTGTAGGCGTACTTCCTGAGCGGTACCGTCGGCGGTTTGGAGTCGAGCTGGAACGGATTCTTCCCCGCCTCCACCAGGCTGGGATCGTAGCGGAAGAGCGGCCAGTGGGCCGACTGGACCGCCAGTTTCTGCTGCTCCAGCCCATGCACCAGATCGTAGCCGTGAGCGATGCAGTGGCTGTAGGCGATGATGAGAGAGGGACCGTCGAAGGCCTCCGCCTCGCGGAAGGCGCGAAGGGTGTGACCATCGTCCCCGCCCAGGGCCACCTGGGCCACGTAGACGTGCCCGTAGGACATGGCGAAGAGGCCGAGGTCCTTCTTCGGGGTACGCTTTCCGCCTGCGGCGAACTTCGCGACGGCGGCGCGGGGGGTCGACTTGGACATCTGTCCCCCGGTGTTCGAGTAGACCTCGGTGTCGAGCACCAGGATGTTCACGTTACGGCCGGAGGCGAGCACATGGTCGAGCCCGCCAAAGCCGATGTCGTAGGCCCAGCCGTCCCCGCCGACGATCCAGACGCTGCGCAGGACCAGCGAGTCCGCCAGCGCGAGGAGTTCCTTCGCCTCCGGTTCCTCGCGGTGCTGGAGCCGTTCGCGGAGCACGCGCACCCGCTCGCGCTGTGCCGCGATCTGCGCGTCGGTGCGCTGGTCGGCTGCGAGGATCTCCACCGCCAGTTCCTCCCCCACCGACAGCGCCAGCTTGCCGAGGAGTTCCTCGGCGTGCAGCCGCTGCTGATCGGCGGCCACACGCATGCCCAGCCCGAATTCGGCGTTGTCCTCGAACAGGGAGTTGGCCCACGCCGGGCCCCGTCCGGCGGCGTTGGTGGTCCACGGCGTGGTGGGGAGATTGGCGCCGTAGATCGATGAGCAGCCGGTGGCGTTGGCGATGAGGGCCCGATCGCCGAAGAGCTGGCTCAGCAGCTTGAGGTAGGGCGTCTCGCCGCAGCCGGCGCAGGCCCCGGAGAACTCGAAGAGCGGCTCCAGCAGCTGGACGTCCTTCACGTGATCCAGCGAGAGCGCGGCGCGGGAGACCTCCGGCAGCGTCCGGAAGAACTCCCAGTTGGCCTGCTCCCGTTCCCTGATGGGCTCGTGCGGCACCATGTTGATTGCCTTGAGCCGCACTTCGCGCTTGTTCTTGACCGGGCAGGCCTCGACGCAGAGGCGGCAGCCGGTGCAATCGTCGGTGGAGATCTGCAGCGTGTACTTCTGCTCCCCGAACTGCCGCCAGCGCGCGTTGGCCGACCGGAACCCCTCGGGGGCGCCGGCGAGCGCGGCCGGATCGTAGACCGCAGCACGGATCACCGCGTGCGGGCAGACGAGGACGCACTTGCCGCACTGAATGCAGATCTCCGAATCCCACGCGGGCACCTCGCTCGCGAGGTCCCGCTTCTCCCACTGCGTCGTGCCGGTCGGCCAGCCGCCGTCGGCGGGAATCGCGGAGACGGGGAGCTGATCTCCCTCACCGGCGATCAGCCGGGCGCTCACCAGCTGCACGAACTCCGGGGCCCCCACCGGCACGGGGCGCCGCATGGCGATCCGACTGGTGGCCGTGGCCGGCACGGGCAGTTCGCGCAGGCTCGCGAGGGCGGCATCCACCGCGGCGAAGTTCTTCGCGACGATGACTTCGCCCCGCTTGCCATAGCTCTTCTCGATGCCCTGCTTGATGGCCGTGATCGCCTGGTCGAGCGGCATCAGCCCGGTGAGGGCGAAGAAGCACACCTGCATGACCGTGTTGATGCGCCCGCCAAGCCCCGCCTGACGGGCCACCGAGACCGCGTCGATCACATGGAGGTGCAGCCCCTGATCGATGATCCGCTGCTGCACCGTGAGCGGGAGCCGATCCCAGGTCTCCTCGGCCGGGTAGGGGCTGTTGAGGAGCACCGTCGCGCCCGGCTCCGCGAGTCCCAGCACGTCCATGCGTTCCAGTAGATGGAACTGATGGCAGGCGACGAAGTTGGCGCGGGTGATCAGGTAGCTCGAGTGGATCGGATGCGGGCCGAAGCGCAGGTGCGAGACCGTCACCGAGCCCGACTTCTTGGAGTCATAGACGAAGTAGCCCTGCGCATGCAGCCCGGCATCCTCGCCGATGATCTTGATCGAGTTCTTGTTGCCGCCGACTGTCCCGTCCGCCCCGAGCCCGTAGAAGACGGCGCGCACCGTCTCGGGGCGCTCCGTCGAGAAGTTCGGGTCATACTCGAGGCTGGTGTGGGTCAGGTCATCCTGGATGCCGATGGTGAAGTGGTTGTGCGGGGCGGGGCTCGCGAGCTGGTCGAAGATCGTCTTGACCATTGCGGGGGTGAATTCCTTGGACGCGAGCCCGTAACGGCCCCCCACGATCACCGGCGCCGGGGAGCTGCCCTCGGCGAAGGCGGTCACGACATCCTGGTAGAGCGGCTCTCCCGCGCTGCCCGGCTCCTTGGTGCGGTCGAGGACCGCGATGGCCTTCACGCTCTTCGGCATCGCGGCCCGGAGCGCTTCGCTCGGGAAGGGGCGGAAGAGCCGGACCTTGAGCAGGCCCACGCGCTCGCCCTGCGCGCGGAGCGCGGCCACCGTCTCCTCCACCACCTCCGCGCCCGACCCCATCACGACGATCACCCGCTCCGC
The DNA here is from genome assembly GCA_044229445.1 of Gemmatimonadales bacterium. Lineage (GTDB taxonomy): Bacteria > Gemmatimonadota > Gemmatimonadetes > Gemmatimonadales > GWC2-71-9 > JADJOM01. The sequence continues at coordinate 41,305 of JBGASX010000027.1, read as the reverse complement.
GTCGGGAGCCCCGGCGTAGTCGACGAGGTGATAGGGGCGGCCCGTCTGCAGGGCGAGCCGGTCCATGATTCCCTGCACGATGCTGGGGCAGGCGAGGTAGTAGGGATTGCCGGCTTCACGGGCCTGGAAGAAGACGTCCGGATTCTGAGCGGTACCGCGGAGGACGGGGTGATCGGGGGAGAGCGCCCGCTCGCGGTGGGCGCGGCGGTGCGCTTCCGGCAGGAACCCCTTGACCAGCTCGGCTTCGATCGGGATAACCCGGCCGATCTCATGCGAGGTCCGGAAGCCGTCGAAGAAGTGCAGGAACGGAATGCGCGCCTCGAGGGTCGCCGCATGCGCGACGAGCGCCATGTCGAGGGCTTCCTGGGGCGAATTCGACACGAGCATGGCGAAGCCGGTGGCACGTGCCGCCATCACGTCGCTGTGATCGCCGAAGATCGAGAGCCCCTGTGTCGCGAGCGCGCGCGCCGCCACATGGATCACCAGCGGTGTCAGCTCGCCGGCGATCTTGTACATGTTGGGGATCATCAGCAGCAGGCCCTGCGAGGCGGTGAAGGTGGTCGTGAGCGCACCGACCATCAGCGACCCGTGCACCGCTCCGGCCGCTCCCCCTTCACTCTGCATCTCGACCACGCTGGGCACGACGCCCCACGCGTTCGGGCGGGAGTCGGCGGCCCACTGGTCGGCGAGCTCTCCCATGGTCGATGCCGGCGTGATCGGGTAGATCGCGATCACTTCACTTGCGAGGTAGGCGATCCGTGCCGCCGCCTCGTTTCCGTCCATCATCTTCTGCTTAGTCATGACAAAGCCTCCGACGAATGGTCGCCGGAGGCCGAGGAGGGGAGGGTGAACGCCCGGTGAAGGGCCCTTCAAAGTCGGGCGGGCGCGCGGCCCGCCCCCGGGCTCAGGCCTCGCCGCGGGCGAACATCCGGAGCACCCGCTGCAGAATTCCCCCGTTCCGGTAGTAGTCGAGTTCCACCGCCGAGTTGAGGCGGACGATCGCCTGGAATCTGGTGACCTTGCCGTCGGCACCGGTGGCGGTCACCGTGACCCGTCCGCCGGGGGCGAGTCCGCTCGCGATGCCGGTGATGGTGATGGTCTCCCGCCCGGTGAGGCCCAGGGTCTGGCGCGTGGTGCCCGGTTCGTACTGGAGCGGGAGCACCCCCATGCCGACGAGGTTGCTGCGGTGGATGCGCTCGTAGCTCTCGGCGATGACCGCCTTCACGCCCTGCAGGGCCGGACCCTTGGCGGCCCAGTCCCGGCTCGAGCCGGTGCCGTACTCCTTCCCCGTCAGCACGACGAGCGGGGTCCCGGCCGCCTGGTACTTCATGGCGGCATCGAAGATCGACATCGTCTCGCCGCTCGGGATGTGAAGCGTCCAGTTGCCTTCCTTGTCAGGCGTCAGCGCGTTCTTGATCCGGACGTTGCCGAAGGTGCCACGCATCATCACTTCGTGGTGGCCGCGGCGGGCGCCGAAGGTGTTCCAGTCGACCTGCTGCACCCCGTGCTCCAGCAGGTACTTCGCCGCCGGACCGTTCTTCGGGATCGACCCGGCGGGCGAAATGTGGTCGGTGGTCACCGAGTCGCCGAGGACGGCGAGGACCCGACCGTCGATGATGTCCTTGAGCGGTCCCGGCTCGGCCGAGAGGTTCTGGAAGAACGGCGGCTCGGCCACGTAGGTGCTCTTCGGATCCCAGGCATACCGGCTCCCTTCGGGCACCGGCAGCGCCTGCCAGACCTCGTCCCCGTCGAAGACGGAGGCGTACCGCTCGCGGAAGAGCTCGGGCTTGAGCGAGGCCGCCATGGCGTCGGCGATCTCCTTCGGCGAGGGCCAGATGTCCTTCAGGTAGACGGGCTTCCCGTCCTTGCCGGTGCCGATCGGCTCGGTGCTCAGGTCGAGGTCGACCCGGCCCGCGATCGCGTAGGCCACCACGAGGAGCGGCGAGGCGAGATAGTTGGCCCGCACCAGCGGATGCACTCGTGCCTCGAAGTTCCGGTTGCCGGACAGCACCGAGGCGGCCACGAGCTGATGCTCCTCGATCGCCTTGCCGATGGCGTCGGGAAGCGGCCCGGAGTTGCCGATGCAGGTGGTGCAACCGTAGCCCACCACGTTGAACCGCAGCTGCTCGAGGTAGGGAAGGACGCCCGCGGCCTTCAGGTATTCGGTCACCACGCGGGATCCAGGCGCGAGGCTGGTCTTCACCCACGGCTTCGTGGTGAGGCCCTTCTCCACCGCTTTCTTCGCCAGGAGTCCCGCCCCCATCATCACCGAGGGGTTGGAGGTGTTGGTGCAGCTGGTGATCGCCGCGATGACGACCGAGCCGTCGCGCAGTTCGCAGGCCTGGCCATCGAGCGTGGTGCTGACCGGCGGATGCTCGACCATCACGCCGGTGCCGCCGCCCTCGTTCGTCCAGCGGGCGAGGTTGGCCTGGGCTGCCTCGCGCCGCGCGGCGGGGACCGCCGGCGTCATCAGCTCGGGGAGCGACACCTGGAAGTTGCGCTTGAGGCTGGCGAGCGGAACGAGGTCCTGCGGCCGCTTCGGCCCGGCGAGGCTCGGCACGACGCTCGAGAGATCCAGCGTCAGCGTGCTGGTGAACTCGGGATCGGGGGTGGCATCGGTGCGGAAGAGGCCCTGTTCCTTGCAGTAGCGTTCCACCCGCTCGACGACGGCCTTGTCGCGTCCGGTGCGCTCGAGATAGCGCACGGTCTCCGCGTCGACCGGGAAGAAGCCCATCGTCGCGCCGTACTCGGGGGCCATGTTCGCGATGGTGGCCCGGTCGGCGAGGCCGAGGCTGGAGAGACCGGGGCCGTAGAACTCGACAAACTTGTCCACTACCCCTTTCTTCCGTAGCATCTGGGTGGCGGTCAGGACCAGGTCGGTCGCGGTAGTGCCGAGCGGCAGTTCGCCGACGAGCTTCATGCCGATGACCTCGGGGATCAGCATGAAGTACGGCTGCCCCAGCATGACGGCCTCGGCCTCGATGCCCCCTACGCCCCAGCCCAGTACTCCCAGGCCGTTGATCATCGTGGTGTGCGAATCGGTCCCGACGCAGGTGTCGGGATACGCGGTCAGCGCACCGTGGAGCTCGCGCAGCTGCACCACCGGCGCCAGGTTCTCGAGGTTCACCTGGTGCACGATCCCGGTGCCCGGCGGGACCGCGCGGAAGTTGCGGAAGGCGCGCTGCGCGAACTTGAGCAGCTGGTAGCGCTCGCGGTTCCGTTCGTATTCGAGATCCACGTTCCGCTGATAGGCGTCCGCGGTCCCGGCGTAGTCGACCTGCACCGAGTGGTCGATGACGAGGTCGCAGGGCACGATCGGGTTGATGCGGTCGGGGTCGCCCTTCATCCGGGCCATCGCATCGCGCATCGCCGCCAGATCGACGACGCATGGCACGCCGGTGAAATCCTGAAGGACGACGCGGGCCGGCATGAAGGGAATTTCGCCCTGGCCGGTGCCGGTGCCTGACCAGCGGCCGAGCGCGGCCACATGATCTTCGGTCACCACTCCGCGTCCGGCGAAGCGCAGCGCGTTTTCGAGCAGCACGCGGATCGAGAACGGCAGCCGGTCGAGGGGTGCGATCCCCTTGCGCTCAAGCTCCGGAAGGCGGAAGATCGTTGCGGTTTCGGACCCCAGCGTCAGGGTGCCGCGGGCGCCGAACGGATTGAGCGGGGTGGTCGTCATAGGTCGGGTCGGGATAGAGATGACGGGGCAGTTGCCCAAGTATAAAACGCGAGAGGCATTCCCGGCATGGCCAAGACTCCGCTGGTACCGTACGCCGTGACCCGTGAGGATGCGGGGGTCCGGATCGAGTGGACGGCGGGAACCCACGAAGGGTTCTATCCTGCGCGCCCGCTCCGGCTCTCCTGTCCGTGCGCGGGGTGCGTCGAGGAGATGACGGGCCGGCCGGTGCTCGATCCCGCCACGGTCCCGATGGACGTGCGGCCGCTTCGAGTCGCCCTGGTGGGTGTCTACGGCATTCGTATCGCCTGGAGTGACGGGCACGGGACCGGCATCTTCACCTTCGAACGGCTGCTTGCTTCCTGTCCCTGCCCGGTCTGCCAGGCCGGGCGCGCTTCGGTGATGGCATGATGCGTCCGCGTTTCTGGTTTCCGCTGCTGGGTGGCGACGTCTGGATCTGGATCTGGGCGGGATTGCTGCTCCTCGGCGTGCTCGGACTCTCCGGCGCCGTCCAGTGGGGCAAGGAGACGCACTGGCGCAATCTCGACGAGGTGCTGCGGGGCGCGGGCACCGTCGCCGTCTCGCTCGGGATGATTTTCTTCCTGTCCGGTTTCGTCCAGCTGCTTGGCCTCGCGCTGATCTTCCTCGCCCTGGCCTTCTTCGTGGGGGCGTTCATCGTCGGCAAGCGCTCCGATGAGGGACGCGACCACCACTAGTCCCCGACGCCTTTCTGAGTCCCGCGCCGGGGATTACCTTGCCCCCGTGCGCATTCCCATCCGTTTCGGCCTCGCCCTCCTCATGCTCCTGCCGGTTGCGCTCGCGGCGCAACTGGAACCGCCCTCCACCGGCGGGTACGCCGCGCTCGACCAGCGCCTCCGGATGCTGGGTCACGCCAAGCGGGTGCTGATGATCGCGGCCCATCCGGATGACGAGGACACCGAACTCCTCACGCTGCTGGTCCGCGGGATGGGCGCCGAGGCGGCGTATCTCTCGCTCAACCGGGGCGAGGGTGGGCAGAACCTGATCGGGAGCGAACTGGGCGAGGCGCTCGGCCTGCTCCGCACCGAGGAACTGCTCGCCGCCCGGCGACTCGATGGCGCGCAGCAGTTCTTCACGCGGGCCTACGACTTCGGCTTCTCCAAGAATCTCGACGATACCTGGGCGCACTGGCCGAGGGATTCGGTCCTCAAGGATGTCGTGCGGACGATCCGTCGCGTCCGGCCGCAGATCGTGGTCTCGATCTTCAGTGGCACGCCGCGCGATGGTCACGGCCAGCACCAGGCCGCCGGCTGGGCGGCACAGGAGGCGTTCCGTCTGGCGGGCGATCCTGCCGTCTTTCCCGAACTGGAGCGGGAAGAGGGACTGGCTCCCTTCGCGCCGCTCAAGTTGTATCGCAGCGCACGGTTCGACACTGCGGCCACGACACTCACGCTGGATGGCGGCGCGCTTGATCCCGCGGTGGGACAGTCGTTCCATCAGATCGCGATGCGGGGCCGGAGCCTGCACCGTTCGCAGGACATGGGGCAGCTGCAGACCCTGGGGCCCTCCGCGGTGCGGCTCGCGCTGCTGCAGGACCGGACCGGTGCCGGGAGCGGGGGGCTCTGGAGCGGCGTCGACACCTCGCTCGCCGGCATCCCGCTGGTCCGTTCGCTTCGCACGCCGTGGCTGACGAAGACGCAGGAGCTGCTCGCGCGGTACGTCGCGCGGGTCGACTCCGCCCGGCTGCTGGTGGCGACCCCGATGCGGGCGCGGCTGCGCGACCTGCTCGCCCGGGCCGGGGATGACCTCGTGCAGGCGCGGCGCCAGGTGGCCGATGGCGCGAATGGCAGTAGCCGCGCAGAGCTCGCGGGCCTGCCTGACGGCGATCCCTTCGACGGCGAGGCGCGGCGCTTCCGGGCGGCGCAGCTCGCCGGTCTCGATCTCATCACGGACGCCGTGAGCGAAGATGCGCGGGTCGTGCCGGGACAGCGCGTGGGCATGACGCTCTCGGTGTGGAATCCCGGGACTTCGGGCGCGCCGGTATCGCTCTGCCTCGACGGGGTGGAGCTGGGCTGGAAGCTGGTCGGCGATTCGGCCGGCCGCGGTGTGCTGTCCGGCTCGTCGCGGAAGGGGACCTGTCTGGGGTATCGCGCCGCGGGTGGCACGCTCGGGGCGCTCGACGAGTACCACGATTCGCTGCCTCCCGAACGGCTGATCGCGGCTCGCCTCGAGGCGACGATCCCCGAGTCGGAAGACTATTCGACGCCGTACTTCCTCCGGCTGCCGCGGCAGGGCGACCTCTATCAATGGGACCCGGAGGATCGCTCGGTCTGGGGTTTCCCGTTCGAGCCGGCACGGTTCCGCCTGACAAGCGGCGGCGCCGACGCCCGCGAAGTCACCTTCCGCGGCAACGACCAGGGCTCCGGCGAGTTCCGCAAGCCGGTCGTGGTGGTCCCGCGCGTGGACGTCCATCTCGATCCCGATCTCGAAGTCTGGCCCGCCTCCAGCCGGGCACCCCGCACCTTCGTCGTCACCCTGACGCATGGCGCTCGGGACACGACGGCCGGCGTGGTCACGCTGCATGTGCCGCGTGGCTGGACCGCACCGCCCGCGCAACGCTTCCGCCTCACCCACGAGGATGAGCGGGCGGAATTCCGCTTCAGCGTGCGCCCCCCCGAGCATCCGGCTGCGGGCGCCTTCGAGGTGTCCGCCGTCGCGCTCACGCCGGGGGGGCACGCCTACGACGTCGGCCTCCGCACGGTGGATCATCCCCACATCCGGGCACGCACGCGGGCGGTCCGTGCCGCCGCGGTCGTGCGGGTGACCGACCTGACCCTGCCGCGCACGCCGCACATCGCCTACCTCCGCGGCGCGGCGGACCGGCTGCCCGAGGCGCTGCGGAGCGTCGGGCTGCCGCTCGAGCTCATCACCGGCGCTGATCTCGCCGGCCGGCCGCTCGGCCGGTACGGCGTGATCGTCGTCGGCCCCCGCGCCTGGGAGACCGATGCGGACCTCCCCGCGAACAACGAGCAGCTGCTTGCCTACGCCCGGGCCGGCGGCACGGTGATCGTGCAGTATCAGCAGTACGGCTATTTCCTGGGCGGCTTCGCCCCCTATCCGATGACCGTCGGCAGCCGGGCACCCGGAGCGCCTAACTCGGCGACCACGGTGGCCCGGCCGGGCGGACCGGCCGCGGCCGCGCCCGCGGCGCTGCTCGGCGGCCATGACCGGGTCACGGATGAGAACGCCCCGGTCACGGTGCTCAATCCCGCGAGTCCGATCCTGCGGGTCCCGAACCGGATCGGCCCGTCCGACTGGCAGGGCTGGGTGCAGGAGCGGGGATTGTACTTCGCCCACACATGGGATCCGCAGTGGAAGCCCGTCCTCGAGATGCACGACCCCGGCGAGGGGCCGCTCGAAGGGGGGCTCCTGGTCGCCCGCGTCGGCCGCGGCACCTACGTCTACACCGGTGTCGCCTTCTTCCGGCAGCTCCCCGCAGGCGTCCCCGGCGCGTGGCGGCTCTTTGCCAACCTGCTGGCGCTCGGCCAGGCGGGACCGGCCGGGCCGGCCCACGCCGGGCCGGCCAGCGCCGACACGCTCAAGGTCGAGCGGGAGTGACCCTGCGCGGGTCGGCGGCACCAGCGAGAGCCGGGACCAGCCGAGTCTTCGCGGCGCTGTTGTTGCTCGCGGGGTGCGGGGATGGCCGGATTCCGCTCACGCTCTACTCTCCGCACGGCCGCGATCACCTGACGCTCCTCGAGCACGAGTTCGAGCGCCTGCATCCCGAGATCGACGTGCGGTTCCTCGATCTCGGCAGCCAGGAGGTGCTGGACCGGCTGCGCCTCGAGCGCGTGAATCCACAGGCCGATGTCTGGTTCGGCGGACCGACCACGCTGTTCGAGCGCGGGGTCGAGGACTCGCTGCTGGCACCCTACCGCCCCAGCTGGGCCGATGTGGTGGACAGTTCGGGGATTGGTCCGCGCGACCTGTACTACCCCGCCTACCGGACGCCCGCCGTCATCGTCTACAACAACGCCGCGGTTCCCGACTCGCTGGTGCCGCGCGACTGGGAGGACGTGCTCGCGCCCCGGTGGCGGGACAAGGTGCTCATCCGCGATCCGGTCGCAAGCGGCACCATGCGCGCGATCTGGGGACTCGTGCTCCAGCGGAGTCTCCGACAGACGGGCGATACCGCGCAGGGGATGGCGTGGCTGCGGCGCCTCGACGGGCAGACCCGCACGTATGCGCTCTCGCCGGCGCTGCTCGACGCAAAGCTGGCCCGGCAGGAGGGGCTCGTCACGCTGTGGGATCTGCCGGACGTGCTGATCTCGAGGAGCAAGGGGATGCCGTTCGGCTACGTCTTTCCCTCGAGCGGGACGGTGGTGATCGACGACGCGATCGCGCTGGTGGCCGGCGCGCCCCATCCGGAGGCGGCGAAGCTGTTCATCGACTATGTCGGCAGCGTGGATGGCCAGATCCTCACCGCCGAGAAGGTCTTCCGGCTTCCGGCACGCCACGACCTCCCCGCCGATCGCATTCCGGCGTGGGTCGCGAACGTGGAGCGGGAGATGAAGGTGGAGCCGATGGACTGGGACCTGCTCACCCGGGAGGGCGCGGGATGGATGGGCTACTGGGACCAGCACGTGCGCAACACGGGAAGGGCACGATGAGGACATCACGGCCGGGCCCCGATCACCGCGGCGATTCGGCGTGAGCTACCTCCGCCTCGAATCGCTCACCCGGCGCTTCGCGCCGACGGCGGGAGTGTTCGACCTGTCGCTCACGCTCGAGCGGGGACGGACGCTCGCGCTGCTCGGGCCGAGCGGCAGCGGCAAGACCACGACCCTTCGGCTGCTCGGCGGGTTCGAGTCGCTCGACGCGGGGCGGATCCTCGTCGATGGCGAGGATGTGGCGCCGCTCCGCCCCGAGCGACGCCGCTTCGGGATGGTCTTCCAGCACTATGCGCTCTTTCCGCATCTCGATGTCGGCGAGAACGTGGCCTTCGGGCTGGAGTCGCTCGGCGTCCGCGGGGCCGAGTCGGCGCGGCGGGTCGCGGAATCGCTGGCGCTGGTGGATCTCGCCGGCTATGAGCGGCGGACCGTAGGGGCATTGTCAGGCGGTCAGCAGCAGCGGGTGGCGCTCGCGCGGGCACTCGCGCCGGAGCCCCGGGTCCTGCTGCTCGACGAGCCGCTCTCCAATCTCGATCCCGCCCTCCGGGAGCGCACCCGGCGCGAGCTGCGCGCACTCATCCACCGGATCGGCATCACCACCGTCATCGTCACCCACGAGCAGGAGGATGCGTTCGACCTCGGGGACGTGGTGGCGGTGCTGCGCCAGGGACGGCTCGAACAGGTGGGCACCCCCGAGGCGCTCTACCAGGCGCCGGCGACCAGCTTCGTGGGTTCGTTCATCGGGCGGTCGAGCTGGCTCCGTGGCGTGCGGAGCGGCGACCGGCTCCGAGTCGAGGGGGCCGAGTGGCGTCTCGGCGCCAGCGGGCCATCGGGTGAGGTACGGGTCATGATCCGCCCCGAGGCACTCCGGCTCGTGTCCGTCGACCCGTCGGGTCTCTCCGGAACGGTCACCGATCGCCGCTTCGCGGGGGCGAGCGCATTCTTCCTCGTCGCCACGGCCGGCGGCCAGACCATCGAGGTGAGCGCGTCCCCGTCGTCGGCGGCGGTCGGGGACCGGGTGTCGCTCGTGCCGGTCGGAGAACCCGCCGATGCCGGCGCGGTGCTGCACTGCTTCCCGGCCGAGGGCGCGTGAGTCCGGCCGTCCGCCGCGGGGTCGCGGTCGCGCTGGTGGTGGCCCTCGCCTGGGCGGTGGCCTATCCGCTGATCCTGGTCGCCATGGAGAGCGTGCGGGGGCCCGCGGGATTCACCACCGACTTCTTCGTGCGGCTCTTCTCCGAGCCGCGGGAGTGGCAGGCACTCTGGGGAAGCCTGTGGACGTCGGTGGCGAGCGTCCTGCTCGCGGGATTGTTAGGTATTCCCCTGGCCTTCCTGTTCGAGTGGTGCGACTTCCCCGGCCGCCGATTGCTCGGCGCGATGGTGGCGCTGCCGGTGGTGCTGCCGCCGCTCGTGGGCGTGATCGCCTTTCTCTTCCTGTACGGGGAGACCGGCTTCGCGGCGCGGCTGGTGCAGACGATCCTCCGCCTCGAGAATCCGCCCTGGCGGCTCGAGGGCGCCTGGGCGATCCTGCTCGTCCATGCCTATTCGATGTACGTCTACTTCTACCTGCTCACCCGCGCCGGTCTCGCGCGGCTCGACTACGCCGCGCTCGAGGCGGCTGCCTCACTCGGCGCCGGTCGCTGGCGCACCCTGCGCCGGGTCACGCTGCCGCTCCTCGGCCCGTCGCTCCGGGGCGCGGCGCTGCTCACCTTCATGACCGCGCTCGCCTCCTTCAGCGCGCCGTACATCTTCGGCGGCGGGTTCCGGGTGATGACGACGCAGATCGTGTCGACTCGCCTGAATGGGGACTACGGGATGGCGATGGCGCAGACCGTGGTGCTGAGCCTGCTCGCCCTCACCGGGCTCTGGCTGGTCCGGGAGAGTGACGTGAGCGGGGCCCAGTCGGCGGGGAAAGGGGTGGCGCCCGGCCCGCGGACGATCCAGAGCCCGGGGCTCCGCCGAGCCGCGACGATCGGCGGCTGGGCACTCGGCATCCTGCTGCTGCTGCCACACGCGACCCTGCTGCTGCTCTCGTTCGTGCCGGTCGGCACCTGGACGGTGGAGACGCTGCCACCCTCGTATACGCTGCAGAACTACATCGCTCTGGTGAGTCAGCCGGAGCGGCTCCGGCCACTCGGCAACAGCCTCTGGATGGCGACGCTGGCAACGCTGGTCGCGCTGGGGATCGCGGTGGTTGCCGGGATGCTGGTGGTGCGCCGGCAGGATGGCTGGACCCGCGCGGCGGAGCACCTCCTGTCGCTCCCCTGGCTGGTCCCCGGGACCGTCTTCGCCGTCGCGCTGGCGACCGCGTTCAGCATCCACGCGCCGTGGGTCGGACGGGTGATTCTGGTCGGCACGATCTGGATCCTGCCGCTCGCCTACGTGATCCGGAACCTTCCGATCGCGAGCCGGGCGGTGCTGGCCGGGTTTCGCGGACTCGATCCCGCGCTCAACGAGGCCGCCGCCTCGCTCGGGGCGGAGCGGTGGCGCACCCTCCGCGCGATCACGCTCCCGCTGCTCCGGCCCGCCCTGGCCGCCGGCGCGACGCTGGCCTTCGTGACGGCGCTGGGCGACTTTGTCACCTCGATCATCCTCTATACGTACGACACCCGACCGCTCTCGCTCGAGATCCTGGCCAGCCTGCGCCAGGGTGATGTCGGCATCGCATCGGCCTATGGTGTCCTCCTGATGGCGCTCTCCGCCTTGGTGTTCGCGCTGGGCAGCGAGCGAAAGGTCGTGATCCGGTGAACGCACCCCGCCGCGTCCCCACGGAGCTGCAGCAGCTCTCGATCCTCATCGCGACATGTTGCATCGACATGATCGGTTTCGCGATGATCCTGCCGCTGCTGCCGTACTATGCCCTCAAGCTCAACGCGACGCCGGAACTGATCGGCCTGATGACGGCGACCTTCTCGGTCGCCCAGCTCTTCGCCGCACCGTACTGGGGACGCCTCTCCGACCGCTACGGGCGGCGGCCCATCCTCCTGATCGGGCTCTCCGCTTCGGCGGTGGCCTACGTCATCTTCGGACTTGCGACCTCGGTCTGGCTGCTCTTCCTCTCCCGGCTGGTCCAGGGGGCCGGTGGGGGGACGACCGGCGTGGCGCAGGCCTACGTCGCCGATACGATCAAGCCAGCCGGGCGGGCCAAGGCACTGGGCTGGCTCTCGGCCGCCACGAGCGCGGGCGTGGCGGTGGGGCCGGCGATCGGCTCCTTCAGCCACGCCTACTTCGGCCCGTCGGCGCCGGGCTTCGTGGCGGCGGCGCTCTGCCTGATCAACGTCGCGTTCGCCTGGCGCTGGCTGCCGGAGTCGCGGGTACCCACGGGGAATGCGCCCGTCCGCCGTCCGGTCTGGGCCGCGGCGGCGGAAGTCTTCGAGCATCCGGCGCGGCCGGTGTCGCGACTGATCTGGATCTACGGCACCGGCATGTTCGCCTTCAGTTGCCTCACCTCGGTGCTGGCGCTCTTCCTCGATGTCCGCTTCGGCGTGACCGAGGAGACGATCGGCTACTTCTACAGCTATGTCGGGGCGCTGTCGTTCCTCATGCGGTCGCTCTTTCTCGGGCCGGTCGTCTCGCGCTTCGGGGAGACCCGCACCATGCGGGCGGGGACGGCGATTCTGGTCGCCGGGCTGCTGCTCTATACCGTCGCGCCCAATGTCTGGGCGCTCGCGTTCATCATTCCGCTGGTCCCGATCGGCACCGCGCTCCTCTTCCCGTCGACGACGGCGATGATGTCGCGGCTCTCCCCCAAGGAGCAGCTCGGCACCACGATGGGCGTCGCGCAGACCTTCGCCGGGGTGGCCCGCGTGGCGGCACCGCTCATCGCGACCGGCGCCTTCCAGCGGATCGGGCATGAGTCGCCATTCTATCTCTCCGCGGTGGCGGTCGCGCTGGTGGGACTGATGGCGCTGCGGATCGAGCCGGTGCCGATGCACACCGCGGAGACGCCGATTCCGAAGCCCGAAGGCTCCGCATGAGCGAGTCGGAGCGGATCGCCGCGCTCGAGCACCGGCTGGCGACGCTCGAGACGCTGGTGCGGCAGCTCGTGGCCGAGCGTGCCCCTGAGGCACCACCGGCCGCTCGCGTAGTGCCTGACGAACCGGTCCGGCCGACGGCCACGCCGAGTCCCGCGCCACCGCGCCCGGTACCGCCGCCACCTGTCCGGCCACTGCCGCCACCCCCGCCGCCTTCCGTCCCTGCCGAGGCCGGCATCGCAGGACCCCGAGGTTCGGCTCCGGCGGGTACGGCACCGCTCTTCAGTGAACAGTGGTTCGGTCAGCGCGGGCTGCTCGCGGTCGGCGTCACCTTCGTGATCCTCGCCGCCGGTTACCTCCTCAAGCTCTCCTTCGACCGGGGCTGGGTCTCGCCACTGACCCGCTGCATCACCGGCGCCTTCACCGGCGCGGGCATCGCGGCGCTCGGCTGGCGGCTCCATGGACGCGGCATTCGCACCTATGGCGCCTCGCTCATCGGCTGCGGCGCCGCCGTCATCTATCTCGCGGTCTGGGCCGCTACCCGGCTCTACCAGTTCCTGCCCCCCACACCCGCGATCGTCGCCCTCGCGCTGGTCTCCCTCGGGCTCGCCGCGATCGCCCTGGCCATCAATGTCGAGGCGCTCGGCGCCACCGCCGCCCTGGGCGCCTTGCTCGCCCCGATCGTGATCGGGAAGGAAACGGGCGACGTCAACCTGCTGCTGCTCTACCTCGGCGCGATGGGCGCCGGTCTTGGCTGGGTGTCGGCCCGGCGACACTGGCGCCTCGCGACCCTGGTCGTCGCGCTCGGCTACTTCGGCATTGCCGGCTCCGGCGTGCTCTCCGACGCCCACTCCCTGCTGCTCTACCTCTACGGCACACTGGGCGGCGCGGCGGGGCTCTTCGTCGGCCTGAGGGAGGGCTGGTTCGAGACCCGGTTCCTCGCGTTCGGTGGCGGCTGGGGTGTGCTGGGCATCGCCAATGGTGCCACGACGGAGCACTGGCCGACGCTGGCCGGCGGGATCGTGCTGACCGCGCCCGTGTGGTGGCGCGCGCTCCGGGCACAGACTGTATGGCCCGAGGGCCGAGGGTTCGGTGACAGCTTCTACTTCTATCTCTCGCCACTGCTGCTGTCCGCCGCACTCCATGAAGTGGCCCCGCTCGAGCTGGATCAGCACCCCGGGCTCGTGCCCGCCCTCGTGGCGATCCCCTATCTCGTCGCGGGACTCAGCGCGGTGCGGCGGCCCTTTGCCTGCGTCGCCGCGCTGGCGCTCGGCAGCGCCGCCCTGCTGGAGTGGCACGGCCTCGAGGCCGTCTGGGCGCTTCTCGGGCTCACCGTGCTGTGGGCCGGCATGGATCATCTCCTCAAGCGGAACGATGGTCGCTGGCTGGCGCTGCTCTCGCTGCTCACCGCGCTGGGTCACCTGGTGCTGAGCGACCTGCCGCATCAGCCGACCGGGGAGCAGGCGTTCATCGGGCCCTGGGCGCTCACCCTCTGGCTCGCGATCGCCGTCACCGTCGCGCTCGCGGTCCGCCTCATCCGGGATGATGCGAGCGACGTCTTTCCGCTCGGACTCCGTCCACTCCTCTGGGGACTGGCCGGTGCACTGCTCTTCTTCGGGGTGACCGGCGAACTGCTCCAGTACTTCGACCAGTATCGCACGACGGTCGACGACCGGTCACTCGCCGCGGGACTCTCGGTGAGTGCGTGGTGGATCTGCTTCGCGGGTGGCTGCTTCTTCGCGGGCTTCCGGCGGCGTGTCCGGTCGCTCCGGCTGGCCGGGTTCGCCGTCGCGGGGCTCGCACTCCTCAAGGTCGTGTTCGTCGACCTCTCCCAGCTCGACGCGCTCTACCGGGTCGGCTCGGCCTTCATTCTCGGCGTCGTCTCGCTCGCGGTGGCCTATGCCTATCACCGCAGCGGGGCGGGGGAGAGCGGCGCCGCCTGATTTGCAGATTCGCCGCGCCCTGAGTAGCCTCCCAATCCCATGACAATGCCTCCAATCGCTTCCCTGACGCCGGCCGCGCTCGCCGACGTGACCTGGGAAGAACTGCGTCCGCTGTATCAGGAGCTGATCGATCGTCCCGTCGACCCCGCCACGGTGGAGGCCTGGCTGGCCGACTGGTCGCGCCTCGAGGAGGTCGTCAGCGAAGCAGCCGGAGTCGCGATGATCGCCTATACCTGCGACACGACCGATCCCGGGAAGGAAGCGGCGCATCTCCGCTTCTCGGCGGAGATTCTCCCGAAGATGGAGGAGCTCGAGGTCGAACTTGCCAGGCGGCTCCTCGCCATGGGCCACACCCGACCCGGACTCGAGGTGACGATCGCCCGCTTCCGCCGCGGCGCCGAGCTGTTCCGCGAGGAGAACGTGCCGCTCAGCACCGAGATCGAGGAGCTGAGCACCACCTATCAGAAGATCACCGGTGGGCTGACGGTCGTCTGGGAGGGGGAGGAGAAGACCCTGCCCGAGCTGCAGCCGATCCTGCAGGGGACCGACCGGACCGCGCGCGAGCGCGCCTTCCGCCTTGGCTGCGAGGCCTACGCCGCCCGCCAGGGCGAACTGGCGGAGATCTTCGACTCGCTCTATCACCTGCGGGCCCGGGTCGCCCGCAACGCGGGCTTCGCCGACTACGAGCAGTACGCCTTCGCGGCCAAGTGCCGCTTCGACTACACCCCCGCCGACTGCCGCCGCTTTCACGAGGCCGTGGAGCAGGTCGTGGCACCCGCCGTCGAGCGCATCATGCTCCGCCGCAAGCAGCGGCTCGGCGTCGACCGGCTGCGTCCCTGGGATGTCGGCCCCGATCCGGAGGGCCGGGAGCCGATCCGCCCGTTCAAGGGCGTGGACGAACTGATCGGCATGAGCCGCAACGTGCTCGGCCACGTGGCGCCGGCGTTCGGTTCCCAGTTCCAGACGATGATGGACGAGCGCATGCTCGACCTCGATGTCCGGAAGGGCAAGGCGCCCGGCGGCTACTGCGAGACGCTCCAGTATCGCGGTCGGCCCTTCATCTTCATGAACTCGGTGGGTGTGCTGGACGACGTGTCGACGCTGCTGCACGAGGCGGGGCACGCCTTCCACGCCTTCGAGTCGCACCATCAGCCCCTCATCTGGCAGCGGCATCCCGGCCTCGAGATGTGCGAGCTGGCGTCGATGTCGATGGAACTGCTCGCCACACCGTACCTCGGCCGCGATCAGGGCGGCTTCTTCTCGCCCGAGGAACTCGCGCGCGCCCGAGCCGACCATCTGGAGGACGTGCTCGTCACCCTCTCCCACGTCGCCTCCGTCGATGCCTTCCAGAGCTGGATCTACTCCAGCGGGCAGGGGCACGATGCCGCGGCCCGCGACCAGGCCTGGCTCAGGCTCCGGAGCCGGTTCGAGCGGGGGATCGACTGGAGCGGCCTCGAGCGGGAGCGGATGACCCGGTGGTACCGCCAGCTCCACATCTTCCTGTACCCGTTCTACTACATCGAATACGGGATCGCCCAGATCGGCGCGCTGCAGGTCTGGCGGAACAGCCTGAAGGATCAGGGTGAGGCGGTGCGCCGGTACCGGGAGGCGCTGGCCCTCGGGAATACCGCCTCGCTGCCGGAGCTGTACCGCGCGGCGGGGGTGGAGTTCACCTTCGATGCCGACCGGATCGGCGAGCTGGTCGCCCTGGTGGAGTCCGAACTGGCTCGGTGGCAGTCCCCGGGGTAGATTGCTGTCCTGCCGAGACCGGGGTTCCCGTCGGTCGCGGCCGCTTCAAACAACCTTGTCGGAGAGGGTGAATGGCGAAGGAAGAAGGCATTGAAATGGAGGGCGTGGTCAGCGAGGTGCTCCCCGATCGCAACTACCGGGTCCTCCTCGAGAACGGGCACTCCATCCTCGCCTACGCGGCTGGCAAGATGAGCAAGTTCAAGATCCGTGTCCTCGAAGGGGACCGGGTCACCGTGGTCCTCTCTCCCTACGATCTGACCCGCGGTCGAGTGATCTACCGGCACAAATAGGGCGCGCACGTTGGCCAGCGCGGCTGTGCGGGCCATATTGAGGCGTAGCGAAACGGGGGCCGGTCTTTCGACCGGCCCCCGTTCGTGCAGGTCTCGACGCCGTGCGGCGCGGGGACCTTACTTGACCTTCGTGACGTTCTCCGCTGCGGGGCCCTTGGCGCCCTCAACGATGTCGAACTCGACGCGCTCACCCTCGGCGAGGCTGCGGAACCCATCGGACTTGATGGCGGTGTGGTGGACGAAGCAATCCTTGGAGCCGTTCTCGGGCGTGATGAAACCGAAGCCCTTGGCGTCGTTGAACCACTTCACCGTGCCGGTTACGCGAGGCATGCTGCTGTACTCCGTGCGAGGGGAAAACGATGTCGGGTCCGGCGATCTCCGGTGCCACGACGGGACAGCTAAGAAAAGACCCGGGCTCAGTGTTGCCCGGGTCGCGCAGTCTTCCTGGTGAGGAATAACCCTGCTCGGATGCCACCCGGCCAAGCCTTCTGGCCATTTCCAGCCGCCACTAAAATGGGGCCTCCCGCCGTGGCGTCAAGGGGGATTTTCTGACTAGGGCTTCCACCACCGGAGGGCGGCCTTGGCCCACTCCCCGCTCCGCCGCCGGAGGCCCTTCCCAGTGGCGCGATTCAGGGCCTGAAGGAATTCGGTCGCCGAGGGGTACCGCTGATCCACTTCGGCATGCATCGCCCGCTCGAGGACGAGGGCCACGTCCTCGCTCAGGTCGGAGCGCCGCTCCCGCAGTTCAGGATACTGGTTGTTGGTCTGCCGGGTCAGCACCTGCTCGACTGTCTTGCCGCTGAACGGCGGCTCGCCGAGCAGCGCGAAGTAGGCCACGGCCGCGAGGCTGTAGAGGTCGGAGCGCTGGTCCACCCGCTCGCCGAGGAGCTGCTCGGGGCTGGCGAACATGGGAGTGCCGCTCTGGCTGGTGGCTCCGCCGAAGCGGCCCTGGCCGCGGAGCGCCAGCGCGAGGCCGAAGTCGGTGATCTGCACGCTCATCGTCTGGTCGATGAGCATATTTTCCGGCTTGAGGTCGCGGTGGACCAGGCCGGCGGTGTGGGCCTGTGACAGCGCGCTGAGCGATTCGCGCAGCAGACGCACCACCCGCTCGAGCGGCAGCGGGCCCTCCTTCTCGACCAGCTGCGCCAGGTTGGGCCCCTTCACCAGCTCCATCGTGTACCAGAGCATCCCGGCCCGGCCACCGATGTCGTAGATCGCGACGATGTTCGGGTGGTTGAGACGCGCCGCGAGCTGGGCCTCGCGGCGGAAGCGCTCGACGACCGCCGGATCCGCCGTCAGGTGCGGGTGCAGGACCTTGAGCGCAACCTCGCGCTCGAGATGCAGGTCGCGCACCCGGTAGACCCGGCCGTACCCGCCGCGGCCGAGCGGCGAGAGCAGTTCGTAGTCGTCCCCGAGTGCGCGGCGCAGCCGCTTCTCCCAGTGGCGCCCATCCTCGCTCTCGGTCCCGATGAGCCGGGAATTGACCTGCACCATCACGGCCGGGTTCTCGAAAGTCCCCGCATCCGAGGCGAAGTCGTCCAGCATCTCCGCCGCGGTGAGGTAGCGCTCGTCGGCGTTCGGACGCAGCGAGCGGAGCAGGATCCGCTCGATCGCCTGGGGGCAGTTGGGCCGGAGGGCGGAGGGCGGCTTGAGTTCGTTCGAGTCGAGCGGCGGCTCCTGGCCGGTGACCGCGAAGTAGAGGATCGCGCCGGCGGTGTAGATGTCGCTGGTCGGATCGCCCGCCGCGCCGTCCCGGATTTCCGGGGCCAGGAACGATTGCGCGCCGGTGACCTCACCCGGCGGAATGGCCGGCAGGGTCCAGTTGCAGAAGCGGAGATCGGTGACGGTCCCGCGACCGGCCAGGTTCACCATGAGCGAGGTCGGCGCGATCCGCCGCACGATGATGCCATGAGCGTGGGCGTGTTCCAGCCCGCTCAGCACGTCGCGCGCGAGGATGTGCACGGCGGGGAAGGGACGCGGACCGCGCTGCGCCGCCTCCTTGAGACTCTCCCCCTCGATCCAGTTGCCGACCCGGAAGGCCAGATCGCCGATGACTCCCGCATCGTACACATGGCGAATCGCGGGGTGATCGAGTTGCCCGAGCGCTTCCGCCTCGCGGAGGAACCAGGCCCGGGTGCGGTCGTCGGGATAGAGATTGACGCGAAGGGAGACGCGGCGGGAGAGCAGGACGTCGAGCGCCGTGAAGAGCACGCGTTCGCGCGAGGCCGCGACCATCGTCTCGAGCCGGAAGCGGTGGCCCAGCGCAGCCTCCACGCGCTCGAAGATCGTGAGCGGCGGCGGGGTGGTCATCGCGGGCGCCTCAACCCTCGGTGATCATCGGGGTGGGACGCGGCGTATTGCGCCGGCGCTCGATGCGACCGGTGTTGCCGCAGCGGCTCCGGCTGCACCAGCGCCGGGACTGGGTCGGCGACTCGTCGGAGAAGTAGAGCCCGCAGCCCGGGTTGGCGCAGCGCCGGATGACCGCGATCGGACTCGCGAGCGTCTGCGCGGCGGACTGGGCCACCGCCTCCAGCGCGCTCGGCGGCCGCACCGGCTGGAAGCGGAGCTGCCAGTTCCCGCCGACCCGCACCAGCTGCTCCCGCCCATCCATGCCGACGAGCAGGCGGTTGATCGCCTCGATGGCCGAGGGGGGCGGGCTCCGGCCCATGTCGAGGGCGCGGGCGAGCGACAGCAGCTTGCCGCGGAGCGCGAGGGCGTCCTCGAACGCCGCCGCCGCCTGGGGCGGCTCGATTCGCACGGCCTTGGTCCAGCGGAGGTACTCGCCCGGATCGCTGAGGGAGTCGCGGCCCACCGGCGGAGACTCCGCCGTGTTGACGAACTCCAGCCAGAGGGCCTCACCCAGCAGCAGGAATTCCTCGTCCGGCACGATCAGGCACCCTCGGCGGTTTCGACCGCGTTCCGCCCGCCACGCTTCGCGCGGTAGAGCGCCGCGTCCGCCGCCCCGATGACCGCGTCGGGAGTGACCCCATGCTGCGGCGCCTCGGCGATCCCCATGCTCAGCGAGGGCCGGCCGAATTCGGGATGCGAATGCTCCAGCCGGCCCACCGCGACGCGCACCCGGTCCACGAAGACCAGCGCCTCCGCCGTCGTGGTCATGGGCAGGATCACGAGGAACTCGTCGCCACCCATCCGGCCGACGGCATCCAGGGTCCGGCACTGCTGCTTGAGGATCCGGGAGAGTTCGGCGAGCAGCCGGTCGCCCGCGCCGTGGCCGAGCGTGTCGTTGACCAGCTTGAAGCGGTCGACGTCGATCATGATCACGCTGGTCTTGATCTGATGCCGCTTGGTGCGGGAGAGCTCCGCGCTGAGCCGCTGCTCCATGGCGCGCCGGTTGGAGAGGCCGGTGAGCGGATCGGTGCTCGCCGCACTCTGCAGCTGCTCGACCAGTTGTGCGTTCTTGAGGGCGATCGCCGCCGCGAACGCCAGGGTGCCGGCGAGGTCGCACTCGGCCGGGCCGAAGGCCTGATCGTGCAGCCGGGGACCGAGGGCCAGGACCGCGAGCCGCTCGGCGCCGGCATCGAGCGACACGACCACCTGCGCGGTGGGCGGGAAGAGCTTGCCGATCCCGGCATCCTTCGTCGTGGTGACCGGAAGATCGGAGGGCATCACGTTGTCGAGCGCGACGCGGTCGATGGGGTTGAGTGACATCGAACCCTTGAGCGAGCGCACCACCTTGGGCACGTAGATGTCGCCCAGCGGACGATACAGACAGGCCCACCAGCAGAAAAAGACCTCGGCCATGAAGTCGAGGATCAGGTTCTCGGTTTCGTCGGCGGAGTGCACCGAGGAGAGGAGCCGCGCCACCTGGCGGAGGGCACGGAGCTGGAAGACGGCATCGTCGAGCTGGCCCTGGCGCTCCCGCAGCACCTCGTGCAGTTCGAGCATGACCGAGAGGCCGAGTGCGATCGGGGTGGCGTGAGCCCGGAGTTCGGTGGCGACCGCCTGCTCGGCGTAGATGGTGATTTCGGTCTTGCCGCTGGACAGCCGCACCACCTCGACCGCGCTGGACAGCCAGTCGGGCGAGGGGAGGACCGGCATCATCGTTCCGGGCGAATCGATCCCGAACCAGATCTTCTCGCTGCCGTAGCGCTGCACCAGGGCCTCACGACAGCGCTCGAACAGTTCACTGTCCGAGCGGGCATGACGGCAGGCGGCAGCAAAGGCACCCGGGATCGAGGCCAATGCGGAGAGTGCGGAGGAAGATTCCATCCTGTTGACCAATATAGCGATAGGTCGAGGGTCCGGCGAGCGCGAGCGGGCCCTCAACTCTCCCTGCCCGGCACCGATACTGTCTGAATACCGGCATTCACCAGGGGCATTCGGGAGAGGGTATGAGCAAGCTGACGCTGGCACTCGGTGGGGTGGGCGCATTCATGGGAGCGGCAACCATCGGGATGGTCGTGATGCTCGCGAAGGAGGCCCGGGCCTCAGGCCAGGAAATCACCGCCCTTCAGGCCGAGGTGGCGACCCTCAAGACGGCGCTGGCGGCGGGCAACGAGGCCGCTGCACAGGGGCATGGTCGGCCGAACGTCCTGACCAGTTTCAACGCCGACGTGAACCTGCCCAAGTTCAAGGAGACGGCCTTCATCGATCCGCTGGCCAGTGTGATCGGCGACGTCCAGCTCGGCGCCTCGGTCTACGTCGCCCCCTTTGCTTCGCTGCGAGGCGACGAAGGACAGCCCATCGCCATCGGCGATGAAGCCAACGTGCAGGACGGGGTCGTGGTGCACGCGCTCGAAACGACCGAGGGGGGCAAGCCGGTCGTCGGTCGAACCTACGAGGTGAATGGCGTGCCGTACGCGGTGTACGTCGGCAAGCGTGTCTCGCTCGCGCACCAGTCCCAGATTCACGGCCCGGCCCGCATCGACGACGACGTCTTCATCGGGATGCAGGCGCTGATCTTCAAGTCGTGGATCGGTCGCGGCTCGGTGGTGGAACCAGGGGCGAAGGTCATCGGCGTCACCGTTGCGCCCGGCCGCTACGTGCCGGCCGGAACGGTGCTCACCGATCAGAAGCTGGCGGACAAGCTGCCGGAAATCACCGAGGACTATCCGTTCCGCGGGCTGAACGAAGCGGTGGTGCATGTGAACACCAGCTTCGCGGAACGGTATGGGGAAGCCGCGCGGCCGAAGCCGGCCGAAGAGGAGGGACCCGTCGTGCCGGGTGAAGTCGCGGCCCACACCGGCGCGAAGGCGAAGGAGTAGCTCCGAAGCCGGTGTCCCGTCAGGCGATCTCGCCGAGCCGGCTCGCCAGCCCGCGCAGTTCCGCCAGCATGCCGGGGCGCGGCCCGATCGGATGCCGCTCGAGGGCATCCACCACTCCCTGGAACCAGCGGAGCAGCGCGGGCGCTCCACCGGGGGCATAACCGGAGAGATATTCGGGACCGAGCCGGCGCGCATCGGTGACCACGGCGCCGCACTGGAAGATCTCGTTCGCGGCGCAGACCTCGAGGGCGCGCTGATCGGCGCCGGCGAGTTCCGCCAGGAAGTCCATCTTGCAGGCCTCCCAGCTCCGTTCCTTGCCGCGCGAGTCGTAGCGCGGCTCCACCACCTGCCGCAGCACCTCCAGCACCCGCTCTCCGAACTTGACCCCGACCTTCTGCAGGAGCTCCGGTCGGAGCGTCGGCTCGGTCTCGTTGATCAGGGAGGTCAGCACCCCGGCCACGATCGTGACCTCGTCCGCGCCGTAGCGCGCGAGAATCACCGCCACGTTGGCCGGCTGGGTGAGCCAGGTGCCGCCACTGCCGCGCCGGGCGCGGGCCGCGCCATGCTTGGCGGCGAAGGCGAGGGAGTGCGCGATTCGGTCGGAATAGCCAGGGTTCATGGAATGCCCAGCATCTTGTGAGTCTGCAGGCTCAGCCGCCACTCCGGGTGAGCGAGGCAATAGTCGACGGCGAGCGTGGTGTTTCGCGCCCGGTCCGCGCCGTCCATCGGCTGCAGGAAGAAATGCTCGAACGCCATTTCGCGAAAGCGCTCCGGCTCGGCGCCTCGCTGGGGGAAGACCAGCTTCAGCTCCTGTCCCGCCGTCAGCACCAGCGGCGCGCCCGCCTTCGGGCTGACACAGATCCAGTCGAGTCCCGCTGGCGCTGGCTGCGTCCCGTTGGTCTCCACGGCGACCTCGAAACCCTCTGCGTGCAGCGCCGCGATCGCGGACTCATCGAGCTGGAGGAGCGGTTCGCCGCCGGTGCAGACGACGAGCGGCTTCGCCGAGGCAGCGGTCGTAGCCGGCCACGCCGCGCGCACCGCACGCGCCAGGTCGGCTGCGGTCGAGAAGCTCCCGCCGCCCGGACCGTCGGTCCCCACGAAATCGGTATCGCAGAACTGGCAGACGGCCCGCGCCCGGTCCGCCTCACGACCCGTCCAGAGATTGCACCCCGCAAAGCGGCAGAACACGGCCGGCCTGCCCGCGTTCGCTCCCTCGCCCTGGAGCGTGTAGAAGATTTCCTTGACGGCGTAGGTCATCCCCAAAAGTAGCGCCGCGCGGCACGGGACGAGCGGGCCCGCTCCACCGATCAGCCGCCTGGCTGCTCCTGCTGGTAGGGTGCCGGGTCAGTGAGGCCGTTCTCCCGGAACCCCTTGAGCCGGAGCTGGCAGGAGTCGCACTCGCCGCACGCCGCGCCGGAGGGCGACGGATCGTAGCAGCTCCGGGTGATGCTGTAGTCGACGCCAAGGGCGAGGCCGGTGGCGATGATCTCGCGCTTGGTCAGGCTGATCAGCGGCGTGTGAATCCTGAGCCGCGTGCGCCCCTCGACGCCGGCACGGGTGGCGAGGTTGGCCATCCGCTCGTAGGCCTCGACGTACTCGGGGCGGCAGTCGGGATAGCCGCTGTAGTCGAGGGCATTCACGCCGAGGAAGATGTCGGCCGCGCCGAGCACCTCGGCCCACGCCAGCGCGTAGGAGAGGAAGATCGTGTTGCGCGCCGGCACGTAGGTGATCGGGATGTCGTGGCTCATCGCCTCGGCCGATCGCCCCTTCGGGACCGGGAGGTCGCTGGTGAGCGCGGACCCGCCGAAGCTCCGGAGATCGATCGTCACGACGGTATGCCCCGCGACGCCGGCGCGCCGGCCCACCAGCTCCGCCGCGGCCAGCTCGGCCACATGTCGCTGTCCGTAGTCGAAGCTGAGTGCGTAGGGCAGGTAGCCGTCACGGAGCGCGATCGCGAGCACGGTCGCGGAGTCGAGCCCCCCGGAAACCAGGACGACGGCCTTCGGTGCGGTGGTCATGGCGGAAAGCTATGAACTCCAGTCCGGACGAGTAAGGGCGCCCCGCCTCACCGTCCGAGTACGTGGCGGAGCGCGCCTTCGAGCGTGGGATGGCGGAAGGGATACCCGCTCTGCTGCAGCCGGGTCGGCAGCACGCGCACGCCGCTCAAGAGCAATTCGTCCGCCATCTCGCCGACGATCATGCGGAGTGCGGCGGCCGGCACCGGGAAGAACGTCGGGCGGCCGAGCACCTTGCCGAGCCTGTTCGAGAAATCCTCGTTGGTCGCCGGCTCGGGCGCGGTGATGTTCACCGGACCGTGAAGACTCTCCGTGACGAGGATGTGGTGCAGGGCACCCACGACGTCATCGATACTCACCCAGCTCAGGTACTGGCGGCCGCTGCCCATGCGGCCGCCGACGCCCATCCGGAACGGGGGGAGCATCTGCTCCAGCGCGCCGCCGGCGGGGGTGAGCACGATGCCGATCCTGGCCCGCGCCACCCGGATCCCCGCGCGCTCCGCCGGCGAGGTGGACGCCTCCCAGGCATGCCCCACCTTCTCGACGAACATGCTGTCCGCCCCGGCATGCAGATGGGTCTCCTCGGTGACCACCTCGTCCCCGCGATTCCCGTAGATGCCCACGGCCGAAGCCGAGATCAGCACCCGGGGTGGCCTTGTCAGGCGGGCGAGCGTCTCGGCGAGCAGGGTCGTCCCCTGGATGCGGCTCTCGAGGATGCGCCGCTTCTGGTCGGCCGTCCACCGTCCTCCGGCGATCGACTCGCCCGCCAGGTGGATGACGGCATCGACCCCTTCGAGCGCAGCGCCGTCGAGGCGGCCCGCGGCGGGATCCCAGGCGATGTCGTCGGGGCCGGCGCGTCCGCGTACGAGCCGCCGCACGCGGTGACCGCCGGTCGTGAGGAAGGGGATGAGGTTCCGGCCCAGCAGCCCCGTCGCACCGGTGATGGCAACCGTCATCGGGCCGTGTGCGGCGTGGAGCAGGTGGGCCGCCAGGTCGGCGCGCACGGTGTCGTGGCGGTAGCGGAAGGTGCGCTGCAGCTTGTCCGCGACGAAGCCGCTGCCCAGCTCACCGAGCGGGCCGAACGGGAGCTCGTAGTCGATCCGGTCGGTGTAATTGGTGCGCCCGGGACCGATCGGCGTGAAGAGATGCGTGTGCACCCAGCGCGCGAAGGGCCCCTCGATCTGTTCGTCGACGAACTGCCGGTCGGGTACCGCATCGCGGTGGCGCGCGACCCAGCGCTGCCGGGTCGGCCCGACCGGCACCTCAAGGACGACGGTCCCGTCCTCGAGTCCGCCCTGCTGGGCCAGGACCCGCACCGACTCCCACGGCGGCGTCAGGCGTTCGAACGCGCCCGGGCGCGCATGCCAGGCGTACGCCTGCTCGGCGGAACAGGCCAGTTCGGTCGTACGCTCGAATCGTGTCATGCTCGTGGCACTCCCATGGGGGATAATAGGCCGGAGGCGTCCTCCCCGCTGAGGTACTCGCATCCACCCCGCCGGTTCCCGCGGGCTCGTCCGCTCCCGCCCCTACCGGGTCGTGCCGCGGCGGGTATCTTCTCCCCGTTCCGCCCGATCTGGCCCGATCCCCCCGGCACGGTTCCCCTGCGACCCATGCGTCCTGTCCTGCTCGCCGTCCTCGCGCTCTCGTCCGCTCCGCTCGCCGCCCAGGTGGCCGACAGCTCCCACTTCCGTCCGCTCGACCTGCCCGCGCCCACGGCGGTCCGGAACGGGGCGGGGAAGCCCGGGGCCGGGTACTGGCAGCAGCGGGTGGATTACCGGATCCGGGCCACGCTCGATACCGCCACCGGAACCCTGATCGGCCGGGAGACGATTCACTACGTGAACCGCTCGCCCGATGCGCTGCCCTACCTCTGGATGCATGTCGAGCAGAACATCTGCGCGCCAGGCAATCTGACCAGCATGCTGGATCAGCCGCCGCTCGTCTTCCTGGGCTCCTCCTTCGACTTCTCCTGCACCGTGGCCGGCGGCGGCCTCCAGCTGGAGTCGCTCACCTCGCTCGGCAGGCCGCTAGCGCATACCGTGTACGGCACCACGATGCGGGTCGATCTCGCCCGCCCGCTCGCGCCGCACACGGCGATGGATATCGAGGTCGCGTGGCGCTTCAAGGTGCCCGCCTTCGGCAGCGGACGGATGGGACACGACGGGTCGCTGTACGAGTTCGGCCAGTGGTATCCGCGCATGGCGGTGTACGATGACGTGAAGGGCTGGAACCACGAGCCGTACATCGGGGCCGGCGAGTTCTATCTCGAATATGGCGCCTTCGACGTCGCCGTCACCGTTCCTGCGAGCTACATCGTGGCCGCGACGGGCGTGCTGCGCAATCCGCTCGAGGTGCTGACGGCGACCGAGCGCGCCCGCCTCGTCCGCGCGCGGACCTCCGACTCCGCCATCGCGATCATCACGAAGGAGGAGGCGGGCGACCCCGCCCGCACCCGCCCCGCGGGAGGAGCCACCTTCACCTGGCACTTCACCGCCGACAGCGTGCGGGATTTCGCCTTCGCCGCCGCGCCCAATTTCCAGTGGGATGCGAGCGGGTGGCAGGGGATCTACATCCACACCTTCTACCGGCCGACCGCGACGCTCTGGCACGAGGCGAACGCCATCGTCCACGACGCGGTGCGGTACTACAGCCAGCAGTGGTACCACTACCCCTACCCGCACATCTCGAGCATCGAGGGCCCGGTGGAGGGGATGGAGTATCCCATGATGACCTTCGATCCGGCCGGCCCGACCCGGATCGATCTCCAGTGGGTGCTGGCCCACGAACTCGGCCACCAGTGGACACCGATGGTGGTCGGGTCGAACGAGCGGCTCTATCCCTGGATGGACGAGGGCTTCAACACCTTCATCGACCTGGCCAACGCCTCGCGCTACTTCACCGGCACCGCGTACGGTGATTCGATCGAGGTGCACCCGCTCCACCTCTATCCGGCTCACGCCATCGCCGGTCTCGAGCAGCCGATGATCACGAAGCCGGTCGAGTCACGTGATCTCTTCTGGACCGGCTACCAGAAGCCGGCGCTGATGATGCAGCAGCTCCGCTACGAGGTGCTCGGTCAGGCACGCTTCGATCCCGCCTTCCGCGAGTATCTCCGGGCCTGGGCGTTCAAGCACCCGACACCCGCCGACTTCATCCGCGTCATGCGCGACCAGTCCGGCATGGATCTCGACTGGTTCTTCCGCGACTGGATCTTCACCACCGCGCGGCTCGATCAGGCGGTCGATTCGGTGCGCTCCCCGAACGACAGCCTCACGGAGATCTTTCTCTCGAATCGGGGCTCGATGGTGATGCCGCTCGTCATCAAGCTCGAGATGTCCGATACCGATGGCACTCCCATGGGCCAGTACATCAGGCTACCCGTCGACATGTGGAACCTCGGCCCCAGGTTCACACTCCGGCATCGCGGCCGCGAGAAGCTGCTGAAGGTGACGATCGATCCGAACGAGTCGATGCCCGACATCGACCGGAAGAACAACGTCTGGGTGCGATGAATACCCGGCGGCTGGTGCGCCTGGTTCTGTTCGTGCTGGTCGCAGGCGCCACGTGGCTGATCCAGCGCGGTCGCGTCGCGCCGGTCGAGAGTGCGCCGCCTGCGACGGTGACTCCGGCGGTGGTACCCACGGCGGCGGCGCCGTCCGCGGTGACCCGTCCCGACATCGGGTTCCGCGACCGGAGCCATCTGGAGGAGCACTTCCAGAAGCACGGGGCGGAATTCGGACGGATCAGCCTCGAGGAGTACCTGCGGGCCGCGCAGACGTTGCGCGACCGGCCTGCGGGTGGAGACATTCTCGAGTCGGTGCGCGCCGACGGCGTGGTGACCCGCTACGACCGGGGCACCGGGGCCTTCCTGGCCTGTGACCGGAGCGGAGTCATCCGCACCTTCTTCCGGCCCAACGACGGCGAAGCCTATTACCAGCGGCAGCTCAAGCGGGGACACAGCGTTCCATGAATTCGCGCAGCTCAGGCCCGAACGATCCGGTCCGCGATTACCTCCGGCGCAGCGGTGCGCCGTATTCCGTGGTAGCGCAGGGGCTGCGCGGGCTGGTCGAGAACTGGGAGCGGGTGGTGGCGCAGGTGCTGCAGGGGTACAACCTCACCCTCGACGACTATCTGAACGACATGGACGGGCGCCAGCTGCTGGAGAACGCGCTGGAGCTGGCACCCGAAGAGGTCCGCAACGCCTTTCTGCCGCGGGTCCACGACGCGGACATGCAGATCCGCCTCAACCTCGTGCCGGCGGGCCGCTGCCTCTGGGGTGGCATCGTCGCCGACGATGAGGGCTGGACCGAAGAACGCAACTGGTGGTACTTCGAGCGCCCGCGCCAGCCGGGACCACGCCTCCTGGAAGAGCTGGGCGGCATCTGACGTTTCCCGCGCGGCCTCCTGCGATGCCGCGCCGCTCCAACCGAGAATCGCGATGACCCCGTCCTACGGTGCCCAGTCGATGGTCGCCCCGCTCCGGCGGGTGGTGGTGCGCGCCCCCGACGCGGCGTTCGGCAATGCCGATCCGGTCGCCTGGCACTACACCGCCCGTCCCGATCTCGCCGCGGCGCTCAGGGAACACCAGGCCTTCGTGCGGCTGCTCGCCGAGTCAGGCGCCGAAGTGATCATGCACGACGAGGTGCTCACCGGGCTCTCCGATGCGATCTACGTGCACGATCCGGTGCTCATCACCCGGCGCGGTGCGATCCTCATGCGGATGGGGAAGCCGCTGCGACGCGGGGAGGAAGAGGCGGTCGGCCGCTGCCTCGAGCGCGCCGGCATCCCCATTCACTACCGACTTCATGGTGACGCGCTGGGCGAAGGCGGGGACTGTCTCTGGCTCGACGAGCGGACCCTCGCGGTCGGACTCGGCTACCGCACCAACGCGGCGGGCGTGGCTCAGCTTCGGGACGCCGTTGGTCCCGAGGTGGAGGTCGTGACGGTCGAGCTTCCCTACTACACCGGCCCCGACGCCTGCCTGCACCTGATGTCGCTGATCAGCATGGTCGCCGATGATCTGGCGGTCGTGTATCCGCCGCTCATGGCGGTGCCGTTCTACCAGCTGCTGCAGCAGCGCGGGATTCGAATGGTCGAAGTGCCGGAGGCGGAGTTCCTCACGATGGGCTCGAACGTACTCGCGCTCGCGCCGCGGAAGTGCCTGATGCTGGAGGGAAACCCCGTAACGAAGGCCCGCCTCGAAGCGGCGGGGTGCATGGTGCAGACCTACCAGGGCCGGGACATCTCCCTCAAGGCCGAGGGCGGCCCGACCTGCCTGACTCGGCCGGTGCTGCGCGGGTAGGGGCGGAGCTCAGCTCCGCCCTGCCTGGAACTCACCCCCGGCCCGCCGCGTCCAGCCCTGCCGTGAGATCCTCCAGCAGATCCTCGATCGCCTCACAGCCCACACTCATCCTGATGTAGCCCTCGGGCACCGGGTCGCCGCCCCAGCGCGCCCGGCGTTCGGCGGAGGTGTGGAGCCCGCCGAAGCTCGTCGCCTCGAAGACCAGCGTCGTCGCCGCGAAGAACCGCTCGGCCGCGGCCTTGCTCGCCAGGGTGAAGTTGAGCACCGAGCCGAAGCGCGACATCTGCCGGCGCGCGACCGCGTAGCCGGGGTCGCCGGAGAGCCCCGGATACCGCACCGCGTGCACCGCCGGATGCCGCGCCAGCAGCTGCGCCACCGCGAGGGCGTTGGCACTCTGTCGCTCCAGCCGCATCTCGAGCGTGCCAAGCGAGCGGTGGGCGAGCCACACCTCCATCGGGCCCGCGATGGCCCCGAAGCGGGTGCGCCAGGTGCGGATCTGTTCGAGCAGCGCCGGGTCGTTCGCGGCGACATGGCCCAGGATCAGGTCGGAGTGCCCCGTCAGCGCCTTGGTGTCCGAGGCGACCGAGAGGTCCGCCCCGAGCGCGAGCGGCTGCTGCGACAGCGGGGTCGCGGTCGTGTTGTCGACCGCCACCAGTGCGCCCTGTGCGTGCGCCGCGGCGGCCAGTTCGCGGATGTCGCACACCTCGACGCCGGGGTTCGACGGCGACTCGATCCACAGGAGCTTCACCCCCGCGAGCGTGGCGAGCTGGCCGTTGCCCGGCGTCGGCGCCATCCGCACCTCGATCCCCTGTTCCGCGAAATAGTTCTGTGCGACCAGTCGGCAGGTGTAGTAGGAATCGGAGGGGAGGGCGAGGACGTCGCCCCGCTTGAGCACCGTCGCAAAGACGGCCGTCGCAGCCGCCATCCCCGACGCGAACACCAGCGCGGGGCCCCCCTCCAGTTCAGCCAGGGCCGCTTCGAACGCCGACCAGGTCGGATTGTGGAAGCGGCCGTAGGTGAACGGCGAGTCGGCGGGATCCCCCGGCGCATGGTACGCCCCCGCGAAGGTGGGACCGGGGAGAAATGGTTCGCCCGGCGAGGGAGCGGGGAGGCCAGCCTTGAGCACACGGGTCGCGTCGCGCATGACCGTTGGATGTCCGGGTGAAGGAACCGGGAGGCGAGGGAGCTACTTGGCGACCGCCTGACGCACCATGATCAGGTCGGTGATGTTGTCGAGCGTGAGCAGCCCCGCCAGCCGGCCGGTCTGGTCCACGACGGGGAGGGCGGGAAGACCGCTCGCGCGGAGCCGGGCGAGCGCCTCGTCGAACCCGATCCCGAGGGGTAAGGTGGGCACCGCCTGGGCCATCGCCTGACTGACCGGGGCGTCGGGACCGTGATCGGTGAGGCTCCGGATGAGGAGATCGCGGGTCAGCAGCCCCTCGAGCGCGCCGGTGTTGTCGACCACCGGGAACTCGCTCTGCTCGCCCTCGAGCAGGAGGTCCACCGCCTGACGGAGCGTGCCGTAGACCGGGATGGTGACGAACCGGGTGATCATCATCTGGTCGACGATGATGCCGCGTCCCGCCGCGCGGGTCTCGACCAGCGCCGCCTCCTGACCGGCGGCGAAGAAGATGAAGATTGCGATCAGCACCAGCATCGGCTGCGGTTCCGGCGAGAACAGCGCCCAGGCGCCGCCGGCGATCGCGATCGTGCGGCCCACCCGCGCCGCGATGCGCGTCGCCTTCACCATGCCGAGGCGCGAGGCGAGCAGCGCCCGGAAGACCCGGCCGCCGTCCATCGGGTAGGCCGGGATCAGGTTGAAGGCGAGCAGAAAGCCGTTGATGACCGTGAGCAGCATCAGGAACTGCCGGCCGCCACTCCCTTCCTCCAGCGGCCAGGGGAGCGGGCCGGTGGAGTACAGCCCGGCGAACAGGCCCAGCGCGATCACCAGGGTGACCAGCGGCCCCGCGAGCGCGATCCAGAACTCCTGCCACGGCTTCTCGGGCAGCCGCTCCAGACGCGCCAGTCCCCCGATCGGCAGCAGGATCACGTCGGGGGTGCGGATCCCGAAGCGGCGCGCCATCAGGATGTGCCCGAATTCGTGCAGCAGCACGCACGTGAAGACCGAACCGGTCAGCGCGAGCTCGAAGAGCGCCCCGGCTTGCCCACCGGTACGGAAACCGTCGAAGGCGTAGAAGGCGAGGAGGAGGACGAAGGTGACATGCACCTTCACATCGGTGCCCATGATGCGGGCGATGCGGAACGACCAGGACATGGCGGGAATAGTAAACAGAAAACCCGCTCGCGCTGCCGCGTTCGGGTCTTCAGGCCGGGTTCATCACCCAGACCGGCCGCCTGGGGCCCCTGAGGGCTATGTCCGAGGTTGTACAGACTATCGGCAGCCGGCCGGATTCCTTGAGCGAGGGCGGCTGTCCCGCCGGATCCGCCCGGCTCCCTACTTTCTCTGCACCCCCTCCTCCACTAGAATTTCCCCCCTCACCGCACGCCCCGGAGGCTGGCCATCGCCGCGAATCACTGGTCCGCCAAGGACTCGGAAAAGCTGTACAACATGCAGGGCTGGGGGCTCGGCTTCTTCCGCGTGAGTCCCGAGGGGCGCGTCACCGTCCACCCGGACGGCAATCCGAAGCGCGGCCTCGATCTCTACCAGCTCGCGACCGACCTCAACGCCCAGGGCGTCGGGCTGCCCCTGCTGCTGCGCTTCTCCGACATCCTGCGCGCCCGCATCCAGGCCCTCGCCACCCAGTTCCAGAACGCCATCACCGAGTTCGGCTACGACGGCGCCTACACGACGGTCTACCCGATCAAGGTGAACCAGCAGCGTCACGTGGTGCAGGAGATCGTGGAGTTCGGCTCGGTCCACGGGGTCGGGCTCGAGTGCGGCTCCAAGCCCGAACTGCAGGCGGTCCTGGGCATCACCGAGAGCGCCAACCACATCATCGTCTGCAACGGCTACAAGGACGAGGAGTACATGCGGCTGGCCCTGATGGGCCAGAAGCTCGGCCACACCGTCTTCGTCGTCATCGAACAGCTCTCCGAGGTCGACACCTTCCTCAAGGTGGCCGACGAGCTCGGCATCATGCCGACGATGGGCGTGCGCATCAAGCTGGCGACCGAGGGCTCGGGCCGGTGGGCCAAGAGCGGCGGCGAGAAGTCCAA
Source organism: Gemmatimonadales bacterium (assembly GCA_044229445.1). Taxonomy (GTDB): domain Bacteria; phylum Gemmatimonadota; class Gemmatimonadetes; order Gemmatimonadales; family GWC2-71-9; genus JADJOM01. The sequence goes on along the minus strand of JBGASX010000027.1, from coordinate 9,305 downwards.
GTTCGGGCTCTCGGCGATGGAGCTGATGAAGGTGCTCGACAAGCTGGAGGCCGCCGGCCGCAAGGATGTGCTCCGCCTGGTGCACTTCCACCTCGGCAGCCAGATCACCGACATCCAGTTCATCAAGGCGGGCCTCGAGGAGATCGGCCGCTTCTACGTCGAGCTCCGCAAGATGGGCTTCGCCCTCACCCACGTCGATGTGGGTGGCGGTCTCGGCGTGGACTACGACGGCTCCCGCTCGACCCGGCCGGCGAGCATGAACTACTCCATGCGGGAGTACGCCAACGACGTCGTCTATACCCTCGGGACGGTCTGCAAGTCCGAGGGCGTGCCGATGCCGCACCTGATCTCGGAATCGGGTCGCGCCATCACCGCCCACCACTCGCTGCTGCTGATCAACGTCACCGACGTCGAGTCGCAGAGCGATCCGCAGATTCCCGATCTGGGGCCCGATCCGCATCCGCTGCTGGTCGAACTGAAGGAGAACCTCGAATCGATCGGCGCCGAGCGGCTCGAGGAAGTCCACCACGACGCCAGCTTCGGCAAGGAGCGGGCGCAGGAACTCTTCGCGAGCGGCGTGCTCACCCTGCGCGACCGGGCCAACGCCGAGCAGCTCTATCTCGCGACGATGAACCAGCTCGCCCGCCTGGTCGAACTCGAGAAGGGGGAACACCCCGAGATCTGGTCGGACCTCGAGGCCACGCTGGTGGACCGCTACTTCTGCAACTTCTCGGTCTTCCAGTCGCTGCCGGACAACTGGGCCATCGACCAGCTCTTTCCGATCATGCCGATCCACCGGCTCGACGAGCAGCCGAGCCGCCGGGGCACGATCCAGGACATCACCTGCGACTCCGATGGGGTCATCGACCGCTTCGTCGGCGGGCGGAAGGGCAAGCCGTCGCTCGAACTGCATCCGGTCCGCGACGACGAGCCCTACCTCCTCGGCATTTTCCTGACCGGCGCCTACCAGGAGATCCTCGGCGACCTGCACAATCTCTTCGGCGATACCAACGCCGTGCACGTGCGGCTCACCGACGCGGGCTACGAGATCACCGACATGGTGCATGGCGACACGGTGACCGAGGTGCTCAACTACGTCCAGTTCCAGCCGGCGGACCTGCTCACCACCTTCCGCCGGAAGGTGACCAACGCCAAGGACCTGCCGCGGAACGAGGCCAACCAGTTCATCGCCGATTACGTCGCCGGCCTCGAGGGCTACACCTATCTCGAGGGCGAGGAACTCCCGGGGACCTGAGCGTAGCGACCGACTGTGGCGAAGCAGAAAACAAGCGAGGGGCGACCGGCATGGTCGCCCCTCGCTCGTTTCGACAGCCTCGGGTGATTACGCCGGACTGAGCGCGTGATCCACCGACGCCTTGCCGCCACCCCGGATGATGATCGCCAGCGCGAGGCCGATCGCGAGGAGCTGATACTCGATGCCCTCACCCTTCTGGGTGCCGTACCAGTTCATGAAGAAGCCGTTGCCGAGATGCACCGTCAGCGCGGCGACGACCATGTTGCAGAGGATGCCGAAGGCGGCGATCCTCGTGAGAAATCCGCTCAGCAGCCCGAGCGAGCCGGCGAATTCGGCCGTGATCGCGAGGAAGGCGAAGAGGGCCGGGATATGCGCCTGCTGGGTGAAGAACTGCATGGTACCGCTGAAGCCGTAGCCCCCGAACCATCCCAGCGCCTTCTGCGCGCCATGCGGGAACATCACGAGGCCGAGCGTGAGACGGAGCATCAGCGCGATCGGATCGTCGCTGGTCCGGATGAGCTTGCTGAACATGATCTCTCTCCTGTCTTCCGGCTCAGGCGTTGCCGGCGTTGTAGTAGAAGCGCTCGTGCGTGATCTGGCCATTCTTCCAGGTGCGGACCGCGACCTGCTCCAGCTTCACCCGCACTCCCCCCTTGAACGTCACGTCCATCACCCACTCGGAAAAGCTGACGTTCCCCTGGACGGCCGCATTCACGATGGCGGCGCTGTGGAACTGCTCGATGCTGTCGACGAACTTGATCTCCCGCTCGCGGTTCGCGGCCTTGCCGACGGTGGCCGGGGTGTTGTTCTCCTGCATGACGACATTGTCCGCGTAGAAGCGGTCGAAGGCGTCGAGAATCCGGCCGCCGAGCACGGTCTGGTTGAGCTCGGCGTCCAGCGTGGCGATGGACGGGGTGGCAGTGGCGGTCATGGCGTGGCTCCGTATGCGTTTGGTTGTTCGGTCAATTAGTGACTAGTCAAGTAATTCAACGTTCGACAGCGACATCGGGTTCCCGCGACCCCTCGCTACTCCTGCGGGCCCCGGATCCGGTCCAGCAGGCGAATCAGCTGCTTCTGTTCCGCCGGGGTCAGGTCCTGCAACATCATCTCATCCGCGCCGTTCACGATCTCGTCCAGCCGCCCGAGCAGCGTGAGTCCGCTGGTGGTGATCCGGCAGGTCACCTGCCGCCGATCCTCGGGACACCGTTCCCGGTGCACCAGCCGCTTGGTCTCCAGCCGGTCGAGCAGGCGGGTGACGCCCGGGGCCTGCTCGATCATCCGCTCCGCGATCTCGAGGGTCGGGAGCCCCTCGCTGCCGGCGCCCCGAAGAATCCGGAGCACGTTGTACTGCTGGCCGGTGATGCCGTGCGGCTCGATCAGCGCCGCCATCCGCCGCCGCAGGACGTCCGTGGTCCGCAGCAGCCCGAGCGTGGCCTCCTGGGCCGTCGAACGGAACGGCTTGGTCTGCTTGATCTCCTGTTGCAGGCGGCTGGGCGGCTTCGACATGGGCAACAGTATACGCCCAATTGCTTGACTAGTCAAGTATTCCCCCGGCCCCGCCTTCCCCCGCCATCAATCCGATTCGGACCGGCCGCCGTAGACAGGGCGCACCGATCGCGGAACGGCACTTCAACGGGGCAGGGTATGCGAACGCTTCGGCACTCCTGGGTGGGACTGGTGTTCCTGGTGGCGGGCATGGCGCCGGCCACGCGGCGCGGCGCAGACGCCGCCGTCACGCTGCGCCTCTTTCAGTTCGCGCCGGACACGCTCGTGGTCGCCGCGGGAACGCGGGTGACCTGGACCAACACCGACGACGTGGAGCATACCGTCACCGGCGGCGACGGCGAGCATGCCGATGGCCGCTTCACCGGCTCCCTCGGCGGCAAGGGGACGGCCTTCGCCTTCACCTTCGAGCGCCCCGGCACCTACCCGTACTTCTGCGACCGGCACCACTTCATGCGCGGCGTCGTCCGCGTCACTTCCTCCTGAAAGGCTGGCACCTGATCATGCGGTTCAAGACGCTCTCGCTCCTGCTGGTTACCGGCAGCATCCTCTTCCAGGCGCCGCTCGCGCAGGCCCAGATGTCGAAGGACCAGATGGCGGCGCCGGCGATGTCCGTCAGCGCCGGCGACCTGCGGGTCGCGCTCAACAACCTGCTCGCCGAGCACGCGCAGCTCGGACTCGCCGCCACCGGCGCGGCGCTGCGGGGCCAGACGGCCGAGTTCCAGGCGGCGGCCGGTGCACTGGACGCCAACTCGGTGGCGCTCTCCCAGGCGATCGGCTCGGTGTACGGTCACGGCGCGGAAGAGGCGTTCCTCGCGCTGTGGCGGAAGCACATCGGCTTCATCGTCGACTACACCACCGGCGTGGCCGCGAAGGACAAGGCCAAGTCCGACAAGGCGGTCAACGATCTGCTCGGCTATACCAAGGACTTCGGGGCGTTCCTCAGTGCCGCCAACCCGAATCTGCCCACGATGGTCGTGGCCGATCTGGTGAAGGGGCATGTGGTGGGATTCAAGGCGGCGATCGACGCCCAGGCACGGGGCGACTGGGCCACCGCCTTCGCCAAGACCCGCGAGGCGGTGATGCACATGGGGATGATCGCCGATCCGCTCGCCGCGGCGATCGCCAAGCAGTTCCCGGAGCGCTTCGCGTCGCGCTGAGCGAGCCGGAGTTCGAGATGTCCGCGGGGGCGGAGCCGAGGCTCCGCCCTATCGCTTTGCCACCCCGAGCCGGATCCGGAGCCAGGTCGCGATCGTGTCCATCACCTCGGCAGGGACCGTCCTGTCGCGGAGCGAGGCGTACTCGGACGGCGAGCCGTCAGTCTCGGAGACGAGGAAGAGGTGATTGAGGCGCGGGTAGGTGCGGACGGTGACATCGCCGTTGCCCGACTGCCGGATCGCCGCACCGAGTGTGTCCGCCTGTCCCGCCGTCACCTGGCGATCGAGCGCACCCTGGACGATGAGCGTCGGCTGTCGGACCTGCCGGGCGGCGCGAATCGGATCGTAGTGCATGAACCAGCGGAGCCAGAGGTTGGCCGGCAGTGAATCACGCCGGACGGCGGCCTCGACTTCCGCGAGTCTCGCCGTTCTGGCTTCCGGCGACAGTTCCGGCGACGTCAGCACCGGCCAGCGGGCCTGATCCACCAGCACCTCGACGCCGGGCTTCGAGGGACCCGCCATAATCACGAGTGCCGCCAGCCGGCGGTCCTGTGCGGCGAGCAGCGGTCCGATGATGCCTCCCTCGCTGTGGCCGACGAGCGCAATCCGCGCGGGATTGATCTCGGGGCGGCTCCGGAGCCAGGCGACCTGCGCCCGGGTGTCGTTCGCGAGCGTGGCGGTCGTGGCCGTATCCGCACTCCCGGTGCTGCTCCCGGCGCCCCGGTCGTCGCATCGGAGCACGGCAATGCCGTCGGCTCCGAGTCGTTCGGCCAGTTGTCCGAACAGCCGGTAGTCGGGCAGCAGCGGCCACAGCGATTCATCCCGCGTCTGACTCCCCGAGCCAGTGATGGTCACGGCCGCGGGGTAGGGTGCCCGTCCTGCGCGCGGGGTCGTGAGCGTGCAGCCGAGCGAGAAGGTGTCGGCCCCGGCTCCGGCGGGGACCCGGACTTCCGTCGCCGTGAACGCCGCGCCCGCCGGGGCGCTGTAGTCGGGCACGGGCCGCTTGAGCCCGGTCAGCGGGGGGAGGCTGTCGGGGGCCGTCGCACGGGTGACTCGTACCCGCTGCGCCGGGATATCGATGGTCGTGACTTTGCCGCCCTGCTGAAGCACGAGGATGTCGAGGCCCGCGAAGCCGATGTGAGCCGAGTCCCCGCGGAACTGCACGGCGGCCGGCAGCACGGTGTCGGGACCAACCACGAGGAGCCTGAAGGTCGTGTCGCGACGCTGGGCCAGCACGACGAGTTCGGCGAACGTCACGACCGATTGTGGCGGCAGCACCGCGTCGAATGCGCCATTGCGCATCCGCTCCACGGCGGCGCCGCGCAACTGGCTCGTGATGCGCACCGAGTCGCCCACCGTCACCGCGCGATAGCTGCCGCGGCTCGAGTCGCCCGCCGCGTTGCTCACCGCGAGGCTGAAGCCGGCGAAGCCTCCCTTCGGGGTTCGCTGGGCGCTCCCGGTGAACCGCAGGTTGAGCACCGGGATGATCGACTCCTGGTCGAACTCCGCGCTGCTCCGGCGGAAGCTCTCCCGTCCCACCTCGGCGCCGCCCTGACGCATCTGGAAGATGCCGGCATCCGCCGCCTGCGCGCGTGATACCGAGGGCACCGCCGCCAGGAGCAGGAAGGAGGCGATCAGGGAACGAGTGCTTCGTTCACTCCGGGGACGCATAGGACTCCAGATATCCGCAACGGCTGCAGCGGTAGCTGATGATGGGGTGACGTGCCCGGTTCTTGAGATGGAGCCCGTTCCAGAAGGAGCGCTCGGGCTTGCCCTCGACCCAGGTCGCCTGGTTTCGGGCGTTGTGATCGCCGAGGTCGAGGGTGAATCCGAGCTCGAAGTGACCCTGACATTTGGGGCAGACTGGCGCTGGCATTCGAGAACTCCGACTTAGGGCTGAGGCGCCGGCCTACCCGGACTTTCGTGGTCCGAGCCGGCCGGCGTCCTTCAGCGACTGGCGCAACAGGTACTCGAGCTGGCCGTTGAGCGAGCGCAGGTCGTCCGAAGCCCACTGCTGCAGCGCATCGTAGAGCTCCGGATCGATCCTCAGCAGGAACGCCTTGCGCTCGGCCACGGACTGACTCGCCTAGTAGATCGTGCCGGCGTTGACCACCGGCTGGGTCGCCTGCTCGGAGCAGAGCACCACCAGCAGGTTGCTGACCATGGTCGCCTTCCGCTCCTCATCGAGATGCACGATCTCCTTCTGGGAGAGCAGCGAGAGCGCCATCTCCACCATGCCGACCGCACCCTCGACGATCATCTGCCGCGCCGCGATCACCGCACTCGCCTGCTGGCGGCGCAGCATCACGCCCGCGATTTCGGGCGCATACGCGAGGTGGCTGATCCGCGCCTCCATGATCCGGACGCCCGCCTTGAGCAGCCGCTCCTGGATCTCCCCCTTCAGCTTGTCCGCGACATCGGCGGTGTTCACCGAGAGGGACATCTGGCCTTCCTGGTGCGCGTCGTACGGGTACTGGTTCGCGAGGCCGCGCAGCGCCGACTCGCTCTGCACCTTCACGTAGTCCTCGTAGTTGTCCACCTCGAACAGCGCCTCGGCCGAGTCGGTCACCTGCCAGACCACCACGGCGGCAATCTCGATCGGGTTCGAGTTGTGATCGTTCACCTTGAGCTTCGTGGTCTCGAAGTTCCGTACCCGGAGCGAGATCCCCCGCTTGGTGAAGAAGGGGTTGGCCCACCAGAGGCCGGGACTGCGGACCGTGCCGGCGTAGTCGCCGAAGAGCTGCAGCGCCTTGCCCTGGTTCGGCTGCACGGTGAACAGGCCGGTCCACAGGATGACGATTACCATCGCGCCGAGGGCGGCGGCGACCAGCCGAAATGGATCTTCCGCCTTGGCCGCGCTGATGAGCGCCAGCACATCGGCCACCGACACGATCAGCAGCAGTACCAGCATGAGCCCGCCCGACAGCGCCTTCTTCTCGATCTCGCGAATCACGGCCTTACCCTCGAAAGGTGAGTGGTATCGCAATGATATCACTTTGATAGTCCACCGTCAAGGGGACGCGTTTCAGGCGAGCCAGGAATCGAGGTGCGTCGCCACGAAGTCGTCGTCGCCCAGATCGGGGTGCTGCGCGAGCACCCGGTCGATCTCCTCCCGCTGCCCGGGGGAAAGCGCTTCGGCCGGGTCGAGGCACCACGGGCCGGCCAGCAGCCCCTGGCGGTGCAGCACCTCATGGATGCCGGCAATACAGCCGGCGAAGCCATGGGTGGGATCGAAGAGTGCGGCGTTGTAATCGGTGAGGGCGGTCGCGAGGCGGAGCCAGGCGGGGTCGAGGGGCTGCTCGGGAGGGAGTCGGCGGACGGCATGCAGCAGTTCCACCGCGCGGCGCGTTCCCACGGCCCACTGGCCGAGCAGTCCGCCGACGATCCTGGTTTCACTGCTGCCGAAGTGGAAACGGGAGAGCAGGTCCACCACGATGCTGTCGTCGTTGCCGGTGTAGAGCGCCAGATCGTCGCGTCCCGCGTCGAGGACGGCGCGGACGACGTCGAGCGTCTGATACCGGTTGAAGGGGGCGATCTTGATCGCCACCGCGTTCGGGATCTCGGCGAACTGGCGCCAGAAGCTGTAACCGAGGACCCGGCCGCCCACGGCCGGCTGGAGATAGAAGCCGAACAGCGGCAGAACCCCGGCAACGGCCCGGCAATGATCGAGCAGCGCGGTGTCGCTCGCGGCGCCCCATCCGGCGAGCGACAGCAGGACCGCATCGTAACCGAGACGCGCGGCGGTCTCGGCTTCGCGAATCGCCTGCGGCGTGGGGCCGATGGCGCCAGCAACTTTCGCGAAGGGGCGGGGACGTGTCCGGAGCGACTCGCGCGCCGTGTCGGCGGCGAGCGAGAGGACCGGCTCGTAGAGACCGGCCTCGCGGATGGCGAACTGGGTGGTGTGGACGCCGACCGCGATTCCGCCGGCGCCCGCGTCGAGATAGTAGCGGGTCAGGGCGCGCTGGTGCCGTTCGTCGAGCGTGCGCTCGGCCGTCAGGGCGAGCGGGTGGGCCGGGATGACCTGGCCGGCAAGGAGATGGCTGCGGAGGTCCGTCATGGGGAGGAAGTGTATGCCTCAGAGCGGAACGTGGCGAGTCGGCGGTGACCGTTGCCGGAGTTCCGGACCGTCTGGCGTCGACTGCGGCTCGCGGTACCTTCCAGCGGCCCGCACGGGCGCGGCATTCCACCTGGCCGATGGCGTATCGTCGCGAATGCGGCGTGGCCCCAGGCCTGTACTGGAGGAACGGCATGGCGAAGCGGCGGAGGGTTCTGCGCTGGACGCGGGGCAGTGCGCTGGTTCTGGGCGTGGTGGTACTGGGTGCCGCAACGCCGCTCGGCGACGATCCGCTGCCCGGCTACTCTGCCGCGGCGTCACGCACCGAGCGGGAGTGGGAGTCGCGCCTCCGCGCCATCCCCGACCCCGACACGCTGCGCGAGAGCATGCGCATCCTCTCCGCCCGCCCGCATCATGTCGGCTCGCCGTACGACAAGGCGAATGCCGAGTGGATTCTCGGTCGCTTCAAGTCGTGGGGACTCGAGGCGCGGATCGAGCAGTTCGATGTGCTCTTCCCGACACCGAAGGAGCGGGTGCTCGAGCTGCTCGCCCCGACCAAGTACGTCGCCCGCCTGGAGGAACCTTCGGTCGCGGGTGATCCGACCTCCGGCCAGCGCGCCGAGCAATTGCCGACGTACAACGCCTACTCCATCGATGGCGATGTCACCGCGCCCCTGGTGTACGTGAACCGGGGGGTGCCCGCGGACTACGAGGCGCTCGAACGCCGGGGCATCTCGGTCAAGGGCGCGATCGTCATCGCGCGGTACGGCGGCTCCTGGCGCGGCATCAAGCCCAAGGTGGCCGCGGAGCATGGCGCGGTCGGATGCCTGATCTACTCCGATCCGGCGGACGACGGCTTCGATCCGGGTGATGTCTTCCCGAAGGGCGCCTTCCGCCCGCGGGACGGTGTCCAGCGCGGCAGTGTCGCCGATATGCCGCTCTATCCGGGAGACCCGCTCACCCCCGGCGTCGGGGCGACCCCGGGGGCGAAGCGACTCCCGGTGGCCGACGCGCCGACGCTCACGAAGATCCCGGTGCTGCCCATCTCCTACGCCGATGCGGAGCCGCTGCTCCGTGCGCTCGAGGGTCCGGTGGCGCCGCCGGCATGGCGGGGCAGCCTGCCGCTCACCTATCACATCGGTCCCGGACCGGCGCGGGTGCATCTCCGCCTCAAGTTCAACTGGGACGTCAAGCCGATCTACGACATCGTCGCGACCATCCGCGGCACCGAGGCGCCTGACGAGTGGATCGTGCGTGGCAATCACCACGATGCCTGGGTGAATGGCGCCGAGGATCCCATTTCCGGCCAGGTGGCCCTCCTCGAGGAGGCCCGTGC
>JBGASX010000026.1:0-54268 GCA_044229445.1 Gemmatimonadales bacterium | reverse complement strand
CGATCAGCCCGACCGCCAGCGATGCGATGATCAGCAGTGGCGTCAGCTTGGAGTGGAGGAAGCGGCGCGCCAGCGTTCCGGCGAAGCCCATGGTCAGTTGCTCCCGACGACGATCTCGTCACCGGCGCTGAGTCCCGATAGCACCTCGACACAGGGTGCCGCGCCGGCGGCCGCGGCGCACTCGCCGCCGAGCTTCACCCACCGAAGCTCGGCCGTCCCCTTCACGGCCACCCGTACTCCCGTCAGATCTCCTTCCTGCACCAGCGCCGACGCCGGGATCAGGATCGCCTTCCGGGTGCCATCGGGGATGCGGAGCGTCGCGGAGCTGCCGGGCAGGAAGTCGCGCCTCGGATTCTCGACAAGCGCATTCACGGTGTACACCGCGCCGGCGGGAGCGGGAACCGCGCCCTCGAGGATTGCCCGCGCGGGATGGCCCTCGATCATGGCCTCGAGGCCCTCTCCACTCTTGAGTGCAGCGGCGACTCGCGGGGGTACGGTCACGCTCACCCTCAGGCGGGAGGCATCCTGCACTTCGATGAGCGGAGACCCGGGCGCTGCAAAGGCGCCCGGATCGACAAACCGCTGGGTGACGATGCCTCCGAAGGGTGCGCGGATCTCGGCGTAATCGCCGATCGCGTCGAGTTCGGCGCGCGACGCGCGCGCGGTGCGGAGCCCCGCCTCGGCCCGTGCGAGTCCGGTTTCCACCTGCTCGAGCTGAAAGCGAGTGGCGGCACTGTCAGCATAGAGCGAGCGGAAGCGCGTGGCCTGGGTCTGCGCATCCTGGTACATCGCCTCGGCGCCGGCGATTCCCGCTTCCACCTGCGCGCGCTTGGCCTGGACATCGCGCGCGTCGATCCGGGCTAGCACCTGCCCCTTCGCGACCCGGTCGCCCTCACGCACCAGCACCGCCGTCACGCTCCCCATCAGCTTGGTGCTGAGCGTGGCCCGCTGCATCGGTTCAGCCACGCCCGCCGCCTCGAAGGTTCCCCGGATGGTGGTGTCCCGCACCACGAGCGTCGTCCCAGTGGCCTGGTTGGGGGCCTTCGCGGCGCCTGGTTCCGGCGCGTTTCCACCACAGGCACCAGTCAGGCCGAGAATCAGCACTCCAGCAACCATCGTCCGCATTAGAAGCTCCTTGCCAGTATCCCGCTGCCGGTCAGTCGATCACTCCGCCAGATCCACCAGCGGTCCCAGATCCCGTCCTTCTGCTTTGCGCCACTCGGCGACCGCGACGATCACGTCGTATCGCGCGGCGACGTCCCCCAGCTCGGCCGCCGTTTCCATCGCTGCCGCATCGAACAGCTCCGTCACGGTCGCCAGCCCTCCTGCGTACTTCCGCCCCACGATCCGGTGCGCCTCCTTCGACTGCGCGACCGAGCGATCCGCGATCGCGAGCCGGGCGAGCGCCAGCTCCACCGCGTCACCGGCGCGAGAGCGCTCCAGTCCTGCCTGGGCGGCGGCCGCGTCGGACATGGCGCGCGCGGCATCGCGGCGCCCCTTCGCGCTGCGGATCTCCGCCAGCTCCGAGCCGCCCGCGAACGGACTCCAGGTCAGCATCACACCCAGGGTCCAGGCGCTCTTTCCACCGAACGGAGTGTTGGGAGTATTCCAGTCCACCCGGCCGAAGCCGTTGAGGCGGGGCAGATAGAGTGCGGTCGCCCGGCGGGCATCTGCATCGGCGGCATCGCGCGCATGTGCGGCAGCCTCGACATCGGCCCGGTCACCCGGTGGATCGCTCGAGTCGGCGGCCCGTGCGCGTAGCGCCACGACCTGCTCGGCCCCGGGAAGCGAATCGGGGAGGGTGAAGGCGCTGTCGGCGGGATCGCCCATGAGGACCGCGAGCCCGTGCCAGGCCAGCCGCGCCTGGCTCTCCGCGCCGAGCAGCATCGCCTCGACCTCGCCGGACTTCACGGAGGCAAGCAGCGCATCGGAGCGCGTCGCCAGCCCCTGCTGGACCATCGATTCCGCCTGTCGAACGTGGGCGTGGGCCGCCTCCAGCGCGGTGCGAAGAGTGCGGACCTGATCGCGCGCGAGCACCGCCCCCCAATAGGCCCGTACCACGTCCACGGCCGTCCCCGACCGGGTCCACCGTTCGGCGGCCTCGGCGGCCTTGTTTGCGTTGGCGGCGGCCGCGCGGCCCAGCCAGGCGTCGGCATTGAAGAGCGGCTGCTCGACGACCACCCCGGTCATCAGGTTGCCGGTGGCGTTCGGATCATTGAGCCGGGCCGGCGCGAAGGCCGCCGGCGTCACTGCCCGCTGGCGCAGGGTGAAGCCGAAGGCGTTGAGCGGATCGGTGGTCCGCAGATAGCCGCTCTCGACCCGGAGCGACGGGAGGATGCCGCGGTAGGGCGCCAGGGCCTGGCCGGCCTGCGCCGCATGCTGCCCCGCCGCGATCCGGTTGGCGTAGGCCGACCGCTCCGCGCGGGCGAGTGCCTGCCCGAGGGTGAGGGGCGCCTGCGCCGTCAACCGGCCTGCAACGAGGGCCGGCAGGAGCCACAGCATGGGATGGATGACAGCTCGCATGGTTGTTCCCCGACAGGCCGGCTGCGGCCTCTTGATAATTCTTATATAACCATATAGTAATACAGTTACGACGTCAACCCCGCGGCCCGGGCCGCCGGCGCGGGTGGCTTGGCAGGCGGCCGGGAATGCGTCCATCTTCCATGACCCGATGCAGCGGAGCGATTCCAGACCTCATGGCCGGCAGACACCTCACCCCAGAGCAGCTCCGGCACATCGCCGAGCGCTTCAAGGCCCTCGCCGAGCCGTCCCGGCTCGACATTCTCCATGCCCTGAAGGGCGGGGAACGCACCGTCACCGACCTGCTCGAGGCCACCGGCCTCGGGCAGGCCAACGTCTCCAAGCACCTGCAGGTGCTCTATGCGTCGGGATTCGTGCACCGGCGGAAGGACGGCGTCAGCACCTACTACAAGCTGGCTGACGCCGATGTGCTGCGACTCTGCGAACTGATGTGCGGGCGGCTGGAGAAGGAGACCGCCGCCCGGAAGAAACTCTTCAAGGCGGGCTGACGGCGGCTACCGCAGTCCGGCAATGACGCCGTTGATCCGCGCCTTCTGGCCCTCCGGCGCCAGGCTCAGCGCCTTCTGATAGTTGGCCAGTGCCTCCTTCCTGTTCCCCTGCTTCGCCAGCGCCTCCCCCAGACTGTCGTACACGTTCCAGGAGCGGGGATAGTCCTTCACGTTTCTGCGGAACATCGCCAGCGCCTCGTCCATCCGCCCCTGCCCCATGAGCTGGTAGCCGAGCAGGTTGATGTCGGCCTCCGTCGCGAGTCCCATCGACTGCTCCCGGAGCTGCGCCGCCCCGGCCGCGTTGCCGCGCTTCTCCGCGATCGCCGCCTTGAGCCGGAGCGCCGCGAAGCTCGGCTGCAGTTGCGCGGCGGAGTCGGCCCACGCCTCGGCAACGTCGAGTTCGGTGTTGTGCTGCAGCGCCCAGCGCGCACCCTCGATCCAGGCCTGGGGGAAGAAGCGCGGCAGATCCCGGAATTGCTGCCGGAGCGTGTCCATCACGACCTGATTCACCGGAACGGTGATGGGGATCGACACCCGCAGCTTCTCCCAGTGCAGCGTGAGGGTCACCCCAGTCTCCGTCGGTTCATCGAAGGTGTACTGCAGATGTTCGGTGAAGTCGCCCTGGGTGGGCGTGACGGTGAGGCGCAGGGCGTCCTCGCCCTGGCGATAGCTGAAGCTTCCCCACGCGCTCGCCTCCCGGCTGAAGATCACGGTCCAGGTCGAAGCCGTCGGGATCATGTGAATCCCGTAGCGCCCGGCGGGCAGCGGAGTCCTCCCGGCGCTGAACGCCGAGGTGGACGCGAAGACGGTGTTCTGGTTGGCACCCGCGCGCCAGACCGAGTCGAAGGGAACCAGCGCGCCCCAGACCCTGCGTCCCTTCACCGCCGGCCGATGGTAGTTCACCGAGAGATCGGTCATGCCGATCGTCTGGCTGACCGAAGCGGCCTGACTTTCCCACGGCAGCTTCACGATCTGGGGACCCTGGGCGCGGAGCGCGGACGCGAAGAGCAGGCCAGTCAGCGTCAGGCCCGCGGCGAACAGACGGGGTTTGGACATGCGACCTCCGGAGATTCGGGGAGTGAGGAGCGGTGGGCGCTCTACGGTGGCGATCCTTCCCCGGTTCCGGACGTTTCGCGGTGAACGGTGGGTCGTCGGGATCAGTCGGACGAGCAGCGCAGCGCGGCGGCCTCCGCGGTACGACCCAGCTTCCGGAGTGCCTCCCTCCGGCTCGCGCAGACGAATGGCGCTCCCGGATGGATGGCGTCGGCGATCTCGAGCAGCGCGAGCGCGCGTTCCGGACGCCCTGACGCCAGCGCCTCTCTCGGTTCGTAGAAGGCGGTCACCACGAAGACCTGCTCCAGCAGCTGGGCCGCGCCGAGGGCGGCGTAGCGGTCGCTCGTGTCCGCCGCCTGTCGCTGGAGCCGCGCGATCTCCAGCTCCTTGAGCGACGGCGACAGCCTCGGCGACTCCGACTCGCGTCTCGCCCGGGCGATGAAGTGCTGCAGCGTCTCCAGATAGGCACGATGCCGGGCTGCGATGTCCGCCCGATGCTCGAGCACTCGGCGAACCGGTTTCGACGCGGCCAGGGTCACCCCGCGCGCACTGTCCGCGGCGACATCGTGGAGCACCGCGAAATCGCTCCGAACGTCCCGGTAGGCGAGGTAGGCCGGATACGCCTCGCCCGCGGAGTCCAGGGCCGCGGCGGCGGCGGACCGCGCCTGGTACAGCGAGTCGATCCACACCGAGTCGCGCGGGATCAGTCCCCGGCGCATGGCCTGGAGCTCCATCCACTGGAGCGCGTCACGCATCACCGGCTCGGGCGGCCATCCGTGTGGGCCGTCGTAGCCGGCGATGTGATGCCGGATGCCGCGGCGCTCCAGATACGCGTCGAGGTCCTGCACCTCCTGGTAGTTGAAATCGGTGGTGCCCGCGCCACCATAGAACGCCAGCGTCTCCAGCTCGCCGGGAGCAGGAAGGGGCGGTGTCCATCCCGGGGGGAATCCTGCGCCGAAGCCCAGCAGACCGGCGACATGTCCATCGAGCCGATAGGCGTAGTCCCACCCGCCGCGGGTCGTTCCCGAGAACCCGACCAGGTAGATCCGTCGGGTATCGATGGCGAAGAAGCGCTGCGCGTCGGCGATCATGGCGTTGACCGCATCGACATTCGGATCGCCGGGCTCGTCGCTCCGGGTGTTGTAGGAGCTGAAGATGATGTAGCCGAAGTGGTCCGCCGCGGCGCGCAGGAGCTGGAGCGGCACCAGTGCTCGGCCACGTGGATCCATCACGCAAAGGAGCGGCCGGGGGGTCAGCGAGTCGTAGCGGCTCGGAACGAAGACGGCGTAGCGCTGGTGCGGGTCCCGGACGCTCACCACCTGTTCGACCAGCGAGCCGGGGAGAAACCGGGGAGGAGGAGCCGCCTGCGCCTCGAGTGCCGACGACCAGCCCAGCCCAACCGCTACAACGGCCAACAGGAGGGGCCGGATCGCCATCGGTGTGCCTCATGCGTTGGTTCGGGGTGGGTCATGATGCGCTGGGGATGGCCCCCCTACGGGCGCCGGTCGTCCACAGTTCCCGTTCCCCCAAGGACAATCCCGACAAGGAGTTGGGAGATCGATCCGGAGTGATCCGGGGGTGAACCGGAGGTGACGGTCGTGGTTAGCTTCCCTCCGTCACCTCAAACCCGGAGTGGTCTCATGTCTCGCCCCGTTGCCGCCGGCCTTGGCCTGGCGCTCCTCCTCACCCTGCCCGCGACCGCCCACGCGCAACTCGGTGGGCTGATCAAGAAGGCCAAGGACAAGGTCGCTCCCTCGGCGGCCACCCAGTCCACCGACCAGCCCGCGCGACTCCCCGGCCCCGAGATCACCAGCAGCGTCGTGAACAAGCTGATCGTGGCGCTCAAGGCGGAGAAGGACGCCCGCGACCGCAATGCCGCGGGCGAGGAAGAGCGCCGGCGCCAGGAAGCGGAGTCCCGGATGGATCCGCAGACCCGCTACTACACCTGCATGAACACGGCACAGCAGAAGGACCCCGCCAAGGCCGACATGGAGCGGCTCGGCAAGGAGGGACAGGACGCGGCGGACAAGGGGGACCAGAACAAGGCGATGGACATCGCCATGCGGATGCAGCCGCTGCAGATGCAGATGCAGGCGCGCGCCGAATCGGCCTGTGCCTCATTGAAGCCCGGTGCGAAGCAGGCCACGCCGACCCAGAAGGCGATTCAGGCGGCGCCGGTCGTACCGCCGGAAGAGGCCGGAGCGAAGTCGATGGGTGTCACCACGGTCGAGTACGGACAGATCAAGGAGCTGATCTGGACCTATCTCGGCTATGGCAAGCGCGCCGGGCTCACCGAGAGTGAGAAGCACGCGGTCGACCCGAAGCGGGATCAGCTCAAGGAAGGCTTCAAGCTCATCGGCATGCAATGAGACTCTTGCACGCGGCCCTGATTGCCGGCCTCGCCGGTGCGTCCCTCGCAGT
Organism: Gemmatimonadales bacterium; assembly: GCA_044229445.1. Taxonomy (GTDB): domain Bacteria; phylum Gemmatimonadota; class Gemmatimonadetes; order Gemmatimonadales; family GWC2-71-9; genus JADJOM01. The sequence goes on along the minus strand of JBGASX010000026.1, from coordinate 47,765 downwards.
CACGGGAGGGCGCCCGGCGGAGCCGCGGGCGGGGTCGGGTGTGGTCGTGGCATGGGATCAGCTTCGCCCCGGCCTCGAGCTGGGCAGCTTCCGCGTCGCCGCTGCGGGAGAGGGGCGGTGGACCCGCGTCATCCTGCTTCATATCGATCCGGCGCGCTACCGGCTGCGGCTCGACGCGAAGCTGAGCGAGGATCTCACCAGCGCCGTCTGGACCGTGGACTCCGCTCCCCCGTCCGCGATCGCGGCGTGGAATGCGGGACAGTTCAACGGCATCGCGCCGTGGGGCTGGACGGTGATGGACGGCCTCGAGCTCAGGCCGCCCGGCATCGGACCGCTCTCGATGGCGATCGTCGCCGACAGTAACGGAGTGGTTCGCCTCGTTGAGCCCGACAGTATCGATGCGGTGCGGGCCGCGGGTGGCGTGACCACGGCCTTGCAGTCCTACCCCACGCTCCTCACTCGTGACGGCGAGATCCCCGCGCAGATCCGCGAGCCCGGGCTGGGCGTGGATGTGACGCACCGGGATGCGCGCCTCGCGGTGGGGCAGCGCGCCGACGGCACACTCCTCGTTATGCTGACCCGGTTCGATGGTCTGGGGGAGGCCGGCGGCGAGATTCCCTTCGGCCTGACACTGCGCGAGACGGCAGAACTGCTCAAGGCCCAGGGCGCGGTGCGCGCCGTCGCCCTGGACGGCGGGATCTCTTCACAGCTCATGGTCCGTGGCGACACGGGCGCGCCGAGAAGCTGGCGCGCCTGGCGGAAAGTGCCGGTGGGCATGGTGCTGGAAGCGGCGCCGTAGCGCCACCGGCACTTCCGCAGACGTTAGTTTGTCGCGGCCCAGCTTCCGCCGAGGGCCTTGTAGAGCTGCACCGTCGTTGCCAGATAGGCACGCTCCACCTGCGCCATGTTCAGCTCCGCGTTGAACAGCCCGCGCTGCGCATCGAGCACCTCGAGATAGCTCGACACGCCATTCTGGTAGCGCTTCTCGGCCAGCGCCGTGGCGCGGCGGAGCGCCCGCACCTGCGTTTCCTGCGCCACCAGCTGATCGCGCGTCGTCCGCACCCCGACGAGTGCGTCGTTCGCCTCACGCAGCGCCGAGAGCACCGCCTGCTCGTACTTCGAGCGCCCCTGCTCCGCCCGCGCCTCGGCGGCCCGTTGCTGGTTCAGCAGCTTCCCGCCGGTGAACAGCGGAATCGAGATCCCGCCCTGCAGCTGATACACCTCCGCCGATGCGCCGAAGAGCTTCGAGAAGTCCGGCCGCTGCGTTCCGTACGTGCCCGTAATGCTCACCTTCGGCAGCCGGTTGCCGATCGCGACGCCGATCCGCGCTGTCGCCGCCGCCCATTCCTGCTCGGCGCGGCGCACATCGGGACGGCGGACGAGCAATGACGATGGCACCGAGTCCGGCACCGACACCGCGGCGACGGTCTCCGAGAGCGGACTGCCGCGGACGATGGGCCCCGGTTCCTGGCCGAGGAGGAGGCTCAGCTGGTTCTCCTTCTGGGCCCGGCGCCGGGAGAAGTCGGCGACGCGTGCTGCCGGATCCGCCACCTCCGCCTCGAACTGACGCACGTCGAGTTCGGAGATCACGCCCTGCGCAAAGCGCTGCCGTGCCAGGTTGAGCGTCGTCTGCCGCGAGGCCAGGGTCTGTTCCGCGATGCGCAGGTCATCGTCCAGCTCGCGGAGTTCCAGATACGCGGTGGCGACGTCACTCACCAGCGACAGCACGGTCGCGCGCTCGTCCGACTCCTTCGACTCAAAGTCGAAACGCGCCGCCTGGCTCTGCCGCCGAAGCCGGCCCCAGAAGTCGAGCTCCCAGGAGAGGTCGGCGGTGATGCGCACCGCGTCGAACTTCTGCGGCGGAAACGATCCGAAGATGCTCTGGTTGGTGCTCGCAGTTCCGTTGGCGGTGATTTGCGGAAAGAGATCTCCCCGCGCGGCGCCGAGCTGCGCGCGGTATTCGCGCACCTTCTGCATCGCGGTCCGGACGTCCCGGTTGTTGGCCACGGCGGTCCGCACCAGCGCGATGAGCTGCGGATCCTTCAGTACCGCGAGCCAGGCGATGTCGCCGGTCGAATCGAGGGCGAGCGCCGTCGGCCGGGCCAGCGGGAGCACGGTGGAATCGGAGCGATCCTCCTCCCGCGCCGTCGCGAGCGAGTCGAGGAAGTGCCGTGAGGCCGGCGTCGTGGCGCTGTCCCGCACCGTGACGATGGCGGGAGGCGGCCCGAGCTTGACCGACGGCCCGATGGCGCAGCCGGCGGCCCCGAGCAGCAGGAGCGAGACAATGTGGGTATGGCGCATGATCAGTGGGCCTCCGGCGCCGGAACGGGAGCGCCGACCGGGACGGTCCGCTTGCTTCGTTCGCTGAAGGTCCGGATCAAAGAGAAGAAGAGGGGGATGAAAAAGATCCCGACGGTCGTGGCCGTCAGCATGCCGAAGAACACGCCCGTGCCGAGGGACCGCCGGCTCGCGGCACCCGCACCGCCGGCGATTGCCAGCGGCAGCACGCCGAGGATGAAGGCGAACGACGTCATCAGGATCGGGCGGAACCGCTCCCGGGCCGCCTCCTTCGCCGCATCAAAGATCGAGTGCCCGCGATTCCGCAGTTCGGTCGCGAACTCCACGATCAGGATCGCGTTCTTCGCGGCGAGACCGACCACCGTGATCAGTCCGACCTGGAAGTACACGTCGCTCGCCATCCCGCGCAGGAAGACGCCGAGGAACGCGCCGAAGATGCCGAAGGGGATGCCGAGCAGCACGGCGAAGGGAATCGCCCAGCTCTCGTACTGCGCCGCCAGCACCAGGAACACGAGCACCAGGCCCAGGGCGAAGACCAGCCCGCTGTCGCCGCTCGAGACCCGCTCCTGGAACGACTGGCCGCTGTAGCCGTAGCCGATCCCTTCGGAGGCGTACTTGTCCGCGATCAGCTTCTCGACTGCGTCGAGCACTTCGCCGGAGCTGCGCCCCGGGGCGGGCACGCCGGTGATGAGCGCCGAGGTGAAGCCGTTGAAGCGGGACTGGATGCTCGGACCGCCGCGGAACTCGGTCGTCGTGAGCGCGCCGACCGGGACCATCTCGCCCCGGCTGCTCCGCACGTAGTAGCGGCCGATGTCCTCCGGCCGCTGGCGGAACGGCGCCTGCGCCTCCGCCTGCACGCGATAGGTCTTGCCGTAGAGGTTGAAGTCGTTGATGTAGAGCGTCGACAGCATTGCCTGCAGCGTCTGGAAGAGGTCGGTGAGACCGACCCCCCGCGCCTTGGCCGCTTCGCGGTCGACGTGGACGTAGAGCTGGGGTACGTCGGCGCGGAACGTCGTCTGCACGCCGGCAAGTTCAGGCAGCTTGTTGGCATCCTGCACGAAGTTCTGCACCGACCCCGCAAACTGGGCGAACGGCTGCCCACCGCGCGCCTGCAGATTCATTTCGAGACCACTCGTCGTGCCAAGCCCCGGGATCTCCGGGAAGTTGAACGCAAAGGCGAGCGTCTGCTTCATCGAGAACAGCTTGCCGTTGGCCCGGCCGAGAATGGCGTCGAGCGACAGATCCGGCCGGTTCCGCTCTTCCCATGGCTTGAGATTGATGAACATGATGGCGCTGTTGGTCTGCGCCGCGAAGGAGAGCGCGTCCACGCCCACCAGCGCGCCGACGTGCGCCACGCCGTCGTCCTTCATCAGGAACTGTTCGATCTCGCTCACGACGGCTTCGGTCCGCTGCTTGGAGGCGCCGTCCGGCAGCTGCACCGCGATCGCGAAGAACCCCTTGTCCTCCGCCGGGATGAACGCCTGCGGCGTGCGCTTGTAGAGCACGAACGTGAGCGCCAGAATCGTCGCGAACACGGCGATCGTGGTCCTCGGTGTCCCCAGGATGCGTCCGACCCGTCCCACATAGCGGTTGGTGACCGAGCCGAAGACCTTGTTGAACCAGCAGAAGAAGCGGTTGGTCGAGTGGTCCGGCGTGGTGCCTTCCTTGAGCAGGAGGGCACAGAGCGCCGGCGTGAGCGTCAGCGCAACCAGGCCCGAGAGCACCACCGACAGCACGATCGTCACGGCGAACTGCTTGTACATCTCGCCCGTGATGCCGCCGAGGAAGGCGACGGGGATGAAGACGGCGCAGAGCACGAGCACGATCGCGATCAGCGCCCCGCCTACCTGACGGATGGCGCGGTCGGCGGCGACCTTCGCGGAGACCTTCTCCTCCGCCATGATCCGTTCGACGTTCTCGATGACCACGATCGCGTCGTCCACCACGATGCCGATCGCCAGCACGAGTCCGAACAGGGTCAGCACGTTCACCGAAAACCCGAGCATCAGCAGCCCGAGGAAGGTGCCGATGACGGACACCGGCACCGCGAGCACCGGGATGAGTGTCGCGCGCCAGTTCTGGAGGAAGAGGAACACCACCAGGGTCACCAGCACCATCGCCTCCGCCAGCGTCTTCACCACCTCGCGAATCGACTCGGTGATGAACGGCGTGGTGTCGTACGGCATCACCCAGCGCACCCCCTCGGGGAAGCTCTTGCTGAGCTCGTTCATTCGCTTCTCGAATGCCTTGCGGACGTCGAGGGCGTTGGCGCCGGTGCGCAGATACACCAGGAGGAAGGTGGTCGGCTTGCCATCCACCCGGGCGACCTGGTCGTAGTTGCGGGCGCCGAGCGACACGACGCCGACATCACGGAGATGCACCACCGAGCCGTCGGGACGGGCGCGGATGATGATGTTGGAGAATTCGTCGGGCTCGGTCAGGCGGCCCTGCGTCGTCACCGGGACGGTGAACTGTGTCCCGGACGGCGACGGCTCCCGCCCCAGGCGTCCCGCCGGATTGGTCGTGTTCTGTTCGCGCACCGCGGACGCCACATCGCCGACCGTGAGGCCGAGCTGCGCCATCCGGTCGGGATCGAGGGAGAGCAGCATCGAGAACTCGAGCTGGCCGAACACCCGGGCGTTGCCGACGCCGGGAATCCGCTTGATCTCGTCCTCGATGTTGATCTTGGCGTAGTTGGTCAGGTACGCCGCATCGTAGCGCGGATCGGCCGAGTAGAGCGCCGCCGCGAAGAGGATGTCGCTCTGCGCCTTGGTGACGGTGATGCCGTTGGTGCGCACCGCCTCCGGCAGCTGCGGCTCCGCCAGCTTGACCGCGTTCTGCACGTCGACCGCGGCGAGGTCCTGATCGCGCTTGATGTCGAAGTAGACCTGCAGGTTCATCGCGCCGTCCGAGGAGTTGGACGACTTGTAGTAGAGCAGCCCGTCGAGGCCCGAGAGCTGCTGCTCGATCGGCGCCGCTACCGCCTGGGCCACGTCCTCGGCGGTCGCGCCGGGATACACCGCCGTCACGCTCACCGCGGGAGGCGTGATCAGCGGATACCGGTTGATCGGCAGCCGCTGCAGGGCGAACAGACCGAGCAGCGTGATCGTGATGCTCAGCACCGCGGCCATGACCGGCCGGCGGATGAAGAAGTACTTGATCTCCGGTTCCTGCGTCGCGTTGCTCACCGGGACTTGCCTCCCGCCGTCGCGGGCGCGCCGGCCACCGGCGTGCCACTCACGGCGCTGTCGGCAAGCGCGACCGGGTGGACCACCCGGCCCGGCCCCGTCTTCTGCAGGCCATCCACGATCACCCGATCCCCCGCGGCGAGACCCGACTCGATCAGCCACTGGTCGCCGCTCCAGGCGGTCGCCTTGACCTCCTTGGGCCGGACGGTATCCCCGACACCCACGGTGTAGACGAGCTGCCGTCCGAGCTGCTGCAGCACCGCGCGCTGCGGCACCACCAGCGCGTCCTTCCGTTCGAGACCCACGAGGTGCGCGCGAACGAACTGTCCCGGCACCAGCAGATGGTCGGCGTTGCTGAACTCGGCCCGGAACTGCTGCGTGCCGGTCTCGACATCGAGCACCGGGTCGATGAAGCTGAGCCGGCCCGTCCGCGGCAGGTCGATACCGTCAGGCAGGGTGATCCGGACCTTGAGCGGACTGCCCGCCGCCACCAGCCGCGAGGCCGCGGGGTCGCGCTTCCAGGCAAGGAGCTGCTGCGCGGAGGGCTCGAAGTGGACGTAGATCGGATCGAGCACATCGATCGTGGTCAGCACGTCCCCGGCGCCGGTCACCCGCGCGCCCAGTTCGAGCTGCGCCCGGCCGACACGACCCGTGAGCTCCGCCCGCACCGTCGTGTCGTCCAGGTTCTTCTTCGCCTGATCGACGGCGCCGCGGGCGTCCTCCACCGCGGCCTTGGCCTGGGCAAGTTCCGATTCGGCGTTGTCGACATCCTGCCGGGCGACCGCATTGTCCGCGAGCAGCGGCTTGAGCCGAGCCTCATTGCGCTCCGCGTTCGCGAATCGCGCCTCCGCCTCGGCCAGCCGGGCCTTGGCGCTTCGATAGGCCGCATCGTAGCTGGTCGGGTCGATGCGATAGAGCACATCGCCGCGCTGCACGAAGGAACCTTCCGTGAAGGGCCGGGCGACGATCACCCCGGAGACCTGGGCGCGAACCTCGACGCTTCGTGAGGCAGCGACGCCGCCGACGAACTCGAAGTCCTGCGCGACCGTGCGCGGCGCAACCGGGACGTAGGCCACTTCCGCCGGCGGAAACGCCGGCGGCGCCGGCTTCTGGCAGGCGGCGGCGCCGAGGATCAGCGCGAAGAGAACGAGCGATGTGTGGCGCGGCCAGGCGGCGGCGCGGTGGGGCATCGAGTGAGGGGACACGACGCGTACTTCTCCAGCGTGAGGGATGACTGGCTGCCGGCGACCTAGGACGAGGGGCTCCCGGGACTCGCGGGCGGAACGGCTAAAGCGTGCTCGATGGTGTCGAGGTACTGCGCGAACAACTGCTCCGGTGAGGGCGGGTTCTTCTCGAACGGGGCGAAGTGACGTCCCTTGATCATGACGCCGAGGAGGCCGGCACCGATCACCCGCGCCTGCAGGACGACGTCGACAGGTCGGAACTCGCCCCGCTGGATGCCGTCGGTCAGGACCGCGGCGACCAGCCGCCGCCACCGCTCGCCAACCTCGCGGCACATCACCCCGGCGGCATCGGGAAAGGACTGCGCCTTGGCCAGCCCGAAGAGCATCAGATCGATCGTGCCGGGCCGCATCAGCTGCTCCCACATCCGCGACATGATGCCCCGCAGGAGGTCCCGCGCCGAGCCGCGATGCGTGGCAAGGAGCGCTTCGCCCCCCTCGAGGTCGTTCAGGAAGCGATCGGTGAGCGCCGCCTCGAAGAGATCCCCCTTGGAGCCGAAGTAGTGGGTGACCGTCCCCGCACAGACGCCCGCGCGCGCCGCGACATCGGCGAGCGTCGCCCCATCGAAGCCCTGGTCGCCAAAGACGGCGACTGCGGCCTCGAGAATTTCGCGGCGGCGCTCGGCGGGGCGGCGCTGCCAGCGAGGGAGATCGGCGGGGGATTCGGCGCTCACGAGGCTCTTTCCAAGTTGATCGGGCGCAGAGAATAATTGGCGCACCCGCCAATTGTCAATACCAAGGCGTTGCATGACAGTGTGTTACATAAATGGGAGTGCTCTTGCATCAATCGTAATAGCGAGTGGGGGCCGTCCCCCGCCGACCCCGGGTGGTCTCACACTTTGACACCCCCATCGAGTCCCGCCGCGCGGCGGTAACTCCAGCCACCCTCAACGCTTGAGCGATTGAGGCGCCGCGAGATCGCGGCGCCCTGCTGAACGATTTCTGCCGCCCCGCATGTTCATCGACGGTTCACTCCGCCGATCTAGCTTCCGGCCCGACCTGCCACGCTGGCGAACGCCATGCACCGCTCACTCCTCGCCCGAGAGATCGCCCCGGCCGCTGCCGGGTTCCTCGGTCTGCTCGGCGGTACGATCCTGCTCGACTTCGCCCTGCACCGGGCGGGGCTCCTCTGGATCGGGAGCTATCTCGGGCCGATCGGCACCCTGCTGATCGCGCTCTCCTTCCTGTACTCCCTCCGCAAGCGCAAACAGATCGGACTCAGCACCCCGAAGCAGCTGCTCGAGCTCCACCAGGCCCTGAGCTGGACCGGCGCCCTGCTCGTGCTGGTCCATGCCGGGATCCATTTCAACGGGCTCATCGCCTGGCTTGCCGTCGTCGCGATGCTGGTGGTCGTGGCGAGTGGCTTTACCGGGAGCCTCCTCGTGAAGCAGGCCACCGATGCCCTGAGGGCCCAGAAGGCGCAGACGGGGGCGGGCATCGACAGCGAGGACAACATGGTGCTCGATGCGATGACGCTCGACCTGATGAAGCGGTGGCGGGTGGCACACATGCCGATCAACGCGGTGTTCCTCACGCTCGTCGCGATCCATCTGGGCACGGTCGTGCTCTTCCGGCACTGGTAGGAAGGCGGGTCCATGCGGAGTCGCTCGGCACTCATGGCCACCCTGGTCGTCGCCGCGGGACTGATCGCGGCCTCGCCACAGCTCTCCCTCTCGGCCGGCCCGCTGTCAGAGGGTCACACTGAGCTTGCGGGGAGCTGCCTCACCTGCCACACGCCGTTCCGCGGACTCCCGGCCAGCACGTGCATCGCCTGCCACCCGCTCGACAGCATCGGCATCGTCCGGCGCGCGCTGGTCCAGCCGCCGCATGCGCGACCGGCGCTGGCAGGAATGCACCTGGAGTTCCGGACCGCCGATTGCCTCGATTGCCATACCGATCACGCCGGCCCCGACCCGCAAGGCGCCACGCGCAGCTTCCAGCACGAGCGACTCAGCGCCTCCCTGCAGCGCCGCTGCATCGGCTGTCATGAGGGGGAGCGTCCCGCGGATGGCCTGCACCGGCAGGTCGCGGATGACTGCGCCACCTGTCACACGACCAAGGGGTGGACGCCGGCGAGCTTCGCGCACGACGAGTACTTCGTGCTCGATCGCGACCACAACGTGAGCTGCAGGACCTGCCACATCGAGTCGGCCGGGTACAGGCAGTACACCTGCTATGGCTGCCACGAGCACACGCCGGCAGGGATTGCGGCCGAACACGGTGAGGACGCCACCGGCGATCTGCGGGATTGCGTGCGCTGTCACCGCTCCGCCCGCGGGGAAGCGGGCGAAGGCCGCGGGGGGCGCGGCGACGACTGACGAGTCAGGGAATCAGATGCGGTCGGAGTAGCGGCTCTTCGCGTCCAGGGGATCCTGTCGGAGCTTTGGCAGGGTACCGCCGTAGACTTCGGTGGTGAGCCAGGCGAGTTCTCCAGCGAGGTCCTCGCGACTCAGCTCCTTGAACCACGCCTTGGGTCGGCCATCGGTGCCGGGATTCCAGCGATAGCGGCGGGTCTTCAGCGCATCCTTCGCGGCAATCGGCGCCTGCTCGGCCCAGAGCCGCACCGACTTCCGCCGGGCCGACTGGAGCAGCAGTGCGAGTGGCAGCTCCCCGCTCTCAAGCGGCGTGGCCAGCAGGTGGATGAGGGCGAGGCAATCGTGATCGGCGCGATGGGCGTCGTAGAACATCCCGCAGCGCTTGATGAGCAGGTATTCGAGCGCCCCCGATTTGCTCCCCGCGGAGCGCCAGGGCACCTCCTGCTGGCTGCAGGCCCAGTGCTTCTCCTTGAACAGCGGCAGGCGGCGCTCCATGAACGGCCGGTCGAAGCCGGCATTGTGCGCAATCACCAGCGAGACGCCGCTCAGCACCTTCTCGACCGCAGCTTCGTCGATCCGCTTTCCCTTCACATCGGCGTCCGTGATGCCGGTGAGCGCCACGATCTCGGCCGGGATGGGCCGCCCGGGATCCTCCAGATAGCTGATGGGCTCGCTGACACCGTAGATCCGTCCGGTCTCGGGCGCGAATTCGAACGGCACCATCGCAAGCTGGATGATGGCGTCGCCGGCGGCATTGAGCCCCGTCGTCTCGACGTCGAGGGCGAGACCGGTGGTGGTCTTCGCGCCGTCCGGTGCATTGTAGGCGGCCACGGGCGTGAACCGGCGCAGCACCCGATAGTTGCCGGTGGCTTCGAGGGTTCGCGCCAGTTCGTCGGGATCGGGGTGAGGGGGCATCGGGGAAAGCTACTCGCCGGAATGCGCGGGGCTACCCGTGTATTCCGGCGAGGTTCAGGACAGCGGACCGCGTGACGCCCTGTGGGCGCGCCCGTCTCAGTGATACATCGGCACCCGCCGAGTCCGCTCCACCCGCTGCACGAAGGACTGGGCGAAGACGCGCAGCTCGTCCCAGTCGGTGTATTCGTAGTCCTTCGAGACTTCGGTCTCGACTCCCGCCTTCTTCGCCATCCGCCGCATCAGCCAGCGCTTGAACCAGCCGTAGTGACTGTAGAGCAGCGCACCAGCGAAACTCCGGCTCGTGGCGGGGCGCCACCCTGTCGTCGCGAAGAACTTCTCGAGGATGGCGACCAGTTCCCGTTCCGCCTCCGGGTCCGCCTGGATCGCCGTGAGGGACACCGAGAGGAAGGCACTCGGCATGCCGGTGAGCTGTCGATGATGGGCCTGGACCCAGTGTGCGACCACTCGCTGGAAATTGCCGAGGTGCACCGAGGCGGCCACGATCACCGCATCGTAGTCCTGTGGACGGGGATCGCTGTGACCGGTCCCGGCATCAACGATATGCACGGTGGCACCCGCGTCTCGCAGATCCGAGCCGAGCACCTGTGCAATCTTGGCGGTGTGGCCATCGGTCGTGCCGTAGAAAACCAGAATGCGGGGCATGATCCACCCTCCCGGAAGATCCGAAGCGGAACACTCCACAGTCTCATTTGAAAGTTGGTCGCCGCTATCTGCTGGTGGGGTGAAGCGGAGATGAGGATATCTTCTCGGCTATCGGGGAGTCATGAAATCGGCTAGGCCGAAACGAAGCGCGCCGCCCTGAAGGGGCGGCGCTCGCCGATCGGTCGGAAACCTGGGAACCGACGTCAGTGGACGTCGAACCAGAGCTCGACGTCGTAGTGAATCGTGATCTCCTCGCCGGCCGCGATGGGCCGAAGTGCCTCGAGCACCAGCAGCTCGCGATCGTACTCCTGCCAGACCCCGGCATTGGCGTCCTCGGCGTGATTCACCAGGCTCACCAGTCCGTACGCGATCGCACCGCGCCATCCCTCCTCGTCCGACTCGTCGCCATCCCAGTGGAAATAGTGGTGGGCGAGCGGCGTCTGCTCCAGCAGTTCCGCCTCCCTGGCCGTGATGATGGAGACCGGCGCGAGGTCGAGGATCTCGCCTTCCTCAAGCGCACGGGCAGCGAACACTCCACGGCCCTTCAGCGGATCGCGCCGGATGTGAACGGACTGAGTTTCGAGCAGAGGAGAAGCGGAGGTGGGCATGGCGCGTCTGCGATGCGAAAGTGAAATCGGGCCGATCTGGCGGCGCGGGAATCTCACCCTGCGTTCGCGGTTGCGGTAGGGGGTCGTGCGACGGGAAATCGCATCTGACGCTGCGATTCCTTGGAGTAGATAGGCAGCCTCGACGAGGAGGTCACCGCCGGGACCGCATGCGACAATTCTGTGCTCAGGCCGCCCCCTGCCCCTGACTCCACGCGGCGACGGGATCCATCACGGTGGCGATCATTTCGACGCGGGTGATCGGGACCCCCGCCAGGGCGGCGTGACGCAACAGCAGCGCTTCGTTCCGGGCTTCGTAGAGGCAGTAGAGCTTCCCGCCCGTCACATAGCTGTGCATCCAGCGGATCTCCGGACCGAGCGTCTCGAGCGCGCGGCAGGAGCGGAGCGCCAGCTTCCTGAGCTCCGCCGGTGAGAGGCGCCCTACTCCCGGCAATTCACGTTCGATCACGAATTGTGGCATCCCTGCCTCCCGCGCCAGCACCCGACCGCCGTGTCTCCAACCCTCTCTCTGAATCAACGTGTTCGGCACGCGCCGATTCTCACCGGCGATGTCGAAGCAGACCATTGGGCGATGGCTATTCGCGGGCAACGCCCTGTCCAAGCAGCGGAGCGGCGCTGAACCTCACGGCGATGTGACGGAACGGAGGGCCGCTTTTGCCGGGTACCAGGCACCAAGCACCAAGCACTGAAAACACCAAACCCTCCTATCGAGGAGGGCTTGGCGCAACAGAGTGGCTGGGGAGGGAATTGACCCGAGCCGCCTGCGGCGAGGGCGACCCCGCGAAACACAAAACCCTCCGATCAAGGAGGGCTCCGCGGTCCACAGTGGCTGGGGAGGGAATTGAACCCCCGACACGCGGATTTTCAGTCCGCTGCTCTACCAACTGAGCTACCCAGCCGAGTCCCGATCCAGCACCCGCGGCCGGGGTGAGGAGAAGGGGCGGGAATATAAGGAAGAAGGGGCAGCGGGGCAAAGGCCAAGCCGGAGAACCGGTTCGGCCCCGGGGACGTTCCTTCACAAACCACCCGGAGCCCCGAAAATGTCCCGCCCCGCCCTCACCCTCGGCGTCGCTACCACGATCGTCCTGGGTGGTGTCGTCCTCCTCAATATTGCGGCCCGCTCCGCGGTACAGGCACAGGCCCCGAACCCGCTCACCGGCGAGCGGTCCGCGGTGCGCCCGGCTCCCGAATGGCGGAATACGAGCTGGCTCAACACTCCAGACGGCAGCGCGGTCACCCTCGCCAGCCTGAGGGGTCGGGTGGTCCTGCTCAACTTCTGGACCTTCACCTGCTGGAACTGCACCGGCCTGGTGCCATCGCTGGTGGCCTATGACAGGGCCTATCGCGACCAGGGGCTCACGCTCATTGGCATTCATGACCCCGAGTTTCCGCCCTATGGGGGGGAGCACGACCGGGCCAACGTCGCTGCCGCACTCCGGAACTATCACATCGAGTACCCCAATGCCCAGGACAACGACCACGCGACCTGGAATCTCTACGGCATCCAGGCATGGCCGAGCTACGTGCTGATCGACCGACGGGGCAACATCCGCTACGAGGGAGCCGGCGAGTTCCACGTGGGCGACGACAACTACCGTGCATGGGATGCGCGCATCCGCGCGCTGCTCGCCGAGTGAGCACCGCGCGCGACCGGCCAACCCTCCTCGCACTCGGCGCGGTGATGCTGATGGCGCTCGTCGCAGCCTGTGCCCGTCCCCCAGTGCCGCTGATCGAGGTGCGCCGCGAGCGGATCGCCTCGGGCACCCGGCTGACACTGATCGGCGCGCCCGGCGCACGCATCAACGCCAGGCTTCGACCCTCGCTCGAAGCGCGGGATGGCTCGGTGCTGCGCTTCGGCGGCGCGAACGTCACGGCCGACTCGAACTACTTCCTCGGTCCGCCGTTTCTCCAGGTTCCCGGTGCCGCCGGCGGCGTCGTCCGGGCCAGTGTCTGCCCGGAGGGGGAGGCGGTCTGTCGACGGGTGGAGGTGAAGCTGTCGTCATGACCGTTGGTCGGCCGGCGGCACTGGCCCCCGGCTTGTCGGGCACCGCTCCGTCCCGCATCTTCACCCCATGTCACATTCCGGCCTCCCGAACCTCACGGTTCTCGACCATCCGCTCATCCAGCACAAGCTGACGCTCCTCCGCGACAAGACCACCAGCACCCGCGATTTCAAGCAGCTCGTCAGCGAGATCGCGACCCTGATGGCGTTCGAGGTCACCAAGGATCTGCCCACCGTCGCGGTGGACATCGACACCCCGCTCGAGCGGATGACCGGCCGGATGGTCTCCGACAAGAAGCTCACGCTGGTGCCGATCCTCCGGGCCGGCCTGGGCATGGTGGACGGCGTGTCCCAGCTGCTCCCGACGGCGCGCGTGGGACACATCGGCGTCTCCCGGGACGAGGACTCCCTCGAGCCGACGCGGTACTACGCCAAGCTTCCCTCCGACGAGCGCGACCGCGATTACTTCATTCTGGACCCGATGCTCGCCACCGGCGGATCGGCGACCGCGGCCGTGACGACGCTCAAGTCGGCCGGCGCGCGGCGGATCAAGTTCCTCTGCATCGTCGCCGCGCCCGAGGGGGTGCGGCGCATGCTCGAGGGGCATCCCGACGTCCCCGTCTATGCCGCCGCGCTCGACCGCGCGCTCAACGAGCACGGCTACATCGTGCCCGGACTCGGTGACGCCGGCGACCGGCTCTTCGGGACCCGATGATCGCCCTCGCCGCCCTCCTCCTCCTGGCGGCCCCGCAGGACACGTCGACGCGCACGATGGCGGTGACCTTCGACGATCTTCCCGTGGTCCGCTTCCAGAACGACATCGCCGCGCAGGAGTCGGTCACGGACGACCTGGTCCGCACGTTTGTCAGGCACCGCATTCCCGCCATCGGCTTCGTGAACGAGCAGAAACTCACCGGCGCGGACGGGACGCTCGACCGGCGCCGGGTGGCGCTGCTGCGCCGCTGGCTCGATGCGGGACTCGACCTCGGCAATCACACCTGGTCACACCGGAGCCTGCACGAGATTCCGCTGGCCGACTACGAAGCCGAGATCCTGCGCGGGGAGACCATGCTCCGGCCGCTGCTCGCGGAGTACGGCAGGACCCCGCGCTTCTTCCGTCATCCCTATTTGCAGACTGGCCGCGACCTGGCCACCCGCGACAGCGTCACCTCATTTCTCTCCTCCCACGGCTATCGGGTGGCACCGGTGACGGTCGACAACGCCGACTACGTCTTCGCCGCCGCCTACGACAGCCTGCGTGCCATGGGCGACTCGGCGACCGCCGCCCGGGTGCGCGCGGAGTACGTTCGGTACATGGAGTCGGTGGTCGTCTTCTACGAGGGTCAGGCCCAGGCGATTGCGGGGCGCCCGATCCCGCAGATCCTCCTGGCCCATGCCAGCCGGCTCAATGCCGATGCCTTCGACATCATCGCGGGCTGGCTCAGCGCGCGGGGCTACACCTTCGTGCCGCTCGCGCAGGCGCTCACGGACAGCATCTACACCTCGCCCGATCGCTATACCGGCAATGGCGGCATCACCTGGCTGCATCGCTGGGCGATCACTCGCAACCTGCCGAAATCGACCTTCCAGGGTGAGCCGGTCGTGCCCGACTGGATCGTGCGCGTCTCGGGTTTCTGACGGACGAGCCACCCCACTTCTTCAACGGTTCCTCCGACCCATGACGATCAGCCTCACATTCCACGGCGCCGCGGGACAGGTGACCGGCTCGATGCACCTGCTCGAGGCCGCCGGCGCCAGGATCCTGCTGGACGCGGGACTCTTCCAGGGGCGGCGCGCGGAGGCGCGGGCGCTCAATGCCAACCTCCCGGTCGATCCGCGGCGGATCGATGCGGTCATCCTGAGTCATGCCCACATCGACCACGCGGGCCGGCTGCCGCTGCTCGTGAGCCACGGCTTTCACGGCCCCATCTACGCCACCGCCGCGACCCGGGACCTCTGTGCGATCATGCTGCCCGACGCCGCGCACATCCAGGAGAAGGACGCCGAATTTCTGGCGCGCCGAGGCAAGGCGGGACCGGAGAGCGAACCGCTCTACACGATGGCGGACGCCGTGGCGGTGCAGGACCTGATCGTCGGGGTGCCGTTCCGGCGGGTGCAGCATCTCCGCAAGCATCTCGCCTTCGAATTCACCGACGCGGGCCACATCCTCGGCTCGGCCTCGGTGGACCTGCGCCTGACGGAAGGCACCGGACACCGGATCGTCTTCTCCGGCGACATCGGCCGCGCGGGGCTCCCGATCATCCGCGATCCCGATCCGCCGTCCGGGCCGATCGACACGCTGATCATCGAATCGACCTACGGCAACCGCGTGCACGACTCGATCGAGGGCGCCGAAGAGAAGCTCGGCGAACTCGTGCGCCGCGTCGCGGGGCGCGGCGGCAAGATCCTCATCCCGTCGTTCGCGGTCGGGCGCACGCAGGAGCTGGTCTACAGCCTGCACCAGCTCTTCCGCGCCGGGAAGATTCCCGGACTGCCGATCTACGTCGACAGCCCGCTCGCCGTCGATGCCACCGCCGTCTTCCGGCTGCACCCCGATCTCTTCGATCGCGGGGAGCAGATGATCGAGAAGACCACCGCGCTGTTCGACTTCCCCCTGCTCCGCTACATCCGTGACGTGCAGGACTCCAAGAAGCTCAACACCATGCCGGGCCCCGCGGTCATCATCGCGGCGAGCGGCATGGCGGAGTCGGGACGCATCGTGCATCACCTCGCCAACCATGTGGGTGACCACAAGACGCTGGTGCTCTTCGTCGGCTTCCAGGCCGAGCACACGCTCGGGCGGCGGATCCAGGAGGGGGCGAAGGTGGTGAAGCTGATGGGGGAGGAGATGCCGCTCCGCTGCGAGGTGGAGTCGATCGGCGGCTACTCCGCCCACGCCGACAAGACCGAACTCCGGGGCTGGGTCCGCAAGCTCGGCGGCCCCATCGGCCGCGCCTTCGTCGTGCATGGGGAGCCCGAGGCGGCGACGGCGATGGCGCAGATCCTCCGCGAGGAAGGCGTGCGGAAAGTGGAGATCCCGCGGCAGGGCGAGCAGTTCACACTGGCATAGCGGCGACGCGGCGAGGGACGCGGAATCATCCCGCGCCCCGTTTCCCATTTCGCGGTAGTAAATTGCTGCGGTGAAATTCGCCCCCCGCCGCATCCTGCTGGCCGCGCTCGCCGGAATCGTCCTCGCGTATCTCGCCAGCTTCGTGGGCGTCCTGCTGACGAGCCGTCAGGACCAGCGCCACCCCGCCGGTGCGATCGTCGTGCTGGGCGCCGCGCAGTACAACGGGAAGCCCTCCCCGGTCCTGCGCGCCCGCCTCGACCACGCCCTCACGCTGTATCGCGAGGGGCTGTCGCACACGATCGTCGTCACCGGCGGCATCGGGGAGGGCGACCGGGTGAGTGAGGCGACGGTCGGCCGGCAGTATCTCGTCGCGCACCGCGTGCCCGACAGCGCGGTCGTGGTGCGCCCCGAGGGGCGCTCCACGCAGGCGTCGATTCAGAGCGTGGCGCAGTGGGCGGACGAGCACCAGGTCGGCCGGGTGCTGCTGGTGAGCGACCCGTTCCACATGCTCCGGCTCCGGCTCGAGGCCAGACGCGTGGGGCTCCGTGCCTGGACCTCGCCGACGACCACCAGCCCCATCTCCGCCAGCCGCCACGAGGAACTGCTCTTCATCGCCTCCGAGGCGTGGAAGATCCCCGTGGTCCTCCTCCGGCTCTGGTGACCGCGCCGACGCGGCGCCGCGCCCCTCCGGCAGTGCTCGCCTGACTACTCCGCGGCCAGCGGCAGGTAGATCCGCACGCGGGTTCCCGCACCTGGCGCGCTGTCCACGGCGATCCCGCCTTCATGGGCCGCCACGATGCCGTAGACGGCCGCGAGACCCAGTCCCGGGGCCTCGTGCATCGGCCGGGTGCTGAAGAACGGCTCGAAGATCCTCGGCAGGGCGTCAGGCGCGATGCCGCGCCCCGTATCACTCACGGTCAGCAACGCATAGCTGCCGGCGGGCACGGAGAGGAAGGGAGTCTCGAGCGGCGCCGTCAGCGTCTCGCGGCGGAGCCCCACGGTGACCGTTCCCTGATCGGGGATCGCGTTCACCGCATTCGACAGCAGTTCGCCGATCAGCTGCTCGAGCTGGGCGGCATCGGCCTGCACGGCAGGAACCGCGTCGAGGGTCATCTCGAGTCGCTGCTCCCCTCCCAGCAGGCCGCGGAGTGAGCCCTCCACGCGGGAGAGTTCCGCGGCGAGATCCAGCGGTCGCCGGTGGTCGAACTGCCGTCCGCTGTACGCGAGCAGCTGATTGGTGAGCGTGGCGGCGCGGTCGCCCGCGGCACGGATGCGGCGAAAATCCTCGCGGGCCTGGGACGCCATGCCCGTCTCCTGCTCGCCGAGGACGGCGTGTCCGATGATCGTGGTCATCAGGTTGTTGAACTGGTGCGCGATGCCGCCGGCCAGCCGGCCGATCGCGTCCAGCTTCTCCGCATGCCGCTGTCGCTCCCGCCGGGCCTCCTCCTCCAGGAACTGCACCCGCTCCGCGTTGGTGACCATGACGCGCGCGATCAGCAGCAGCAGCAGCGGCGGCATGCCGATCGCGCAGACGGTCGCCGCGGCATAGTGCTGCTCCAGCAGCGCGAGGAGCAGGAGGCCGCCGATCAGGAGCGCGATGAGCGCGGGGAGCGGGTTGAGCGCGAGCCATCGGGATGGCGCGGTCCCGCCGGGCCGATCGAATCGGTAATAGGCGCCGGCATGCAGCAACAGGACCAGGGTCAGTGTGTAGGTGAGGTCGAACCAGCGCGAATCGCCCAGCGCGCCGACCGTGAGCAGCTGGCTGACGAGCTGACTGACGAGCAGGAGCAGCAGCGCGGCCACGACATGCCCGAGTGCCCGTGGCGTGGGCACGGGCTCGCCGCACACGGCGAGGAAGTTGAGGGCGAGCAGGGTGAGTCCCTGCGCGATCGTCGGCACCAGCAGCATCTGGGAGAGATCGGCGCCGCTCGCCCCCCGACCGAGGGCGAGCGTCACCATCATCACGACCGAGATGCCTGCCCCGAGCAGCGTGACGGCGCCGTCGAGTGTCAGGCGGAGCCGGTCATGCCGCGACAGCGGCCGGGTGGGCAGCGAGAAGGTGCCCACGAGGTACAGGATGTACCCGCTGAGCGTGGAGACGGAGCTCAGCGCACTGGCGCCCGCGCCGAGCCAGCCCAATCCGAGCACGATCTGCGTCGAACCGCTGACCAGGAAGGCGGCTCCCATGAGACGGAGTCCCCGGCGATGGCCCGCGCCGAGATCCGTCCGCGACCCCGCCGAGATGAACAGCCCGCCCGCGACGCAGAGGAGCAGCGCGAAGACGCCGTGCCAGAGCAGCGGGGGATAGGCCGCGATGCCGAATGCCGGCACGAACGGCGCCAGGGCAAGGCCCACGACCAGCGCCCCGGCGGGGTGCAGCCACCGCGGGGTGACGGGCCCGGGCACTTCGCTGAGCGCGACGGTCACAGGCGCGGCAGGTAGACCCGCAGGGTCGTGCCCCGCCCCGGTGCACTCTCGACCGCGATGCCACCGTCGTGCGCGGCGACGATGCCGTAGACCGCGGCCAGTCCCAGGCCGGCGGCCGCGTGCATCGGCCGGGTCGAGAAGAAGGGATCGAAGATCCTCGGGAGATCCTGCGGCGCGATCCCCACTCCCGTGTCTTCGACGCTCAGCACGACATAGCCACCCGGGGCGACGGAGAGATAGGAGGTCTCCAGCGCGCGTTCCAGCATCTCCATCCGCACGCCCAGCGTGAGCCGACCGCCGGCGGACAGGGCCGCCAGCGCATTCCCGACCAGCTGATCGAGCACCAGCCCGAGCTGCCGGGCATCCCCCAGCACCATCGCCGGCGCCGGCGCGATGGTGGTGGCGAGCGTCACACCCTCCGGCAGTCGCGTGGCCAAGTGCTCGGCGTGCCGCCTGACAAATTCTGCCAGGTCCATCGCGACCATCTGGGTCACCTGCTGACCACTGAAGGCGAGAAGCTGGTGCGTCAGTCCCGCCGCCCGGGAGCCCGCCTCCATGATCCGCATGAAGTCTTCCCGCGCCGACGAGTCGGCCGGTACATCCTCGGCGCCGAGTTCGGCGTGGCCCATCACCGTGGTCATCAGGTTGTTGAATTCATGCGCGATCCCGCCGGCGAGCCGGCTCACCGCGCTCATCTTCTCCGCCTGACGCAGTCGTTCCTCCGCGGCCTCCGCTTTGAGCAGCCGCATGTTCTCCAGCACGGTGGCCATGAGCCGGACCACGAGCAGGACGACGAGCACGACCAGCCCGACCGCGACGATCGCAGTGGTCTGTACGTCGCCGATGCGGCTCTCGTGAACGATCAGCGCCGCGACGCCGACGATCGCGAGCAGGGGGAGCGGATTGAAGGTGCGCAGCCAGGTCGGCAGGGAAGCCGGCGAAGGCCCGCGCACCGGGTCGAGCAGAAAGAAGATCCCGGAGCAGACGTAGAGCAGCTGGACCACGATGTAGATCGCGTCGGTTCCGCCCCCCACTGCGGCTGCCGAGTCGGTGTACTCCACGTACTGCGACACCACGAGAGAGACGATCTCGAGAATCAGCGCCGACATGAACGTCCAGAACGCGCGCCGGCTCGGCAGCGCGAGCCCGCGGACCATCAGGACGTTCAGCGCGACCAGGTCAAGCAGGAGGGCGCTGCCGTAAGTCCGGACCCAGAGGCGGTGGACTTCGGCTATTGACCCTTCCGTCCCCGGAACGGTGATGAGGATGGTGAAGAAGAGGACCATCCCGCCGACGCCGATCGCGGCATCGATGCCGAACTGCCACCAGCGGGTCCGGCTCAGCGACGTCATCGGCCAGCGGAGAATCCCCACCAGTGCGATGGCGTAGGTCAGCACCGTGACCACCGCGTCGGTCGCGTCGGAGATGGGTGGCAATCCCAGGACCGGGGTCGCGACGCCGTAGAGGTAGCTGGCCGCCGTCAGTGCAAAGGCGCCGGCGGTGATCGCCAGCGCCTGCTGGAACCGGCGGCTCACATCGGTCCGCCGCGCGGCGGCGATGAAGAGTCCGCAGTAGACCAGCGTGATCAACCCGAAGCAGAACCAGCGCTGCTCCTTCGACCACTGCGCGGCGCGCCCCGTCAGAAAGACCAGCGCCAGTGCCGCCCCGACGACAGTCGCGGCGGCAATCCATCCCCAGGCCGACGAGCGGCGAGTCGTGCCGGGGGTCGGAGCGACAGTGACTGCGGTCATTGAGGACGCATTCCCGGAACGGGAGAGCGGCGGACGGGCACGAACGGCTGAGTGAATTCTCCACCGGTGGCGGGCCGGACGCCAGCCGGACGCCAGTCGCCGGAGCGACCCGAGGGGCGCGAGCCCCGGGATCCGGCCGCGTATCGGGTCCGTTCAATGTTGACAACCGAAAGCTTGCACGTCCAGCGGCGGCGTCCTACCCTTGTCCCACCGGTACGGCACCGGCATGTTGAGACCAATGACGCTGCTCTCCGCTGAACGCCGCTATGCCGGTCGGGTCGTCAGTGTCGACATCGACACGGTGCAGTTTCCCGACGGATCCGTCAGTACGCTCGAGATGTTCCGTCATCCCGGAGCCTCGGCCGTCGTCCCCTTCCTCGACGATCCGGCCGGGCCTGACCCGCGGGTGCTCCTGATCCGCCAGTTCCGCCATGCGGCGGACGGCATCATCTGGGAGATTCCGGCCGGCCGGCTCGATCCGGGAGAAAAGCCAGAGGACTGCGCCCGCCGGGAACTCGCCGAGGAGACCGGGATGCGGGCCGAACGGCTGGAGCGGCTGACAACGTTCTATACGACGCCCGGCTTCACCGACGAACGAATCCATCTGTTCGTGGCGAGCGGATTGACTCCGGGGGAGCACGACCGGGAAGCCGATGAGTTCCTCGAGCTCTGCCCGACCCCATGGTCGGTGACGCTGGGGCTGATCGAGCGGGGCGAGATCATGGACGGCAAGACGCTGGTGGCCCTGTTGTATCTCCGGGCGTTTCGCGCCGCGCTGCGCGGGTAGAGGGAGGTCGCGATGGTGCTGATCCGGTTGTTGAAGTCGGCCCTGTCGATGGGCAAGCAGCCGGCGCCCCTGGCGCCGGCCGCCGCGCCGCCGACGGAGGTCAACGCCCTGATCGAGGCTCATCTTAACGGAGACCCCCGCGCCTTCGGCCAGATCGTGGCCCGGTATCAGGTCCGTCTGCTCAACTTCGTCTACCGCATGATTGGTGACCGGGAGCGGGCCGAGGACCTTGTTCAGGAGGCCTTCCTGCGGGTCCACCGGCATCTCGACCGGTTCGACCGCAGCCGCAAGTTCTCCACCTGGGTCTACACCATCGCCAGCAATCTGGCGAAGAACGAGCTGCGCAATCGCGGCCGGTCGCCCCTCGTGACGTTCGAGCAGGCCCGCCCGCGCAATGAAGAGGACAACCGGCCAGTCGATTTCGAGGACAAGGACAACCGGCCCGATGACCTCTTCGATCAGCGGACCCTCAAGGCCCTGGTCGATGAGACCGTCGCCAAGCTCTCCTCCCATCACCGTGAGGTCTTCGTGCTCCGGGAGCTGGAGGGAAAGAGCTACGAGGAGATTGCTGAAATCATGCACTGCAATCTCGGCACGGTGAAAAGCCGCCTGAACCGGGCCCGCCAGAGCTTCGCGGAGCTGATTCAGCCCCACCTGGACTGATCCCCGCCGGTTTGCGGGAACCTTATACAGCGCCGACTGTATATACTTGCCAGAGGCGCGCCTCAGTCCTTGCCGTCGGCCGCCAGATCCCATAGCAAGAGCCGTCACCGCTTGATTGACTGCCGCGAATTCCGGCGCCGGTACTCCGCCTATCGTGATGACCACGATCCGGTGCTGGCCGCCGAGATGGACGACCATCTCGAAGTCTGCCCGTCCTGCACCGCCTTTGATCGCGCCGTGCGGGAGGGCGTCGAGGCGCTTCGCGGTGAGGAGCTGGAACCGTCGAGCGCGTTCATGGCACGGCTCGAGTCCAGGCTCGCGAGTGGGGAGCTGGTGCCTGAACCGCTGCCCCCCCGCGTCTCGCCCTGGGCCGCCACCGTCGCCGCGGCATTCTTCATCGCCATGGTCGGCCTGACGCTGAAGGAGGTGCTGGTGCTGCCGCCGGCCGTGGCCGCGGAGACCCAGCCGATGGTGCTCGCCAAACCCCGGCTCATCGCCGGGATTCCCTTTGTGACCTTCGAGCGCATCAAATAGGTCACGGCTGGCCCGCCCTGGGGGACCCCGCCCGGCGCTCCACGGAGGCCGGGCGGTTTCGTTCCCGATAGCTGACGGCTGACGGCTGACGGCTTATGTTCCCCGCATGTCCCGCCACAGCTACAACGATCTCCTCCGCGCGTTGGGCCGGCGTGAACTCCAGCCCGCGTACTACCTGTTCGGCATCGAAGACATCCTCAAGGAAGAAACGTCGCGCGCGATCCTCGACTTGGCCCTCGAGCCGCACGAGCGCGACTTCAATTTCGACCAGCGCGGCGCCGGCGGGCTGAGTCCCGAGGACCTGCATGCGCTGGTCAACACGCTGCCCATGATGGCGAACCGCCGGGTCGTCGTGATCCGGGACATCGAGGTCTGGAAGAAGAAGGCGGCCCCGCGTGAGGTGCTGACCAAGTATCTCGCCAACCCTTCGAACGACACCATCCTCATCCTGGTCGAGAACGCCCCGGCCAATGAAGAGAAGCGGCGCGACTATGAGCCCGACGAGGCCCTGATCGCGCACACCTATGCCGTCGATTTCGAGCCGCTGCCACCCGAGCGGGTCGCACGCTGGGTCGAGCACCACGCCAAGCGCCTGGGAGTGGTCTTCGGCGAGGGCGCGGCCGAACACCTGGCCGCCGCAACCGGCTTTCATCTCGGCACGCTCCGGTCGGAGCTGGAGAAGCTCAACAGCCTGGCGGGACAGGGACCGGTGAGCCTCGAGCAGGTGGGGGAGCTGGTCGGCGTGCGCCACGGCGAGACCCTGGATGACTGGATCGCCGCGGTCCTGGCCGATGATGCACCCCGTGCGCTCGGTCTCGGCGGCCGCGTCCTGGATCAGGCCGGCATGTCAGGCGTGAAGATGATCACCGCGCTCGGGACCTCGCTGATCGGCCTCAGGCTCGCACGCTCGATGTATGACAAGGGCAGCCGCGGCGCCTCCCTGGAGCGGGCGCTGATGGACCGGCTCCGGAATCTGCGGGCCTTCGGCATCGGCGACTGGAAGCTGCTGACCCGGAGCTGGAGCCAGAACGCCGAGCGGTGGCCGTCGGCACGGCTCCGCATCGCGACCCGCGCCGCACTCGAAGCGGACAAGGCATTGAAGGGCACCCGCGTCTCGGATGACGCCGGGGTGCTCACGGACCTGGTATTACAGCTGCGCGGCTCGGTGGCCGAACGGATCGGCGGCACGGCCCGGCAGCCTATCGGAGCACTATCATGAGCATGCAACACCGCCCAAGGGGACGTGGCGTGGCGGCATTCGCGGTGCTGTGCGGCCTGCTGCTCGCACGCCCGGCAGGCGCACAGACCGACCCCCGCCTGGTCGATGTCCTGCGCATCGCGCAGGAGGGCGCGAGCGATTCCGCGCGCGGAATCGTAAACCGGCTGCTGCAGCAGACGCCCCCGACCGACTCGGTCTATCCGCAGATGCTGTACACGATGGGACTCGTCTCCCGCAGTGTGGAGGACATGCGGCGGAACTACACCCGGGTCGCGGTAGAGTACGCGAACTCCTCCTGGGCCGATGATGCCATCTACCGCCTCGCGCTGCTCGACTACGCCAGCGGCAATCTCCCGAACGCCGCGCGGCAGCTCGACCGCATCCGGAACGACTATCCCGACTCTCCCCTCCTCGGCCCTGCGGCGGAATGGGCGGCCCGGGCGTTCTTCGAACAGAAGAAAGTCGTGGAGGGCTGCACCTGGCTCACCCTCGGCCTCGAGCACACCGGCGACGATGTCGAGCTCAAGAACCGGCTCGAGTACCTGAACGGACGCTGCTCCGTGCAGGGCCCGGTCGCAACGGGACAGCCGGCGACGCCGACCCCCGCTGCCGACACCGCGGCCCCGTCATCCGCGCCGGCCCGATCCGGGTTCGGCGTGCAGGTCGGCGCGGTGAACACCAAGGCCGCGGCGGACAAGCTGGCCAAGGATCTCAAGGACGCCGGCTTCACGGCGTACGTCGTCAAGGAGGGCCCGCTCTTCAAGGTGAGGGCGGGTCCCTATGCGGACCGCGCCAAGGCACAGCAGGCCGCCGAACAGGTCCGGCGCAAGCTCAAGCGCTCACCATTCGTGGTGAAGGAGCCGTGACCAGTCGCCCGGCCGATCCGGCCGGCACTCCGCTCATGCAGCAGTACCGGGAGATCAAGTCTCGTCACCGGGACTCGATCCTCTTTTTCCGCATGGGCGATTTCTACGAGATGTTCTTCGACGACGCCCAGCTCGCCGCCCGGGTGCTCAACATCACCCTGACCGCGCGGGGCGACGGTGTCCCGCTCGCGGGGGTGCCGGTCAAGGCGGCCGCCGACTATCTCCGCCAGCTCATCGCGGCCGGGCACCGCGTCGCGATCTGCGAGCAGGTCGAGGATCCGAAGCTCGCCAAGGGCATCGTCAAGCGGGAAGTCATTGAGACGATCACGCCGGGTGCCGTCCTCGAGGAGAACTGCCTGCCGGGCGTGCAGAACAACTTCCTCGTCGCGGTGCTCGGCCCGTCCGCCGCTTCGTCAGGCAGCGCTGGGCCGGCCGGTATCGCGGCGATCGACCTTTCCACCGGAGAATTCCTGCTCGAGACCCTCGACGGGGATGATCTCGCCGAGGCGATCGGCCGCTTCGCGCCGGCGGAAGTGGTGATGCCGGCAGAGCTGGACGTCCGCCTCGAGGATGGCGTACTCCGCACGGCGAGAGAGAAGTGGGAATTCGACGCCGAACTCGCAAAGACCGAACTGGCGCGGCGGTTCCAGCTCGCGAGTCTCGACGGTCTCGGCCTCGGCCCCGAGGACGCGGGCGCCATCGGCGCGGCCGGCGCCCTGCTCCGCTACATCAGCGAGCTGCAACCCTCCGGCCTTCCGCATCTCCATCGCCCCGCGGTGCGCCGCTCGGCGCGGCATCTCTGGATCGACGAGATGACCCGCCGCAACCTCGAACTGGTCGAACCGCTGCGTGTCGGAGCGCGGGGCACCACGCTGCTCGAGGTCCTCGACGCCACGATGACGCCGATGGGCGCCCGGCTCCTCCGGCGCTGGGTGCTGTCGCCGCTCAGCGAGCCGGCCGCGATCGGCGAGCGTCTCGACGCCGTCCAGGTCCTGCTCGAGGACAGCCGTGGCCGGGGCCGGATTCGTGAGGCACTCGACGGGGTCCGGGACCTCGAGCGGCTCACCGGTCGCGCCGCGGCCGGGCGCGCGACCCCGCGTGAACTCGGCGCGCTCCGCGATTCGTTCCACCGCCTCCCTGACGTGCTCGAGTCGCTCACCGGCCTCGGTGATCGCGACCGGAGCCGTGCCCTCGGCGAAGTCGTGGACGAGTTCGACCTCCTCGCCGACCTCGCGGAGGAACTCGGCCAGGCGCTGAGTGAGCGCCCGCCGGCCGTGCTCGCCGACGGCGATGTGATCCGTCCCGGCTTCGATGCCGAACTCGACGAGCTCCGCGACCTGCGCGATGGCGGCAAGCAGTTCATCGCCACGCTGCAGCAGCGGGAGCGGGAGCGAACCGGCATCAGCTCCCTCAAGGTCGGCTACAACAAGGTCTTCGGCTATTTCCTCGAAGTCACCAATGCACATGCCGACAAGGTGCCGGCCGACTACGAGCGGCGGCAGACCCTCACCGGCGCCGAACGCTACGTCACGCCCGAGCTCAAGGAATACGAGGCGAAGGTCCTGAGCGCGGAGGAGAAGATCGGCCAGCGGGAGAGCCTGATCTTCACCGGGCTCCGGGATCGCGTCGGCGGCGCCACCGCGCGAGTGCAGCGTACCGCCTCGGCGCTCGCCCGGCTGGATGTCTGGGCGTCGCTGGCGGAGACCGCATCGCTGCATCGCTACGTCCGCCCCGCGGTGCACGACGGCCTCTCCCTCACGCTGCGGCAGTGCCGCCATCCGGTGATCGAGCGGCTGATGCCCCGCGAGTCGTTCATCCCGAACGACGCGAAGTTCGACCCCGCCGAGCGGCTGCTGCTGGTGACCGGCCCGAACATGGCGGGCAAGAGCACGATTCTCAGGCAGATCGGCCTCTGCGTGATCCTGGCGCAGATGGGAAGCTACGTGCCGGCCGAGGCGGCGGAGATCGGCGTGGTGGACCGGCTCTTCACCCGGGTCGGCGCGAGCGACAACCTCGCACGCGGCCAGTCCACGTTCATGGTGGAGATGAGCGAGACCAGCGCGATCCTCCACAACGCGACTGCCCGAAGCCTCGTCCTGCTCGACGAAATCGGGCGCGGCACCTCGACCTACGACGGCGTGGCCATCGCCTGGGCTGTCTCCGAGCATCTGCACGACCACGTCGGCTGTCGCACCATGTTCGCGACCCACTACCACGAGCTGATGCAGCTCCCCGAGGAGCTGGCGCACGCACGCAATCTCAACGTGGCGGTGCGCGAGACCGGCGACCAGGTCGTCTTCCTCCACCGGCTCGAGGCGGGTGGCACGGACCGGAGCTACGGCATCCACGTGGCGCAGCTCGCGGGGCTTCCCGATGCCGTTGTCAGGCGGGCCCGGGCCGTCCTCAAGACGCTCGAGGGCGAACACCGCATGGTCCCCGGCACGCCTGCCCCCGAAGATCCCTCCCAGCTCGGCCTCTTCGGTGAGATCCGGCCGCACCCGGTGATGGAAGAACTCAAGAGTCTCGACCTCGACCGG
Source organism: Gemmatimonadales bacterium (assembly GCA_044229445.1). Lineage (GTDB taxonomy): Bacteria > Gemmatimonadota > Gemmatimonadetes > Gemmatimonadales > GWC2-71-9 > JADJOM01. The sequence continues at coordinate 20,663 of JBGASX010000026.1, read as the reverse complement.
ATGACCCCGCTCGAGGCCCTCACCCGGCTCGCGGATCTCAAACGCCGCAGCGAGGCCTGAGCTCCGTGGCAGGCATCCGGACGGCGATGCTCGCGCAGTCCCTCGGCAGTGACATCCCGCTGGTGCGCGAATTCCTGGCGCATCTGAACGTCTCCACGATGCTCGCCGCGGCCCTGCTGGTGCTCGCCGTGATCGTGGTCATCCGGATCGGCCGGGCGCTCCTCATGGCCGCGATCTTCGGCGCCATCGCGGGTGGCGTCTCGCTCGGCCAGGGCAATGAACCGACCACCGCGGGAATCCACGCCGCCATCGGATTCGGCGTGGCCGCAGTGACCCTCTTTCTGGTCCGCTCGACCACGAGCCTCATGCGATGGTTGCTGATCACAGCGGCAGGCGTCGGGGCCCTGTTATTGTGGGGGATGGGTACCTCATGATCCGCCACGCATCCGTCGCCCTCGCCGGCCTCCTCCTCCTCGCTGCCTGCTCCGGTCGTGAGGCGGGAACCGTACGCCTGCCGGATCAGACCGCACGGCGCGGGGACGATCCCCCGGTCGCCGTGAATGCGGCATCGCCGGTGGAGTATCCCGCCGCGCTTTATGCCAGAGGCATCGAAGGGAAGGTCGTGCTGCGGCTGTTCGCGGACGTGAACGGGAAGCTGGTCCCTGACTCGACGAGGATCGCCGAGTCGAGCGGATACCCCGCCTTCGATTCGGCGGCGGTGGCGGGGTCCAGACAGATGCACTTCGCGCCTGCGCTCAAGAACGGCGTCCCGGCCGCCGGTGCGTTCCTCCAGCCGGTCCACTTCCGCCACCCGGAAGCGGGGGGCCTCACCCCCTGAGGCCCGTCCCGATGGTGTAACGGAGCGGGTCGGGAGTGTAAGATTCTCCCCCGAGCGGCAGCCAGGCCGCTCCTCCGAGCAGGTTGGTTTTCTCAGGACGAGGATCGACGCCGTGACCCCCCCGCATGTGAAGGCCTACGACTCCGTCCTGCCCACCATCGGCTGGACTCCGCTCATCCGCCTCTCACGCATCGGCGCCGGACTGCGCACCCCCGTCTACGGCAAGGCGGAGTACGCCAATCCCGGCGGCTCGGTCAAGGACCGGATCGGCCTGCGGATCATCGAGGACGCGGAGCGGCGCGGCGAACTCAAACCCGGCGGCGTGATCGTCGAAGGCACCAGCGGCAACACCGGCGTTGGCCTGGCCGTGGCCGCCGCGATCAAGGGGTACCGCTGCATCTTCACCATGCCCGACAAGATGTCGCAGGAGAAGGTGCGGCTCCTCAAGGCCTACGGCGCCGAAGTCGTGATCACCCCGACCGCGGTCCCGCCCGATCACCCCGACAACTACGTCAACAAGGCGAAGCAGATCGTCAAGGAGACGCCGGGCGCCATCCTGGCCAATCAGTTCTACAACCAGGTGAATCCGGAAGCGCACTACGAGACGACCGGCCCCGAGATCTGGACCCAGACCGAAGGCAGGGTGACGCACTTCGTGGCTGGTGCGGGGACCGGCGGCACGGTGAGCGGGACCGGCAAGTACCTCAAGGAGAAGAATCCGAAGGTCCGGGTCATCGCCGGCGACCCGCAGGGCTCGCTCTACACCGGCTACTCCCGCACCCGGAGCCTCGGCGACGGCTATCCCTACAAGGTCGAAGGCATCGGCGGCGACAAGATCCCGACCACCATCTGGTTCGATGTGATCGACGAGTTCCGCCAGGTCTCCGACCGCGACGCCTTCATCATGGCGCGCCGCTGCGCCCGCGAAGAGGGGATGCTGCTCGGCGGATCCGCCGGGCTCAACGTCGCCCTCGCCTTCGAGATTGCGCGGGAACTCGACGACCCCTCGGCCTGCGTGGTCACGATCCTCTGCGACACCGGCGAGCGCTACCTCTCCAAGGTGTTCAGCGACGAATGGATGCAGGAGAACCAGCTGCTGGACGCCCCCCGCGTCACGGTCGAGCAGCTGCTCCAGCGCCGCGGGGCCAATGCCCCCGCACTGGTGAGCGTCGCCCCGGCTGCCGCGGTGCGCCAGGCCCTGACCCTGATGAGCACCTGGGGGGTGAGCCAGATCCCCGTCCTCGAAGCCGGAGAGTGCGTCGGCAGCCTGACGGAGAACACCCTGATGACCCGCGCGCTGGCCCAGCCGAGCCTGCTCGACCGCCCGGTGCGCGAGCTGATGGACGCGGCCTTTCCGGTCGTCGATGCCCTGACGCCCACCGAACGCCTCGCGCCGATCCTGACCCGGGAAAGCCCGGCTGCGCTGATCCAGAAGGATGGCAAACTGATCGGGATCGTGAGCCGGTACGACGTGCTGCAGCAGCTGATCGGCACTCGTTGACCCCGGGGCCGGGCTCTCCCTCCACGCCGCATCCGCCGTTGAGGTGACGAATGCCGTAGCGCGCCCGGGTAGGGGCACGCTACGATTCGTCATCTCTCACAGGAGCCCGGCATCCGCGTCACCGTCCTCACCGGAGGAGCCTCCGCCGAGCGCGATGTCGCGCTCGCTTCGGCCAGGCAGGTGGTCCCGGCGCTCCGGTCCGTCGGCCACAGCGTCGTGGTGGTCGACACCGTCACCGGATTCGTCCCCGAATCCAGAGAATCCGATCATCTCCTCGGTCGCGTGGGTGCGACCTGGCCTTCCGTCGCCGAGCTCCAGGCGCGGGAGCGGAGTTTCCTGCTCACCGCGCTCGGCGCGCTTCCGGAAGTGCGTGAGGCAGAGGCGGTGTTCCTGGTGCTGCACGGCGGGCGGGGCGAAGACGGCACCATCCAGACGATTCTCGACACCATCGGCGTCCCCTACACCGGCAGCGGTCCCATCGGGAGCGCGATGGCGATGGACAAGGACGTGTCCAAGCGGCTCTTCCGGGATGCCGGGGTCCCGACCGCCCGGTGGTGCATGGCCCCGGTGAGCACCGAGGTGGCGGGCAAGGCGCTGGGCTGGCCGATCGTCGTGAAGCCGTCGAAGCAGGGGTCGACGGTCGGGCTGACGGTGGTGAAACAGCCGGGCGATTTCGAGCGCGCGGTCTGGTATGCCCGGGAGTTCGATGACGAGGTGATGGCCGAGGCGTTCATTCCCGGGCGGGAACTGACGGTAGGCATCCTCGACGGCCGGGCCCTCGCCGTGGGCGAGATCATCCCCAAGCACGAGATCTTCGACTACGAGTGCAAGTACACCCCGGGGATGTCAGAGGAGATCTTTCCCGCCGACCTGCCGGCCGCGGTGACTGCCGAATGCCAGCGGCTCGGGCTCCTGGCGCATCAGGCGCTGAAGCTTGGGGGATACTCGCGAGTCGATTTTCGCTTGACACCGGAAGCGCATCTCCTCTGTTTAGAGGTGAACACACTCCCGGGAATGACTGCAACCAGCCTCCTTCCCCAGTCGGCGAAGGCGGTCGGCATCGAGTTTGCTGATCTTTGTGACCGGATATGCCGCACCGCCCGGGTAGCCCACGGGCGGGAACAACAGTAAAACCCTCAGGGTTCTAGTAGTTGAGAGACCCATGTCCTTCAGCAGCCCGACGTTCCCGCGTCTGACACCCTCGGTGGCCCGCCTCATTGCGGTCACCGCGGTGGCGCAGCTGCTGCTGGAGACGGTCTTTACCTCCCCAGAAATCCGTTCCGTTCTTGCCATGAACCCGGCGAGTTTCGCCGGGCACCCCTGGGGGGCGCTTTCCTACCTGTTCGTCCATTCGTCGATCCTCCACCTCGCCACGAACATGCTGGGCCTGTACCTGTTCGGGACGGCGGTCGAAAGCCGAATGGGTTCCCGGTCGTTCCTGTTCTACTACATCTACTGTGGCATCGGGGCAGCGCTTTTCTCCCTGCTGCTGAGCCTCCTCATCCCCCAGAGCCCGATCATCGGCGCCTCCGGGGCGGTGCTGGGCGTCGCCGTCGCCTTCGCGATGTTCTGGCCCGATGCCGAAATCATGGTCTTCCCGATCCCGGTCCCGATCCGGGCCCGGACGCTGGTCATCGGCCTCGCCGTGCTCGACCTGGTCTTTGCCCGCTGGGTGCAGGACGGGGTCGCGCACGAGGCGCATCTGGGCGGCATGCTCGCCGGCTGGATGTTCTTCAAGATCCAGTCGCTGTCGCAGCGGCGGCCGGCGCCTTCGCCGCGGCAGCAGACGGAGCGCGTTGTCATGGTGCAGCAGACCGCCGCGACGCGGGACTCGGATCCCCACGCTCCCGCCCCGTCTCGCCCGCTCTCGACCCGCCCGGGCAGCGACCCTGTGGCCGCCGAGGTGGATCGGGTCCTCGACAAGATCAGCGCGAAGGGGATCGAGAGTCTCACCCAGGAGGAGCGCCGATTCCTCGACGAGGTGAGCAAGCGGAAGCAGCGGGAGATCAACTAGCCGCTCCGCTGCCCCCCTGAATGCCAGGACCCCCCGACGCCATGAGCCTCGGGGGGTCGATGTCTTTGGGGAGCCCGCCGCGTGCCGGGGATGCGGAGATTCTACTCCGCGACGAACGAGCACTTCGGTCGTTCGCCCCGATCGCACTGCTCCCGCACTTTGACCCCCGAAATCTCGTGCACCACCGTTTCGATCACCCGGCAGGCCTCAGGGTGGCGTCCGACCACCTCGCCGATCGGGCATCCCGACGCCACGAGGACGGAGGTCCGGCCACTCCCTTCCAGGCGCACCTTGCCGCCGAATCCTTCCAGGGCTCGGGCGGCAGCCAGCAGCCGTTCCCGCTTCGAGCCGTTTGCGCGGGGAGCAGCGAGCACCAGGCGCCGCCCCACCTCCCGGAGGAGCGCCGTCCTTTCCGCCGGACTGCTCCGCTCACCGAGCACATCGAGCAGCGCCGTGAGGACGGGAACGTAGGAGCGGGAAAGGAGAAAGTCGGCGTGCGCGGTGAGCCCGTAGACCAGCGCCGGCTTCCTTCCGCTCGGCCGCCGACCCTCCACCCGCACCAGGCCGTCCCGCTCGAGCGCCCCGAGCTGCAGCCGGACGGCATTGCCGGTCAGTTCCAGCGCCGTGGCGAGTTCCTCCACGGTGCGGGGGGCCTCGCGCAGCAGCTCGACCGCGCGCCCCTGCGTGCCTTCGAGGAAGCGGTCGCTCAGCGGGTGATTGGGCATGCCCCAAGGTAGCGCCGGTACCCCCCGGATTCAATAAGTCAAGGAAAAACTTGACTTATTATATTTGTACTCCTAGGTTGCTCCACGGCCGCCCCGAGCCGGGGCGGCATCCCCTCTCGCCTGGAGCACACGATGGTTCGCCCTACCCGCGCCACCCTCGCCCTCGTCCTGCTGGCTGCCGCATTTCCGGCGGCTGTGACTGCACAGGGTCTGACCGACGTCAACATCGTAGCCATCTTCGATGCCGCGAACACCGCGGACATCGAAACGGGCCGCCTCGCCGCGACCCAGGGCAGCACCAAGGAAGTCCGTGAGCTCGGGCAGTCGTTCGCCGATGCGCACACCAGCGTCCGCCAGCTCGGCCGCGACCTCGCGAAGAAGCTCGGGGTCGTGCCCGTACTTCCGGCGGGGGACCAGGGTGCCGCGCAGCATGCCGCGGCGATGGCCAGTCTCAAGAGCAAGAAGGGCGCGGCATTCGACCGTGCCTTCCTGGATCACGAGATCGCGTTCCATCAGGCGGTCATCGATGCGGTGACGAGCACGCTGCTCCCCGCAACGCACAATGCCGAGCTGAAAGCGCTGGAAGAGAAGGTCGCACCGGCCTTCGTGGGACACCTGGAGATGGCGAAGAATCTTCGCGCAAAATTGGGGAGCTGAGATTATGACCAACCGGAAGGCCGCACTCGTCGTGATGCTGACCCTGCTCGCGGGATGCAGCAGTGCCACGTCGCCATCCAACGCCCTGCATCCCGATGTGACGATCAAGCTCAACGCCCAGGGTCTCGGGGCCGGGGCCTTCGCGCCGAATCCGATCACGATCAGCCTGGCGACGAAGCAGACGGTGCGATGGGGTAATGCGGACTATACCGGCGGGTCATACGGCGGGAGCGGTGTGGATCACACCATCACGTCCGACAGCGGCCTGTTCGGCTCTGGCCAGATCGCGCCGAGGTCGAGCTTCAGCTTCACCTTCACCGCGCCGGGCACGTACAACTATCACTGCAGCAATCATCCGACGATGGTCGGCACGGTGATCGTGACGAACTGAGCCGGGGACACCAGCGCTGAAGACGAGACTGCGGCGGACGGGCCACTCGGCCCGCCCGCCGCAGCGGTTTCAGTCCCGGGCGATCAGAGATACCGCGCGACCGCCATGGCGACCACGGCAACGCTGACGCAGCTCGTGGCCACGCGGCCGAGCATGGTGAGCCGGCCGCGGACTTCCCCCAGCCGGGGCAGATAGGACTGGCGCAGCGCATCGGTCGTCGCCCGCGCCATCTCGGCCTGCATCTCCTCCATCCGGATGGCGAGCGGGCGGACGGCCACGAAGCCGACCGCGAAGCCGGTCAGCGCCGCAATGCCGCCGAACGTGAGGGCGATCCCGATTGGCGCCCGGAACCAGTCGTGCGAGAAGCCGCCCGAGTCGATCCAGAGCAGCGAGAGTCCCGACATGACGGCGAGGGTCGACGTCCAGAAGAGGACGGCGTGCTGCTTCCGCTGCTTGAGCTCGGTCATCACCCTACCACCGGCGGGGCCCGCCGCGCCGATACTCGGCAGCAGCAGCAGATTGATGAAGATCACGGCACCCGCCCAGAAGACGCCGGTGACGATGTGCACGATGCGCAAGACAATGACGATGGCATGCATGAGCAAGGCTCCTTCAATGCCTGATGAGATACTGCCGGGGTGCGGCAGGCTGGCCGCCGAGTCCCGGCAGCGTATCCTGGGCCACGGTCGCGGTGACCAGGCCGGGCGCGGCGGCCGGAGTCGTCGAGGTGCAACCCGCCGGAAGTGGACCGCTCACCCAGATCGCTTCCCCTTTGTCCTCGAGCTGCCAGTCGCTCCGCGTCACCGGCGGAGCCCCTTTCGCCAGGGTTGGGGTGGCGTAGCCGAGGCAGCGACCGTTGACCTCGACGAGACGTCCGACGAGCGAGGGGGTGGTCAGCACCGCGTGCACCGTCGTGCGCAACGGTCCACCGGCCGGGGCCGGCGTCCCGCCGCTTGCCGGATGACAGCCGGCAATGATGGCGACCGCAACGAGCATGGGGCGCATCAGCGACCTCCGCGGGGAAAGGGCATGGGCTGACCGAACCGTCTGGTCGCGTCGCGGCTGGCGGCGCGCGCCGCCGTGAGCCGGCGGATGGTCGCGACCTGGGCCGGGGTGATCTCGTGCGGATTCGCGCGGGAGAGCGCGACCCCGCCCTGACCCGGCTGCCGCACTCCACCGAACGGCGGCGGGCTCGGGAAGCTGGTGAACGCCACGTATTTCAGGTCGGTGTAGGCGCCGGCTTCGACGCTCCCCAGCGTCGGATTGGGATCGTTGAGCCACGAGGTATCGAGCGATAGTGTGTCAGGCGGCCCGCCCGCGCCCGTCAGCAGCAGGCTGAAGGTGTCGCTCTGCGCCAGACGATACGCCAGGTCGTAGATCGGCCGATGGTCGTTCGGATCCCGCCACAGGTTCGCATAGATCTTGTACGTCCCGGCCTGGATGAACCGGTTGGTCAGATACCCCTCGAAATTCACCCCATCCGCGTACGAGTCGTTGGAGAGGGTGCCGTTCGCGGAGACGCTGCCGAAGGCGGGGTTATAGATGTTGCCATCCGGCTCGAGCACCCAGAAGTCGACGTCGGCACCGGCGGCGATGGCCGCCTGGTCCCACACGAGGTAGGCCTCGAAGGCGCTGCCGTTCCCCTGATCGATCATGCTGTTCGGCGTGCCCCCACCGGTCGTGTAGGCGGTGAGGAAGCTGGTCCAGGCCTTCCCGGGATAGAGCGCCTGGTAGGCGGCGAGGCTCTGCGGTCCACTGGCGTTGAAATTGTCACTCCCGATCCCACTGGGCAGCACGACATGGAGCCCGGTGGCGCGGGCGACATCGGAGGCCGCCTGCTGTCCGCTCCCGGTCCCGTTCCGGGCACGCGAGGCCAGCCGGAACGACGGATCCAGCGCCTGCGCCCGCACGCCGGCGATCTTCTGCTGCAGCGCGGTCTGCCCCGCGACGCGCACGTTGAGCGAGTCGAGGAAGCTCACGACGTCGGTGAGTTCGGAGTAGCTGAACTTCTGGCTCACCGCGGCCGCCTGACTGATCGTCGCGCCAAGGCCGCCGCCCAGCCCGGCCTGGAGGTCGGTCGCCAGGGAACTCAGCGCGAGGTCGAAGTTGGCGAACCCCGCCAGGTCATACGCCGACTTGGTGGTCGACGCCTTGCTGCCCTGGTACGACGCGTTGAACCGGTCGACCAGCGTCGTGGCGAGCGTGTGGGGCGTCATCGTCGGCGCGGCCTGGATCGCGTCGATGATGCTCGTGTATGGATTGCCCTCGCCGGGCACGACCTCCTCGGACAGGACCGCGAAGTCGGTCAGGCCGACGATCGTGCTGAGCGTCTCGTAGCCGGCCATGAGGCACATGTCGAAGTCGAGCACGTCGATCTGGCCGGCGCCGCTGAGTCCCGCCTTGAGTTGCGCGAGCGACATCAGACCGCTGCCGGCGCTGGTCTGGTCCTGCAGCAGCCCGGCATAGCCGCCTCCATGATTCCAGAGCACCAGCAGGTAGTGCTTGGCCGGGTGCGTCTGCTCGGCCCACTTGATGAAGCTGTTGAGCGTGGCCGGGTTGGTCATGTCGACGTTCCCGATGTCCGTGACCGGCCCGCGGTCGGGGCCGTTCTTCGCACTGCCGCCGGCCTGCTCGATCGCATACCGGAAGGTGTTGAAGTTCGGCCGGTTGAAGCAGGCCGCGTCGCACTGGTACTGACCCAGGACATCCGGATTGAATTCCGCCTGGACGACGACGTTGACGTTGGGATCGACGCCGGCGTCCTCCATCTCGTCGAGATCGAGAATGCCCTGCACGGCGAGACTGTTGTCCGCCGCCATGTAGACCATCACGGTCCATTCGGCCGTACCGCCGCCCCCGCCACCGCCCCCACCCCCCCCGCCCGGATCGGTGCTGCTGCCGCAGGCCGCCGCGCTCACGAGTGCCGTCAGCAGGCCGACTCTCTTCCATGCCTTCATTGGTCGCTCCCTCAGCTTCGGTCGTAGCCAGTTGGGATCCGGGAGATGCCCCCGGATCGCGAATGGTCCAGATGCGCCGTCCAGCGGTGGCGAGGAGGGACGCACCCGCCCCGCCAGCGCTCTCAGCCGCGCGTCAGTTGAATCCGAGGTCCGCCTCGTCCAGACCCAGTCCCGACAGGTCCCAGTCCCAGCTCAGCCGCCCCGCAGTGAGCGGCAGCGGATCGACCGCCGGCCGGGCGCAGAAGTAGCCGCTGACCGTCACGCTGCGGGACGTCGCCGGATCCTCGGGCCCGCTCCGCGCCTGGAAGGCGAACTGTCCGCCGAGATAACCGCCGGCGAGCGGGTGGAGCCGGACTTCGCCGCCGACGGCGAAGAACAGCTCGGAAAGCTCTTCACCATCGCTGGTACTGAAGAGCGCGATCCACTCTCCGGCTGCCGGCGGCACGGTCGGGGAGTCCCCGATGCCGGCCACGCCGATCGGCAGCGTGGGACCGCGGTAGAGGAGGTCCACGGCCGCCCGGCCGGCGCGGTCGCGAAGGTGCAGCACGATCCCCGGTCCCTGGGACCGGTGCGGCCCCGAGAATTCGGCATCGCCCCGGAACGCCTGCCGGATGGCGCCCGACACCGACGCCTGACAAGTTCCCCGGCTCTCGGGAATGGCATTGACGATCCGCGTGGTGCGCTCCGCCAGCATCCGGGTCGTCCGCGCCGCCAGGGCGGTCCAGCTGTCGCTCGGTCTCATCGTTCGGGCTCCGCCCGTGAGAGTGGGATCACCGCCCGCCTCGATGCGGGTGGCCGTGGCGCGGCACCGGTGGCCGGTGCCGCGCCCGCGCTGCCGTCAGTCCGCCGCGATCGTGAACGGCAGGGACATGCCGTGCATGAAGTGCGGCTTGCCATCCTTGGCATCCGGGATAAAGCAGGTGAACACGTAGTCACCCGGCGCCAGGGTCACGTCCACCAGCGCCTCCGACCCGTGCCACAGCCCGACCGTGCCACCGAGCAGCTCCGCCGGCGGCGGCCCCTGCAGCGACATCTGCCACGCGTGGAGATCGGCCGCCGTCTTGCCAGGCAGCAGCTTGAAGATCACGAACTCGTGCGGCTGCACCGCGTCGTTCACCACCCGCACCAGCTGCCGCCCGGCGTGGAACGGCCGCGACGGCACGAAGGCGAAGTCCACCAGCTTCACCGTCATCTCCGGCTTGGGCATGCTCGCGCCATTGGCGCTGGAGGTCACGGTGAACGCGGCGGCCATGCCCTTGGCCACGTGCGGGACGTTGTCCGGGCCCGGGATGAAGCAGAGCACGGCATAGTTGCCGGGCGTCAGCGACTCGATCACCGTGCTCGAGTCGCCCGGCGCGACCGCGCCGGGCCCGCCCAGCATCACCACCCAGGACGGAGGCGGCGCATCGTGCGGGAACGCCGCGAGATCGGCGAGCGTCTTGCCCTCTTCCAGGCGCACGAGCTGCGCGTGGTGGAGGTCACCGCCGTGATTCACCAGCTCGATCCGCGTGGGACCGGAGGGAATCGTGGCGGGGAGCTCGTAGGCGAAGTCGCGCGCGACGATGCGAAGCGTGGTCGGCTTTGCCGCGGCGCGCTTCGGGGCCCAGTTCATGGCCATCAGGGACATCGCGGCGCCGGCGGCGAGGGCCGCCGAGGCCAGATAACGGGTCGGGGAGAGGGCGGTGCGTGTCATGGTACGGTTCCTTCCGTCGAGTCAGGGGTCTGACAAGTGATCGTCGCGGAGACCGCGACATCGTGTTCAGTTGCTCCGGTGACCATCACCACCGTGCCGTGCCTGAGGGGGCGCACGATGACCTTGCCATGTCCGCGCTGCACCGGAGCCGAAGCGCGGGTTTCGATTTCGTGCACGGAGCCGGCGAAGAAGTCGCCGAACACCATGCCGAGGTAGAACTGCTCGGGCCGTTCGGGAGCCGGGACCACCAGCTGCAGGCTCCTGAGGCCGGCCTTGGGTCCGTTCCAGTCCGAGTACTGAATCGCCCAGCTGCCCGGGCCGACGAGATCGCGACTGCAGGTCGGTCTCGTCGCACCACTCTGATACCGGCCCGGGTTGGGGCCGCCATGCAGATCCACCGCCACCGCCGCGCCCGGCTCGACCGGCTTCCCGCTGCACGCCACGAGGGCGAGGCTCAGCCAGGCAACGCGACGGAGCGGGCGCATCAGCGGCTCCGGATGAGCGACGGGGTGCGGGCAGCGAGGCCGACCGCCGGCTTCGCCCTGAACTTCCCGTGCACCGTGATGCTGAGCGGCGTCCCGGGGTCGGAGACCGCGGCACCGGTCGCGGTGAAGTCGAACGTGCCTTCATAGGTTCCGTTATCCGCGCGAGTCACCTTCACCGAACCGGTGCTCGCCACGAACGACGCCGTGAGCTGGCCGTTGTCGGTGTCATACGCCGCCGCCACCCAGTCCCCGTCGCTCGGCGTCCCGTTCACCGCATCGGCCAGGGCATAGGTGCCGGTGCCCGGCGCCCCGGTGCCGATATGGATGAGCTGGATCACGCCGCCACCGGTCGAGTCGTCCTCGGACATTTCGACCGCGAAGATGTCGCCCGCGCTCGGATCAGTGGCTTCGCCGAACTTTGCGTCACCCTTGATCGAGGTCTGGATGTCGCCGCTCACGCTGGCGGTGAACGCGGGCCCGGAACCGCCGCCCGGACCGGTGCTGTCCCCACCACCACATGCAGCCAGCGTCGCCACCGTCATTACTGCCGCCCATCGGATCGCCTTCACGGGGGTACCCTCCACCTGGAGATGAATTGTTCGGGCCGCTTGCTCGCCCGTCGGACGGGGGATACAATAGGCCCGGCGTTCACCTGCTCATGACCTGCCGGCAACTCCGAAATCACCTCCCGATCACCTGATGCAAGGCGTTGCGGCAAATGATTTTGGAATGGGAGGCCCGGTGGAGATCGGGATGGGAACTGCTGGGAAGACCCTGTCCCGGGGACGATGTACTGGCCTCGATCCTCGCCGCGTATGGCTCGGCGGATCGCTCCTACCACTCACTCCAGCACCTCGGAGAGTGCCTGGAGCTCTTCGAAGAGGCGCAGGAGCAGCACCTGGCGGATCACCCCGGGGAAGTGGCGATCGCCCTCTGGTTTCACGACGCGGTCTACGACACGCGTCGATCGGACAACGAGGCGAAGAGCGCGGACTGGGCGGAGGAGGTCGTGCGGGGGGCGGGTGGGACTGCGGCCGTGACCGAGCGTATTCGGGAACTGATCCTGGCCACGCGGCATGCCGGGATCCCCGCCTCCGGGGATGCGGCGCTCGTGGTGGACATCGATCTCGCGATCCTCGGCGCCCCGGAGTCCCGCTTCGAGGAATACGAGGCGCAGATTCTCCAGGAATACGCTTGGGTGCCCGCGCCCGTCTTTCGCCCGACGAGGGCCCGGATCCTCCAGGGATTCCTGGACCGGGAACGGATTTACTCGACCGCGCCCTTCGCGGCACGGTTTGAAGCACGCGCCAGGATGAATCTGCTCCGGGCGCTCGCGCGACTCGGGGTCTGAACCCTTCGCACCGAATCGCATGCCTCAGCTGTACCTGCAGACATTCGGGGGACTCGCCATCCTGCGCGACGGCGCGCCCGCCGAAGGCGCGGGCGCCCAGCGCCGCCGGCTTGCGCTGCTCGCGCTGCTGGCCGCGGCGGGGGACCGCGGCATGGCCCGCGAGAAGCTGCTGCTCATCCTCTGGCCGGAGAGCGATCTCGAGCGAGCCCGGAAGAACCTCGCCCAGGCGGTGTACGCCCTGCGGCGCGACCTCGGCGCCGAGGAACTGGTCCAGGGCACCAACGACCTCCGGCTCAACCCCGAACTGCTCTCCAGCGACCTCGCCGAATTCCAGCGCGCGATCAGCGAAGGACGGAAGGAAGACGCCGTCGCCCTCTACAAGGGCCCATTCCTCGACGGCATCTTCTTCGATGAGGCCCCGGAGTTCGAGCGCTGGGCCGAGACCGAGCGAGGTCACTACGCCCGGGAGTACGCCGAGGCACTCGAGTCGCTGGCGATCGAGGCGGCGAATCGGGGCGAGCCGCGCGTGGCGGTCGGGTACTGGCGCCGGCTCGCCAACACCGATCCGCTCAATGCCAAGGCCGCACTCGGCCTGATGAAGGGGCTCGCGGCGGCGGGCGATCGGGCCCAGGCCCTCCAGCATTATCGCGTGTACGAGATGCTGCTCCGCCAGGAGCTCGATCTCGCGCCCGACGCCGATCTCCGCCGCTACGCCGATGAACTGCGCCAGGTGAAGCCGATCGCGCCGGCCGCGCCGGCGACCGTCTCCGCTCCGCCACCGGCCGTCCCGGCATTGCCGGCGACACCGCCTCCCATGGCGAGTCGCCCGCCGCTCGACGAGGTCCCGACCGACACCGTTCCGGGCACTCCGGCCGTCACCCGTCCCGCTCCGATGGCGGAACCATCGGGGCGGAAGATGGTCTCGGGCTTCACCGACGAGTACGCACGCCCGCGTCCGATTCCCGCGCCGCCGGCACCGGTCGTTGCCCCAGTACCGGCGCCGGTCGCGCCGTCGCCCATTCCGCTCTCCGCTCCGCCAGGAAAGCCCTTCCTCAAGCGACGCAGCACGCGCTGGGGGATGGCGATCGGCACCGTCTTCGGCGCTCTGCTGGCTGTCGGCCTCTTCCGGATGGGTGGCGGCGCACCTGCCGGGGAGACGCGGAAGCCGGTCGTGGCCGTCGGCCTCATCCACGACTACACCAAGGGCACCCAGTCGCTCGCGGGACCGCTCGCCGATATGCTGGCCACCGACCTTGCGCGAGGCCGGGATCTGCAGGTGATCAGCACGGCGCGGATGTACGAGCTGATGGCGCAGGGCGGGATCACCGATACGGCTGCCGCGATGGTGCGTGCCGCGCGGGCCGCGGGCGCGACGGAGCTGCTCGATGGCGCGCTCTACCAGCGACCGGGTGGACGTCTGCAGCTCGACATCCGGCGGAGCAGTCTGGCGAGCGGCAACATGATCCAGTCCTACAGCGCGGAGGCGGGTGACCTCTTCGCGCTGGTGACGGAGATTCGGAAGGAGATGGCTTCGTTCGCCGATACCGCAGTCGGGGCAAGCCTCGCCGATCAGACCACCAGGTCGATCGTTGCCTACCGATTGTACGAGGAAGGACTCCGCGCCCGGTTCCTCGGCGACATCAACAGCGCTCGTCGCCTGCTGAACGAGGCGCTCGCCGAGGACTCCAATTTCGCGATGGCCGCCTACTGGCTGGCGCGGTCGGGGGGCGGGTACAACGAGACCTCGACCATCCGGGATTACGAGCGCGCGCTGCGCCTCGCGCCCCGCGCGAGCGACCGGGAGCGGCTCCTCATCACCGCCGGCTGGGCCAGCGCGGTGGACGACCCGTCCCGCATCGCGATCGCGGAGACACTCACGGTCCGGTATCCCACCGAACTCGAGGGCTACCTCTGGCTCGGCATCGGGCGGGTGGGCGCAGGTGATTTTCTCGGGGCACTCGCGCCGTTCCGCCGGGTCATCGAACTCGACTCCGCCTCGATTCGCGCCGACCGCAATGCCCCGAAGGGCGCCGCGTCGTGCCACGCCTGCGATGCCTACTACGCCCTGATCAGCGCCTACCAGATGCTGGACTCGCTGCCGGCGGCGGAGCGGGTCGCGCGCGAATGGCTGCGTCGCCAGCCGAAGAACTACTGGGCGGCGGGCCAGGTGAGCTGGATCCTGATGATGGAGGGCCGGTACCAGGAGGCGCTCGCCGCCGACCAGCAGGTGTCGGTGCTCGCGCCTGAACTGCAGCGGGATGTGTTCAAGGCCATGGTCGCCTTCCGCGCCGGCAACTATGCCGTCATGGACGCGTACTATCACAGCCTCGAAACGGGGCCGTATGCGACCGATGCCTTCGAGTGGCTGAATCGCTCGCTGCGCGCCCAGGGACGCCCGCACGATGCCCTGATCCCCGCGCGCAAGCTGCGCGAACTCGAGAAGCCGACGCGCCGGGGCTGGCCACCGTACAATGCGCTCTTCGAATCCGCGGTCTGGTTCGACCTCGGCGAATACCGCCGCGCCGCGGCGCTGTGCGACTCCATCTCGCTGAGCCCGCGCGACACCACTCCCTCGCAGGTCGCTCGCCATCGCGTCTGGACCCAGACACTCCGGGCCACCGCCCTGGCCGCCGCGGGCGACACGACCCTGCTGCGCGGGATCGCCGACAGTCTCGAGGCGTGGGGCCGGGGCAGCGCCTACGGCCGCGACCAGCGGCTGCACTACTACGTGCGCGGCCTGATCCTGGAGGCCGAGGGACATCTCGAGGAAGCGATCGAGGCGTACCGGCGCTCGGTCTATTCGCCCACCGCGGGGTACACCCGCATCAACATGGCGCTCGGCCGCGTGCTGCTTCGCCTCGGCCGTCCCAAGGAGGCGGCGTACTGGGGCGAGGCGGGTCTCCGGGGCGGCTTCGACGCCGGAGGCACCTACGTCACGCAGACCGAACTGGCCGAACTCGCCGCGACGGCGTGGGATGCCGCGGGTGTGCGCGACAGCGCCGTGGTGCGCTACGAGCAGGTCCTCCGCAACTGGGCCAACGCCGAGCCGATGTTCAATGCGAGGATCGAGCGCGCGCGTCTGCGCGTCGCCGCGCTGCGCGCCGGGCGATGATTTCCTGTGAGGCCGCTCACACTTGCGGGCGACTGCCTTCGCCTGCGCGGACTGTCAAGTCAGCGCGGCACGATGCAGCGACAAATGAGGACTTGCGCGTCGTGACGAACAGCCGATATTCACGCCTGTGCTGATCAATCTCGTCCCCGAGTTTCTCTCCGTTCTCCAGGCGCCCGACAAGGAAGCGGCGTTCGAGCAGTATCTGAACGCGCATCGGGCCGTGCTCTCCGCCTACTGGCACAACTACGTGCTGGACCTCGAGAGCCCGCAGGCGCAGGCGGTGATCGCGCATGCGCTCAACGCCGACCGTTCCGACCTGCATGAGCTGATCGAATCGACGGATGTCGAGGGCATTGTGGAGGACGCGATCGCGCAGGCCACCGACCTGCTGCAGGTCGATCGCCCGACCGATGTCTATCTCATGGTGGGCATGGGCGCCGCGAACGCGGGCGAACTGGTCGTCGGCGGTCGGGGCGTGGCGTTCATCTGCATCGAGCACTTCACCGGCCGCGCCAATCCCGAGACGTACGGCATGGGATTGCCGCCGGAACTCATCCCGCTCTGGGTGGGCCACGAACTCGCGCACACCGTCCGCTACACCTCGCCCACCAGCCAGAGCGAACTCAAGCGCCTCGTCAGCGATCAGGGCGGCTATTACGACTACTGGGTAACCGGCAGCCGCGCGACGCTGCGGGAGCTGCTGGTGAACGAAGGTCTCGCGGTGCATGCAGCCGAAGCGGTGGCACCGGGTCTCGACGCCGCCAACTACTTCGGCTATCCCCGGCGCCAGTATCGCCGGCTCCGCGAGCTGGAATCCTTTCTGCGCCGCGTGGTCGAACCGGAACTGGAAGGGCGCGGCATCGGACTCCGGTTGCGCTATCTCTCCGGCGGCATGAGTCCGTCCGCCCGGCTGGTCAGCGGACGGGTCCTGCCGGAGCGCTCCGGCTACTATCTGGGGCACCGGATGACCGAGGCACTGGTCCAGGAACGCGGCATCGCGGCGGCGCTCCGCGCCGGGGCCGCGGAGTTCCAGGCCGCCGAAGAGATCGCACGCGGCGTGCAGACGGCGTAACCTTCAGCCGACCGCTCTTCTATTCCCGGGGCGGCCCATGTGGCCGCCCCTCTCCGCTCCCCGAGGCTCCACCGATGTCCACCGATCCCATCACGGTCGTCTTCAAGAAGAAGGGCACCATCGTCATCGAGGGACCCGTCGTGGTGCGCGACGAAGAGGGGAATCAGGTGCCGCTCCGCGTCGGCAAGCAGCCGGGCGTGGTGAAGTTCTGCGGCTGCGGCAAGTCGGCGGAGAAGCCCTTCTGCGACGGGAGCCACAAGAAGGAATAGGGACGGACCTCGCCGTCCCCCCTCCCCGCCGCTAGTGCACCATCCGCCCCACGATCTCCTTCAGCAGCTTCGCCCCCACCCGCGCCGTCAGGTCCCGCAGATCGTTCACCGGATTGAGTTCGACCAGATCTGCGGCGACGAGGCGGCCGCGCGGGATCGCCTGCACGATCCGGATGAGTTCGCGGGTCGAGAGTCCGCCCGGCTCGGGGTGACTCAGCCCCGGCGCGAACGCGGGATCGAGCACATCGAGATCGAGCGAGAGGTAGGCCGGCCCTTCCAGCCGGCGCGCGGCGGTCACCATCGCCTCGATGCCGGCGCGCATGGTGATGACCTCGACCCCGAACCGTCGCGCCTGCTCGCGCTGGTGCGGGTTGATGGTCCGGATGCCGCATTGCACCAGCTGATTGGCCAGCCCCTCCTCCATGATCCGCGCGAAGGGCGATCCGTGCGACCCGCGGTCGCCGTCGAGGGCCTCGTAGAGGTCGGGGTGCGCGTCGAGGTGCAGGATTGTCAGGCGCGGCACCTGCCGCCGGACCGCGCGCACGATCGGCCAGGTGATGGAATGGTCGCCACCGAGGAGGAGCGGGGTCGCGCCCGAGTGCAGCAATTCCTCGACTCGGGCCTCGATCAGCGGGCGGGGGTCGATCACGCCGAAGAGGGCGAGATCGCCGGCGTCCTCGAGCAGGGCCAGCGCATCCTGTTCGTCCTCGTTCGCGCTGTTGCTGCTCTCGGAGTGGAGCGCGGCGCGAAGCGCGGCGGGCCCGCCCGCCGCGCCTCGCATGAACGAGGAGCTGAGGTCGTAGGGGATGCCGAGGAGGGTGACGGTCATGCGGTGCCTCCCGGACCCACCGCGACGGCGTCGCCTACGCGCAGCGTGCCCGTCCCGTAGTGCACCACGTTCTGCCCGAACATCACCTTGTTCTCCTGCCGCCGGAACGTGGCGAGCGTCCGGAGCGGTTCCTGCCCCCGTTCGAGCGTTTCCTGATCGGTCGTCGTGACGACACAGCGGGCACAGGGCTTGACCACCTGCATCGGGATGCCGCCGATCGTGATGCGCCGCCAGCCGTCCTCCGCGAATGGGTCGCTGCCTGACACGACCAGATTGGGGCGGAAGCGGTTCATCGGCAGGGGCGCCGCGAGGCGACGGTTGAGGTCGGCCAGCGAGGCCTCACCGACGAGCAGGAAGGGAAAGCCGTCGGCGAAGCTGGCCCGGCCGCCATCCGGGGCATAGTGCGCGTCGACCGGACGCACGACGCTCTCCGGCATGTAGGCGAGCATGACCTCGTAGCCGAGATAGCTGGAAAACCAGTCGTCGGCCTTGTGGTCCGGCGCCACGACCCGGACCGGGTCCTCCCAGACCTGGGTGAGGATCGGCCGGCCACCCATCGGCTCGAGCGCGAGCACCAGTGCGTCCTGACCGGGAGCCGTGACGCGGAGGTGCGGTGGCGCGATCTCCACCCGGACCCGCGCCAGGGCGGGCAGTTCGCGCTGCGTGAGGAACTGCCCCGTCGGCGTCACGATCATCCAGCGGCGGTCGTACCGCAGTCCGAAGGCATCGAGCGGCCAGGCCGTGACGTCGATCCCGGCGCAGGACTTGATCGGGTAGACGTGCATCGCAGCGAGCGTCGGTGCGGCCATGCTCATTTCCCCACGCAGAAGGTGGCGAACACCCGGTCGAGGACCTCATCCACATCGATCACGCCGACCAGTGCGTCGAGCGCCAGCACGCCCTCCTGCACGTGATGCGCAGCCAGCACCGCATCTCCGGACGGCTCGATGTGGGGACGGGCCCCCTCGAGCGCCTCGGCGGCGCGGAGCAGGGCGATCCGGTGCCGTTCCCGGGTCAGCGCGGGTTCCAGATCGCCGAGCCCCGCGCCCGCCGCGTACAGCCGCTCGACGATCGCCTGCCGGAGCTCGGCGAGGCCCTCTCCCGTCACGGCCGAGACCCGCAATGGGGCTCCGGCCCCGGCACCGAGGTCGCTCTTGGTGCGGACAACCAGCGTTGGTCCCCGGAGCCCCGCGTCGCCGAGCTGCACGTCGCCGGCCAGCGACCCATCCTCGCAGCGGAGCACCAGGTCGGCCGCCTGCAGATAGCGCTGGCTCATCGCCTGGCCCATCGCTTCGAGGCGGTCGTCGGTGGCGCCGAGGCCGGCCGTGTCGACCAGGCGGATGGGCCAGCCGAGGAAGTCGGCATGGGCCTCGATCGCGTCACGCGTCGTGCCGGCCAGCTCGGTGACCAGCGCCCGCTCGCTGCCTAACAGCGCGTTGAAGAGCGAGGACTTCCCCGCATTCGGCGCGCCGGCCAGCACCACCAGCGCCCCGCGGCGCACCCGCTCGGCGAGCGGCGCGGTGGCGAGCAGCCGCTCGATCTGCCGCGCGACCTCGTGACGGCGTTCCGCGATCCGCTCCCTCGGGATCGGGCCGTCGTCCTCGTCCGGGAAGTCCACCTCGTACGACAGCATCGCGAGCAGATCGATCAGTGCACTGCGGAGCGCCGCGATCCGGCGGGAGAGCCCCCCTTCGAGCTGCAGCAGCGCCGCCTTCGCCTGGACCGGTGCTTCCGCATCGACCAGGTCGGCGACCGCCTCCGCCTGCAGGAGATCCAGTTTGCCGTTGAGCACGGCGCGCCGGGTGAATTCCCCCGCGTGCGCCGGCCGGGCACCCGCCGCTTCGAGCGCCGCGAGCAGTCGCGCCGGAACGACATGCCCTCCATGGCACTGGAATTCGACGGTGTCCTCGCCCGTCTCGCTCCGGGGCCCCGGGAAGACGAGGTAGAGGCCGCGATCGATGAGCGCTCCGTCGCCATCCAGGAACGACGCCAGCCGGGCCACCCTCGGCGGGTCCGCCCGGAATCCGCGGATGACACGCGTGGCGACCTCGAAGGCGCCCGTCCCCGACACCCGGAGCACCGCGAGCGCGGATCTGCCGGGCGGGGTGGCGAGCGCGACGATGGGGTCGGAGAGCATGGCAGATAAGCTAAGGGCGCGCCGTGGGCGCGCCCAGCCAGCTCATCCCTCGGCCGGAGAGGCCGGCGCTAGGATTTCTTCTTGGTCGAGACGATCACCGGCGGTGCGGCGGCCTTGGCCTTGAGCCGCTCCTGCGCCAGGAACCACTGCTGCGGCACACTCACCAGGTTCTGGATGAAGTAGTACAGGTTGAGCCCGGACGCGAAGTTGATGAACAGCACGGTCATCATGACCGGCAGCATGTACAGCATCATCTTCGACTGCGGGTTCGGCGGCATGCCCATCATGCCGACCTTGTTCACCCCGAACATCGACGCCCCCATCAGCACCGGCAGGATGAAGAGCGGATCCTTGAGCGACAGATCGGGCAGCCAGAGGAACGACTGGCCTCGCAGCTCGATGGTGTTCGCGAGGACGAAGAACAGCGCCAGCAGGATCGGCCACGGAAGCAGCAGTGGCCAGCAGCCGCTGAAGGGGTTCACTCCCTCGCGCTTGTAGAGCTGCATCACTTCCTTCTGCAGCTGGCCCGGATCGTCCTTGTAGCGCTCCTGGATCTTCTGCATCTCCGGCTGCAGCGCCTGCATCCGGATGCTCGCGCGCATGCCCTTCTGGTTGAGCGGCCACAGCACCAG
>JBGASX010000129.1:0-7561 GCA_044229445.1 Gemmatimonadales bacterium | reverse complement strand
AAGTACTTAGTACTTAGTACTCAGTGCCTAGTCTTCGTTCACTCATCAATCCGCTTCAGCGCCGTCGTTTCTCTTTCCCACTGCCGCGCGATCTTCAGCACCTCCGGGTCCACCCGCGGGAACACCGGCTTCATCCGCTCCAGCGTATCGACGATCACCCGCGCCACCAGCAGGTTCCGGGTGGACTTCCGGTCCGACGGCACGATGTACCAGGGCGCCCATTCGGTGCTGCACTGTTCCAGCACGTCCTCGTAGGCCTCCGTGTAATCGTCCCAGCGCTTCCGCTCCTCCAGGTCGCCGACCTCGAACTTCCAGTTCTTGAGCGGGTCGTGCAGCCGCTCGAGCAGCCGCGCCTTCTGCTCGTCCTTCGAGATGTGCAGGAAGAACTTGAGGATCGTGACGCCGTTCTCGCTCAGCATCCGCTCGAAGTCGTTGATCTGGTCGTAGCGCTTCGACCAGACCGCCTTGGGGACGAGGTCGTGCACCCGGACGACGAGGACATCCTCGTAGTGCGACCGGTTGAAGATCCCGATGCTCCCCTTCGGCGGGACGACCTGGTGCACCCGCCAGAGATAGTCGCGGGCCAATTCGTAGACGGTCGGTCGCTTGAAGTTGCTTACCACGCACCCCTGCGAGTTGAGCGGGCCGAAGACCACCCGGGTGAGACCATCCTTGCCTGACGCATCGCGGCCCTGCAGCACGACCAGCAGCGCCTGCTTCGACTCGGCGTAGAGCGCCGTCTGCAGCGCGGGAAGCTTCTCGAGCAGCGGTTGCAGCTCCTCGTCCACCGCCTTGCCGTGCGGTTCGCTCTTGTCGATCGCGGTTTCGTCGGTAAGCTGAACCTTCGCGCCGGGCTTGACGGGTTTCATGGCCATGAGATCCTCGAGGGAATCCTGGGGTGAGTCGCTCCGTAGGAATATGCCGATCCCCTCGCCACCCGGCGAGTCGAAATGCCGTCCCATGTCACGGAGATTCCGATGCGTCGTCCCTGCCTCGCCGCGCTCTCGCTCCTCGCCGCCTGCGCCCCCCGCTCCGCCGCCACCGCCGATCCCGCCGCCGGCCAGGCCTCGCTCATGGCTGCCGACGTCGCCTTCGACTCGGCCGTCGCCGCCTCCCGCACCGACGCCTGGGTGAGCTTCTTCGCCGACTCGGGCCGCCAGACCGACCGCCACGGCGACTTCATCATCGGCCACGACGCCATCCGCGCCCACATGAGCGGCTTCCTCGGCGACACGACCTACCAGCTCCGCTGGAAGCCCGATCACGCCCGCATCTCCGGCGACGGGACCCTCGGCTACACGATGGGACGCTCGGAGACCTGGAAGCGGCAGGGAGACAGCAGCGTGGTGGTGGGACGCTCCCGCTACCTCACCGTGTGGCGGAAGCAGGCGGATGGAAGCTGGAAGGTGGATGCCGACATCGGGACGGATATCGAGTAGCTGCAGGACATGCGAGGCCGGGTGATTCGGCACCCGGCCTCTCAGCCCGCTTCAGGTCGATCTCCTTCAGTGATGAATCGCGAAGAACCAGGCCGCGATCACCGGACCGCGCGGACCGCGCCGCCCCGGCTGCGGCGGCGGCGCGTTCGGATCGGGGGCCGGCGGCGGACCGTACTGCGGCTGGAAGAGATAGGCGATGTGCCGGACGGGATCGACGCTGATGGTCTTCGCCCCGGTCATCGTCGGCACCGTCGCGACGACGCGATACTTGTCGGGACCGTCCTCGTGCGCGATCGTGACCGCGCTGTCCCGCCCCGCGGGGATATAGATGAGCTTCTCGGCCGGATCGAAGCCGAGCGCATCGACACCGTCGCCGTT
The DNA here is from genome assembly GCA_044229445.1 of Gemmatimonadales bacterium. Classification (GTDB taxonomy): domain Bacteria; phylum Gemmatimonadota; class Gemmatimonadetes; order Gemmatimonadales; family GWC2-71-9; genus JADJOM01. The sequence goes on along the minus strand of JBGASX010000129.1, from coordinate 5,744 downwards.
GGGAATCGTCGCGACCACCTTCCCCGTCGCCGGATCGAGCACGACCGAGTTGGTGCCGCAGCCCGAGATGATCCGGTTGCTGCTCCGGTCATACGCGATGCCGGTCGGTCCGTCGCACGGCGAGAGCGGCCACGACGCGAGCACCGTCAGCGCCTTGGCATCGAGCACCTGGATGGTGCTCTTCCCCTCGTTGTTCACGAACAGCTTCCCCTTGCCGTCACTCGCGGCCCCTTCGGGACTGTCGTCCTCGAGCTCCGCGGTGCCGACGATCGCCCCCGTTGCCGGATCGAGCGCCACCACCGTCCCCGCAGGACGGCTGTGGTTGGTGAGGATGATGTGTCCGGAGAAGTCGTCGTACATGATGCCGTCGAGCCCGCCAGTCGGGATCGGCACCTTCTTGATCACGGCGAGGGTCTTGATATCGAAGATGGTGACGGTCGAGTCGCCACCGTTGGTGATGAAGCCGTGATTGACGGCGGGGACCAGCGCGATGCCGTGGGTGCGCGGGGTGTCGGGGATGTCGCCGAGCACCTTGCCACTGGTGCCGTCCACCACCATCACATGGGTCCCGCGCGAGATGAAGACTCGGCCGGTGCCCGGCTCGGCAGTCAGATAGTCGGTCCCGCCGTCGCCCCCGATGCTGAAGCGCTGTACCGTGAACGTCTGGGCCGCCGCATGACTCGGCAGAGCGAGGGCGAAGGCGAGCAGGAGGAGAGACATGCTACGGGAGGAACGAGGCATCGTCCACCGCCGGTGAGGGAAGACTCAAGGTAGCATCGCCGCTACCCGATCTCGAACTCCGCCACTCCCGGGGCCGACCGGAATTCGGCACCGACCGACCGCGCCGCCTCGGTGAGCGCTTCCCGGATCAGCACCTTCGGGTCGGGCCCGTGGACCACGCGACGGAGGAGCCCGTCTCCCTTCGCGTCGCCGATGGTGAGGGTTATCCGGATCCCGCGCCGCTTGGCGAGCAGCTTCCGGCCATCCTCGAGCGTCACCTTGAACGCCTTGAGATAGGCATCCACGTAGTTCACGCCGACCCCGCTCCCATCCAGCTTGTTGCCCGGCAGGAAGCCGTCGGCCTGCGCCTCGTCGATCGGGATCGTGACCTTCATGCCGGCACCTGGCGGGAGTCGAGGAGTTGACGGAAGCGGCGGATGTGCGCGGGCGTGGAGCCGCAGCAGCCGCCGACGATGGCGACGCCGGCATCGAGCAGCTCGGGGAGCTGTCGCGCCATCTCGTCGGGCGTCTCCTTGTAGCAGACCTTGAAGTCCTCCAGCACCGGCTGCCCCGCATTCGGCTGCGCCATCACGGGAAGCCCCGACACCGCGCGATAGCGCCGCACGATCGCCGCCGCCATCCCGGTATCGATGCCGGTGCCGCAGTTGAGCGCCAGGATGTCGACGCCCCGCTCCGCCATGAACTCCGCCGCCGCCTCGGGCGAGACGCCCATCATGGTGCGGACATCGTCGCCCTCCAGCATCCGGTCGAAGGCGATCGACCCGATCACCGCCGGAGCACCCGCCTCCTTCGCCGCGGCGATCGCGATCTCCAGCTCCTCGAGCGCGGTCTGGGTCTCGATGATGATGGCGTCCGCGCCGCCTTCGACGAGGGCACGGGCCTGTTCGAGGAACGCGGCCTCGACGTCGGCCGGCGCGACCTCGCCGTAGGGCTCCATCAGCCCGCCGAAGGGCCCGATGTCACCGAGCACGAAGCCGGGGCGGCCGCCGAAGGCGGCCCGCGCGATTCCCACCGCCGCACGATTGATCGCCGACGTCCGCTCCGCCTCGCCGTGACGCGCCAGCATGATGCGGGAGGCGCCGAAGGTGCAGGTGAGCAGGCAGTCCGATCCCGCCTCGACGTAGGCGCGCTGGATCCGCTCGATCCGGTCGGGGTGGTCGAGCGTCCACGCCTCGCCGCAGCCCCCCGATTCGAGCCCGGCGAGCTGCAGCTGGGTCCCCATCGCGCCATCGGCGAGCAGGACCCGGTCCTTCAGCGCCTCGAGAAGACGACTCACAACAAACCTCCGTAGGGAGCGCGGCGGAATGCGCAGCGCGCAAGACTGCAGGAGCGACAGGCGTCGGTGCGCGAGTGTGCCACCGCTGCCCGGGTGATGCCGGCGACGGCCAGCAGGGAATTCTTCGGCACGAGTCCCCCCGACTCGAGCAGCGTGATGGGCCCGCGCTCCTGCTCGGGAAAGAGCATCGTGTAGAGCACATGCTGCTGCGCGAGTTCCCACCGGCCGCAGCCGGGGGAGAGGTGCGGGGTCAGCGTCTCGCCGGCGAGTTCCGAACGCTGGCAGAACACGAGCGTGGTGCGGAAGAGGAGGCGTTCGACGACGGCGACACCGAACCGCTCGAGGAAGTAGCCCTCGTCGGGACGATCGTCCTGCCACGCCGCGGCACTCGCCTCGTCCACCTCGAGACCGGCGCTCACTGCGATCGCCGCGATGCCATGGGCATCGTACCGGCGCAGATGCTCCGCGAGCCGCTCGCCCGCGAGCTGCTGGCCAGTCGCTAGGGTGACGCCACCGTCACCGATCTCCGCGAGGTCGTAGCGATACACCCGCACGTACGGCGTGCCGTGCGCCGCATACCAGGCACGGGCACCAGCGGCACGTTCCGCGAGGTCCCCATCGAGCTCCCGCTCCCGCGGCATCCCCAGCACCCGGTTGAGCTCCGGGGCGGTGATGTCCGCGGCCACCTCGGCTGCCTCCGGGCGTACGATCGTCACCGTCACGCCGGCACCTCCCCCCCGAACGGCTCGAACTGGCACCCCTCCACGAACAGCTCGAAGAACCTGGGATGCGCCTCGAGCCGCACATGCTCGATCCGCTGCACCACCGCCTCGAGCGCCGCGCGCCGAGTGCGGGAGAGGAGCGCGATCGCGGCCCCCTCGAGTGCGGCGTTGCCCACCTTCACGATCCGTTCGTCCGGCAGCGTCGGGATGAGCCCGATTCGCCGGCTCGCGTCGACATCGAGGTGGGCCGAGAAACCGCCGGCGAGGAAGAAGTGGCCGATCCGCTCCAGCGGCACGCCGAAGGCATCCAGAAGTATCCTGACTCCGGCGGCGTTGGCCCCCTTGGCCTGGGCCAGCTCGTTGATGTCGGACTCGGTGAGTGCGAGGTGATGGGCAGCGTCGACGACGAAGGCGTCGTTGTCGAGCCTCCCCTGCCCGTTCATTCTTCCGGTGCGGCGGAGTTCGGCGAGGAGGTCCACCAATCCCGAGCCGCAGATCCCCGCCGGCTCCGCGCCCGCGATGACCGTGGTCTCGATGCTGGCGTCATCGGCGAGATGGACCCGCTCGATCGCGCCGTCGAGCGCCGGCATGCCGCAACTGATGCCGCTCCCCTCGAACGCCGGCCCCGCCGGACAGGACGCCGCCATCAGCCGCTCCCGGTTGCCGACGATGACCTCGGTGTTGGTGCCGACATCCATCACCACGCCGATCTCGTCGCGGTCGAAGAGGCCGACCGCGAGCAGCACCGCTGCGGCGTCGGCGCCGACATGGCTCCCGATGAGCGGGAGCCCGTAGACCCGCGCCGCCGGGTGGATCGGGAGCCGCAGCTCCCGCGCGGTCTTCGCGACGCTCGTCGTCGTCGCCGCCCCGCCCCGCCACGCCGCCTCCGTCACCGAGCGATACGGCAGCACCCCGATCGGCTGCACGTCGAGTCCGAAGAACAGATCGCGCATCGTCGGGTTCCCGGCGACGACCATCTCGTAGATCGTCGCCGGGTCCACCGGCAGCTCCCTGATCGCCCGGCCGAGGTAGCCGAGCAGGGTGCGCTGCAGCACCCGGTCGGCCTGCTCCCCGTCGTAGCGGATGCGGGCCATGACGTCGCTGCCGCCGAAGCGCTGCGGGTTCTCGAACGACTCGGTGGCGAGGAGCACGCCGCGCTCGAGGTCGTACAGCCGGAGCGCCACCGTCGTGGTTCCGATGTCCACCGCGAGGCCGTGCAAAGGCGCCGGGGATTCCGCGATCGCGACGCCATCGAGCAGCACCGTGTCGCCCTGACGGGTGACCGCCGGCTCGAGCGTCCACTCCGAGTGCACCAGCGCCCTTGTGCCGGTCTCGATCCGCATCGCGCCGCGGCGGAGGGTATGGCAGCGCACCTCGCCGCATGCATCCGGGAGCAGCGTGGTGCGGCAGGCGAGCCGGAAGGCGCCATGCAGGTGCTGCTCCTGCGGCGCCGGTGCGCTGAGCAGCTCCTGCCCCGCCTCGATCTCCAGCAGGCACTCGCGGCACTTCCCCTTCTTCTGGCACGAGGTCGGCACCCTCACCCCGACCCGCTCGGCGCACTCGAAGAGCGACTCACCCGCCGCCGGCACGGCGGCGTGGCCGTTGATGGTGAGCCGCACCGGCATCACGCCGCCTTCACTCCGAGCAGCGTCTTGAAGAGTTCGACTGCGGTCGCGGCATCGGCGGCGTAACCATCGGCGCCGATCTCGTTGGCATACTCGGTCGACACCGGGGCGCCGCCGATGCAGATCTTCACATGGCCCAGGTCCGACGCCTTGAACGCCTGCACCACCGTGCGCATGTAGATCATCGTGGTGGTGAGGAGCGCGCTCATCCCGATCAGCTCGGCGTTGTGCTTCCGCACCGCCTCCATGAACCGCTCGGCCGAGGTGTCGGTGCCGAGATCGACGACGGTGAAGCCGGCGCCTTCGGCCATCATCCCCACCAGGTTCTTGCCGATGTCGTGCAGATCCCCCTTCACCGTGCCGAGCACGATCACCTTCGAGTCGCTGACGCCGCTCGACTTGTCGACGAGGTGCGGCTTGAGCACCGCCATCCCCGCCTTCATCGCGCGGGCGGCGAGCAGCACCTCGGGCACGAAGATCCGGTTATGGCGGAAGTCCTCGCCCACGACCCGCATGCCGCGGATCAGGCCGAGCTCCAGGATGTCCATCGGCACCAGCCCTTCGGCGAGGGCCTGCTCCGTCATCTGCTTCACCGGCTCGTGCTTCCCCTCGAAGAGGAGCTGGTTCATCAGGGCGTAGTCGATCACGGCCATCTCCTCAGAACGTGGGGAGCACGAGACCGGGCTCCGGACAGGTGCGCAGGAAGAGCTCGCGGATGTCGGCGTCGAGCGCGGGATCGAGCGGCGGCTCCTCATAGCGGGCCAGCGTCTCGTCGATCGTGTCGAGCGCCCGGCGGCGCCAGTCGCGGCTCCCCTGCTCTTCCCACTGGTCCCAGTTGGTGCGGTCCACCATCGGTCCCGGCAGGTACAGCTCCTCGGGCCAGTGCTCCAGAGTGTGCTCCGCGGTGAGCAGGTGCTTCTCCCGCACCAGCTCCTCGATCAGCTCGAGCGCGGGGAGGTCGCCGCGGACCTCGATGGGGCGGATGAAGCGCTGCGCATGCGCGATCACTTCGTCGTCGAAGACCAGCTTCTCCAGGCTGAAGCAGTTCACGTACTCGAGCATCCCCGGACCGCTGACCGAGTTGATCCCGGCCGTCGCCGCGAGGAAGGCGCCCACCCCCGTCTCCATCCCTGCCTGCGGATCGTTGAACTTGGAGTCGGAGAGCGCCATGTACGCCTGACAGGGGAGCTTCAGGTACTTGGCGACCTCGGCGTAGCCGCAGTAGAGCTGCAGCGCCTCCACCGCCGTCATCGGGTTGGTCATGAGCTGCATGTGGAACGAGGCCGGCGCCCCGCCGAAGACCACCGGCGTCCCCGGCCGCACCAGCTGCGCGATCGTGAGACCGGATAGCACCTCCGCGGTGTGCAGCACCAGGGCGCC
>JBGASX010000128.1:0-7589 GCA_044229445.1 Gemmatimonadales bacterium | reverse complement strand
GTGATGCCTGACAAGAGCCGCAGCAAGCCGAAGGGACCGGCGAAGCGCCCGGTCGCGAAGCAGCGCGTGACGCCGCAGGGAACCACCCCCTCCCGGCTGATCGATGCGCGGATCAAGGAGCTGGATGACTGGCGGGGGCCGGTCCTCGCCCGGGTCCGCGCCCTGATCCGGCAGGCCGACCCCTCGGTGGTCGAGGAGTGGAAGTGGCGCGGGGTGCCGGTCTGGTCGCACGACGGGATCCTCTGCACCGGGGAGACCTACAAGGAGGTCGTGAAGCTGACCTTCGCGAAAGGCGCCTCGCTGGACGACCCGGCAGAGCTCTTCAACTCGAGTCTCGAGGGAAATACCCGCCGCGCGATCGATATCCGGAAGGGCGAGAAGATCAACGCGACGGCGTTCAAGGCACTGATCCGCGCGGCGGTCGCGCTCAACGTTTCGCGGACGCGCGGATGAAGGCCCGATGACCGAGCGCCAGAAGTCATGGGGGATGGGCCTCTCCTTCGCGCTCATGATCGGCGGGATCGGCCTGATCCTGCTGGGACATGGACGGATCAGCGTCGCCTGCTTCGTGCTCTCGGGCATCGGTTTCGGGATCTTCGGTCCCGGTGGATTCTCCGGCGGGACCCACGGGGCGTCGGATTCCACCTGAGTCCTGGCGCCCGCCCCTCCCACTCATCGCTCAGGAAGTCGCCAGATGCTCCATCACCTGCCCCGCGGCATCGCCCTGCTCGGCCTCCTCATCGCCGGTTCCGGGAACGCGCATGAGGTCCGTTCACTGCGACCGTTCACGGCCGATACGACCGGGCTCTCCCCGTTCCTCGGCACCTGGATCGGGGAGGGAGAAGGGGTCACCGGACCGATTCGCGACTCGCTCACCTTCGCCGTGGCCCTCGGCGGACGGGCGCTCCGCTTCAGCCTGATCGCCCAGAGTGCAGACAAGTTCGAGGCGGAGGGATTCGTGTGGGGAACCGGCGTCCCGCGCCAGGTGGAGCTGGTCGAATTCAGCACCGTCGCTCCCTTCCGTCATTTCCTCGGATCGCTGACCGGCGGGGACCTCCTGCTGGAGGAGACACCGGCAGAGCGGCACACCAGCGTCAGGCTCGCCCTGCAGCCGGACGGGACGCTGCGGCTGCAGGAGCTCGATACCAGCCGGAGCCCCGCGCGCATCTTCGTCGACGAGCTGTTCCGGCGGAACCGTCCCTGAACGACGACGATGCCCACCTATTTCATCGCCCTGCTGCGGGTACCCGACGTCGAGCGGTATCGCCGCGACTACGGCCGTCATGTGGTGGCACAGCTCAAGGCCGAAGGCGCCGAGCTCCTCGTCGCGAGTGCCGGGAAGACCGTCCTCGAGGGGGAGTGGGTGGCGACCTGGACCGTGGTGATCCGGTTCCCCGATCGGGAGGCCGCCCTCCGGTGGTACGAGTCGGAGGCCTACGCGCCGCTCAAGCGACTGCGAATCGAGGAGCTGAGCACCGGCGGGACGGTCGCCCTGTTCGACGGCTGGCAGCCGGTCACTCCGGCGCCATGAACGACGCGGCCTGATGCCGACGCTCTCCTATGGACCCGGCCCCGATCAGGTCGGCGATCTCCTCCTGCCCGACCGCGACGCCGCTCCGCTCGTCTGCCTCTTGCATGGCGGGTTCTGGCGATTGCCGTACGGCCGAGACCAGTTCGACGCGGTCGCGTCGGATCTCCGCGGGCGGGGCTTCGCGGTGTGGAATCTCGAATATCACCGCATGGCGGAGGGGGACAGTGGCTGGCCCGGTACCTTCGCGGACCTCGACGCCTTCCTCGGCTTTCTTCCGTCGCTCGAGCGTTCGCATCCCGCGATCGACCTCACACGGGTCGCCTTCGTCGGTCACTCCGCCGGCGGCCATCTGGCGTTCTGGGCCGCTGCCCGTCTCGGCCGCGCAGCGCGCCCGCCCCTCACGGCGATCGCGATCGGGCTCGCGCCGCTCCTCGATCTCGTCGCGGCACACCACGTCGGCCTCGGTCGAGGCGCGGTGGAGCAGTTCCTGGCCGGCTCCCCGGCTGAACTGCCCGAGCGGTATCAGCAGGCATCGCCGCGTGCCCTGCTTCCGCTCGGCGTCCGCCAGTTCGTGATCCACGGCGACGCCGACGCCGCGGTTCCGATCGCGCAGAGCCGGGACTACGTGGAGGCCGCGCGCCGAGCGGGGGACGACGCGTCGCTGATCGCGCTGCCCGGACTGGGTCACATGGAGTTTCTCGATCCGGCCTCGGCGGCGCACGAGGCGCTCTGCCGCTGCCTGATCGCCGCCATTGCGCCCGCGTCCCCGCCGTATGAGCATCACTGAGCAGCGTCAGCTCTCATTCCGGCGGGTGGTGCGTGGCCTCTCATGATCTCTTCCGGCGCCTGCGTGGTGCCGTCGGCAATGCCCTCGTGTGGGGTGCGGGCTGGTTCGCCTTCGCCACCGTCCTGTTCGGCCTCCGGCAACTTTTCGGCGCGGCCTCTCCGGATGACTCCTGGCTCGACGTCATCCGGACCGCGGCGAGGTTCGGGGTCATGGGCACGATCGCCGGTGGCGCCTTCTCGAGCTTCATTGGCCTCTGGTATCGGGGCCGCCGAGTCTCGGAGATCAACTGGGTGAAGTTCGGGCTGGGCGGTGGGGTCGTGACGGGGCTGTTCGTGCCGACGTTCATCGTCGTGATGCGACTGATCTCCGGCGACGACTTCCTGCCGCTCCGGCATCTGGCGTTCAACGGTCTGGTGGGCGCGGTCCTCGGTGGCGCGGCGGCGGCGGTGTCGATGAAGGTCGCGCAACTCAGCCAGGGGCTGCTCTCCGGCCGGGACCCGGACCTGCTGGAGTCCCCGCCCATCGCAATGTCGGCAGGCGAGCTGGAGGGGAGCGCGCGCGACCGCGCGGACCGGCGAGATACGCTGCGTTGAGGGATGTGCGCCAGCCGGAATCCATGACCCCATCCCTTCGCGCGCGAGGCACCTTCGCGGCGTTCGCGCTCGGCACGATCCTCCTCGGACTGCTGCTGCAGCGCACCCGGGCCATGCTGCCCCCGATGGCGGCCGACGTCCTCGGCGATGCGCTCTGGGCGATGATGATCGCCTGGCTGGCCGGCGGGATCGCTCCCGGGGTGCCGCGCGGGAGACGGGCGCTCGCGGCCCTGGGCTTCTGCTGGATGGTCGAGGCGAGCCAGCTCTACCACGCCCCACTGCTCGATGCCTGGCGCGCGACCACCCTCGGCCATCTGGCGCTCGGTGCGGACTTCGATCCGCGGGATCTCGCGGCGTATGCGCTCGGGGTGCTGGCCGCGTATCTCATGGAGCCCGCGCTGCTCCGCGCCACCGCCACGAAGGGCGCCCCTCCCGGCAACTCCAGAGCGGGTTAGCTTATCCTCCGCTCTGTGCCGTCCCACCCCTCACAACCGGAGTTGCCCTGATGCGCCTGTCTTCTCTGCTTGGCCTCGGCCTGCTCGCGACCGCCTGCGCACCCAAGACCTCGATGCGGTGAAGGCGGTCGACGCCGCCTTTGCGGCGGGGATGAACGCCAAGGACACGGCGGCGGTGTTCGCGGTGTACGCGGACGATGCCAAGCTGATGCCGCCCGACGCTCCGATTCTCGAGGGCGCGGCGGGCCATCCGGTCATCGCCGGGCTGATCGCGGGAGGCGCCAGCGACTTCGTGCTCACGCCGAGCACTGCGTACGGGATCGGGGATCTGGCCTACATCGTCGGGACGGCGAGCTTCACGATGGGTGGCGGCTCCGCGACGGTGAAATACGCGGAAGTCCTGCGGAAGGGCGCCGACGGGAAGTGGCGCTATGTGGTGGACATGTTCAGCGGCATCGCACCCCCGGCTCCCGCCGCCGCAGCCAAGAAGTAGTACCTCACTGACCAGGACATTTATGGCAAAGCCGATCTCCGCAGGCGTCGCACTCTTCCTTATTACGGTCCTCGCGGCGCCGGCGGCGACGGCCCAGGCGATTCCCGGCCTCGATCGTGCCGAGATGGACAGCACGGTTCGGCCGGGGAATGACTTCTACCGGTTCGCCAACGGCGCGTGGATGGACCGCACCCAGATTCCGGCGGATCGCGGCAGCTACGGCGCCTTCAACATGGCCGACGAGAAGGTGCAGCCGCGACTCAGGGAACTGGTCAAGGACGCGCTCGCCGCAAACGCGAAGCCGGGATCGAATCAGCGGAAGATCGCCGACTTCTATTCCACCTACCTCGACCAGGATGCGATCGATGCGCGGGGGCTGGCACCGCTCGCCCCCGACCTCGCCGCGATCGGGAAGGTCCGGTCGCGGGCGGCGCTCGCGCGCTACATCGGCGGCTCGCTCCGCGCCGACGAGGATGTCCTGAACGATGGCGATCTCGAGACCGATCATCTCTTCGGGCTCTATCTGGAGAGCGACTTCGCGGTCCCGACCAAGTACGCCGGCGTGCTGATGCAGGGCGGTCTCATGCTGCCGGACCGGAGCTACTACCTCGACTCCACGACAGCCGGCACCGCGCTCCTCGGCAAGTATCGCGAGCATGTGCGCACCATGCTCACGCTCGCGGGCGTCGCCGGCGCCGATGCCAAGGCGGACGCGGTGGTCGCGCTGGAGAAGAAGATCGCGGCGACCCACATGGACCGGACCGAGACGTGGGAGCCGAAGAACGGCACCCACCGCTGGGCGCGGCGCGACTTCGGCCGGCTCGCTCCCGGGCTCGACTGGCCCGGCTTCTTCGCCGCGGCCGGCATGCTCAAGGTGGATACCCTCATCGCGTGGCAGCCGGACGCGATCAAGGGACTCTCGGCGCTCACGGCGTCGGAGCCGCTCGAGAACTGGCGCGCCCTCTTCACCTATCACGCCATCGAGCGTCGGGCGAGCGTGCTGCCCCGTTCGATCGAGACGGAGTCGTTCGCCTTCTTCGGTACCACGCTGGGCGGCGTCTCGGTGCAGCGGCCCCGCGCCGACCGGGCGATCGCCGCGACGAGCGGTGCGCTGGGCTTCGCGGTCGGGCAGCTCTACGTCGAGCGCTACTTCCCCGCGAGCGAAAAGGCACGCGCCGAGAAGATGGTGGCCGACATCATCGCCGCCTTCGACCGGCGAATCGGGACGATCGACTGGATGGCGCCGGCGACCAAGGCCGAGGCCCGCCGCAAGCTCAAGACGCTGCGGGTGAGCGTCGGGTATCCCGACGTGTGGCCGACCTACACCGACCTCCGGATCGAGCGCGGCGACGCGTACGGGAATGCCGAGCGGGTCGAGGCGCGGGGCTACCGCTCGGCGGTCGCGAGCATCGGCAAGCCAGTGGACCGCGGCGCCTGGGCGATGGTGCCGCAGCAGGTGAATGCGGTCAACCAGCCGTCCAAGAACACGATGAACTTCCCGGCCGCGATCCTGCAGGCACCGTTCTTCGACGGGTCGCGCCCCGAGGTGATGGACTACGGCGCGATCGGTGCGGTCATCGGGCACGAGATCAGCCACAGCTTCGACAACCTCGGGGCCACCTTCGACGCCGACGGCCGGCTCCGGAACTGGTGGACGCCGGAGGACCTCGCCCGCTTCAATGCGCAGGCGGACCGGCTGGTGGCGCAGTTCGACAGCTACCGCCCCTTCCCCGATCTCTCGGTGAATGGACGGCTCACCCTCGCCGAGGATCTCGCCGATCTCGCGGGACTCTCGGCGGCGTATGATGCCTACCGCGCGTCGCGCGGGGGAGCGGAGGCGCCGACCGTCGCGGGCTGGACCGGCGACCAGCAGTTCTTCCTGAGCTACGCCGCGGTCTGGCGCAGCAAGATGCGCGAGGCGGCGCTCCGCGCGCGGATCCGCACCGATGGGCATGCGCCGCCGCAGTACCGGGTACTCACGGTCCGGAACTTCGATCCCTGGTATGCGGCGTTCGGCGTGCAGCCGACCGACAGCCTCTACCTGACGCCGGATCTGCGCGTGAAGATCTGGTAGAGATCGGGAAGCCACCACATGGCGAAGGCGGACACCAGAGCGACCAAGCCCTCGGACCCGGCGAGCGTCGACGCGTACCTCAAGAAGCTGAAGCATCCCTGCGCGTCGCTCGCCGGTGAGATCCGGGCCGCGATCCTGGCGGCGGATCCCCTGATCGGTGAGGAGATCAAGTGGAATGCGCCGGCCTTCTTCTATACCGGGCCGATGGAGCCGTTCGACCCGAAGGAGTATCGCCGGCATCTCGTGGTCTTCAATTTCTTTCGCAAGGACTGCATCCGCCTGGTCTTCTGGCACGGCGACCGGGCGAAGGACAAGTCCGGCTTTCTCGAAGGGGAGTACGCGGACGGCCGGCGGCTGGCGGTCATCACCAGCCCGGCCGAGCTGCGCAGCCGGAAGAAGGCGCTCGTTACGACACTGAAGGCGCAACTCAAGCACCTGCGATAGCTCTCTCTCCCACTCCCGCCCTGACCCGGTCCTCATGCGCCTCCTTCTTGCCCTCCTGGGCTGCGCCGCTCTCGGCGTGAATGCCCTGCCGGCCCAGGTTGTCAGCGTCACCGATCTCAACACCCGCCAGATCGCGGCACTCGATCGCAGCAGGACGGTCGTGCTGCTGCAGGGCGGCATGCTGGAGGAACATGGTCCCTACCTCCCCGCCTTCACCGACGGCATCCTGAGCGCCCGCCTGACGGACGCCCTCGCCGACGGCATCGCCCGCCAGATGCCCGGCTGGACCGTGCTGCGCTTCCCCGTGATCTCGGTCGGGGCGAGCGGCTCGAACGAGATCGGTGGGCAGTTCGTCTTTCCGGGCACCTATACCGTCCGCCCGTCGGTGCTCCGCGCGATGTTCATGGACCTCGCCACCGAGCTCGGCGCGCAGGGCTTTCGCTGGGTGATGGTGGTGCATGTGCACGGCTCTCCCCTGCACATCGAGGCGATCGACGATGCCGGGGACTACTTCCACGACGTCTACGGCGGCACAATGGTGAATCTCTGGGGACTCCTCCCCGTGCTGGCCGGCTGGGGAAGTGTCCTCGGCACGCTGCCGGACTCGGTCAAGCACGAGGATGGCGTCTCGCTCCATGCGGGGCTCGACGAGCACAGCATGATGCTGTATCTCGACTCGAGTCTCGTCGCCCCGGATTTCCGTGCGGCGCCGACGGTGGCGGGAGGCAGTTACGACTCGGCCTTTGCGGTAGCGCGCCGCGCCGGATGGCCCGGCTATCTCGGCGCACCGCGGCTGGCCACGGCCGAGGTGGGCAAGGCGATCTGGGATGGCTTCTCGGGTGCAACGATCCGCACCGCGGTCGAGATCCTGCAGGGCAAGGACCCGGCGAAGTATCCGCGCTACATGAGCTTCCTGCGGAAGAGTCCGCTGTACCAGGGCTGGATTGCGGCGGCGGAACAACGCGACAGCCTCGCCGCGGCGAAGCAGCGCGCCTGGGAGGCTCGGCGCTCCGAGCAGCGCACCAAGCCGCACTGACCAGTCACACGCACGTCCAGGACAGGTACCCCATGCCTCCCGTCAGTCGCCGGTCGTTCGTCACCGCCGCGGCCTCGCTGGCCGCGACCGGGCTGGTCGGCCCGCTCGGCGCCGGCGCAAGTACCGCTGCGTCAGGCGCGTTCGATGATGATCCGCTCGGGGTGCGGCCCGACTTT
>JBGASX010000127.1:0-7601 GCA_044229445.1 Gemmatimonadales bacterium | reverse complement strand
GTCCCACCAGTCGAATCCGCTCATGCAGCACACATTAATTATCGCGGATTACCGACCAGGCGGCAACTCGACACACCACCAAAACCCCAGATCAGACCAGATGAAGCCGATCAACCCGAGGGCCTATGTCCGGAGCCCTGTACACGGCCCGGCCGCCTGCCGGACCGCGCCGAATGGTACGTGTGGTGAAAGGGGCCGGCACCGTCGGACCCGCGGCCCGCGCAGAGCAGAGTCCCCCGTCGCGCCGGTCGCACGCGGCTGGTTCGAGCACGCGCAGGGCGGTTGGTGAACCGGGAGCCGATGCGCCGGCTGTGCGTCACGGCTCGCTACGGTCGCCGTCCGGCGCTATTGAAGGGCATATCCGACGCTGCCCGACACCTCCCCTGATGCCTCGGGTGCGGCTGGGTCGGTCGCCGAACGCGGCACGCGGCGATTGTTCCACGTCGAGGACACGTCCGCCGGCTGGTGGCGTCGAGTCAGGGCACGTCCCGCCGCGGGCGGCACCGGACGACGAGTCGCAGCGGTAGGCTTGCGCCGCTCCACACCGGTGGGCGACCGCCGGCCCGGCGAGGAGCAGGCCCTCATAGCTCAGGGGATAGAGCATCGGTTTCCTAAACCGTGTGTCGCAGGTTCGAATCCTGCTGGGGGCACCCAACGCGCAAGGCTCGAACCGTGGCCCGAAGAATCAAGGGCCGGGGCTCGGGCCTTGTCCGCGTCTGCGGCCCAGGTCCGGGCGCCCGCGTTGACGGCCGAGTCCAGCAGCATCTCGAACGGGCGGGCGTTCCCGACGTGCAGCTCGTCGTCCTCATCGACGTAGACCTTGGTGAAGAACGCCTGTTTGCACAGGCGGCGGTTGTCCTGCCGGTCAGGTGCGTCCACCGCTTCGGTCGGTGTCTCGGGCTCTCGGGAACCAGCGGCCCACAGTCGAGGGTGCGACGCCAGGGTGCCGGGCGATCCGCTTGTTCGACCAGCCTCAACCCGCAGCCCGGCGGTGAGCTCCCGACGCCCGGTTGGTGCCGGCACGGCAACGCGCGTCACGGAGAGCGTTGACGAGCACGACCGTCAGATGCGGCGTGGGGATCACCTCCATGTCGTCGTCGATCATCTGCCGGTGAAGACATCGGTGACCGGGAGACCGCGGGCGGTCTCGGCTCGGTCGCGTTCGAGGATATAGGCCGGCACGTCGAGCTCCGGCTCGCCGTACATCCCCTCGTGGCGGTGGTTGATGAGCGGGCGGGTTGCTCCTCCGAGTGCGCGGATGTCCTCCGCAGCCTCGGGCATCCCTGCGAGTTGTAGGCGATCGCGCTGCCCGCCGGGCGAACGAGCAGGAAGGATCGGACGAGCACGTCGGCCTGGTACGGGAGGCGCGCGGGCGGGGTGGCCAGCAGGCCCTCGATCGGGGCGTCGAGCGAACTGCCGTTGGTGATGGACACAAGAGCCTCGCGGGGTGTCGGACTTGCGCGAACGCGACCGCGATGCTGTGTCAGTCGATGTGGAAGAGATAGCGAGCGTTGCCGGCGCTGAACTTCTCGCGTTCCTCGTCGCTAGCGAACTCGGCCATGAACGTATCCAGGTCGTCGCGGGACGGTCGTTGGAACGGATAGTCGGTCGAGAACAGGATGCGGTCGATGGAGGTGACCTCGCGGGCGTGCCGCAGCAGTGTCGGGTTGAGCATTCCGGAGCTCGTGATGAAGACGTTCGATCGGATGTATTCGGACGTCTTTCGCTCCAGTCCCGCGATGCGGGACAGGCTGTCGGTCCTGTCGCTCCAGAAGGCGAGCAGCTCGCCCCAGTGGCCCAGGATGATCTGGAGGTCGGGGTGCCGATCGAACACCCCGCGGGCGATCAGGCGGAGCGCGGCGGTCGCAGCCTCTACGTGCCATCCCCACGAGAAGGTGGACAGCGCCAGTTCGGTCATCGGGTCGAATCCGGTGTATTCGGCTCGGCGGACAGCATTCGGCGGGATCTGGGGGTGGATGAAGATCGGCTGCCCGAGTGCTGCAGCGGTCGCGAACAGGTCGTCGTAGCGGGCGTCGTCCAAGGGCGTGCCGTTGGTCTGGCCGTAGACCATTGTTCCGACGAGACCGAGCGCTGTTGCACGCTCGAGTTCTGCTGCGACGGCTTCGGGCTTGGCCATCGGCAGCGTGGACATCGCCCGGAGACGGGACGGGTGCTGACGCACCGCCGATGCCGCGATGTCGTTCGCATCCCGGCTGAGCGCCACCGCGTCGGACGGGGCGAGGGGGCCGGTAGCGGGCGGCGCGAGGGAAAGGATCTGCATGTCGATGCCCTGCTCGTCCATGGCCGCGATCCGCGCGTCGCCTATCTCTTCTAGCCTGACAAGGTTGTCGCCCATTTCGCTCAGCGCGAGACTGGGATCGCGCCTCTCACTCGGCACGCCTTTGACCGCGCCCGTGAGCTCGGTGGTTGTCCAGTGCTCTTCAATGCCGATGAACGTCACAGCTGCGGCTCCCCTTCTTTGGATCGCCACTCGTGGTGGCGTTCTGGTAGTCGACGAATCGCAGCCCGTCGTGACCGCGATTCTCTTCGAGAGTTCCGAGGTCTGGCGCTGCTGCTCGCCCTCCGGGGTCAAGAGCCCGACGTGGAATGTCTCTCCCTCGCAAGGCATCACGGTCCCCGATGGCGATGAGGCCGGCATCGTGTGCGCGCCGCGACCTGATGCAGTCCGGCGATCAGCTCGTCGGCGCCGACCTCTTCCTCGGCCGCGCCGAGTAGTTCCGGGCTGGGCGAGGCCGTCGCGGTCGAAATGTCGCGGGCCGCTGTCGCCGTCGCCGTCATGGAGCAGGCATCCCCCCGCCGCCGATGCCAAGATTCACCACCGCGGGCGCTAACGCGCGCGCACGCTGTACGAGACGACGCGCGGGCTTGTCGGGCCAGCGGTGGTTCGTCGAGCTGCGACACATTGCGGGCAGGTGGAGGCTCACCACCACGTCCATGAGAGGTTCGACGTGGAGATTTGCCGGGTCGCTGATCGCGACGGCCCCCGCCCTGATCGTGCTAGTCGTCGCTCCGTCGAAGGTCAGCCGACGGTGCGTGCCCTCGACCACACTTGCACCCTCGGCGCGTCGGCCAAGGCTGGCCGCGCTCACGCGGAGATCACCGGCACCGTAGGCGTTGGAGACGCGGACGCGGCTGCCGCCGATGCGGATCCGCACCACGATGCGGACGGTCTGACCGCTCGGTGCGAGCTCGCGCATACCGACAAGGGGCCGTCGCCCAAGTGGACACCCAGTGCCGACGATCATGGTGGTTCATACCGATCCCTTCGTCTCCCTTCGTCGATCTCGATCCATCCCATGTTCCGGTTGCGGAGACAGACCTGCACCACATTGGCCTCTGGATGTAGATTTCACTTCGTGAAGGCCATAGCAATGGAGATTCTCGATGTTCTGCACGCCGATGATGTGCGAATCATCCGCGCCCTCCAGTTCGCACCGCGCGCACCGTTCGCGACGATCGCCTCGGTACTCGGGATGAGCGAGGCGGCGGTCAATCGTCGATACCGGCGGATGCGCGCCGATGGCATCCTCCGGGTGATCGCTGTCGTCGATGCGGGTGCTCTCGGCCAGAGTCAATGGCAGGTGCGGATGCGATGCAGGCCCGGAAGCGTGTCGGACATCGCCGATGCACTCGCCCGGCGGGAGGACGTCAGCTGGGTGTTCATCGGCGCAGCAGGATCGGAGATCACCTTCTCGCTCCGCTCTCGCACGCGCGAGCAGCGGGACGACCTCCTCGGACGCCGACTGCCGAGGACCGCATCGGTCATCGACATCCATGCCTCGGTGATGCTCCGGCAGTTCATCGGTGGTCGCGGACACTACCTCGCGGCCCTCCGAGGAACGTTGACAGCAGAGCAGGAGGCGACCCTCGCCGCGGGAACCGCTCCGTTCGTCGAGGCGCCCGTCGTCGCTCCCGACCCCGCTGTGCTGGACGCCGAAGACGACAGCATGCTGGAACTCCTCGCGACCGACGGGCGCGCGACGATCGCCGACCTGGCCGGTGCCGCGGGCATCACCGCTGGACGTGCGTCGCGGCGCCTCGACGCCCTGATCGGGCGCCGGATCGCCGTGGTCGACGTGGAGATCGCGGCCGGGGCGTTGGGATACCATGCGCGCGCGGTCCTCTGGCTCCGAGTCCACCCCTCCGCGATCCGTACGGTCGGTCATGCTTTGGCCGACGAGCCGCAGATCGCGTTCGCCGCCGCCATTTCAGGCCCGTTCAACATCAACGCCGTCGCCCACTGCCGCGACCTCAACGAACTCTTTGAGGTCACCTCCGATCGCATCGGCTCGCTTCCAGGAGTCCAATCCCTGGAAGTATCGCCGGTACTCACTCAGGTCAAACAGGCCGGAACGCTGTTGTCCAACGAGCGGCTTCTTGGACCGGGCGCGCCTCGTTCGGTCCGGCGGACTTGAGACCAGGCGCCTCACGAAGTCCGAGGCCAGGCCTGCCCGCGACCGGATAATCCACTGCATATGTAAGCTGCTCCGATCGCAGGCCCGAACTGTTCGTCTCGGCCGCCTGCACGATGACGTTAGTCAGCGATGATCGGAGTATCGCGCAATCCTCTCCCTGGCTCGTTGTAGCACCTCTGCCGAGAAATACGGGTCTGCCTCCACGCGATCATGAAGCCGGACTACTCCACCATGACCCGGCCGGCTCTGGTCATCGCGGGCGGCAAGGATCAGTCGGCGATGTCCACCCGTGGACCGGACTGGTTCACCGATGCGTACCACCGCAGCCCTGCGCCCAAGGGTCTGCTTGCGATCGCTGACGGCGAGCACACCCTCGGCGGCATCGCCGGCGAGAAGGTCGCTGAGACCACCGACGAGGACTCCGCCCGCGTCGCCCTCATCGCAGACGCTGCCTCCGCCTATCTTCTCGGCGCACTCGACCTTGACGCCGCTGCGTGGGCGACTCTCCGCCGTGAGGCCGCGACGAGCGACGGCGCGTACGGCATCGAGGCCACGTGGTCCACCCGACCAGGCAAGCCGCCTGCGTCGAGGCGATCAGATCGCCGCGCCCGGTGCTTCGTCCACGAGCCGCATGAGGAGCTCGCCGAACGCCGCCCGCTCGGTCGCCGACAGGCGGTCGAACGACGCCCGCAGAACGCCTTCGATCGCTTTCGTGCCGGCGATGAGCACTCGTTCGCCTTCGGGGGTCAGCTCGGGTCGGATCGCTCGGCCGGGGCCGGTGGTGCGGCGGATGAGTCCGCGGGCCTCCATGCGGGCGGCGAGGGTGCCGAAGGCCTGATCGGTCTGGAACGTCAGGACGGCGAGGTCGTGCAGCGACGCACCGGGGTGCGCGTGAAGGTGGCGCAGGGCGTCCCACTGCACGATCGAGATGTCCAAGGGCCGCAGCGCCTCGTTACCGGCGCGGTGGTGCTTGACCTGCAAGCGCTTCACCGCCTGCCCGAGCTGCTGGATCGTCAAGGGCATGCCGGCATTCTACGACGGGAAGCGCAACTTGCTTATATAAACATGTTGATCTAAGGTCATTGATATGCAAGAACTCAAGCCCAGCAGCGGGTCGCCACGCACGCGCACCGCAAGCCCTGCTCCTCCGCGCAGCCGCGCGGCGACCATCGGGTTCGCCTGGGTCGCGATGCTGGTCAGCTACCTGCCGTTCTCCGCCGTGAACGGGGCACTGGCGCAAATCGGTGCCGATACTCGCGCCGGGACCGCCGACCTGCAGTGGGTGACCGACGCGTTCACCGTCGCGCTCGTCGTGGCCGTGCTCGCGGGCGGGCGGCTCGGCGATCGCTTCGGGCGTCGCCGGATCACGCTGCTGGGACTCGCGCTCACCGCCGCGTGCTCGGTCATCGGGCTGATCGCCGGAATCCTGGCGACCGCCTCGACCGAGCCGTCACGCGCCGCGATCCCGGTGCTCTGGATCGGGCAGGCCGTCGGCGGCATCGGCGCCGGCCTCGTCATGTCGGCGACCCTGCCGCTGATCGCGATCACGGCATCCACCTCGGCGGTCCGCGACCGCGCGATCACCGTCTGGGCCGCGGCGAACGTCATCGGCCTCGGCGCCGGTCCCTTCATCACCGGTGCAGCCGCCATGATCGCCGGCTGGCCCGCGCTGTTCGTCGTCACTGGCATCCTCGCCCTCGCCACCCTCGTCGTTGGGGCGCTGATCGCGCGCGAGGCCCGTTCGCCGGATCGCCCGCCGCTCGACGTCCGCGGACTCGCCAGCGGGGCCGCCGGGACCGTGCTGCTCGTATTCGGCGTCATCCGAGCCGGCTCGGACGGCTGGACAGATGCCGTCACGCTCGCATCCCTGAGCATCTCGGTCGTGCTGCTGACCGCGTTCGTCGCGCTCGAGCTGCGCGGGCGCCAGCCGATCGTCGACCCGCGACTGTTCCGCTCCGGGGCGTTCAGCGCCGCCGGGCTCGCGGCTGCCGTGGCCCTGTTCACCATGGTGGGCCTGGTGTTCGTGGTGAGCATCGCGCTCGGACGCAGCGGTGTGGACCCCTCGGGCATCGCCCTCCGGCTCGGCTGCCTGTTCGCCGGCAACGTGGTGGCGAGCATCGTGGCCGGCCCGCTGCTCGCCCGCGTTCCCGCCCCCGCCATCCTGGTCGGCGGACTGCTGATCGCGGCCGCCGGCAGCGCCACCCTGCTCACCCTCGCCGACCTGACCTCGCCGTTCGCGCTCGCCTGGCGCCTGGCGGTCATCGGCGCCGGCTGCGGATTCGCCGTCGCGACCGCGGCGGCCATGGCCGTCCGCTCGGTCCCGCCGGAGCAGTCCGGGATGGCCGGGGTCGCGAACAACACGCTGCGTCAGGTCGGCGGGGCGCTCGGCGCCGCCGTCGTCGGCGCCGTGTTCGTCGCCGCACTGGGTACGGATGCCGCCGCGGCGACGCCCGTGGCGCTCGCGGCCGGGCTGCACGCGGCCGCCCTGCTACTCACCGTCCTCATCATCACAATCTCAGCCGTCAGCGCAGTGCTGATGGCGACCACAAGAAGGAGCACCTCATGAGCACCGATTCCACCCTCACCGTCACGACCTCGGCCGGCCAGGTTCCGGTCACGATCGACGAACGCGGCAGCGGGCGCACCGTGCTGCTCCTGCACGGCGGCGCGGGCCCGGCATCCGTCTCCGCCTTCGCCGATCTACTCGCCGAACGCACCGGGACCCGGGTGATGACCCCCGTCCATCCCGGCTTCGGCGGCACCCCGCGCCCAACGACGCTGTCGACGGTCGCCGGGCTCGCCGAGGTCTACGCCGGCCTGCTCGACACCCTCGACCTCGACGACGTGACCGTGATCGGCAACTCGGTCGGGGGATGGATCGCCGCCGAGCTGGCCCTGCGCCACTCGCCCCGCGTCGCCCGTATCGCGCTCGTCGACGCCGTCGGGATCGACGTGCCAGGCCGCCCCGTCGCCGACTTCTTCGCCCTCACCCCGGATCAGATCGCCGAGCACAGCTACTACGACCCGTCGAAGGCCGTGATCCCGGACCCGGCGACGCTTCCGCAGGCAGCTCGGGAGGTTCTCCTCGGCAACCGCGCCGCGCTCGCCATCTACGGCGGCGACATGACCGATGCCGGACTGTTGACGCGGCTGCACTCGATCGAC
>JBGASX010000126.1:0-7690 GCA_044229445.1 Gemmatimonadales bacterium | reverse complement strand
TCGGGCCCCATGCTGAACAGATCGAAGGTGGAGTTGACCGGAACCAGGAAGCGATCGCGGCGTGCACCGGCGGGGACGCCATGGCCGGTCGTGGGAAACGGATTGTAGACGTATGCGTTGCCCCAGGGATCCAGCATCCCCGCGCGGCCGATGCCGGCGAGACTGGCCGGTAGCGGCTGCCCCTGGGTCTCGATCGCCATGAGGTCGGCCTGGACCGCCCGGAGATCGCCGATCGCACGAGCGGTCCGCGCCTGTTCCAGCACCTGGTGGAGTTTGGGAATACCGAACGCGGCAAGGAGCCCGATGATCGCCATGACGGCGAGCATCTCGATGAGGGTGAAGCCCGTGCGGGTATCGCCCGTTCGTCGGCTCGTGGACTGGCGCATGTCTAGTGTTTTTGCAAGAGCAGTGCCCCACGTAACATCAAACATTGCAACATCTTAAGAAATTACCTCTCGCCATGACGATTGCCGGATTCTGCGCCACTCTCCGTATGCAATTATCGGCTTTGCGCAGGCGATGGATGAGCGGAGGACGGTCGTGCGGAGGAGGAGGTGGGCGAGGGGAAAAGGGGGTCAGGCTGCAGGGATTAAGCGATCTGGCCCTCCATCGCCGTCGAAGGCCGGATGATCTCCATGCTCGCCGTCGGTTTCCGGAGCGGCCCCTCGACCGGGAGGATGAACCAGAAGGTGGCCCCCATTCCGTAGACCGACTCGCACCCGATCGTGCCGCCGTGCATCTCCACGAACCGGCGCGACAGCGCCAGCCCGAGACCCGTCCCCTGCTGCTGCCGGCTCGCGGAGGGGTCCACCTGGCTGAATTCGTGGAAGAGCTTGGGCATGTCCTCCTGCTTGATGCCCATCCCGGTATCGCGCACCGACACCCAGATCACATCCCGCGACACGAAGCGCTGCACGTCGGTCGCCCGCTCGGCCGGGACCGGAACAGGGGCACGGGTGGTGACCGCGGAGACGGTGACGAGCCCGTTCTCCGGCGTGAACTTCGAGGCGTTGGAGAGCAGGTTGTAGAGGATCTGCCGGATGCGGACCCCGTCCGCGAGCACCGGCAGCGCCTCATCGCCGATCTCGAGCTTCATCTGCTGCTGCTTGGCGGTCCGCACCGAGGCGGTGTCGGTGACGGCGCCGAGAATCATCTCGCGGAGATCGGTGCTCTGCAGGGTGAGCGTCATCCGGCCCGCCTCGATCTTGGCGAGGTCTCGTCGCCGATCTCGAGCTTCATCTGCTGCTGCTTGGCGGTCCGCACCGAGGCGGTGTCGGTGACGGCGCCGAGAATCATCTCGCGGAGATCGGTGCTCTGCAGGGTGAGCGTCATCCGGCCCGCCTCGATCTTGGCGAGATCGAGCACGCTGTTGATGAGGCCGAGCAGGTGGTTGCCGTTACGGAGGATCGAGTCGAGAAATTCCCGCTGCGACTCGTTGAGCGCTCCGAGCTCCTCGGTGAGCAGGAGGTCGGAGAAGCCGTTGATCGCGTTGAGCGGCGTCCGGAGCTCGTGCGACATGTTGGCAAGGAACTGGCTCTTGAGTTCGGTGGCGCGGATCAGCTCCCGGTTCTTCGCGGCGAGGACCTCCTCCTTGCGGCGGCTCTCCGCGAGGACGTGGGAACGGTCGAGGCCCACCACGACCTGGTCGCCGAGAGTCTGGAGCAGGTGGACATCGGCATCGTTGAAGGGGCGGCGGTCACGGCGGTTGAACGCCGCAAGCACGCCGATCACCATCCCCGAGGTGCGGAGCGGCACGCAGGCCAGGGTAGAGAGCGGGAGATTGGCGATCGGGAAGTTGCGGGGGTCGGCATCCATGTCAGGCGAGGTGAGCGCCGTTTCCTCCGTGACCACCGTGCCCAGCAGCGAGTGATCGACGGGGAGGAGCTGGTCCTTCGTCACGGTGATCGGGCCGGTCCCCGCCACGATCCGGACGAAACGTCCCTCCTCCACCACGAAGCCGATCGCGGCACTCTCGCAGGCGAGGAGGTCGGCGGCCGCATCGGCCACGGTCTGGAGGACGGTATCGAAGGTGTCGCCTGACACCATCGTCCCCGCGACCCGCTGCAGCCAGGTGAGTTCCCGGTCGCGGAGCGCCGCGTGGCCGCGCGCCTCGACGAGCGCCGCCTCCCGCGGGTCGGGCAAGGCGCGGAGGAGGCGGACTCCCGCCGCGATGCCCGCACCGCCGACGACCACCAGACCCCAGCCCAGCGCCGTCCCGTGGCCGGCGAGCCAGCACCCGAGTGCCGCGCCCAGCGCCCCGGCGGCGATCAGGCCGACGGGCAGAGTGCGATCGGTGGGTGGGGTGCTCGTGGCCTGGGTCATCATCGGAGCTGGTTCGAGATTGCCGTTGGCGCACACGGCCGTGTGCGCGTACGCGCGCCCGGCCGCGCGCGCCTGCCCCCTACTCCGTGATCAGCTCGGAGAAGGAGGTCTCACCCGTCGCGAGCATCCGGCGCAGGTACGGGCGGCAGAGGCCGCAGTTGTCCCCGCACCCGGTCTCCCGCATCACGTCGGCCAGGGTCCAGCCGTGTTCCCGCGCGAGCGGCAGCAGCCGTTCGAACGGAAACCGCCGGCAGACACATTGGGTGACACTTATTCTCGGCATCAGGGGCCGCCGACTGGAGCGGGGGAGGGCTCCCCGTTCAAGGATTGCTCGGCCGGATGTCCAGCTCGCTCACGGTGGCCCGGTGCGGCAGCCGGATCGTGCCGAGGATCGTCTCCGCGATGTCGTCGGCGTGCAGGATCTTTTCGAGGTTGGGCGTCAGCGTCGACTGATTGCGGATGAGCGGCGTGTCCACCGAGCCGGGGCAGATGGTGATGACCCGGACGCCGTCCTTCCGCACTTCCATCATCAGCGCCCGGCTGAAGCCGAGCACCGCGTGCTTCGAGGCACAGTAGGCGGTCCCGCCGGCGAAGCCGTTCCGCCCGGCGAGACTCGCGACGTTGACGATCGTCCCCTGCTTCGCGGCCCGCATCGCGGGGAGCACCTCGCGCGTCACGAGATACATGCTGCGGAGGTTGGTCGCCATCGTGGTGTCCCACTCGTCCAGCGTGAGCTGGTCGAACGGCTTGAGGATGGCGACCCCGGCGTTGTTGATCAGCGTGTCGATCGGGCCGAGCTGGGTGGTGATGGTGGCGAGCATCGCCTTCACGTCGCTCTCGACGCCGACGTCGGCGGGGTGGCCCGCGGCGGTGATCTTCGCCTGCGCGAGATCGTCGAGCAGCGTGCGGAGCTTGGAGGGGGTCCGGGCGCAGACGCCGATGGAGTATCCGGCGCGGCCCAGGGCGAACGCGGTGGCCCGGCCGATTCCTTCGGTGGCCCCGGTGATCAGTGCGGTAGGCATGGGATCCAATCTAGCTCATCGAGCCTTGAGGGCGGCCAGCTCCTGCCGCATCAGATGGAGCTCCTTCATGATCTGGTGGTGGTGCGCCGCCTCCGCCGTCGGCACCTTGCCGATGAAGCAGAAGGTGCCGCCCGGATAGAGGATGGCCTGGTCGACGTCCTTGAGTGAGGCAAACCCCTGCTTGCGGGCCGCGGCCTCGAGCTCCTCGATCGTGATCGTCTCCGCGCGGAGCCGGTCCTCGTCCACCCTGCCCCTGGCGATCAGTGTGTCGGGGCCGCCCTCGATCGCCTCACCCAGGCGCCGGTTGCGATAGGCGACGAGCACCACGAAGTAGTTGACGACGAGGAGGGTCGTGGCGCCGATGATGCCGCCGAGCACCGAGTTGTCGTCGCCGATGATGGCGTTCTGCACCGCGTTCGACAGCGTGAGCAGCACGATCAGGTCGAAGGGGTTGAGCTGCGCCAGTTCGCGCTTGCCGGCGAGCCGGAGTCCCGTCACCAGGAAGGCGTAGACCAGGATCGGGCGGATGATCTTCTCGGCAATCGAGACGCCGGGAATGAGGAGGTCGTGCCAGAAGGGGGACATGGTCGCGGGGTGGGGGTGGGGGAAGTTCCAAGTTCCGAGTTCCGAGTTCCGAGTTCCGAGTTCCGAGTTCCGAGTTCCGAGTTCCGAGTTCCGGGTGGTAAGGAGTAAGGGTTGTGACGGAGGGAGTAAAGTCAATGTCCGGCTTCGGATCTGGGACCGCTGCCCCTCGGCGATGCGCACTCGGAACTCGGTACTCGGTACTCGGAACTCGACGGATAGCCTTAAGTTGAGATATGTCCCTCCCCCTTCAAACGGCTCGCCCGCCGCGCCGAGGCCCGAAGCAGATCGAGGCCCCGCCCTCGTGGCGGGAACGGCTGCGCGCGACCCGGCACCTGCCGCGCCTGCTCCGGCTGGTGTGGGAGACCGACCGCGGCTACTCCGTCGCGATGGTGGTGCTGCGCGCCCTGCGCGCCATCCTCCCCGTCGGGGTGCTCTGGCTCGGCAAGCTGATCATCGACGCTGTCGTCACTGCAGTGACTCATCCCGAGACCACGACCGGCCCGCACGCCTACGACCGGCTCGTGCTGCTCGTGGCGGCGGAGTTCGGCCTCGCCGTCCTCGGCGAACTCCTCGCCCGCGCCTCGGCGCTGGTCGAATCGCTGCTCGGTGATCTCGTCGCCAACCGCACCAGCGTCGAGCTGATGGAGCACGCCGCCAGTCTCGATCTCGAGCAGCTCGAGAACTCCGAGATCTACGACAAGCTCGAGCGCGCCCGGCGCCAGACGGTGGGCCGCATCGGTCTGGTGACCGGACTCCTCGCCTCGGTGCAGGACGTGGTCACCCTGACCACCCTCGCGGTGGCGCTCACGGTATACGTCCCCTGGCTGCTCGTCCTGCTTGCGCTAGCGGTGCTGCCGTCGTTCCTCGGTGAGAGCCGGTTCGCGGCGCTGGCCTACTCGCTGCTCTTCTCCTGGACCGAGGAGCGCCGCCAGCTCGACTATCTCCGCTACGTCGGCGCGAGCGACGTCTCCGCCAAGGAGATCAAGCTCTTCGGGCTCGCCCGCTTTCTGGTGGGCCGCTACGCCACGCTCTCCACCGAGTTCTACGAGGCGAACAAGTCGCTCGCCATCCGACGCACCATCGTCGGGTCGCTGCTCGCCGTCGTCGGGACGGTCGGCTATTACGGCGCCTACGCGGCCATCATCTATCTCACCGTCAGCGGGAACAAGTCCTCCGCGCATCCGTTCACGATCGGCGTGCTGACCTTCCTCGCCGCCTCGTTCCGGCAGAGTCGCGACCTGATCCAGCGGACCCTGCTCTCGGTGTCGCAACTGGTGGAGCAGAGTCTCTACCTGGAGGATCTCTTCTCCTTCCTCGCGGTCGTGCCGAAGATCCGTTCCGAGGCGGGGGCGGCGCTGGTGCCGAGCCCGTTCCGCGAGGGATTCGTGTTCGAGGACGTGGGCTTCCGCTATCCCGGTTCGGAGCGCTGGGCGGTGCGGCATCTCAGCTTTCGGCTCGCGGCCGGGGAGCGGATCGCGCTGGTGGGGGAGAACGGCGCGGGAAAGACGACCCTCGCCAAACTGCTCGCGCGGCTCTACGACCCCACCGAGGGCCGCATTCTCCTCGACGGCCGCGATCTGCGCGAGTACGACGTCGAGAGTCTCCGCCGCCACGTCGGCGTCATCTTCCAGGACTTCTTCCGCTACGACTTCAGCCTGCGCGAGAACATCGCCGTGGGCGACATCGACAAGCTCGATGATTCCGCCGCGATTCATGAGGCCGCCGAACGGAGTCTCGCCGACAGCGTCGCCGCCCGGCTCAAGGGGGGCTTCGACCAGCTCCTCGGCCGCCGCTTCGAGGGCGGAGTGGATCTGAGTGGCGGCGAATGGCAGAAGGTGGCGCTCGCCCGCGCCTATCTCAGGGATTCGGACATGCTCATCCTCGACGAGCCGACCGCCGCACTCGACGCGCGGGCCGAATACGAGGTCTTCCAGCGCTTCGCCGAACTGACGGTGGGGCGGATGGCGGTGCTGATCAGCCACCGGTTCAGCACGGTCCGGATGGCGGACCGGATCCTGGTGCTCAAGAACGGCGAACTGCTCCAGCAGGGCACCCACGGCGAGCTGCTCGCGATGGGCGGACTGTACTCGGAGCTGTTCCAGCTCCAGGCGGCGGGGTACCGGTAGGCGGCGGGGTGGTCGGAGGGGGCTGCGATGGGGTCGGAACGATCCGCGCTGGGGTCGGACTGGGTTGACGATAGGGTCGGAGCGGTCCGCAATCGGGTCGGAGTCGATCGGCGTGTCGGTACGTCCCGCTCGCAGTAGGGTCGGAGTCGGTTGACGATGTGGTCGGACCGATCCGCAGCATGGTCGGAGTCGACCGGCGATGAGGTCGGAACGATCCGCAATACGATCCGGATCGACCGGCGCAGCGGAACGACACGCCCGCAGTACGGTCGGAGTCGACCGGCGCAGCGGAACGACACGCCCGCAGCACGGTCGGAGTCGACCGGCGCAGCGGAACGACACGCCCGCATCAGGATCTGAACGATCCGTCGGTCGTTCCGGACGACTCGGCGCCTGACATCATCCCCGCCCGGCAGTGGAACTCCGGCGCCTCGCACGTCGTTGGGACTGCCCCACGAACAGAATCCGAGAGGTCGACCGATGCTCCGCACCACCGCGCTGCTCCTTCTCCTGAGCTCTACCGCGGCCCCGCTCGCCGCGCAGGCACGCGCCAACCCCTGGCAGTCCTGGCATGCTCCCTCGCTGACTCCGGCCACGCGTCCGGCGGTCCAGCGCGAGGCGGGCACCGGTGGCCTCGTGCTCGCCGGCCTCACCGGCGGTACCCTCGGCTTCTTCGGCGGGCTCTTCCTCGGCTCCGCGATTGGCGGCGGCAACCGGATCTGCGGCGACGATGCCTGCGGCCTCGAGGAGGCGGCGTACGGCGCCCTCATCGGCGAATCGACCCTGCTCCCGCTCGCCATCCACCTCGCCAACCACAATCGGGGGAACTACGGCCTGTCGCTGCTCGCCTCGGCGGGGATCGCCGTGGTGGGGATCGCGGCGGTCAGCGGAGCCGACGACGCCTCGCCGCTCCTCGCGGTCCCGGTCGCCCAGATCGTGTCCAGCATCCTGATCGAGCGCGCTACCGCCCACTGAGGGTGAGCGTCGGCATCGGGAATCTTCACGCCCGCTAGCGGGTCGGGGGTTAGATTCTCCGCCGACAGCTCCGTGCGAGAGCCGGACGTTCCGAGCACTAAGAACTAAGTACTAAGTACTTAGTACTTAGTACTTAGTACTCCGAACTCGGAACTCGGAACTCACATCTCCCCATCTCGGCGAACGACAACACAGACGATGACCGACCTCACCCAGCTCCGCGCCAGTTACGAGGCCTTCAAGGCCAAGGGCCTCAAGCTCGACCTCACCCGAGGCAAGCCCTCCGCGGCCCAGCTCGATCTGAGCAGCGAGCTGCTCGGCCTCCCCGGTGCCGGCCACTTCAAGGCGGAAGACGGGACCGACTGCCGCAACTACGGCGGGCTGCAGGGACTGCCCGAGGCGCGGCGGCTCTTCGCGGGTCTCGTCGGGGCGCCGGCGGACCAGGTGGTGGTCGGCAACAGCTCGAGTCTCGCGCTGATGCACGATTGCGTCGCCTACGCGCTGCTCAAGGGCACCGGCGACGGCGCCGCCCCCTGGTCGAAGCAGGGCGAGATCGCCTTCCTCTGCCCCGTTCCCGGCTACGACCGGCACTTCACGATCTGCAAGGACTACGGGATCAGGATGATCCCCGTCCGCCTCGGTCCCGACGGGCCGGACATG
>JBGASX010000125.1:0-8126 GCA_044229445.1 Gemmatimonadales bacterium | reverse complement strand
TGGCGCCTGGTCGCTGTTCTCCCGGGGGAATAGCGCTAAGTTCTTGGCCTGCGACTGTTTAGGTCTCCCTCGCAGTCGTTGTCGATTTTGCCCGGTCCCGTTCGTCGTGTCTCAGAGCCCGCGACCGGCGCGGCGCCATGCACGGACCTGAGCCAGGAGAGCAGCATGCGATTCATGATCATCGGGAAGGCCACCCAGGAGTCCGAGGCGGGGGTGCCGCCGACCGCCGAAGCGATGGCCGCGATGCAGCAGTACCACGAGGACCTGGTGAAGGCCGGCATCCTGCTCGCGGCCGAGGGGCTCTCGCCGACGGCAAAGGGGGCGCGGGTCAAGTTCAGCGGCGACCAGCGCACCGTCCTCGATGGGCCGTTCACCGAGACGAAGGAAGTCATCGCCGGCTTCTCGATCATCCAGGTGAAGTCGCTGGCCGAGGCGATCGAATGGGTGAAGCGGGCGCCGAACCTTTCGCCGAACGGCGAGACGGTGGTCGAGATCCGGAAGCTGATGGACATCGAGGACTTCGGGGACAACTTCACCCCGAACGAGGAGATCGCGAAGGTGAAGTACTGATGCAGACCCGACTGCCCCGCCTCATCATCCTGGCGCTCTCGATCGCGGCGACGGGTGCCTCCGCGCAGACCGGCGCCATTCCGCCGGCGCCGGACTACGCCAGCCCCGCCACCTGGCTCTGCCGCCCCGACCACCTCGGCGCGTGCGACGTCGATCTCTCCACCACGGTGCTGAGTCCGGGCGGCGGCGTCACCGTCGAGAAGGCGCCGCTCGATCCGAAGGCGCCGGTCGACTGCTTCTACGTCTATCCCACGGTGTCCACCGACACGACGACGTACAGCGATCTCGTCGCGGATGACGCCGAGCGGGCGGTGGTGCGGCTGCAGCTCGCGCGGTTCGGGACGAAGTGCCGGCTCTTCGCGCCGATCTACCGGCAGCTCACCCTCGCCGAGATGGGCCGGCTCAACGCCGCCGGCGTCACGTCGCCCGATTTCCTGGGACCCGGCTACGACGATGTCCGCGCCGCGTGGCGCTACTATCTGTCGCACGACAACGGCGGGCGCGGGGTGGTCCTGATCGGGCATTCGCAGGGCAGCGTCCTGCTCACCGCGCT
This sequence comes from Gemmatimonadales bacterium, assembly GCA_044229445.1. GTDB lineage: Bacteria > Gemmatimonadota > Gemmatimonadetes > Gemmatimonadales > GWC2-71-9 > JADJOM01. Next base: position 7,003 of record JBGASX010000125.1, on the reverse strand, counting down.
CATCCAGCGCGAGATCGAGGGCACGCCGGTCGCGTCGCGCATCGTCGCCGCGTACATCATCGGCATCCCGGGCGGCATCCAGGTGCCGCGCGGCAAGGATGTCGGCGGCACCTTCAAGCGGATGCCGCTCTGCCGCGCCGCGACCCAGACCGGCTGTATCGTGACCTATTCCGCCTTCCGGAGCACCGCGCCGCCGTCGGCGACCTCCGTCTTCGGCCGCTCGGCCGACTCGACCCTCGTCGCCGCCTGCACCAATCCCGCCTCACTCGGCGGCGGTGAGGCGCCGCTCAGCGGCTACTTCGACGCGACCGGCGCGACGGCGCTGCCGTGGGGACCGACCGAGCCGTGGACCGTCGGCGGCAAACCGATCGCGACGCCGATGGTGCGCGTCGCCGGCATGCTGAAGGGGAAGTGCGCCACCAACGCCTTTGCGACCTACCTCGAGATCACGGTCGACCGCGGCCCCGGCAGTCCCGCGAGCCGCGACATCCAGGGCGACCTGGCGGAGCCGCTCGGGCTGCATCTGGTCGATATGGAAGTGGTGATGGGGAATCTTGTTGAACTGGTCGGGCGACAGAGTGGAGCTGGACGTCCATAAAGTATTTAGTACTTAGTACCAGTACTAGTACTTAGTACTTAGTGCATAGTTCCGAGTTCCGAGCCCTGGAGTTCGTGAAGGAAGGCCTCCATGTTTCCACAGGTACCGTCCGGCTCCATCGAGTCCTCAGCGCCCCGGCCGAGCGTGTCTATCGTGCGTTTCTCGATGCGGACGCGCTGGCCAAGTGGCTGCCGCCGCATGGTTTCACCTGCAGAGTGCATCATCTCGAGCCCCGGGTCGGCGGCACCTACCGCATGACCTTCACCAACTTCAGCTCCGGCAACGGCCACTCCTTCGGCGGCGAGTTCGTGGAGCTGGTGCCCAACCAGCGGATCCGCCACACCGACCGCTTCGACGACCCGAACCTGCCCGGCGTCATGCAGACGACGATCGATCTGAAGCCGGTGTCCGTCGGCACCGACATCAGCATCGTGCAGGAGGGGATCCCCGAGGCGATTCCACCTGAAGGCTGCTATCTCGGGTGGCAGGAGTCGCTCATGCTGCTCGCGCAGTTGGTGCAGGCGGAGATTCCGGGGTAGTTCCGGGTTCCGAGTTCCGAGTTCCGGGTTTTGGGTTCCGGGTTCCGAATGTGGGACCGCGATTCATCGCGGCCTCACGCCGTCCGAGCTCGTCGCTAAAGCGACGGCTCGGCTGATGTCGCTAAAGCGACGGTCGGGAATGGCAGGGCCAGTTCACTGGCCTCAGCCGAGCCGCGGTTTTAGCCGCGATCCGCCTGTCCGCCTGTCCGCCCTTCCGCGGGGAGACGATGACCACGAGGCTCGCCGTTGGCGATTGCGTGCGGCTCCCTGATGGCCGCATCGGTCGCATACGGGCCCGGATCGCCGCGCGCTGGCGGGTGCGGGTGCGGCGACCTTCCGGGTCGAGCAATCAGTTCCTCGAGTTTGCGCCCCGGCAACTGCGCCGAGTTCCTGCGCCGAAGGGATGGATGAGCCCGGCGGGGTATCGGCGCTATCTCAAGGCGACGCTGGCGAAGCTGCGGCAGCGGAACCGATGACCTCTTCGCGGCGCTAGTCACCCGTGCCCGTCATCCGCGTGGAACTCGAGATCGCGGCGCCGCCGGAGCGCTGCTTCGATCTTGCCCGGAGCGTGGACTTCCACCTCGCCTCGACACCCGGCACCGGAGAGTCCGTCGTCGGCGGCGTCCGGACCGGGCTGCTCACGCTGGGCGACCGGGTCACCTGGCGGGCGCGGCATCTCGGCGTCTGGCAGGAGCTGACGAGCGAGATCACCGTGTGGTCGCCCTCCGGGCATTTCCGCGATTCCCAGGTGCGCGGCGCCTTCGAGCGCTTCGATCACGATCACTACTTCGAGCCGTCGCGCGAGCATCCTGGCCGGACCGTTGTCACCGATCTCTTCAGCTTCGTGGCGCCGTATGGCCTCCTCGGTCGCGCGGCCGAAGTGACATTCCTGACGGCGTACATGCGACGCTTCATCACCCGCCGCGCGGAGCTGCTCAAGGCCGCGCTGGAGTCGGATGCATGGCGCCGCTACCTGCCCAACGCACCGGAGGCCGGTCGTGGCTGACCGCCGCCAACTTGCGCCGACGAGCCACGCCCCGCAGCTTACCGCTGTCGTTAGGCTCGACCCCACTGACCGCCATCGTCGCATCCGCGGCCCACTGCTCGCTCCATCACACCATGGCCATGAACCGCGATCAACTCCTCGAGCTGGCCCGCGCCGCGGGCTTCGGATCCCAGGCCGAAGCGGTCGTCCGCGCGGCGAACGATTCTCTCCGGCTCGTCCCCACGCCCACCGAGGAGCATCGCCTCGCCCTCGGTGCCAGCCGACTCGGCGGCACGCCGGACCTCGCTGCCGGCCAGGTGTGGCCAGTCTGGAAGGGCACGCCGCAGGCCTTCGTGGCGCAGATCGCGCTGGCCGATCTGACCGGGTCATCCGTTGCCGGCCGACTTCCCGCCGAGGGATGGCTCTCCTTCTTCTATCACCCATCGCAGGAGACGTGGGGCTTCGACCCCAAGGACCGGGGCAGCTTCGAGGTGCTCTACACGCCGCCCGGGCCGCTGGAGCGACGCAGCGCTCCCGCCGATCTGGATGAAGGCGGCGAGTTCGACCTCTGTCGGCTCGAGCTGCAGCCCGATCTCTCCCTGCCGGCTGTCGACTCGCTGCCGTTCGCGGCCACCGGTCTCGCACGCCTCCCGGAGGACCCGTTCGAGAACCTGATGGAGAAGCTGTGGGGCGAGCATGGCTGGGGCGAACGGTCCAAGTTGTTCGGCTACCCCGACCAGATTCAGGGAGAGATGCAGGTGGAGTGCGCGCTCGCCTCCGGCGGGGTGTACTGCGGAGACGCGACCGCGGCCCAGGATCCGCGCTACCCGGAATTGAGCGCCACCGCCGCCGAGTGGCAGCTGCTGCTGCAGGTCGCGAGTCACGACGAGGCCTCGATGATGTGGGGCGACGTCGGCAACATCTATTTCTGGCTGCGGGACCAGGACCTGGCGGCACGCGCCTTCGACCGAGCCTGGTTCGTCTTCCAGTGCGGGTAACTGTGTGCTGATGAGACCGGTCGCCGGTCATGCCTGACGTTCGCCTGCGCCGCCAGCTCACTCTTTTCGTCTCCGACCCGGCGCGCGCCACGCTCGAGGCGATCCGGGCGCGGCTCGATCCGGTGCAGCACCGGCTCATCCCGGCCCACGTTACCCTCTGCCGCGAGGACGAGCTCGCGGCGTACTCGGTGGACGAACTGGGGGCGCGCTGCCGCGAGGTTCGGCCAGCGCCGATCACCCTGACCTTCGGCGCACCGGAGCCGTTCGACGGGCACGGCGTGCTCCTCCCCTGCATCGCCGGCCAGCCGGAGTTCCAGCGACTCCGCGTGGCACTCCTCGGCACCGACCAGATCCGGGCCCACCGTCCCCACATCACCCTCGCGCATCCGCGGAATCCCCGCGCGCCGGAGAATCTCCCCGCCACCTGGGCGTCGCTCAACACCCCGATCACGATGACGCTGACTCGGCTCGCGCTGATTGAGCAGCACGGAGCATCGGCGTGGGAGACGTTGTTTGAGATAGTACTTAGTACTTAGTACTTAGTACTTAGTACTTAGTACTTAGTACTTAGTACTTAGTACTTAGTACTTAGTACTTGGTACTTGGTGCTTAGTTCCGAGTTCCGAGTTCCGAGTTTCGAGTTCCGAGTTTCGAATGTGGTGGCCGCGATTCATCGCGACCTCACGCCGTCCGAGCTCGTCGCTGAAGCGACGGCTCGGCTGATGTCGCTGAAGCGACGCTAAGGAATGGACCGGGCCAGTTTACTGGCCTCAGCCGAGCCGCGGCTTTAGCCGCGAGCTCCCGCGCGCGCTCCCGCGCGGGTTCCCGCGGGCACTGGCGTTCCTCCGTCGCGGCCCGCAGGTTATCCCCGTCCGTCGGCCTGCCCAGGGACCCATGCGCCTCCATCCGTTGCTGCTGCTCGTCCTGCTCTCGGCCTGTCACCAGGACGATTCGCCGCCGGCGTCGGCCGATGCCGACTCGACGGACGACACCGCCATGGCCTCGATGGTTCCCGTCGATCATCAGGCCACGCCCGGCTTCGGGCTCCCGCACCCCGGCTCGTGGGACTCGACCCAGGTCGCCGATGGCGGCGGGTTCACCCTCACCGTCCCCGCCGTGGCCGATGCCCGGTGGCGTGACCCCGATCGTCCCGCCAACCGGAAGTTCCGGGTCACCGACCTGCCGGAGTGTTCGTGGCCGTGTTCCGTGACGGTCACCACCTTCCAGCACGCGCGCCAGATGGGCGTCAAGCAGTGGATGCGCGACCACTTCCGGATGGATGCGCCGGTCGATCCGAGCAGCTTCGATCCCCGGCCGACCGAGTTGCCTTCGGTGCTCCTTGGTTCGGACACCGCCCTCCGCCTGGCGCTCCACTGCGAGGGCTGCAGCTCCGAGGCGCTGGTGGCGGGGAGCAAGGGACGGATCGCCGTCATCGAATATTCGGTCGACAGCCGAGACCGGGAGAACACCACGCTGCTCGGGCGGCTGCGGGCCGTCGGGCGGACGTTTCGGTGGAGCGATCGATAGTTCCGAGTTCCGAGTTCCGAGTTCCGAGTACTAAGCACTATGCACTAGGTACTTAGTACTTAGTACTAAGTACTCAACACAGGGAGCGCCTATGCTCGGTGGACGCCCGTGGGATGAATGGATCGCCCAGTACGGCCTGAGTCATCAGCACCCGGTCAACCGGTTCTGCCACACCCTTGGCATCCCGACCATCGTCGTTTCCCTCCTCCTCTTCGTTCTCTCCTTATTCGTGCACGGCCTCTGGCCCGTGGCGCTGGGGCTGTTCGTGACCGGGTGGGCGCTGCAGTTCATCGGCCACGCGGTGGAAGGCAAGCCGCCCGAGTTCTTCCACGACTGGCGCTTCCTCTTCGTCGGCCTCCGCTGGTGGGCGGCGAAGATGCGGGGCAAGGCCTGATAGTTCCGAGTTCCGAGTTCCGAGTACTAAGCACTTAGTACTTAGTACTAAGTACTAAGTACTCAACACAGGGAGCGCACATGCTCTGGATTTTGCAGGGTCTCGCCACGCTCGTGTACGGCGCGTCCGGCATCATGAAAGTGTTCATGTTCGACAAGGTCAGCGTCGACGTGCCCTCCTTCGGGGCGCTGCCGAAGCGGGCCTGGACGGCACTCGGCATCATCGAGCTCGTCTGCGTCGCCTGCTTCATTCTCCCGCCACTCCTCCACCTCTCGCCGGTGCTGACCGGCGTGGCCGCGGCGGTCCTCGCGCTCGAGAGCCTGGTCTTCATCGGCGTCCATGTGAAGTACCGCGAAACCCCGGCGATCATCATGGTGAGCGTGCTGGGGATACTGATGGCGGTGCTGGCGTATGGAGTGCTTAGTGCGTAGTGCCTAGTTCCGGGTTCCGGGTTCCGGGTTCCGGGTGCGAATAAGTGCTTAGTGCTTAGCGCCTAGTGCCTAGTGCCGGAGATCAAGCACTAAGCACTAAGTACTAAGTACTAAGCACTAAAATCACGCCGCCGGCGACTCGCTCCCTGCCTTCGGCGGAGTCGGTGTCTCGGCCGGATCCTCCGCCGACTTCGGCGTATGACGAACGATCGTGCGAGCGGCCTTCCATGCGGCACGCTTCTGCGGGTCGTGGCGCAGGCGACGACGCAGCGACGCATCGATCACCTTCACGATCCGGGCGGCTTCGGAGGCCACCGACTCCATCTCGGCCGAGGCGCCGATGTGCATGTTGACGCCGGAGGACTTGGAGTTCACCGCCTTTTCGTACTGGTCGATCGAGACGGTGAGCCCATCCAGGAAGCCGGTCGTCATCCCGTACTTGATGAGCAGCTCCTGCTGGGCCCGCGCCTGGGTCACCGCGCCCCTGGCGCCGGTGATCAGCTTCTGCGCGCCGCTGTTCGGCTTCGGGATCGTGAGCCGCACCGGCATCTCCGGCACCTCGCGGGTGGCGATCCCCGCCACGCGACCGAGGAAGCTGAGATCGTCCAAGATATCCGCCTTGCGCTCCTTCTTCCCGATCACGGCGGCGCTCGCCTCGATGTGACCGCTCCGTTCCATGTCGGCCAGCTCCTGGAGTCTGGCCGCATCGGCCTCGAGCAGCGCCAGGTTCGCGGTGAACGCGGGCGTGTCGATGGGGTTCGCGCGCAGGAAGACCAGCACGCGGAGGATCATGTCGAACAGTCTGCTGATGTAATCCGTCATACGACGCTCCTTTCGTGAGCGTGGCCGCGGGGCAAGGTCGAGAACTCGGCTCCGCGTCTTCCCTGTGCTGTGGACGTCTGGTCCCGTGTCGACCGAGGACGGGCCGGGGGGCACCGTCGGTAAGTTCTGTGCCAGATGCGGCATTTCGGTGTCAGGCGGGCACTTCCATCGGCTCGACAATCGTTTCGATCGCCAAGAAATTTGACGGAGACAGGATCGCGGTGTGAGGCGGCAGGGAGGGAGTTCAGCGCGGTGCGCTCGACGTCTTGTTCGGCGGGCTCGATGTTCAGTGCACTGCGCTGGACAGTCAGCGCGGTGAACTGGACATCTCATCCAGCGAACTGGACGTCTGCTGCGGCTGTCCGGATGTTCGATTCGTCTCTCAGAAGTTCATTTCGGCGGGCTGGAGAACCGATTCGGTCGTCCGGAGATTCGTTTCGGCTGTCTGGAGAACTATTTCGCCGATCTCGACAACCGTTTCGCGGGCCTGGAGCGTCGTTTCGGGGGGCTGGAAAAATGTTTCGGCGGGCTCGACAACTGATTCGGTCGCCTGGACGGACTGTTCAAGAATCTGACAGTTGTTTCGGCGGTCTGGAAATCCAAACGGCGGGCTGGAAAATCGATTCGCGGATCTTGTGCAGTGTCCCCGAAAAGTGTCCACGAGGACAGTCGGTGGACACGCGCGTGGACAGTGTCGGACACCTGATAG
>JBGASX010000025.1:0-57357 GCA_044229445.1 Gemmatimonadales bacterium | reverse complement strand
CGGATAGCTTGAAGATAGACCTCGATGGCCCGCCGCCACTCCTCCTTCTGCTCGTACTTCCGGGCGGTCTCTTTGAGCTTTTCGAAGTTCATCCAGCGGGGCGAGTGAAAGTGTGAATGCCTATGAAATACCGGAACTTACAAGATACCGGCCCCCCCAACCCCTAGCAAGGTAAACCGGGGGCCGGATCGAGCTCCCCACGCGCCACCAGCGCCGCCAGCCGGGCGAGGTCGGGGGCGGGTGGCCGGTCCGCGCTCAGCTTCGCGACGCCGTCCCCGGACGCGCGAACCCGCTCGTAGAGTGCCTCCACTCCCTTCCCCGCCTTCAGGGGTCGAAGAAAATCCAGCCCCTGGGCGCCGCAGAGGAACTCCGCGGCGACAACCTTCTGCGCATTGGCCAGAATCCGGCGCGCCTTGTACGCCGCTGCCATCCCCATGGGGACGAAGTCCTCCTGGTTGGCGTCGGTCGGGATCGATCCGATGCTGGCTGGCATTGCGATCGATCGGGATTCCGCCACGAGCGATGCCGCGGTGATCTGCACCATCATGAAGCCGGAGGAGAGGCCGGGGTCCGGCGTCAGGAACGCCGGGAGTCCCTGCGAAAGGTCCGGATTCACCAGGCGCTCTACCCGTCGCTCGGCGATGGCCTGCAGCGTCGTGAGGGCGACACTCAGGAAGTCGAGCGCCTGGGCGACAGGCTGGCCATGGAAGTTCCCCCCGGACAGCACATCGCCGTTGGGAAAGACCAGCGGATTGTCGGTGGAGGCGTTGAGCTCGACGGCCGCAACCTCGCGCGCGAAACGAATGGCGTCAGCGACCGCCCCGAGCACCTGCGGAGTGCACCGCAGACTGTAGGCGTCCTGCACCCGGGGATCATTCTCCCGGTGGGACTCCCGGATCTGGCTGTCGGCGAGCAGCGACCGCATCAGGGACGCCGCCCGGAGCTGACCGGGATGCGGCCGAGCCTCGTGGATGCGCGGGTCAAGTGGCGTCGGCGTTCCCTGCAGGGCTTCCAGACTCATCGCCGCGGCCCCCACCGCCGATCGCCAGAGGGACTCGGCGTCGTGCACCGTGAGGGCGAGGAGTGCGGTCTGTGCCTGGGTCCCGTTGATGAAGCTGATCCCTTCCTTCGGCGCGAAGCGGAACGGGGCAAGCCCTGCCTGCTGGAGTGCGACCGCCGCCGGCCGGGACGAGCCCGCGGTATCGCCGAGCACATCCCCTTCCCCGATCAGGGCCATGGCGATGTGGCTGAGCGGCGCGAGATCACCGCTGGCGCCCACGCTGCCCTGCTCCGGCACCAGCGGAACGATCCCCGCGTTGAACAGCGCCACGAGTGCCTCGACCAGCCCGGGGCGGACCCCGCTGGTGGGCCGGAGCAGCACGTTCGCGCGCAGAAGCATCGCGGCCCGTACCACGTCGGCCGGCATCGGGTCACCGACCCCCGCGGCGTGACTGCGGATCAGGTTGATCTGCAGCTGATCCAGCTGGTCCGGCGCAATGCGTACGTTCGCCAGCTTGCCGAACCCGGTGTTGATGCCGTAGATGGTCTCGCCGCGCGCGATCGCCAGATCCACGAGGGCCCGACTCCGTCCGAGGGCCGCGAGTGCGGCGGGCTCGAGCTGAATCGTGGTCGCCGGGGACCGTGCAGCCCGGACGACGTCCGGGATCGACAGCGAGTTGCCGGTGAGGAGCAGCGTGGAGTCGGTCATGCCGAAACGTACACAGGCGAGCGGGACACTGTCATCCCGAGGTCCGAATGCGGATCGAGGGAGCCACACCGACGCCTGGCGGTGCGACTCCCTCGAGCGCCTGCCGTGGCGCCGCCCTTCACTCAGGGAGCGCGCAGCAGCTCGGGATTGCCGTGATCGGTCTGGAATGCCCAGTCGAGGATGAGGAAGTTCTGCCCGACGTGGGTGACCCGGACGGCGCCATACCGGGCGAACCCGTCGCCACCGTCCGATTCGAAGACGTAGCCCCAGCCGGGCAGCGCCTGGATTCCACCGGTGCCGTAGGTGATGTTCGGCGCGTAATCGATGTTCGTGAGATCGGCGACCGGCGCGGACCCGTACACCGCCACCCCCGTGCCAGCGCGCACCGGCGTCAGGTACAGATCACCGGCAACGTCCCGCTCGACCGAGAAGTCGTTGAGCGGCGAGGACCCGCTCTGCACCAGCCCGAGTTCGCCGCTGTCCGCCTGGAAATTCCCGTTGAAATCGCGCCAGAAGCGGAAGCCGCTGCCCGCGTCCTGACTCTGCCGGGCATAGACGACCACGTTCCGCGCATCGGGTCGCGGTGTATCACTGCGCAGGGGAGACCAGAGGCTCTCGAACCCCTCGAGGCTCACCGCGGAGACCGCAAAGCACCGGGGAACGCCGTTGGTCAGCGCGCCTGACACGAACTCGGGGGCGACGGTGGCGCCTTCGAGCGACCAGTTAGTGCCACAGAGATTGAGATCCAGGTCATACGAGGTGCTGTACACCCGGTAGATCCGGAAGTGCGTGGGGTCGGAGAGATAGGCATTGTCCGACCAGGTCAGCGCGATGGCGCCGCTGAGCGTCGTGCTCGTCAACGTCGTCGGCTTGTCCAGCGCGAGGCGCTCGTCGACCGTCACGACATTGCTGCTGGCGCTCTCATTGCCGTCGAGATCCTCCGCCGTCACGAAGTACTGCAGGTGGGGAATCCCGGCGTCGTGGAACGAATTCGAGGTGGTGGTCCCGCGGAGCCGGTACGACTCCGAGGTACTTCCGCGGGAATAGACGTTCCAGGAGGCGAGGTTCGGGTCGTTGTCGAAGTCCCAGGTAAGGAGGACGCCATCGGGGGCACCGGGTGTCCCGCTCGGCTCGACGGCATAGGCGAGGTTGGTTGGCGGGGAGACCTGGGCACCACCACCTCCAACGAACTGGGATTCGCTGCAGGCGGCCAGCAGCAGCAGGGGCATGGCCCACAAGGATGTACGCATGGATCGGCTCCGGAGAGTGAACGCGGCACCCCAATGCATGGTCGGTGCCATCACGACAGCCGGACAGAAATGCTTGTGCGGCAACAGGTTGGGAATTCGCATGGAGCCGAGTGTCCACGGAGGAGACACTCCTGGACAGGACACTGTCTCCCCCCGTGGACACCCCGGGGCTCAGCGTTCGATCGAGGTCTGGTTGTAGTCGAACTTGATATCGGGGAGGTCCGAAAGGTAGACCGAAAAGAAGAAGGCGAAGTTCCCGTTCGGATTCCGGACGAAGTTGAAACCGGCCCGCCACTCGTGCAGCACGCGCTCGAGGCGCACGACCTGGGATTCGAACTTGTTGTCCGTGATGTTGTACTGCGTGGACCACGAAACGCTCCAGAAGGGCGTCGGCGCGAATGCGGTGCTGAACCCGAGGCTCTGCTGGGGCTTCTGCGGGACGGTGTTGGTCGACGGATTCCGGAGCGGACGCTGCCGGGACAGGCTGTAGTTGAAGTTCGCCGTGAATCGACGGTTGGTGCCGGCCCCGATCGTCTGGTCGGCCCCGCCACCGTAGAAGGAGGGCGCCCGCCCAAACCGGCTCTGGCTGGCCACGTAGGAGGGCGGCGGCGCCTCCTTGCTCGAGGTCGAGTCGCGCTTGCCGCCAAGCCCGAAGAGCCCCAGCACCGACTTCACGGTGCCGCCGGAGATGGCGAAGCTCGCGGTCACGGACTGCAGGAACGGCGAGAAGTGCGAGGTGTCGGAGCCGACGTCTCCATTCCAGAGATCGTGCGTCAGGCTCAGGTTGAAGCCGGGCAGGAGATCGCTCTGGAACTGATTGGTCATCGTCTTGGTGCGCCACCCGGTCCGGCCAGGCAGCTTGGCCTGTTCGAAATCGTACTGCATCGGTGACGTCTGGATGCCCAGAATCCGGAACCGCCTCGCGTTGTCGGCGCCCGTCGGGTCCTCGGCCGTCGAGTCCGCGCTCGAGCGCTTGACCGACTTGCCTTCGATGTTCTGGGAAAGACCGATACTCAGCAGCTGGGTAGGATCGGTCCGCAATCTGACCGTTTCACCCGGACGGGCGAGCGCCTTGGCAAAGGCCTGGTCGATCGAAGCCGCCGGGCTGTAGCTCCAGCTGATCGTGGGCGAAATGCTGTGCCGGATCCGCTGGATCGGGCCGAAGCCGGGGAAGAAGCCGAAAAACGTCGGCGAGGCGGCCAGCGCGAAATTGAACCGCTTCCCCTGACGCACCCATTGGCCTCCGGTATTCGCGTTCCGGATCATGAAAGCGCCCTGGGTCGTGGCGTTCACGATTCCCACGGTGGGCTGGAGCTTCCAGGTGCTGCGAAGCACCGTCGGGAGATTGATGCCGGTCTGCCAGTCCACCGCGCTCTCGAAGGAACCGTTGGTGAACTGACTCACCGTGATGGAGTCGGTGGGATCCGCCGTCGTGGGATCGGGGACCCGAATGCCACCGATGACCTTGGGGCCCGTGTCCTTGCGGTCGTTGTAGTTGAACGAGTTCTGCCAGTTGAACCCGCCGAACCGGATCGGCGTCTGGAACCCGACGGTGGTGGTCCGGCTGCTCCGCGTGAGTCCGAGGGTATCAATCAGCCCCGAGGGGAGCACCACCGCCTGGGAGACCGGAAAGTTGTTCTCGAGATTGTTGGTGACGGACAGGCCGGGCGACCAGGTGACATCCCTCGCGATGTCGATCGGCTTCGGCGACAGCGACAGGGATGGGAGCTGCATCGTGACGCTCCCGTCCGAGAGGTTCTGGCGCCGGTTGCCGCCAAGGGCGACCGTCCCCCAGGCGAAGCGTTTCGAGAAGTTGGCGGCGCTGAGGATCTGCTGGGTCGACTGCAGCGGGTCGATCGCGTTGCGCCGCTGCACGAAGCCGCTGCTGGTGTAGTTGAAGCTGACGTTGAGCGAGGTGGAGAGATCGAAGTTCTGGCGGTGATCCCAGCGGATGTTGGTCGAGCGGCGCCCGCCGCTCTCCACCGTCTGCCGATAGCCGATCGCGCCGCTGAGGAAGCGGTTGATCCAGCGATACTCCGCAGCGCCCCCGTACTCCACGTACCGGTTGGCGTACCAATCGAGCTTCGCCGTGATGTCCAGATAGTCCGAGGGCGCCCAGTAATACCCGATATTGGTGATCTGCCGGTTGTACCCCGGATTCTGCCTGACAATGTCATTCAGCCCGAACCGTGGCACCAGGATGCCCGAGCGCCGCCCCGTCCGTGCATCCTGGAACACGAAGGGGAGCCACAGCACCGGCACGTCGCGGACGTAGAGCACCGCCGGGCGCGCGACCATCACCGTCTTCGAGATCCACTTCACTTCCTTGGCGGAGAAGTGATAGTGCGGCTCGGGCAGGTCACAACTCGTGATCTCGCCCTCGGAGGCGTAGAGCCGGGCCGCGCTCGAGTCCTGCGCCAGGTTGCCGCGCAGGAACCAGTCGGTGGACCCCTGCTTGAAGCTGGTGAGGGCGTCGGAGACGACGCCCCGGCGAATGCAGGTGTTGTAGCGGATGCCGCCGAAGCCGGTGAGCACGGTCTCCTTGTCGAAGAGCGCGGGATCTCCCGTGGCGCGGATCAGGCAGTCCGACTCCTGGTAGGCGATGGAATCCGCCTCCAGCGTGGTCTCCCCCCGCCTGGTGCTCGCCGCTCCCCGGAGGTGGAGGCGCCGTTCGTCCGCGAACACCGTCGCGGAGTCGGAACGGAACCGGGTCGACTGATAATCCTTCCGCCCCAGCAGATCGGTGACCACCGAATCGTCAGGCGCGAAGTTCCGTCGCGGTGCCGTCGGCAGGCCGAGCCGCCTCGCGGTGGCGGTATCGACGGCCTGCCCCGGACGCGGACGGGTGGAGTCGCCCCTCGCCGAGTCCGCCCGAGTCGTATCCGTCGCGGCGCTCACCGGCTTCTTCCGGCGCCCCGTTGGTGAGGGCTGCTGCGCCTCGAGGGTGGCCGCCCCGAGCAGGCAGAGCAGCACGACCACGACGGCGGCTGCCGCGGCGTCCCGGGACACCTTGCGGCGGTGAATGACCCACGAGCCGACGAACCCGATCTCGTACAGCAGCAGAATCGGCACCGTCATCAGGACCATCGAGAGGACGTCCGTGCCTGGCGACAGGATGGCGCCGGCGGTGGCCGAGAGGACGATGGCGAAACGGCGGAACCGGTTGAGGCCCGAGGGGGTCACCAGCCCGAGCGCCGCGAGCAGCATGATGACCAGGGGGATCTCGAAGGAGAGCCCCATCGCCAGGATGATCTGGATGACGAAACTGAAGTACTCCTGGAACGTGATCAGGTTCACCAGTCCCTCGGACTGGAAACTGAACAGGATCGGGAGTGATTGCGGGAGCAGGACGAGAAACCCGAAGGCCGCACCGCCGAGAAACATCAGCGTCCCGGCGAGCAGGGCGGGAACGACCAGACGCTTCTCCTTCTCGTAGAGCGCCGGAGAGAGAAAGCCCCAGATTTGAAAGATGATATAGGGGGAGACCAGCACCAGCCCGACGATCAGCGCGAGTTTCAGCGTGATCATGACGGCTTCCGTCGGGCTGGTCACGACCAGTTTGCCGCCCGTCGCGGTCAGGTACTGGGCAATCGGCGCCTTCAGGAGATTCACCACCTGAAAACGCTGCACGATCCAGTACCCGACGAGAAAACCCACCACCAGCGCGAGGAGCGTCCGCACCAGACGCTGGCGCAACTCCTCGAGGTGCTCGAGGAAGGGCATCTCCGCGCTGGGGCCTGTCATCGAACTCCCTCGCCGCGTTAGCGGCCGAGCGTCTTCAAGCGGTCGCGGGCCAGGGCCGCTTCGTCCGAGCGGGGATAGTCGCGCACGACACGCTGATACGACGCGCGGGCCGCTTCGAGATCCTTCCGTCGTTCCGCCAGCAGTCCGAGCTTGTAGAGCGCGCTCGCGGCGCGCGGCGACTGCGGGAAGCTCTCGACCACCTTCCCGTAATACTGGGCCGCGGAATCGGGAGACTCGGCCGCATAGGTCTCCCCGATGAAGTACGTCGCGTCCGCGGCGCGCGCGTGGGTCGGATACTGCCGCAGCAGCTCCCGGAATCCCATGCGGGCCGTGCCTGGACTGCCCCGACGCAACTGCTGCAGCGAGGCCGCGTAGATCTGCTCCGCCGACGGTGTACCGGACGGCGGAGGCGTTGCCCCTTGCGCACCGGGGGCCGGGGCCGGCGCGCCGGTATCGGACGGTGCGGCTGCTGGCGTGTTCAGCTGTTCGCTGCGTGCCTCGAGTTGCGTCTGCAGCTCGGTGAGCCGCTGCTGACTCTGCCCAGTCAGCGCCTGCACCTGGACCAGCTGCTGCTGGATGCTGATGAGATCGTTGGCCACATCACCCTTGAAGGTCGCCACCTGACGGCTGACCTGACCAAGGTTGCGTCCGACCGCATCGAGCGAATCCATGATCCGGCGCTGCGTGGCCAGGAGCTCACCGAGCTGACTGGCCCGCGCGGAGTCCGCGCGCTGATTGTCCGCCCGGCTGAGGAGCAGCTGGTCCTCAACCCGGCGCAAGTCGCCCTTGGAGGCACAGCCCCCAAGGGCGACCAGGACGCACCATGGCGCGAGTGCGTGGATTCCGCGCATCAGGGCATGCGGAGGTTGGTGGCGCCCGCGGGCGGCTCGAACTCGGCGCGGCGATTCTGGGCCCACGCATCCTCGTCATGCCCGGCCGCCAGCGGCTTTTCTTCACCGTAGGAGGTGACGGTCAGCCGGGACGCGTCGATGCCCTTGTTGGCCAGATAGGTCTTCACCGCGGCAGCGCGGCGGTTGCCCAGGGCCAGGTTGTACTCGTCCGAGCCGCGCTCGTCCGCGTGCCCGCTGACGGTCACCCGGAGGCTCTGATTCGCCGCGAGGATCGCGGCCTTGCGATCGAGGGTGGCCTTGTCCTCATCCCGGATGTCGGCCTTGTCGAAGTCGAAGTGGACCATCGACCCGAGTTCGGTCAGCACCGCGGCGGTCACCCGGGCCGCGGCCGCCGCTGCGTCCTCGGGGGTCGGACCGGACGGCGTCACGGGCGCGGGCGCCGGGGCGGGTGCCGGGGCCGGCGCAGTGGGTGCGGGCGCCGGGGCAGGCTGAGGAGCCGGCTGCTCGGGCGGCTTCTTGCTGCCGCAGGCCGCGACGACGACAAGGGCAGCAGTCGCGAGAATGGAACGGAACGGAGAACGCATGCAACCTCCGGGGAATCAGTTGGTGGCTGGAGCGGGACCCGCGAAACGCCGGGACCACGCCGGGAGACGGACCTGACCGATGAACGTGAGCTGACGGATCCGTCCGGTTACGGTATCGATGACCCAAAGCTGACGACGACCGCTGCGGTCCGAAACGAACGCCAGGTGCCGGCCATCCGGCGCCCATGTGGGATCTTCGTTGCGTCCCGAGGATGTCAGCTGACGAACCTTCCGGCTGGCGACATCGACGATGAAGACCTGCGGCGAACGACTGACTTCGCGGTGAAAGGCTACGCTGCTGCCGTCGGGGGACCACTCCGGCGCATTGGAACTTCCGGTCGCGCCGAAATCAAACGGGGCCAGCAGCTCCTGATCGGTTCCATCCGCGGCCATCACGTAGATCTGGGGCTGGCCAGCCCGAGTGGAAACGAATGCCAGCCTGCGCCCGTCGGGGGCGAAGGTGGGGGAAAGATTATCGGCATACCGTCCCACGGTCAACCGCTGCACGCAGCAATTCTGCGCCAAATCCGCAGTGAAAATGTCGGTCCCCGATTCATCGGAGCGGGCATAGGCGATCAGGCGCCCATCGGGCGAGAACGCGGGCGTGATGTTGAGGCCCGTGCCGGTGCCCGTCACCATGATCTTGAGCCCCGTTGCCACGTTGTGCACCACGAGACTGCCCACACCGGCCCCGAAGCGCGTGTACGCGATCCGGCTGCCGTCCGGGCTCCAGACGGGGGAGAGGACATCCTCGCCCGGCGGCGAGAGCTGGGTTGCGCCGCTGCCATCGCTATCGATGCGGTACAGTCGGCGATCCACGAGGAAGAGCAGTTGGGAGGCCGCATAGCCCGGCGTTCCGCTGATCCAGCGCACCACCTCGTCGGAGGCCTGGTGCACCGCCATCCGGAACGCGACGTCGAAGCCTGCCGGAAACACGAAACGCTGCTCCCGGCGCACCGTGCCCTGCACGATGTCGTGGAGTCGCACCATCGCTCCCGGGCCGTCCGGCACCACCTCCACCGCGTACTCGGCTCCGAGCGTCCGGAAGAGCGCGTAATTCACCGTGCGGCCACCGGCGTTCGCGGCGAAACCTCCGCTGTCCTGCGGGCTCAGCGAGATGACATCGAATCGGTCGCTGTAATCGAGGTCCCGCGTGATGACGGCGCGGGCGGAATCGAGCCCGCGACCGGGCAGCACCACGAGCGCCGGGCGCACCCCGGGACGGTACTCGATGCCCACCCGGACGCCGTCCGGGGGCCGGAGCGTGTCCTGGGCACTCAGCAGCGCGGGCAACAGCGCGATCGAACCAATCAGAAACCAGCAACGGCCTGCAGCCATTATTGAGTCCGGGGGGTGAAGTAGAAAGAAACCGGCAGCACATCCGAAGGATAGCCGTCCGGGAGCTGCCCAAAGGCCTTCGAAGTGCCCGCTGCCTCCACCGCACCCTGGGCCGAGAGATCGAAGGAGAAGCTCCCCGAGGGGCGGATGAGCTTGATCTCGCGAATGCTCCCGTCGCGCATGATGAGGAAACTCACCTCGGCACGAAGCGCGGCGTTGCCGAGGGGCCGCTGCCACCGCCGGTAGACCTCCTGCACGATGTTCCTGAGGTACTCCGGATACGGGAACTGCATGCCGGGCGTGCTCACCGTGACGGCATCGTTCCCCGTGCTCGGCGTCTCACCCGGCAGGGGCTGCGTCCGGGGCGTGGAGGCAGGATTCGGCTCGGTCCGTTGCGGCGGCTTCGGCGTGACCGGCTTCGGCTTGGGGGGCGCGGGCTTGGTCGGCTTCGGCAGCGGCTTGGTCGGTGCCGTCTCCTCCGCCGGCGGCCGCGGGGTGGCCTCCGGAGCGGGCTTCGCCTCTGGCGGGGGCGCCGGCGCCGCCACCAGCTCGACCGCATATACCGGGGGCCCGGTGTCGATCGCCTTGACCGTCGTCCAGAGGAGCCCGATCGCCACCGCGTGCACCACCACCGTTCCCGTCAGGCCAGCGGCGATCCCTGATCGCTCGCGGCCACCACCGCGCCGCGACGTCACGGCCGTTCTTCCTCCTCGGCCACGAGTCCCACATCGGTCACACCGGAGAGCCGAATGGTGGCCAGCACCCGCACCACTTCGCCGTACGGGACGCGCCGGTCGGCCCGCAGATAGACCGACTTCGGCTTCCGGCTCTTCACCAGCGCCGCGAAAGTCATCTGGAAGTCCCGGTAGGACACGGCGGTCTGATCGATGAAGATGCGTCCCTGCTGGTCCACGCTGACCACCATGCCCTCCTGGGCGGTGATCGGCCGAGCCTCGGCCTTCGGGAGCTGCACAT
Organism: Gemmatimonadales bacterium; assembly: GCA_044229445.1. Classification (GTDB taxonomy): domain Bacteria; phylum Gemmatimonadota; class Gemmatimonadetes; order Gemmatimonadales; family GWC2-71-9; genus JADJOM01. The sequence continues at coordinate 46,907 of JBGASX010000025.1, read as the reverse complement.
CCACACCGCCCTGCATGATGGGTGCGGCGATCATGAAGATGATGAGCAGCACGAAGGCCACGTCCACCATCGACGTGACGTTGATGTCCGCATTGAGCGGGAGTTCGCCGTGGCCTCGCAGCCCTCCGCCGCGTCCGACGCCCCAGCCCATGCTACAGCAACCCTTCGCGCGCCATCGTGCCGATCAGTTCGTTGGCGAATCCTTCCAGCTCACCCGCGAACAGCCCCAACCGGTTCACGAAGATGTTGTAGGCGATCACGGCAGGAATCGCGGCGGCGAGCCCCGCGACCGTCGTGATCAGCGCCTCGGCGACGCCCGGCGCGACCGCGCTGATGTTGCCCGATCCGCGCGCCGCAATGCCGATGAACGCATCCATCACGCCGAGCACGGTGCCCAGGAGTCCCAGCAGCGGCCCGACCGACCCGATCGTGGCGAGCCAGGAGATGAATCGCGCCATGATGTCGCGCTCGGCTCCGACCTCCTTGCCGAGCACCATCTTGAGCGCCTCGAGCTGGGTCATGGAGAGCGTCCCCGCAGCCGGCGCCTGTCCTTCGTCCTTCAGCGCCCCGGGCCGCAGTTCCGTGAAGAAGTTGAGCCCCTCGCGGAAGAGCCGATTGTAGGGCGACGGAGGCAGCTTCATGACCGCGTGATAGGCGTCCTTGAGCCGTGTCGTCCGCTCCAGCTCCGCAAAGAACCGGTCCGCCTGGGCGCGCACCCGCCGGAACTGCCACCACTTGAGGCCGATCACGAACCACGAAGTGAGGGAGAAGACGAGAGTGATCGCGAGGACGACCTTGGTCTCCGGACTCGAGACGAGGACCAGATCCCAGGACGAAGAGGGCACCGAGGTGGCGGCCTGAAGCATCGAGAGGCTCATCAGGTAGGTTGCTCAGCTACGGAGCGGGCCCTCACCAAAGCGCCGGCTCGAACGCCAGCGGCCTCGATGAGGGCCCGGAGGAGACGCAGGGAGCGTGGCCGAAGCGCACGCCAGATCACGAAGGCAGCTTGGCGATCTGCCGGGCCTCGGTTCCTGCCGGGATGTTGGGCTGCACAATCTTCACCACGCGAACGGTCGCTGTCCGCTCGCCGACGTGGACCACCTGCACCGTCGCCATGGCCTCGTTGACGACCGTCGCCGCACCCACCCTGGCGCGCGGAGTCTGCCGCAGCTCGAACAGATCGCCCAGCGCAACACCGTCCTTGCGACCGCGGTCGAGAAAGAGCACCGCCTGCGGATCGGTGAGGGCACGATCATCCCGATGCCGGATGACATGGGCCTTCACGCCATCGGAGATCGGAACGGGGCGCACGTTGCCCGGATCCACGAACCGCTCGGCAGGAACCACACTCTGATGATCCCGGACCGCGCCGAAGGCCGCAATGACTTCGGCCTGATTCTCCGGACGGCTCACGTCGGTGACTCGGAGGAGGCCCGTCGGGACCACCACCGTGCCGTAGTCCTGGGTCTCGTCGCTGAGCCAGACCGAGAGCAGCGTGTCACCCACCTGGTACTTGCCGCCGGGTGGAGGCACCACCGCCACCGAACCGTACATCTGGGCGGTGGACCGGCTCGAGACTTCCTCGATCTGGAGCGGAGTGACGGTGCCGAGCACCGTCCCGAAGGGGAGCTTCTGGCCCTCGGTCAGGAATCCGGAACTGAAGAATTCGGTGCGCCGGATCGGGCGATACGAGCGTTGCAGAGCGTGCTCGAGGCTCGGACCGGTGCTCGCCACCCGGCGGCGATCGCCAACGAGGGGGGTGAGATCCACACTGTCGCGCGAATCGGGCGCGGACTCATCCGCCAGGTCCACGACCTGCGGTTCGTTCAGTCCCGCGGCGGCCGGCGGCTCATCGGCGGCCGCAGAAGCCGTGTCCGCCCCCGCCGTGTCGCCAGCGGCCTGATCGGCCTGGGCCATCTGCCCCGGCTGCGCTTCCACCGCGGGTGTCGGCGTGTCCGTCGCCGGCACCGCGCTGACATCGGCGCCGCCAGCCAGCCGAAGCACCTCGCCGGGGTAGATCCAGTGCGGATCTTCCACCACGGTCGTATTCAGCCGGTAGATCTCCGGCCACAGGAAGGGGTCGCCGAGATAGGTCCGGGCGAGATCCCACAGGGTGTCACCGGGACGGACGGTATGGGACTCCGGCCGGGCATTCTGCGCCGAGAGTCCGACCGGGACGCTTAGCGCCACCAGCACGGCCGCCAAGCGGATCCGAGCACAACAGGTCATCACGCTACCCTCTGATGGTGGGAATCGTGGTAAAGCAATATATGACAGAGGGCTCCGACGCGCCACTCAGAGACTACATGAGATTTGAGACGCTAACCGTATGCCCGGTCAGACGTTGGGGCGGGTGACCGGGCTCACAGCCATTCCCGGGGCCGGCTTGGCGACGACCAGGTCGACTCTCGACGACGCGGGGATCCAACCAGGGTGGTTTCCGAGTCCCCGGAGCCAGATACCTGGGGGCTCCAGTCCCGAGGCCGGGGAACGGAGGTCTTCACCGCCGTTGGCCGGAGCCGCAGGGCCTCTGGGCCTCTGGGCCAGGCCCGTCGACGGCCCGCTCCTCCGGGAACACCGCGAGGCCCTCGTGCTGCAGCGCCTGACAACAGCGGACGGCTCCGGCAGCTACAGTTGCCCGTCGAGGCCGAGCTGGTGGTAGTAGTGCACCACGCTCTCCTGGTGTTCGAGGAGCCACTCGATCGTGGGTTCCTGGCGCATCGCCTTGCGCAGGGCCTTGGCCGTCGCCTCGCGGTGCGTCTGGAACAGCACCGCGTGATCGAAGTCCTCCGCGTCCAGCACGGCGGGGTCGAGCCAGACGGAGACGATGATCCCGAGTTCGTTCACGCGGGACTTGGGAATGTCACCACTCCGCACCGCATCGAGCACTCCATTGGCGATCGCCGCCTGCACTGTCCCCATCAGGATGTTGGTATACCGGCCGTCGTTTACCCTCACCTTGCTCACCATGAGGGTCGCCGGCTTCACCTGCACGTCGCTGTTGAGGATGGCGAACACCCGCGAGTGGCCCTTGACCTGATCGCCCAGCAGCGTGGCCAGGGCCTGCCCGACCGGGCCATCCAGCTCGCCGATGATGACTTCCGGTTCGGCCGCGGACCAGCCCTGCTCCGCCTCGACCAGCGCTTCTCCCGTCCGCAGCACGATTCGTTCACCCATGTTGCTCACACCTCTCTCCTGATGATTGTCGGATGTCACCCCAAGGCTTCAGCCGCCAGCCACCAGCAGCGAAGCTGGCAACCGGCGGCTGGAAGCGGGAGGTGCGATCTCACTCAGAACGGAAGATCGTCATCCTCACCGTCGAGTGCTTCCGGGAAATCCCCGAACGCCTCTTCCTTGCCTTCCTTCTTGGCAGGCGCACTGCCGCCTGACGACGCCGCGGCGCTGGCCCGGGCGGGCGAATAGCCGCCCTCGCTCCCGCCACCCTTGCCCGAGAGCATGATGATCTCGCTGGCGATGATCTCCGTCGTGTAACGGGTCTGCCCCTCCTTGTCCTGCCAGGAGCGGTACTCGATCCGGCCCTCGACGTAGAGCTTGTCGCCCTTCTTCACGTACTTCTCGACGACATCGGCGAGCCCGGTGCCGGCCCCTTTGCTGTTGTTCCACGCGACGACCCGGTGCCACTCCGTCTTTTCCTGCTTGTCACCGCCCTGGCCGGACCACTGCCGGCTGGTCGCGAGGCTGAAGTTGGCCACGCGACCCCCGTTGGCGATGCTGCGGACTTCGGGATCCTGGCCGAGGTTGCCGATCAGGATGACTTTGTTCAGGCTGCGACTCACGGGAACCTCCACTGCTGTTGGGAGCAGAATGATTGGCGGACACGCCCCTACGGTAATGCTGAGGTGTGCCGGCCGGTTATCCGAAATCTAGCGCCGGCGTACCCTGATCACGCGCCCCCCGGCAGCGCGAGGCGGAGGACAATCGCATCCTCGACGGGATTGCGGTAGTACCGGGCTCGCCGGCCGATGGGCCGGAACCCGCGATGGGTATAGAGCGCCTGGGCCGTCAGATTGCCCTCGCGCACTTCGAGAAAGACCTCCCGCGCCCCGGCTTCGCGCAGACTGGTGAGTGCCGAGTCAAGGAGACGACTTCCGAGTCCCTGACCACGGACCTCTGGCGCGACGGCGAGGTTCAGGATCTCTCCCTCACCGGCGACGGCCCGCGCTACGAGATACCCGTCCACCTCGCCCAGCCGTTCGGCGACGAACCCCCGGCCGAAGGGCGAAGAGAAGAGCTCCTCGAAGGCCTCCGCGCTCCAGGGGTCGCTGAAACAGCGCCGCTCGAGGGGCACGAGCCGACGGCCGTCAGCCGTGCGTGCGCGCCGGATCTGCCAGGGGCCGTCCATGGTCCCGCTCCCACTTCACCTGCGCCTCGGCCGGCCGGCCGTACTCCGGTTCCCACGCGCCCACGTCCCCGACCGCACGCACCCCGCCGGCCGTACCGACGAGTCCCAGCAGCACCCCGGCATCGGGCCAGGTCGGCTGGCCACCCAGGAGCGGGGCGGAAGGCCCGACCAGAACGTATTCGCCGGGGACACGCTGGCCGATCTGCGTTGGGGTGAGGACGGTCGGACCAAGCACCGTGTCCACCCGTCCCGGGTGGAATCGATAGGCCGACGCGAAGAGTTCACCTCTGAGCGCATTGCTGACCGCGAGCACCGTTTCCCCTTCGGAGGCCACGGCACCGGCGGCGCATACCAGGAGAGAAGGCGCAGTCCAGAGCGGCATGGGGCGCACCCGGATCAGCGCCTTCGCCACCGAGGCGCCCACCCGGAGACCGGTGAAGCTCCCCGGACCATCCGCGAGCACGATGCCCTCCAACTCCGGGTAGCCGGCACCCGCCGCGGCGAGACAGCGTTCGATGGCCGGCAGCAGCGCCGCGGCATGGCGCCGCGCCCCGGCGATGGTCTCACGCGCGAGTACGCGACCGGGCGCGCCTAACGCCACGGAAGCCTGATCGGTCGCGGTATCGAGCGCGAGCCACATCAGGTGAGTTCCTCCAGGCCGCGGCGATCCTCGTCGGGGAGATGCAGGAAACGGATTCTCCGCGTGGGTCGAGGCAGCCAGGCGCCGGCGCGCTCGGGCCACTCCACGAGAATGGCATCGCCATCTTCGAGCAGCGTCTCCCAGTCGAGATCGGCGGCCTCTTCGGGATGCTTGAGGCGATAGCAGTCGAGATGAAAGACCGGCCCCCTGCGGCCCTCATAGCGGTGCACCAAGCCGTAGGTCGGGCTCGAGGCAGGCTCCTTCACCCCGAGCCCCCGGGCGACGGCCTGGGCAAAGGTAGTCTTCCCCGCGCCCAGTTCTCCCTCGAGCGCGACGATCGACTTCGGCGCGAGCCGCCGGCCGAGTGATTCTCCCTCCGCGACCAGTTCCGGCTCGGTGAGCGGGCGGATCATGCCCGCCTTCGGGCGCGTGGCGCGGCCCCGCCACCCCGGGCAACCTCGGGGGCATCGAGGGCGCGGAGCTCATTGACCTGATCACGCAGCATGGCGGCCATCTCGAATTCGAGGTTGGCCGCGGCCTCTTTCATCTGCCGCTCCAGGGCCGCGATCGTCTGCGCCCGCTTCGCCGGATCGCGGAAGTCGAGCTCGACCAGCCGCTCTTCCTTCTTCTTCTCCACCTTCTCGGTGCGGGCATCCGCAACGCGAGTCGTGAGCTTCACCTCTTCAAGCGACTTGATGATCGAACGCGGCGTGATGCCATGTTCCTCGTTGTACGCCACCTGAATGGCGCGTCGCCGGTTCATTTCGGCCAACGCACGTTCCATCGAGCCGGTCATGCGGTCGGCGTAGAGAATCGCCTTGCCGTTGATGTGGCGCGCCGCTCGGCCGACCGTCTGGATCAGGGACCGGTCGGAGCGGAGGAACCCCTCCTGGTCGGCGTCGAGGATCGCCACCAGGGACACCTCCGGGAGATCGAGCCCCTCACGCAGCAGGTTGATGCCGACGAGCACATCGAACTCGCCGAGGCGCAGCCCGCGGAGGATCTCCATCCGCTCGATGGCGTCGATGTCGGAATGGAGATACCGGACCCGGACCCCGGTCTGCTGCAGGTAGTCGGTGAGATCTTCGGCCATCCGCTTCGTCAGCGTGGTGACCAGCACCCGCTCCCGTCGCTTCGCCCGCTCGCGGATCTCGCCGAGGAGATCGTCCACCTGCCCCTTGACCGGGCGGATCATGACTTCGGGGTCGACCAGTCCCGTCGGACGGATGATCTGCTCCACCACGTGCCCGTTGGAGAGCCGCAACTCGAGGTCACCGGGCGTCGCCGACACCGCGAGCAGTTGCGGGGTGAGCGCCATGAACTCGTCGAAGTGGAGCGGCCGGTTGTCGAGCGCCGACGGCAGGCGGAATCCGTACTCGACCAGGGTCTCCTTGCGGGCCCGGTCTCCGTTGAACATGCCGCCGATCTGCGGCAGCGTCACATGCGACTCGTCCGCCACGACGAGGAAATCGGCCGGGAAGTAGTCGAACAGGCAGGCGGGTCGCTCCCCCTCCTGCCGACCCGAGAAGTGCCGCGAATAGTTCTCGATGCCGGCGCAGGTGCCGACCTCCAGCATCATCTCGACATCGAAGGTGGTGCGCGACTCGAGCCGCTGGGCCTCCAGCAGCTTCCCCGCTCCACGAAGCAGGGCGAGGCGCTCGGCCAGTTCTGCGCGGATCAGCTTGACCGCGCGCTCGATGGTGGGACGCTGGGTGACGAAGTGCTTCGCCGGATAGATGGCGCAGCGATCGAGGTTGGCGGTCGCCTTGCCGGTGAGCGGATCGATCCGGGTGATCCGCTCGACGGTGTCACCCCAGAACTCGACCCGCACCGCCTGCTCCGCGTAGGCGGGAAAGATCTCCACGGTATCACCGCGAACCCGGAAGGTGCCCTGCTCGAAGCTCACGTCGTTGCGGCCGTACTGGATGCGGACCAGATCGGCGAGCAGGCTGTCCCGGCCCTTCTGCTCCCCCTTCTCGGCCGTCACGAGGAGTTTGCGGTACTCGACCGGGTCGCCGAGGCCGTAGATCGCGCTGACCGTGGCGACGATCACCACATCCTCGCGCTCCATGAGACTCGAGGTCGCGCGGAGACGGAGGCTCTCGATGTCGGCGTTGATCGAGGCGTCTTTCTCGATGTAGACGTCGGTCGTGGGAACGTACGCTTCGGGCTGGTAGTAGTCGTAGTACGAGACGAAGTACTCGACCGCGTTGTTGGGAAGGAACTGGCGCAGCTCACCGTAGAGCTGGGCGGCGAGGGTCTTGTTGTGGGAGAGCACCAGTGTCGGCTTGCCGTAGTTGGCGATGACGTGCGCGAGGGTCATCGTCTTGCCGGAGCCGGTGACCCCGAGCAGCGTCTGGTACTTCTCGCCCTGGAGCAGCCCTTCGGAGAGCTGGGCGATCGCCCTCGGCTGATCGCCGGCGGGCTCGAAGGGCGCGATGACCTGGAAGGAGGGGCTCGACATGGCGGCCCCAATATACTGGCTTCGGCCTATGTTCGGGAGCCCAGCGCGATGATCCGCTTCCACTGCTCCGGGGTCACGGGCATCACCGAGAGCCGCGAGTTCCGGATCAGGGGCAGCTCGCCAAGCGCAGGGTCGGCCTTGATCGTGGCCAGGGGCACCGCATTGCCGAGTTTCGCCTCGGGCGCGACGTCCACGACGACGTGCTTGGGATCGGTCCCCTTCGGATCGGGATACGCGGCGGCGACGACCTTGGCCGTGCCGACGACCGCCTTCTCGGCACCGGAGTGGTAGATCAGCAGCTTGTCGCCCGGCTTCATGCCGCGCAGGTGGATCAGCGCGAGATTGTTGCGCACGCCGTCCCAGACCGCGCGCTTTTCCGCGACGAGCCGATCGAAAGAGTAGGTCGACGGTTCGGTCTTGAGGAGCCAGTGGCTGGTCATGGATCTCAGCTGGAGGGATTCGGGGTCGGTCCCTCGCGGCGCTCGACGTCGGTGATGCCCTTCACCTTGCGAATCGCCTTGATGACCTTCGCCAGGTGGGCACGATTGTCCACCTCGACGACGATGGTACTGAACACGGTGCCATCCTTGGTGGACAGCTCCGCCGCCTTCACGTTGGTGCCGGTCTGGCTGATGGCCTGCATGACGTCGGCATAGAGTCCCCGGCGGTCCTCGCCGCTGACGGCGAGCCGCACGGCGAACGCTTCCCCCTTCGCCTCCTGCCAGTCGATCTCGACCCGCCGTCCATCCCCCGTGAGCGTGAGCAGATTGGGGCAGTCGGCCCGGTGGATGGAGATGCCCCGGCCCTGACTCACGTATCCCACGACGGCATCCCCCGGCACCGGCTGGCAGCACTGCGCGTAGCGGACCATGAGGCCCGACAGACCCTGGATCCGGATCCCGGATCCGAGCCGCAGCCGGTCGATGACTCTCCCGATGACGCCCGGCTTCGGATCCTGAAGATCGTCCGCCGCCACGTCAGGGTAGAGTGCCTTGATGCCCTGCATGATGCTGACGTCGCCGCGGCCGAGCGCGATTTCAAAGAGCCGGCCGTCGGCCAGGCCGAGCGACTCGGCGGCGCGGCGGAGCTGGTCGTTGTCCGGCGTCGCGAGCCGGCGCCGCTTGGTCTCGCGCGAGAGGAGCTCGCGGCCGAGTTCCTGGGCCTCCTGATCCTCCTGGTGGCGGATCCAGGCCTTGATCTTGTGCCGGGCACGCGCCGTCTTGACGTGCGCAAGCCAGTCACGGCTCGGCCGGGGCGCCGGGCCGGTGAAGACCTCCACGGTATCGCCGTTCTTGAGCTCGCGATGCAGCGGCGCGATCCGGCCGTTCACCTTGGCCCCCTGGCAGCGCATGCCGACGTCGCTGTGCACCATGAAGGCGAAGTCGATCGGAGTCGCGCCCTTCGGGAGCTGCTTCACGTCCCCCTTGGGCGTGAAGACGAAGATCTCGTCCTGGAAGAGATCGACCTTGAGGAACTCGAGGAATTCCTCCGGCGTGTGGGTGTCCTGCTGCAGCTCGAGGAGCTGGCGGAACCAGCCGAAGTGCGCCTCGATGTCCCCGCCCTTCTTCGCATCGCTCTTGTACAGCCAGTGCGCGGCGATACCGTACTCCGCCGTGGTGTGCATGTCCTGGGTGCGGATCTGCACCTCGAACAGATGACCACCGGGACCGAAGATCGTCGTGTGCAGCGACTGATAGGCGTTCGACTTCGGCGAGGCGATGTAGTCCTTGATGCGCTCCTGCAGCGGGGTCCAGTTGTGATGAATGATCCCGAGCACGTGGTAGCACTCCTGGACCGACTTCACGATGACCCGGACCGCCATCAGGTCGTAGATCTCGTCGAACGGCTTGTTGCGCCGCTTCATCTTCTGGTAGATCGACCAGAGATGCTTCGGCCGGCCGGTGACCTCGTACCAGGTGATCCCCGCAGTCTTCAGTTCGTGCTCGAGCGGGATCTGAAGCTTGAGGATCATCTGCTCGCGCTCGGCCTTCTTGGCCACGATCGCCTGGATCAGCGTCTTGTAGTCTTCCGGCTCGAGATAGCGGAAGGCCAGGTCCTCGAGTTCGGCCTTGATCCCGGCCATGCCGAAGCGGTGCGCGAGCGGCGCGTAGATCTCGCGGGTCTCGGTCGCGATCCGGAGCTGCTTTTCCGGGGGCATCGGATCGAGCGTCCGCATGTTGTGCAGCCGGTCGGCCAGCTTGATGATGATGACCCGCGCATCCTTGGCGATCGACAACAACAGCTTGCGGTAGTTCTCCACCTGCTGTTCGGCCGTGGAGCGGAAGGTCAGGCTGGAGATCTTGGTGAGGCCGTCCACGATCCCGGCGACTTCGGGGCCGAATTCGCGGGCGATGTCCTCGGTCCGGATGTCGGAGTCCTCGACCACGTCGTGCAGCAGCGCGGCCACGATCGAGGTGGTATCGAGCAACTGCTCGACCAGGGTCCGGGCCACCGCGATGGAGTGCTGGATGAAGTCCTCGCCCGACACGCGCTTCTGGCCCCGGTGGGCCGAGGCGCTGAACCGGAGGGCGCGATCGATCTGCTCGAGGTCCAGCCGGTCGGCATGGCGCTCGAGCAGGACGCGGAATTCCGGGGCGATGTCAGGCAGTGTTCCAGTCACAGTAGTCCCGCGGTCACGAAGCTCAGGAAACGGTCTCCCGCCACGATCACATGATCGTACACGGGTAAATCAAGCAGACGACCCGCCTCGACCAGCTGACGAGTGACGGCCCGGTCCTCCGGCGACGGCGAAGGGTCGCCGCTCGGATGGTTGTGCACCACGATGATCCCGGCCGCGGCCTCGGCGATCGCGGCCCGGAACACCTCGCGCGGGTGCACCAGCGCGCTGTTGAGCAACCCGCGGGTCACCAGCACATCCCGCCGTACCCGGCTCTGGCTGTCGAGCGCCAGCACATGGAACTCCTCGACCGCCAGATCCCTGAGCCGGGGCCCGAGCAGCGCTGCCACATCGGCGGGATCCCGCACCCGGGGCTGCGATGGCCGCTGTTCCTGCAGGACACGGGCCGCCAGCTCGAAGGCGGCAAGCAGTCTCGCCGCCTTGGCAGGTCCGACCCCGCGGGTGCGGGTCAGCTCGGCCGGCGGCCGCGCGGCGAGGCTCCTCAGCGAGCCCCCGCCCCGCTCGAGCAGGGAGTCGGCGACCTCCCGCGCCGCCACTCCCGCCTCTCCCGTCCCTAGCAGGATGGCGACAAGTTCGGCCGACGTCAACGCGGAGGCCCCGAGGGCCCAGAGGCGCTCCCGGGGCCGGTCGGGGGACAGAGTGGCTGGGTCGGGGTTGCTCATCCCCCAAGATGGGGTCGGGGCCGGCGCGTCCGTCACCCGGAAAACGCACCAGGACCGGGATGCAGCGGAACCCGGATGTCAGAACCCCCGGGGCGATTGTCCCGGGGGTTCCATGGTCCTGCCAGCCACCCGACCAGCGCGATGGCGATCCGCTATTTCCCGACCCCATGGCACTTCTTGTACTTCTTTCCCGAGCCACAGGGGCAGGGATCGTTGCGGCCAACCTCCCCCTGGGGTCCACCGACGGAGCTCGGGACGAGCGGCCCCCGGTTGGTGGTGACGACGGGAGGCGTCGGGAGCCGGGGCCCGACCGAGGGCGGTGGCGGGGCGACGGGTGCTTCCCGCGCATCCGGGGCAAACATGTCATCGGCTCCGGTCGACGCCGGGACGGCGCGTGGCGGCGGAGGCGGCGGGGCCACCGGCCGCTGCGGTTCGGCCGAGACCTGGATCTTGAGGAACCGCTCGGTGAAGCTGGCGTGGATGTCCCGCATGAGGTCTTCGAACATGTCGAAGGCCTCCTTCTTGTACTCCACCAGCGGATCGCGCTGGCCGTAGGCGCGGTACTGGATGGCGTTCCGCAGCTGATCGAGATCGTAGAGGTGATCCTTCCACTTCTCGTCGAGCACGGTCAGCATCACGGTCGAGAGCACCTGGCCGTCCACATCGGTGGCGCCCACCTGCTCGCCGAACTCCTGGAGGTAGGCAATCTTCCGCTGGAAGGCCTCGTGGCCGGCGGCCTTGGCCGCCGCCGTGATCCTGTCCGCCGTCGGTGTCTTCGCGGCATCGCCGATGTCGGGGACCTCGATCATGAACTGCAGCATCAGCGATTGCTGCAGCCCACCCCGATCGTAGTCCTCCGGCTTCTGGGCCTCCAGCAGCGCCATCGCGACGGAGCGCTCCATCGCCTGGTCGACCATCCGGATCGCTTCGGCCTTGATCTGCTCGCCGCGCTCGAGGGCGAAGAGCCGCAGCGAGTAGACGACGTCCCGCTGCTGATTCATCACGTCGTCGTACTCGAGCAGCCGCTTGCGCGACTGGAAGTTCTGGAGTTCGACGCGCTTCTGCGCCTGACTGATCGCGCCCGTGACCCACGGATGCGAGATCACCTCGCCCTCCTCCGCGCCGCCCTTGTCCATCCAGCCGGCGATCCGATCCGAGCCGAAGAGGCGCATCAGGTCGTCTTCGAGGGACAGGAAGAAGAGCGAGCGACCCGGATCGCCCTGGCGGCCGGAACGCCCGCGCAGCTGGCGGTCGATGCGGCGTGACTCGTGACGCTCCGTGCCGATGATCTGCAGGCCGTCGACGTCCTCCACCTTGGACACGTCGGGGCCGAGTTTGATGTCGGTGCCGCGGCCTGCCATGTTGGTGGCGATGGTGATGGCGCCCCGCTGCCCGGCGCCGGCGACGATCTCCGCCTCGCGCTGGTGGTACTTGGCGTTGAGGACCTCGTGCTTGAGCCCGCGCCGCTTGAGCTGCCGGGAGAGCGTCTCAGAGACTTCGACGGTGACCGTACCGATCAGGCACGGGAGACCGGCGTTGTGCAGCCGCTCGATCTCATCGAGGATCGCGTTGGTCTTCTCGCGGCGGGTCTTGTAGATCCGGTCTTCCTCGTCCACCCGCTTGATGGGGCGATTGGTGGGGATGACCGAGACCTCGAGGCCGTAGATCGTGAAGAACTCCTGCTCCTCGGTCTCGGCGGTACCCGTCATGCCGGCGATCTTGTCGTACATCCGGAAGTAGTTCTGGATGGTGATCGTCGCCATCGTCTGGGTCTCGCCCTTGACCTGCACTCCCTCCTTGGCCTCCACGGCCTGGTGGAGTCCGTCCGACCACCGGCGCCCGGTCATCACGCGGCCGGTGAATTCATCCACGATCACCACCTGCCCGTCCTGCACGAGGTAGTCCACTTCCTTCTCGTAGAGGACGTGGGCCTGGAGCAGCTTGTGGATGATGTGGAGCTTCTCGCTCTTGATGGCGTATTCGCCCTCGACCTCACGCCGCTTCGCGACCCGCTCGGCGGGGGTCAGCGACGGGTCCCGATCGATCCGGTGGACTTCCTCCGAGATGTCCGGCACCAGGAAGAGGCCAGGCTCGTTCGGGGACATGGCGGCCGCGCCCTGGTCGGTGAGGTGGACCGAGTGGCCCTTCTCATCGAGCACGAAGAAGAGCGCTTCCTCGAGATCGCGCATCCCCTGCTGGCGCATCGGCAGCTTGCGGTCGGCAATGTGGTCGAGCTCGACCCGCTGCACCGCCGCCTTGACGCCCTGCTCGTTGAGGAGCTTGAGCAGCTTCTTGTTCTTCGGCATGCCGAGCCGCGAGATGTACAGCTTCCGCGCGGCATCCATCGCGGTCTTCGGATCGGCCAGCAGCGGTTCCGCCTCGGCGATCAGCGTGCTGACCACGCCGTTCTGCCGGCGCACCAGTTCGACCACCTGGCGGTTGAACTGGGCGTACTTCTCGTCGTTCTCGTTCCCGACCGGGCCGGAGATGATCAGCGGCGTCCGCGCCTCGTCGATGAGGATCGAGTCCACCTCGTCGATGATCGCGTAGGCGTGCTCCCGCTGGACCCGCTGGTCCAGGGAGAACACCATGTTGTCGCGGAGATAGTCGAAGCCGAACTCGTTGTTCGTGCCGTAGGTGATGTCGGCGTTGTATGCCGCCCGCCGGTTGGGCGAACTCGGCTCGGTGTCGTCGAGACAGCCGACCGTGAGGCCGAGATAGGTGTAGACGTGCCCCATCCACTGGGAGTCGCGCCGGGCCAGGTAGTTGTTGACCGTGACCAGGTGGGACCCCCGTCCCGCGAGGGCGTTCAGATAGAGCGGCAGCGTCGCGACGAGGGTCTTGCCTTCGCCCGTCGCCATCTCGGCGATGCGTCCCTGGTGCAGCACGATCCCGCCGATGAGCTGCACATCGTACGGCACCATGTCCCAGATCAGCTCGCGACCGGTCACGGTGACGGTGGTGCCGACCAGGCGACGGCAGGCCTCGCGGACCGTCGCGAACGCCTCGGGCAGGATCTCATCGAGCGCGGCGGCAAGCGCCTTCTTCAGGCGCTCTTCGAGGTCGGAGAACCGCCCTTCGAGCTTGTCGCGCTCGACAGGGTCGGCGCAATCGTGGCGGAGCTGGCGCACCTCTTCCAGCTCGCGCCGGAGCGCGCCGGTGCGCTCCGCGATGATCTCGCGGAACCGCGGGGTCTGGGCCTTGAGCTGCTCCTCGGAGTAGTCCTTGAGGACCGCCTCGTGCCGCTTGATGGCGTCGACGAGGGGCTGGACCTTTTTCACTTCCCGCTGGAAACGGGTGCCGAAGAGCTTGGTGAGCGGCTTCTGTAGGAAATCAAGCATCGGGCAAATATAACCGGTCGGCGGCGATACACTCCGCGACAGGGTCAGGCACCCAGTAGCGGATCGAGCGGCCTTCGGCAACCCGCTGGCGGATTTCCGTGGCGGAGATGTCCACCGCGGGGATCGTCACCCCGCGTACCGGCCAGGGCAGCCGGGGGACCGGCACCCCAGGACGGGCGAAGACCACCAGGGTCGCCAGCGTGGGAAGCGCCTCCGCCTGATGCCAGGTCGCCATGTCCCGGGCGGCATCTGCCCCGATGAGGAAGGCGAACTCCCGGCCCGGCTCCCGCGCCCGCAGGGCGCGGAGCGTGTCGACGGTGTAGGAGGGCCCGGTGCGCTCCAGTTCGGCGGTTTCGAGGCGGAACTTCGGTTCGCCCGCAATCGCGAGTGCCACCATCCGGGCGCGGAGCTCGGCAGGAGCGAAGTGTCGCCCGATCTTGAAGGGCTGCTCGCGGGCGGGGACGAAGCGCAGCTCCTCGAGGCCCAGGACGTCCACGACGGCCTGGGCGGCAAGGAGATGCCCATGGTGGATGGGATCGAATGACCCGCCGAAGACACCGATCATGCGAGCGCCTGAGCCAGCGGCGAGGGGCGGCCCGGCCTAGCTCCCCGCGGGCGGGGAGGAGGGCGTCGAATCCTTGGGCGCCGGGCAGGTCGCGTCGACGCCGGGTGCATTCGGATGATACCGGCGAATGTAGCCGCAGGTCTCCGTCAGGTCCTCGGCGTACCCGACCTTGCGATACGACTCGACCAGTCTGAGCAGCACGGCCGGCGTGATCGCGGCCCTCGGGTACGTCGCGGCGATGTCCTTGAGGTAGAGAATCGCGGAGTCGTACGCCTTGAGTTTGTAGTAGTAGTCCGCCGCCTTGAATTCCTTCCGGGCGAAGAACTCCTCGAGTTCGGCGATCCGCAGGCGTCCCCGGGCGGTGGCCGGAGAATCGGGGTACCGGTTCAGCAGCTCCTGATAGGTCGCAAGCGCGGTCTGCCCGTAGGTGGGATCGAGTTCAGGCCGGCGCCAGAGATCGGCATAGGCGTCCCCCGCCCGGAGGAGCGCATCGGGGGCGAGCGCCGCATCAGGCGTGTCGTCCGCCACCTTCCGGAACTCCCGCGCCGCCTGCAACTGGCTCTTCTGCCCCATATAGCACTCGGCCAGCCGGTACCGTGCCTCGATCGCGAGGGTATCCCGGTCGGGCACCTCGAGCGTCACGCGCTCGAGGAGGGTGGCCGCCTTCCCCCAGTGGCCCCGGGCATACTCCTGCTTGGCCTTCACCCAGAGGGCCTCGACCTCTTCGCGAGAAATGGCGGTCGCGGCGGGCGACGGGCCGGTCACGGGCTTCGTGCCCCGGTGGCCACAGGCTGCGGCCAGCAGAGCCAGCGCGGTGAGGGCCGCGCGAAAAGGCAAACGCACTGGGTTCCATCCTCTCATCACTGGGAATCCGCCGACGCGGCCTTCGCGCCAAGCTGCGCGAGCCGCGCTGTCGCCAGTGTGACGATGGAATCACTCGCCCCTGGCTTCATGGCGTCCTGAAACGCGAGCGTCGCGCCGAGCAGGTCTCCCTGCGCGATCCGCGCGTCTCCAATACCGATCAGGGCACGGCGCCCCGACTCCGAGGTCGAGTCATTCGCCACGACCCGTCCGAACCACTGCAGCGCCACCTCCGGCTTCTGCACCAGCAGCGCCTCGAGTCCGAGCTGCACTCCACACACCCCCAGGCCGTTGACGGCGCGCTGCCGGAGCACGGCATCGCGCGAACGGCGCAACACCGTCTGGAACACATCGGCGGCGTCGGCGCACGCCGTGGTGCTCTGCAACGCGGTCCCGAACTGGATCAGCATCTGGTCGACCGCGGCGGCATCGCCGGCGGCGGCGAGCGCGTTGGGGCCGATGCCGACGGCTTGGGTCGGCTGCAGCCGGCCGCTCTTCACCAGCGCGATCGTGTGTCGGGGGCTGACTCGCTCCGGTGCCAGTCGCCGCAGGTCCTCGACGGCCTCCTCGAGGGCCGCACTGACGGCGGCCTGATCCGCGGCCCGGGCGACCTGCTCGAGCCCCCGGGCCGCCTCGGTCACCCGGCTCGGATCGGCGCTGGCCAGATGCTCGTACGCCTGGGCCGCCTCGCGGTACTCGCCCGCCTTCAGGGCCGCCGCGCCCAGCTTGGCCCAGACGCCGGCATCGGCATCGGTGCGGCTCGCCGCGCGGTATTCGTCGAGCGCGGTGGCGTACTCGCCCAGACCGTAGGCGGTGTCACCCAGCCGCTCGTGGTCCGCGGCCGAGCCGGTGCAGGCCACCAGGAAGACGAGCGGCAGGGCCCAGCGTTTCACTCGCTGGTCCGCTCCAGCATCGCGAGGTAGGCCTCGACGCGGGCATTCTTGGGGCGGGCCAGCAGGCAGTCCCGCCAGACCTGCTGGGCGCCCGCCGCATCCCCCGACAGATACCGGGCGAGCCCGAGGGAGGCGAGGGCATCGACGAAGTTGGGGCGGTCGCCGACGACGCGCTCCAGTTCCTCCCGCGCGGCAAGGACATCGCCGGATTCGAGCAGCGCGCGGGCCAGCTTGTAGCGCAGGTCGGCGAAATTCGGCCCGAGTTCGACGGCGCGGCGGTACTGCTCGATCGCCAGGGCCATCGCGCCTGACTCGGCGTAGGCCGCCGCGAGCAGCGCGTGATGGTTGGCGAGATTGGCCGCGACGTGCGCCGGGAAGCCGGACTCCTGAGCCGCATTGTGGGCCGCGGCGTGACGGAAGGCATCCTCCGCCTCCTCGGTCCGGCCGAGGTCGTTGAGCAGGATGCCGCGGTGGATGTGGGCCTCGATGTACCGCGGGTTCAGCTCCAGCGCCTTGCCGAAGTGCTCCAGGGCACGCTGGGGCTGGCCCAGCATGGCGTAGCTGAGTCCGAGCAGATGGTGGCAGTCGGCGAAGTCCCGGCCGGACTCCACGATCTCCCGGAGCAGATGCACCGCGCCGTAATAGTCCTGCAGCGCGAAGCGCTCGCGGGCCTGATTGATCAGCGGTTCGTCACTGACGCGCATGAGTCTCCCGGAACCAGGCGACGAAACGGCGAATCCCCTCGGGGAACGGTGTGGCCGGCGTATATCCCAGCATCCGGCCGGACTTGGTCAGATCGGCGGACGTGAGCCGCACATCCCCTGGCTGGCGCCCACCCCGCTCGATCCGGGCGTCGAGTCCCAGCGCGGCGGAAATCTCGGCGATCATCCGCGAGAGCGCTATGGTCTCGTTGCCACCGAGGTTGAAGGCCTCGAGACCAACCGGCGCCGCCTCCGTCCAGTCGAGGGCGGCGATGACGCCGCGCACGATGTCATCAATATAGGTGTAGTCGCGCGCCTCGCTGCCATCTCCGAACATCGTGATCGGCTCCCCGGCGCTGATCCGGCGGGTGAAGCTGTGGATCGCGAGGTCGGGACGCTGGCGCGGGCCATAGACGGTGAAGAACCGGAGCGACGCCACCTTCAGGCCGTGGTGAGGGGCGAGCGCCTCCAGGACCAGTTCCCCGGCCCGCTTGGTCGCCGCATAGGGCGAGATCGGATGCACCGCGGCGGCATCCTCCCGGAACGGGGGCGACGTGTCGTCACCATACACCGAAGAGGAGGAACCGAAGACGAAGCGGGTCACCCCCGCCTGACGAGCGGCATCGATCAGCGACTGGGTGCCGGTGATGTTCGCACGGACATACCCCGAGGGATCCTGCAGCGAGGGCCGCACCCCCGCCTTGGCGGCGAGGTGGACGATGACGGTGTCGGGAGTCAGGAGGCGAAGGACCGCCTCGGTGTCAAGGATGTCGGTTTCGTGGAACTGGAATCCTGCATGCGAGCGCGGGCCGGCGAGATTGCGCTCCTTGATCGGCCGGGCGTAGAAGGGGTCGAAGTTGTCGATGCCGGTGACTTCGTCCCCCCTCGCGAGGAGCTTCTCGGCGAGATGCGATCCGATGAAGCCCGCCGCGCCGGTGAGCAGAACCCGCGTCATCGGCCGAGGACGCCCGCGAAGTAGGCGATGGTGTGCTTGAGCCCCTCTTCGAGCGTGACCTTCGGCTCCCAGCCGAGCAGGGTCCGGGCCCGGGTGATATCGGGCTTGCGCACCTTCGGATCGTCCGTCGGCAGCGGGCGCTGCTCGATCTTCGATTTCGAGCCGGTCAGCTTGAGCACCAGCTCGGCGAGCTGGCGCACCGTGAATTCGTTCGGGTTGCCGATATTGGTCGGATCGGTGAGGTCGCTCATGAAGAGGCGGTAGATGCCGTCCACCTCGTCGGAGACGTAGCAGAACGAGCGGGTCTGCTGCCCCTCGCCGTAGACCGTCAGCGGTTCACCCTTCAGCGCCTGCACCACGAAGTTGGACACCACGCGGCCGTCGCGCGCCCGCATCCGCGGCCCGTAGGTGTTGAAGATCCGGATGATCCGGGTGTCGATGTGGTGATAGGTGTGATAGGCCATCGTGATGGCCTCGGCGAAGCGCTTCGCCTCATCGTACCCGCCGCGCGGCCCGACCGGATTCACGTGTCCCCAGTAGCTCTCCGGCTGGGGGTGCACCTGGGGATCGCCATACACCTCGGAGGTCGAGGCCAGGAAGAATCGGGCCCCCTTCGCCTTGGCGAGTCCCAGCGCGTTGTGGGTCCCCAGCGAGCCGACCTTGAGGGTCTGGATCGGGAGTTCGAGGTAGTCGATCGGGCTCGCGGGCGAGGCGAAGTGCAGCACGCCATCCAGCGGGCCATCGATGCTGATGTACTTGCTGACGTCGTGCAGGATGAACTGGAACTTCGGGTTGCCCTCGAGATGCGCAATGTTCTCGCGGGCGCCGGTGATCAGGTTGTCCATGCCGATCACTTCGTGGCCCTCGGCCAGGAAGCGATCGGTGAGATGCGAGCCGAGGAAGCCCGCCGCGCCGGTGATCAGGACTTTCATGACGCCTTCTTCCGGCCGATGCCGTGATAGGTGAAGCCCTGGGCGCGCATGCGCGCGGGATCGTAGAGATTGCGTCCGTCGACCACCAGCGGCTGGCGGAGCAGCGCCTTCACCCGCTCGAAGTCCGGGTTGCGGTAGACCAGCCACTCGGTCACGATCGCGAGGGCGTCGGCGCCGTTGGCGGCGCTGTAGGGATCGGCGGTGTAGACGATGCGGTCCCCGAAGACGTCGTGCGCCGTCTCGATTGCCTTGGGATCGTGGGCCTGCACCCGGGCCCCGGCGGCGAGCAGCCCCTCGATGAGCGGGATGGCCGGGCTCTCGCGCATGTCGTCGGTTTCCGCCTTGAAGGCGAGACCCCACACGCCAATCGTCTTGCCGGCGAGTCCCTGCGGGAAGGCGCCCCGCAGCTTCTCGAGCAGCACCAGCTTCTGCTTCTCATTGACGCTCTCCACCGCGTCGAGAATCTCGAAGTTGAGCCCCACGTCGCGGCCGGTGCGGATGAGTGCCTTCACGTCCTTCGGGAAGCAGGACCCGCCGTAGCCGGGACCGGGAAAGAGGAAGGCCTGCCCGATCCGCTTATCGGTCCCGATGCCCTTGCGGACATCGTTGACGTCGGCGCCGACCCGCTCGCAGAACATCGCGATCTGGTTCATAAACGAGATGCGCGTCGCCAGCATGGCATTCGCGGCGTATTTCGTGACCTCGGCCGACGGGATGTCCATGAAGAGCACCGGATTGCCCGTGCGCACGAACGGACCGTAGAGCTCCGCCATCGCCTCGCGCGCTTCCTCGGTGTCGATCCCGATCACGATGCGATCCGGCTTCATGAAGTCGTCGATCGCCGCGCCCTCCTTGAGGAACTCGGGGTTGGAGCAGACGCTGAACGCCGCCGTGGTCTCCGACGCGATGGCCGCGCGCACCTTCTCGGCGGTGCCGACCGGCACCGTCGACTTGGTGACCACGATCTTGTGATTGTTCATGTGCCGGCCGATGGTCTTGGCGACCGCGAGCACGTGCTGCAGGTCCGCCGATCCGTCCTCACCCGGCGGGGTGCCGACCGCGATGAAGACGACGCGGGAGCGTTCGACCGCGGCCCCGACATCGGTCGTGAAATTGAGCCGGCCCTCCGCCTGGTTGCGGCGGACCATGTCCTCGAGTCCCGGCTCGTAGATCGGAATGTCATTCGCGCGCAGGCGCTCGATCTTGCGGGCATCGATGTCCACGCAGACCACATCGTTGCCCGTTTCAGAGAAACAGGCCCCGGTCACCAGACCGACGTAGCCACTCCCGACGACCGCGACTTTCATCCTCTGCCTCGCTGCGCTTACTGGTAGAAAAGGTTGACGGCGCTGACCACCGCGTCCTGCTGGGCGTCGGTCAGCTCGGGATAGATCGGAATCGAGAGCACGCTGTCCATCGCGGCCTCGGTCACCGGCAGACGTCCCCGGCGGTAGCCGAGGTGCGCAAAGCAGGGCTGCAGATGCAGGGCGAGCGGATAGTACACCGCGCAGCCGATGCCCTGCGCCTTCAGATGCGCCACCAGCGCATCCCGCCGCTCGGCCCGGATGGTGTACTGGTGGAAGATGTGCTCGTTGGCCGGATCGACTCTCGGCGGACAGATGGCCGGGTGGCCGGCGAAGGCCTGGGAGTACCGGGCGGCCCGCTCGCGGCGGGCCGCACTCCACGAGGCCAGATGCGGCAGCTTCGCGAGCAGCACCGCCGCCTGCACCGTGTCGAGCCGGCTGTTGAATCCCACCTCATCGTGGTGGTACTGCTTGGCGCCGCCGTGGGTGCGCAACCGGCGCAGCCGATTGGCGAGCGCCTCGTCCTGCGTGACCATCATCCCGCCGTCGCCCCAGCCGCCCAGATTCTTGCTCGGGAAGAACGAAAAGGCGCCCACCTGGCCGAGCGAGCCGGCGACCCGCCAGGTCCCCCCGATCTGCCGGCGCGCACCGATCGCCTGCGCGGCATCCTCGATGACCGGAATCCCGTACCGCCCGGCGATCGCGAGAATCTCCTCCATCGCCGCCATCTGGCCGAAGAGATGGACGACGACGATGGCGCGCGTGCGCGGCGTGATCGCCGCTTCGACCGCGGCAGGCGATAGGTTGAAGGTCGCGGCGTCGATGTCGACGAAGACGGGCGTGCCGCCGGTGTTGTGAATCGTGCCGGCCGTCGCAAAGAAGGTGAACGAGGGCGTGATGACCTCGTCACCGGGCTTGAGCTCGAGGGCCCGGAGCGGCAGCAGCAGCGCGTCGGTGCCGCTGGCACAGCCGATCCCGTACTTCGCGCCGGAAAGCTCGGCGATCGCCTGCTCCAGCATCCCGACCTCTTCACCGAGGATGAAATGCTGACGCTCCACCACCCGCATCAGGGCAGGAACGACTTCATCCTTGATCGCCTGGTACTGGGCGACCAGATCGAGCAGCGGAACGTTCAATTCAGGCCTCGCGGGGGACGACGAACCATGGCCGAGCGACGGCCCTGACTCCGGCAAGTTCAGGGCCAGAAAATCGCCCGAAACCTAGCGGCGGTCCTGAGGGGGGTCAATCAACCGAAGTGCGCCCTGCTCTTCACGATACGTCGCTCCGCAACTGCCGCAGGCCGCGCCCCTGTCGCGCAGGTGCAACCGTTCTCCGCACTGGCACATCCACCCGACCCGCCTGGCGGGGACGCCAACCATCAGCGCGAAGGCCGGCACGTCGCTGGTGACCACCGCACCCGCGCCGATGAAGGCGTACTCGCCCAGGGTGACGCCGCACACGATGGTGGCGTTGGCCCCGATCGAGGTGCCTCGCTTGACCAGGGTGGGGCGGTACTCGTGCTTGCGGGAGACGTGACTGCGGGGATTGGTGACGTTGGTGAAGACGCAGCTCGGTCCGCAGAAGACGTCGTCCTCGAGGGTGACCCCCTCGTAGATCGAGACGTTGTTCTGCACCTTCACGTTGTTCCCGAGCCGGGTGCCCGGCATGACCACGACGTTCTGCCCGAGATTGCACCGTTCGCCGATCACGGCGCCCGGCATCACGTGGCAGAAGTGCCAGACCTTGCTCCCCTTGCCGATGACCGCGCCCTCATCGACGTAGGCGGATTCGTGCACGAAGATGTCACTCATGACTTGCCTCGAAGGTGCCATCCGGCTTGACGATCTTCACTTCGGTCTCCAGCTCGACGTGGAATCGCTCGCGCACCGCTGCACGGGCGCGGGCAATCAGCCGGCGGATGTCGCTCGCGCTCGCCCCGCCGGTGTTCACGAAATAGTTCGCGTGCATGGGGGAGATCTCCCCCCCACCCTCCCGGGCCCCCTTGAGCCCGGAGGCTTCGATCAGCTGCCCTGCGGTCTTCGGCCCCTCCGACTGCTTCCAGCTGGGGCCACCCGGATTCTTGAAGACGCTGCCGCAGCAGGGCTGGTTGAACGGCGTCCCCTCCTGCCTCCAGCGGAACAGTTCGGCGACCTCCGCCTGAATGGCGGCGGGATCGGTCTCCGCCAGTTGCACCGTTGCCTCCAGGACCACCCGCCCTTCCAGACCCGCGTGGCGATACTCGAACGGAATGGCCGAACGGGGCAGCACCGACTCCCGCCCCTCCGCATCGACGACCAGCACACTCTCGACCACACCCGCCCAGTCGCCACCGTGACAGCCGGCGTTCATGTAGACACCGCCACCCACCGTACCCGGCACGCCAACGAACCGGTGCAGCCCCGCGAACCCGGCGTCCGCCGTCTTCCGCGCCGCGAGCGGCTGCGGGAGCCCCGCGCCCGCACGCCACCGCCCCTGGCCGAGCGGGGTGAGCCCGTCGAGCCCCTTCCCGAGTCGCACCACGAGGGCATCGAGACCCTCGTCAGGCAGGAGCAGGTTCGACCCGAGCCCGAGCGCAAACCACGGCACCCCCTCCGCCCGCGCGAGCCGAAGCGCCGCCCCGACATCGGCGGCCGACCGCGGCAGCAGCAGCGTCGCCGGACCGCCGATCCGGTAGGTGGAATAGCGTCCGAGCGGCTCGGCCTCGCGGACCTCCCCCTGCACCACGGCACGGAGGCGGGCGGCGAAGCCGGGGTCGCGCGCGGTGGTCATCCCTCGCCGCGGGCCCTGCGCGCGATCTGGTGCCACTCCTGCAGCGAGCAGACCTCGCGATTGCGGCTGCGGAGCGCAATGATCGCATCGCACGCCGCCGAGGCCGCCGACATCGTCGTGGTGTACGGCACCCGCTGTGCGAGCGCAGCGGCCCGGATGGTGTAGTCGTCCTGCTGCGTCAGCTTCCCGAGCGGGGTGTTGATGAGGAGGCCGATCTGCCCCGACACCAGCAGGTCGATCGGATTGGGACGGCCCTCGTACACCTTGAGCACCCGCTCGGCGGGAATGCCCCGCACCCGGAGATGCCGCGCCGTCCCCTCGGTCGCGAAGATCGTGAAGCCGAGCTCGTGCAGCCGCCGGGCGATCGGCACGACGCTCACCTTGTCGTGATCGTTGACGGTGATGAAGACGCCGCCCTCCATCGGGAGCTCGCCGTCGGCCGCGTGCTGCGCCTTGGCGTACGCCATCCCGAACGACTCGGCGATGCCCATGACTTCGCCCGTGGACCGCATCTCGGGGCCGAGGATCAGGTCGACGCCGTGCAGCTTGTTGAAGGGGAAGACCGCCTCCTTCACCGCCACATACGGTTGTCCCACGTTGTCCTGCAGTCCGAGCTCGTCCAGCGTCTTGCCGACCATCACCGCCGCCGCGAGGCTCGCCAGGGCGACACCGGTGGTCTTCGAGACGAACGGCACCGTCCGCGAGGCGCGCGGATTGACCTCGAGGACGTAGACCACGCCGTCCTTGATGGCGTACTGCACGTTGATCAGGCCGATCACGCCGAGCCGCTCGGCGAAGGCACGGGTGTACTTCCGCATCTGCTCGACCTGCGCCTCGGAGATCAGGTACGGCGGCAGCACGCAGGCCGAGTCGCCCGAGTGGATCCCCGCGTCCTCGATGTGCTGCATGACGCCGCCGATCACGCAGCGCTTGCCGTCGGAGATGGCGTCCACGTCGGCCTCGAACGCGTCCTCGAGGAAGCGGTCGATGAGGACCGGGTGTCCCGGCGCCACGCGAATCGCCCGGGTGAAGTAGTCGCGGAGCGAGGCCTCGTCATAGACGATCTCCATGCCGCGCCCGCCGAGCACGTAGGACGGGCGGACGAGCGCGGGGTAGCCGACCTGCTCCGCGACCGCGAGCGCCTCATCGAGCGACATCGCCGTGCCGGCCGGCGGCTGGGTCACCCCCAGATCGCGCGCCAGCGCCTCGAACCGCTTCCGGTCTTCGGCAGCGTCGATGTTGTCCGGCGAGGTGCCGAGGATCCGCACCCCGGCGGCCTCGAGGCCGCGGGCCAGCTTGAGCGGCGTCTGGCCGCCGAGCTGGACCACGACGCCGAGCGGCTGCTCCACGTGGACGATCTCGAGCACGTCCTCGAGCGTCAGCGGCTCGAAGTACAGGGTATCGGAGATGTCGTAGTCGGTGGAGACGGTCTCGGGGTTCGAGTTCACCATGACCGTCTTGTAGCCCATCTCGCGGAAGGCGAGCGTCGCCCGGACGCAGCAGTAGTCGAATTCCACCCCCTGCCCGATCCGGTTCGGACCGCTGCCGAGGATGATGACGGTCTTGCTGCCCTTGGACTCCGCCTCGTTCTCCTCGTCGTAGCAGGAGTAGAGGTACGGCGTCTTCGAGGGGAACTCTCCGGCGCAGGTGTCGACCGTCTTGTAGGCCGGCCGGACCCCGAGGTCGAGCCGGATGCCCCGGATCTCCGACTCCTGCATGCCGCGGAGCTCGGCGAGCTGCCGGTCGGAGAAGCCCATCTGCTTCATCCGGCGGATGAGTGAGACCTCGCCGTATACCTCGGCCCGTGCCGCCGCGGCCCAGCTCCGCTCCGCCTCGATGAGCTGGAGCATCTGGTCCACGAACCACGGGTCGTACCCGGTCCGCTCCGCCACCTCCTCGACCGTCACGCCGAGCAGCAGCGCACGCTTGACCTGGAAGATCCGCTCCGGCGTCGGGGTACGGATCGCGGCCTTGATCGCTTCCAGCGAGGTATCGGTGAGCCGGTCATCCGCCGGCGTCTTGCCGACTTCCCAGCCGTAGCGGTCGATCTCGAGGGCACGGAAGCCCTTCTGGAACGCCTCCTTGAAGGTGCGGCCGATCGCCATCGCCTCACCCACGGCCTTCATCTGGGTCCCCAGGCGCGGATCGGCGGTCGGGAACTTCTCGAATGCGAAGCGGGGGATCTTCACCACCACGTAGTCGAGCACCGGCTCGAAGGAGGCCGGCGTCGTCTTGGTGATGTCGTTCGGCAGTTCGTCGAGGGTATAGCCGACCGCGACCTTGGCCCCGATCCGTGCGATCGGGAACCCGGTCGCCTTGGAAGCGAGGGCCGAGGAACGGGAGACCCGCGGGTTCATCTCGATCACCAGCTGCTCGCCCGTCGTCGGGCTCACGGCGAACTGGATGTTGCAGCCGCCCGCCGCGACGCCGACCTCGCGGATGATCTTGATGGCGCTGTCCCGCATCGCCTGGTACTCGCGGTCGGTGAGCGTCATCGCGGGGGCGACCGTGATGGAGTCGCCGGTGTGGACGCCCATCGCGTCGAGGTTCTCGATCGAGCAGACGATGACGACGTTGTCGGCCCCGTCGCGCATGACCTCGAGCTCGAACTCCTTCCAGCCCACGATGCTCTTCTCCACCAGCACGGAGCCGACGGGAGAGAGTTCGAGGCCGCGGGTGATGATCTCGGTGAACTCGTCGCGATTGTAGGCGATGCCGCCGCCGGTGCCGCCCAGCGTGAACGAGGGCCGGATGATCGCGGGATACCCGGTATCCGCGACCGCCTCGAGACCCTCTTCGAGCGTGCGGATCACCCGGCCGCGCGGAGTCGCGAGCCCGATCCGCACCATCGCCTTGGCAAACTCCTCGCGATCCTCCGCGATGCGGATCGCGCGCTCATTGGCGCCGATCAGCTCCACCCCGTACTTCGCGAGCGTGCCGTCCTTGGTGAGCGCCATCGCGACGTTGAGCGCGGTCTGTCCGCCCATGGTGGGCAGCAGCGCGTCGGGGCGTTCCCGCTCGATCACCTTGGTGACCCACTCCGGCGTGACCGGCTCGACATAGGTCGCGTCGGCGATCTCCGGATCGGTCATGATCGTGGCGGGATTGGAATTCACCAGAATGACCCGGTAGCCCTCCTCCTTGAGCGCGCGGACCGCTTGCGTGCCCGAGTAGTCGAATTCGGCACCCTGCCCGATGACGATGGGGCCGGAGCCAAGCAGGAGGATCGAGCGAAGGTCAGTCCGTTTGGGCATTGACGACGTCCTGGAGGGTCTGGTCGAAGGTGATGCTGGGTCGCCATCCGGTCACCGCGGTGAGCCGGGTGGAGTCGCCCACGAGATGCGGAAGATCGGAGGTCCGGCTGAGGTGCGGATCGACTTCCGGAATGGCCCGCACGCCGATCAGCTCGGACAGCCGGAGAAAGATCGAGGACAGGGAGTGCCCGGTCCCCGACGCGATGTTGTAGACCTCGCCCGGCTGGCCGCGTCCGAGCAGGGCGAGATAGGCGCGCACGACGTCGCGCACATCCAGAAAGTCCCGGATCGGCTCGAGATTCCCGGTCTTCACCACCGGGGCGCCGATGCGCCGTGCCGCCTTGAGGCGCCTCGCGAAGGCCGGGACCACGTACCGGTCGGTCTGGTGCGGCCCGGTGTGCGCGAAGGATCGCGCGATGACGACCCGGAGGCCGGTGCGGCGCGCCGCCTCGAGCGCCGCCACCTCGGCGCCCACCTTGCTCGCCGCGTACGGGGAGATCGGCACCACCGGATCCGATTCGACGCGGGCCCGGGCCGGCGTCAGCGCCCCATAGACCTCCGCGGTGGAGACCAGCAGCAGGAGCGGATCACCTTGACCCGCGCTGCGACGATCGCCCAGCACGTCCGCCAGCCGCGCCGTCCCGCCGGCGTTGACGTCCCAGGCGAGCCCGGGATCGCGCCGCGCGTCGGCGCCCGACGCGATCGCCGCGAGATGAATCACCGCGTCAGGCAGTTCGTCCACCGCCGCACGCACCGAATCGGTCTCGCGGAGTTCGAGCGGAAGCCAGCGCACATGACGCCGCTGTGCTTCATCGAGGAAGTCCGGCGGCGCCTCACCGGGCAGGCGGGTACCAAGCACCTCGTGGCCTTCCGCCACGAGCGCAGGCAGCAGCCAGCGGCCCACGAAGCCGCCCGCCCCGGTGACGAGCACCTTCATCGACGGCGACCCAGTTCCGCCAGATCGGCGTCGACCATCATCGTCACGAGCCCCTTGAAATCCACCGTCCGCGTCCAGCCGAGGACCCGGCTCGCCTTCGTGGGATCGGCGAGGAGGATGTCCACCTCCGCCGGGCGGATGAACCGCTCGTCGGTCTTCACGTACTTCTGCCAGTCGAGACCGAGGTGGGAGAAGGCGATCTCCACCAGTTCGCGCACGGTGTGGGTTTCCCCGGTGCCGATGACGAAGTCCTGCGGCTCGGGCTGCTGCAGCATGCGCCACATCGCGTCGACGTAATCGCCGGCGAAGCCCCAGTCGCGGCGGGCGTCGAGATTCCCCAGGCGCAGCTCGGTCGCGAGGCCGAGCTTGATGCGCGCCGCCGCGTCGGTCACCTTGCGGGTCACGAACTCGATGCCGCGCCGCGGGGACTCGTGGTTGAAGAGGATGCCGCTCACCGCGTACATCCCGTAGGACTCGCGGTAGTTCACGGTGATCCAGTGGCCATACACCTTCGCCACCCCGTACGGCGAGCGAGGATAGAACGGCGTGCTCTCCCGCTGCGGCGTCTCCATCGCCCGTCCGAACATCTCGGAGCTGGAGGCCTGGTAGAAGCGGGCCTTGGGCCACGCGAGCCGGACCGCCTCGAGGATCCGGGTCACGCCGAGGGCCGTGAACTCGCCGGTCAGCACCGGCTGGGACCAGGAGGTGGGGACGTAGGACTGCGCGGCGAGATTGTAGACCTCGTCGGGCTCGGTCTCCTTGATCACCATGGTCAGCGAGTGCTGATCGAGCAGGTCCGCCGGGAGAATCTGGATCTTCCCGAGCAGGTGCTCGATCCGCTCATAGCTGTGGTGGCTGGTGCGCCGGACGATGCCGACGACCTCGTACCCTTTCGCGAGCAGCAGCTCCGCGAGATAGGATCCGTCCTGGCCGGTAATACCGGTAATCAGCGCCCGGGGCATGGCGGCTGGGACCTCCGGAGTTGTGCCAACGGGTTCGTGGGATTATAATTTTGGGCTCTTTTGGCAGTCTTCATCGACCGATCTCTGGAAGGAAGACCCGTATGGCCCGGGTATGTACCGTGTGCAAGAAGGGGCCGATGACTGGCAACAACGTCAGCCACGCCAACAATCGCAAGAAGCGCCGCTGGTATCCCAACCTCCAGACCGTGCGCGTGCTGGTCGATGGCGCCCCCCGCAGGCAGGCTGTCTGCACCCAGTGCATCAAGTCTAACCGGGTCAAGAAGGCGACCTGATCCTGCTCCGCCGAGGCGTGCCTCGGCGGCACCGCACGCCTTGCCCCACTCGGCCAGCTTCAGACTAGAAAAAAGGGGACCAACCGGTCCCCTTTCGTCGTTTCTACCGTACCCGAACGTTGCCACCATCACTCGGCGAGCAACTCGATCCGCGCCATCTCGGCGCCATCGCCGGGGCGGTGCCCCAGCTTGAGGATCCGGGTGTAGCCCCCCGGACGCGCGGCGAAGCGCGGTCCGATTTCCGCGAACAGCCGGGTGAGCGCCTCGCGCTCCCGGATCTTCTGGGCGGCCAGCCGGCGCGCGTGGAGATCGCCACGGCGGGCAAGCGTGATCAGCTTCTCGGCGTACGGCCGGAGCTCCTTCGCCTTGGCCACGGTGGTCTCGATGCCGCCATGCAGCATGAGACTGGTGGCGAGATTGCGCAGCAGCGCCGTCCGGTGCTCGGAAGTGCGCGAAAGCTGCCGTCCCTTAGCCTGGTGCCGCATCAGCCCTCCTCGCCGTCGGCCAGCATCATGCGGGCGCTCGGCGGGGTACCGGCATTCGCCACGCGGAGGTCGTCGTCGGCCTCTTCGAAGGTCATGCCAAAGTTCAGTTCCTGAGCCCGGAGCAGATCGGCGATTTCCTTCAGCGCCTTCTCTCCGACGTTCTTCACCTTGAGCAGATCGTCCTCGGTGTACTGGACCAGATCGCGCAGGGTGCGGATGTTCGAGTTCTTCAGCGAGTTGAGCGACCGCACCGACAGACCGAAGTCGTCGATGAGGCGGGCAAGCTTGTCGCGGAGGGCACCGCTGCCGAGACCGGCGATCGGCGCTTCCGGACGGCCCATCGGCACCTTGCCGAACTCGACGAAGTAGCGGAAGTGCTCCTGCGCCAGCGCGGCGGCGTAGGCAATCGCGTCTTCCGGCGTGATGGTGCCGTTGGTCTCGACGCTCACCGTCAGCCGGTCGTAGTCGGTCCGCTGACCCACGCGGGTCTCGGCCACGGCAAAGTTGGCACGACGCACCGGATTGTAGATCGCGTCGATGCTGATCAGATCGACCGGCAGGGAGCGGTCCCGGGTGTGCAGCTCCGACTCGACGTAGCCGCGGCCCTTGTTCACGTACAGCTCGCCGTTCACTTCGCGGTCGTCCTGGACGGTGAACAGCAGGTGGTCCGGGTTGACGACGCGCACCGAGCCGCTGGGCACGATGTCGCGGGCGTAGACCGGGCCGGCGCCTTCCTTCTTGATCTTCAGGATCGCCTCGTCGACTTCGTCGGCGAGCACGATGGTCAGCCCCTTGAGGCGCTGAATGATCTGGTGCACATCCTCGTGCACGCCCGGGATCGTCTGGTGCTCGTGGACCACGCCGTCGAGCCGGAAGGCCCAGACCGCGCTGCCGCGGAGCGAGGAGAGGAGCAGGCGGCGCAGGGAGTTGCCCAGCGTGTACCCGAACCCGCGCTCCAGCGGCTGCAGCCGGAACTCAGCGATGTTCGGGTTGTCGTCCCGCTTGGTCATCTCGACCAGGTGCGGGCGGACCAGTCCAGTCAGATCAATGGTCATGGTCACTTCGAGTAGAGCTCGACGATGAGCTGTTCCTGAGCGTTGAGCGGGATCGCATCGCGCGTGGGCCGCTCGGTCACCTTGCCGGAACCCTTCTCGCCGTCGACCTGGATCCACGAGACCTGCTGACCGCGGGCGGCGAACTCCTGCGCCGCCTTGACGGCCGTGATCTCGCGGCTGGCCGTGGCGAGCCGAATCTCCTGACCGGGCTTCACGTGGAAGGACGGCACGTCGACCTTGTGCCCGTTCACGTTCACGTGGCCGTGGCGCACGAGCTGGCGCGCCGCCTTGCGGCTGGCCGCGAAGCCCATGCGGAAGATGATGTTGTCCAGGCGGGACTCGAGCGCGATGAGCAGGTTGGTGCCCTTCACGCCGGACTCGCGCGAGATGCGGTCGAAGGTGTTGCGGAACTGGCGCTCCGTGAGGCCGTAGATCCGCTTCACCTTCTGCTTCTCGCGCAGCTGCTTGGCGTATTCCGACGCCTTGCGCGGACGCCCGCCACCGGACTGCCCGTGCTGGCCCGGCGCGTACGCCCGGCGCTCGACGGCGCACTTCTCGGTGAGGCAGCGGGTGCCCTTCAGGAAGAGCTTGGTGCCTTCACGACGGCACTGACGGCAGCTGGGACCGGAGTAGCGCATGGCTCAGACCCGCCGCTTCTTGGGAGGACGGCAGCCGTTGTGGGGAATCGGCGTGACGTCACGGATGGAAGCCACCTTCAGCCCGACGGACGCCAGGGCCTGAATCGCAGACTCACGGCCACTGCCGGGACCCTGCACCCGCACATGAACCCGGCGCAGGCCGAGGTTCATCGCCTCACGGCCGCAGTTCTCGGCGGCGACAGTGGCGGCGAAGGGGGTGGACTTCTTCGACCCCTTGAAGCCCGCCTTGCCGGCGGAGCCCCAGACCAGGGTGTTCCCCTTCATGTCGGTGATCGTGATGAGCAGGTTGTTGAAGGTGGCCGAAATGTGGGCCACCCCTTCGCTCTCGACGATCTTCTTGCCCTTCTTCGCGGCCTTGACCGGCGCGGGCGCGGCCGGAGCGGCCGGCGCTGCAGGCGTCACTGGAGTCGTCATCTTACTTCTTCGTCACCTTCTTCTTGCCCGCGATGGCCCGACGTGGGCCCTTCTTCGTGCGGGCGTTGGTATGCGTGCGCTGCCCACGAACCGGGAGACCACGGCGATGCCGAATGCCGCGATAGCTGCCGATGTCCATGAGCCGCTTGATGTTCATCGCGACTTCGGTGCGGAGAGCGCCCTCGACCTTCAGGGCACGCTCGATGAACTGGCGGAGCCGCGCGACTTCCGCGTCCGACAGGTCACGCACCCGCGTGTCCGGACTCACCCCGGTCTCAGAGAGAATCCGGTTCGAGGTAGGACGGCCGATGCCGTAGATGTAGGTGAGGCCGATTTCGACCCGCTTCTCGCGCGGAAGGTCCACGCCTGCGATACGTGCCATCGCTTAACCCTGCCGCTGCTTGTGCTTGGGATTGCGCTTGCAGATGATCCGCAGCGTCCCCTGACGCCGGACCACCTTGCAGTGCTCGCAAATGGGCTTGATACTCGAGCGAACCTTCACGGACAACTCCCAGGAACCGGGTTACTGTAGAGCACGCAAGTATATCCGGGGGTTGTGGGTAATGCAAGGGAGCGGAGCGGCTTAGCGCGCATCCCCGGCGATCTCCCGAAAAACGGCCCCGGGGTCGGCGGCCTGGAGGATCGGGCGCCCCACCACCAGATGGGTCGCCCCGGCGGCCGCAGCCTCGGCGGGCGAGGCGGTCCGGACCTGGTCCCCGGCGGTGTCGCCCGCCCGGCGGATTCCAGGCACGACGATCCACCCCCCCGGCTGGGACTGGCTCCGGACCGTGGCCACCTCGAGCGGCGAGCAGACGACGCCGCGGAGTCCCGCCTCCCGGGCGGTCCGGGCCAGCCGGGCCACCTCATCCAGCAGCGTCACCCGGTCCCGCCCGACCGCACCACCGTAGCTCTCGGCGCTGTGCGAGGTCAGCACCGTCACCCCGACGATACCGAGTGTGTCGCCAGCGGCCCGGGCGGCCGCGGCCATCATTGCTTCCCCGCCGAGGGTATGCACGGTGGCCATCGTGACACCGAGATCCCGGGCGGCTTCGACCGCGCCCGCGACCGTATTGGGGATGTCGTGCCACTTGAGATCGAGGAATACCTGGAGCCCGCGCCGCACCAGGTCGCGGATCAGCGCCGGTCCCTCCCGGGCGAACAGGATCGAACCGACCTTGACCCAGCGGGCCTCCGGGAGCTGGTCCAGCAGTCGCCGCGCCTCGTCCCCGGGCAGGTCCAGGGCAATGATCACTTCAGACACCATGCACCTCCAGGTCGGCGACCACACGCTCGGGTGCCCGGGGGTCAGCGAGGGCGGCGGTCCCGATCGCCACCAGCGCCGCGCCGGCGCGGAGATACTGGCGGGCGTCGGCACCCGAGCGGATGCCGCCGACCCCGATCACCGGCATCCCCCCGCTCCGATCCATGATCTTTCGCACCGCGAGCACCCCCACCGGCAGCAGCGCCGGGCCGCTCACCCCCCCGTTTCCATTTCCGAGCCGCGGGGTTCCCGCGGCATCGGCGAGATAGCCGGGCATCGTATTGACCACGGTGACGCCGTCGGCGCCGGCGTCCCGGGCGACGAGCGCCATGCCTGCGATGTCGGGGAGTGCGGGTGAGAGCTTGGCGAGGAGCGGCTTCCGAGTCCGCTCCCGGCACAGCCGGATGACCGTTGCGACCGTGGCGGGATCGGAGCCGAACTCGAGCCCGCCGGCGTGGGTGTTGGGGCACGACAGGTTGAGCTCGAAGGCGGTGATGCACCCTTCACCGTCGAGTCCGGCGACGACCGTCGCGAAGTCCTCCTCGACGAACCCCACCACATTCACGAGCACGCGGGCGCGCTGGAGCCGGGTCTCGAGCCAGGGCATCTGCTCCTCCCGCACCCGCGCGAGGCCCGGATTCGCGAGGCCGATGGAGTTGAGCATCCCCGCCGGAAACTCCGCGACCCGCGGGGCCTTGTTGCCTTTTCGCGGCTCGGTCGAGACCGCCTTGGTCACGAGTCCGCCCAGCCGCTCGAGATCGATGACCCCGGCGACCTCGCGACCGAACCCGGCCGTCCCCGCGGCCAGGAGCACCGGATTCTGGAAGTGCTGGCCGAACACCGTGCGGGCGAGGTCGTGGGTCACTGCGGCTCGTTCGGCGTGCGGGGCTGCGTCGGCTGGCCCGGCCGCGGGCTGGGCCGGGTGGGACGCGGGGGTGGCCGACGGCCCTCGGGACGGAAGGTCTCGGTGAAGCGCCGCAGCGAATCCTCGAGCGCCTCGAAGGCCGGGGCTTCGTTGCCGCTCGCGAACAGGACATACGGGCTGTCCGCGTAGCGGGCGCGCGCGACTTCGCGGAGGCTGTCGCTGTCCGCCGGCTGGAGGGCGATCAGCGCGAGCAGCGCCTTGGGCGCGTACTCCGAGGCGGGCCACTCGGTCGCGATACGCCGGAACTGGCGCGCCGCGAACCGGAGCGCGCCGAGCGAATCGCGGGCGACTTCGCCCGCGAGGAAGAGCCGGAGATCGCCGCCGGGCACACCCGGCGGCGTCGAGTCCGCGATCAGAACCACACGACGGGCGACCGTGGCGAGCTGCTGGGCCGTGGTCCCTGTCGTCCCTGGCGCCTCGCCGAAGTCCTCGAGGTCGGTGGCCACATCCGAGAGGACCTCTGCCGCGTCGGCGCGGGCGATCCGCGCGACCGCGGCCTGGAGCCTGGCCTCCGCCGCGAGCGCGGTGCCGCGCCCGACGGCCTGTGCCTCCTCGAAGCGGCGATCGGCGGCCAGCGAGTCCGTCGTCTTCAACCGGGCCGCATCCTGCAGCAGCAGCGACGTGCGGAGCGTCGCCGGGAGCGTGGTGGCGGCGCTGATCCGGTCGACCAGCCTCGAGGCCGCGGCCGTGTCGTGCCTGACGAATCCGGCATGGACCGAATCGTACGGGGCGAGGGAGTCCCGCTCGGCGATGAGAGTGTCGGTCAGCGTCTCCGCCTCGGCGATGCGGCCGAGCGCGGCCAGGGTGGCGGCGCGCTCCCCGCGGGCGCGCGGCTCCTCGGAACTGGCGAGTTCGGCGAGCGCCTCCTCGTAACTGCCGGCGAGCCGGAGCGCGCGCCCATGCGCGAGCAGCGCCAGATTCCGCCGACCGGCGTCGCGGCTCTTGGTCAGGCGGGCGTAGGCGCTGGTCGCGCCGATCGGATCGCCGACCGCGATGCGGCAGCCGCCCACGAGGAGCGCGGCCTGTTCCGCCAGCTCGGTCTCGCGGGCACCGACCATCACCGCCTCGAGCGGCGGCAGGGCGCGGGTGCAGTCCTTCAGCTTCGAGAGCGCGGTGCCCTGCAGCAGCCTCGCCTTGTCCGCCCAGCCGGCGTGCGGGTGCCTGACCAGGACCGATTCGGCGCGCACCGAGACCTGTCCCCAGAAGCTGGTCGCGTCGAAGGTCCGCCCCTCCTTCTCCGCCTGCCGGGCCCGATGCGCCAGCTGCTCGGTGGTGTACATCCCGTTGTAATAGCCGCCGCATCCGGCGGCGAAAAGGATCGCCCCGCCGAGGAGGAGGCGCCTCACCGGCCGCTCCCCGCGCCGGTGGTGCCGGTCTTCCGCTCGTACTCGAGGAGGTAGGCCACGATCGCATCGGCGATGGCGGTGGCAAGCGCCTGCTGTGACTTCCGTCCGGTGAGGATCTTCGCATCCTGGGGATTGGTGCTGTACCCCATCTCCACCAGGATGGCGGGCCGGCGGGCCGTGTTGAGCACGGCGAGCTGATTGGACTGCTTCACCCCGCGGTTGTCCCCGGTGTGCACCTGCTCGATGTGCTCCTGGACCAGCTCGGCGGCGCGCGCGGATTCGCGGAGGTACTCGTTCATCTGCAGGTTCCGCAGAATGAAGTCGAGATCGTCACGCGGTCGGTCCGGCTTCTGGTCCTCGTAGCGCACCGCATCGTTCTCCATCCGGGCGATCCGGTCGGCATCCTCGGTGTTCTCCTCGCCGACGATGATCGTGTGGAAGCCGCTCACCTCGCCGTAGCGGCGCCGCGCCTTCGGGTCGAGGGCGTCCACATGCAGGCTGACGAAGAGATCACACTCGTTGGTGCAGTAGGGCGCCCGGTCCACCCGGTTGATCAGGGTGTCCGTGGTGCGGGTCATGACCACCCGCACGCCGCGGCGGCGCAGCTCGTCCCTGAGGAGCAGCGAGACGGCCAGCGTCACGTCCTTTTCCTTGATGCCGCGCGGGAAGTAGAGACCGGGATTGCCCGGGTCCCGCCCGCCGTGACCGGCATCGACGGTGACGACGTGCCCGGGGAGGAGTCCGTTGGGCAGCCTCGGTCCGGCGGACTGGCGCGGCGGCGGCGCGGGCTTCACCTCGGCCCCGGTCTCGGTGAGCTGTCCGCGGCGAGCGTCGTATTGATAGCGCTCCGCGAGCACCTGCGGCAGGAATTCGGTGACGAACTGCAGCGGAAGGTAGAGCGAGTCCCGCACCCGGTAGGCCCAGCCGGCGAGCGGCTGCAGGCGGTCGTTGAAGGCGAGGAGCGGCGCTCCCTCGAGGAAGCGGAACGACTGGCGGGCGATGGTCACCTCGACCCAGGGCTCGCCCCGCCGGGCGACGCCGTTGAGGGCCGTGAGCAGCGCGGCCCCCGGCACGGCGGGACCGGCCAGCCGGTCCACGATCACCGGGAGCCGCGCCGTGCCGCGGGGGGTCGCGATGGTGAGCTGCACCGGTACCGCCGCGCCCGCCGACACGGCCCCGCCCAGGACGACCAGCACCGCCAGCAGCCAGGAGGCCCGGCGGATCACTCGCGCCCCCGATGGGCGAGGGCCCGCGCGACTTCGCGCTCGGCGTCCCGCTTCTTCAGGTCCTCACGGCGATCGTGATATTTCTTGCCCCGACCCAGCGCCAGCGTCACCTTGGCCACTCCGTTGCGAAAGTAGAGTTCCAAGGGGACGAGCGTGAGCCCCTTCTGCTCCACGGCACCGATGAGGCGCTCGATCTCGCGACGCTTGAGGAGGAGCTTCCGGGTTCTGACCGGGTCGTGATTGTAGCGATTGCCCTGCTCGTAGGGCGTGATGTTGACGCCCTCGAGAAAGACCTCGTTGTTGGCCAGCCGCGCGAAGCCTTCCTTGATCGACGCCTTGCCCGAGCGCAGCGACTTCACTTCGGTACCGGTGAGGACCAGCCCCGCCTCCCACGTCTCGAGGATGTGGTAGTCGTGGGTCGCCTTGGGGTTGCGGGCGACCGAAATCTTGCCCTCCTCGTCGGAGGCGGGTCGGCCGGCTCGGGTCATCATGTAACCCGAAGATAGACAGGGGGTTGGGTCCGGGGGAAGGTACGGAAACAGAAGTGGGGCCAGGGCGAACCCTGACCCCACAACAGTTGGAGTGCCGAAGGGGGGACTCGAACCCCCACGGGCTTGCGCCCACTGCGCCCTGAACGCAGCGCGTCTACCAGTTCCACCACTTCGGCGTGGGCCGACAAAGTACCGACGAGAGGCGTGCGGCGTCAACCGGCGCTGCGTGCGGCGTTCGCAGCGACACACCGCACACGACTCGGGAACACCCCACCGCGCCGCGGCTAGTAGCGGGCGAGCGCGGGATCGACCTCGACGGCCCAGGCATCGATCCCGCCCGCCAGACTCCTCGCGTGCTGGAATCCGGCGCCCCGCAGCAGAGCGACGGCCTGCATGGAGCGCATGCCGTGATGGCAGAGGACGACGAGATCGCCACGCGCATCGAGTTGTGTCAGGCGGGACGGCAGTTCCCGCAGCGGGATGAGGGTGCTCCCCTCGAGCCGCACGATCTCGTACTCGTGCGGCTCCCGCACGTCGAGAATCGTCAGGGGCTTCCCGGCCGCGAGCGCCGCGTGCAGCTCCGCCGGCGAGATCTCCTCGCCGACCGTCGCCGCGGTCGAGCCGATCCCGCAGAACGCCTCGTAGTCGATGAGCCCGGTGATGCTGGGGTGCGTCCCGCAGAGCGGGCAGTCGGGATCCTTGCGGAGCTGGAGTTCCCGGAAGCGGAGGCGCAGCGCATCGAAGAGCACCAGCCGGCCGATGAGCGGTTCGCCGACGCCGAGAATGAGCTTGATGGCCTCCAGCGCCTGCATGCTCCCGATGATGCCGGGCAGCACGCCGAGCACCCCGCCTTCGGCACAGCTCGGGACCAGTCCCGGCGGCGGGGGCTCGCTGTACAGGCAGCGGTAGCAGGGACCGCGCCGGGCATCGAAGACCGAGACCTGCCCCTCGAAGCGGAAGATGCTGCCGTAGACGAGCGGCTTGCCGAGGAGCACGGCGGCGTCATTGACGAGATAGCGCGTGGGAAAGTTGTCGCTGCCGTCGATCACGAGGTCGTAGCCGGCCAGCACCTCGAGGGCGTTGGCCGAGGTCAGCTGCCCGGCGTGCGAGATCACCTGGACGTGCGGATTCAGGTCGCGGAGCCGGGCCGTGGCCGATTCGAGCTTGGGGCGCCCGACCTGGCTGGTGCCGTGGAGCACCTGGCGCTGCAGGTTGGTGAGGTCCACGACGTCGAAATCGACCAGCCCGATGGTGCCCACGCCGGCGGCCGCGAGATAGAGCGCGACGGGGGAACCCAGGCCGCCCGCCCCGATCGCCAGGACGCGTGCGCCCTTGAGGGCGCGCTGCCCCTCGACACCCACCTCCGGCAGGAGGAGATGGCGGGAATAGCGGAGGATCTCTTCGTGAGAGAGGTGAGGGAGTGTCATGGAGCCTCCAACGGCAACGCCCGGCCACCGGGGCCGGGCGTGAGGGTCAACCGCTTGCGGTCCTGCTGAACTCTACGATGCCGAGGCGATCGTGACCAGTTCCTGTACCTGGGTCTCGTGCTTCATGAGGTCGGCGAGCGAGATGCTGGCGAGCAGTTCATCGACCTTGAGCTGCAGCGCGTGCCAGACCGGCCGGATGCTGCAGGCGCTCCCGGTGTTGCACCGCTCCCCGTCGACCGGATGGGACGCGCAGTTCATCTCGAAGGTCTGGTGCTCGGAGGCGGTCATGATGTCGCGCATCGTGATCGCGGCCGGCTCCTTGGCGATGTAGTACCCGCCTTTGGCACCGCGCACGCTCTCGACCAGGCCAGCGCGTCTAAGTCGGAGCAGGATCTGCTCGACATAGTCTCCGGGTAGGCGTTCCTGCTCGGCAATCTCACGAGCAGCAACAGGTCCGCTCCCCGCCGCACTGCGCTTGGCCAGGTGGAGCGAGATGATCAGGCTATACTCGGTCCAGGTAGTGATTCGCATGGGGAAGAATATGGTCCCTGCACCGAGCGGAAGCAAGAATTTTCGAGCATGAATTCCGATTAATCTGCCTAATCGAAGATTCACAGTTGCTTCCGGAAATCTGCATAGATCGGCTCAACCGCCGCCGGGCAGACCGACCCCGCCCGGCACTCCGATTTCCGTCATCGCGCGGAGATCGAGGATCTCCTCCAGCTCCTTGCCCTCGAGCAGCCCCTTCTTCACCACGAGGTCCTTGACGGTGAGGCCGGTCGCGATCGCCTCCTTGGCGAGCTTGGCCGATTCGGCGTAGCCGAGCTTCGGGGCGAGGGCCGTGACCAGCGCGGGGCTCCGCTCCAGCCAGTAGGTGCAGAGCTTCTCGTCGGCCTCGATCCCGGCGATGCACCGCTCCGCGAAGACGCGGGTGGCGTTGCTCACGATCGTCAGACCGAACACCATGTTATGCACGATCACCGGCATCATCACGTTCAGCTCGAGCTGGCCGGCCTCGGCCGCCATCGCGACCGTGGTGTCGAGTCCCAGCGCCTGATAGCAGACCTGGTTGACCATCTCGGCGATCGAGGGGTTCACCTTGCCAGGCATGATGCTCGAGCCGGGCTGCACCGCGGGCAGCAGGATCTCGGCGAGGCCGGTGCGCGGGCCCGAGGCGAGCAGGCGGATGTCGTTGGCGATCTTGTTGAGGTCGAGCACGTAGGCCCGGAAGGCGCCGCTCAGCGTGGCGACGTCGCCCATCGACTGCATGAGCTGGATGCGGTCCTCCCCGACCGTCAGCTCGAGGCCGCTCACCTGCTTGAGGTACTTCACCATCAGGGCGGGATACGCGGCCTCGGCGTTGAGGCCGGTGCCGACCGCGGTGCCGCCGATTCCCATGGCCCGGAGCCAGTCGCCGGCCTGGGCGAGCTTCTGGCGGTGCCGCTGAATGGTGTGGCCGTAGGCCGTGAACTCCTGGCCGAGCCGGATGGGCGTGGCGTCCTGCAGGTGGGTCCGGCCCGACTTGATGACGTGGTCGAACTCCTGGCCCTTCGCGAGGCACGCGGCGGAGAGGCGGTCCATCGCCTGCAGCAGCTGCGGCAGGGTGGCGAGGCTGGCGAGGCGGAGCGCCGTGGGAATCACGTCATTGGTGCTCTGCGCCATGTTGACGTGATCGTTGGGGTGCACCGGGGTGTAGGTGCCGCGGGCGCCGCCGAGCAGCTCGTTGGCCCGGTTGGCGAGGACCTCGTTACAGTTCATGTTGTGCGAGGTGCCCGCGCCCGCCTGATAGACATCCACCACGAACTGGTCCCGGTGCTTGCCCGCGAGCACCTCGTCGGCCGCCTTGACGATGGCATCGGCGAGGCGCGCATCGAGCCGGCCCGTCTCCTTGTGGGTGAGGGCCGCGGAGCGCTTGATCCAGATCACCGCATCGACGAACGCCGCGAGCGGCTTGAGGCCGGAGATCGGGAAGTTCTCGACGGCGCGAACCGTCTGGATGCCGTACAGCGCCTCCGCCGGCACTGGCTTCTCGCCGAGCGGATCTTTCTCAATGCGGGTCGTCATGGTCATCGCGGGGAGCAGGAAAAGGAAACCAGGGAACGAGACGACATGAGCAGCTATTTCAGGCGGGTCGCGGAGGCGGAGGCGTTCAGCACTTCCAGAAGCACGAAGGCCGATCTCTTTGCCGGCGGCCAGATGTTCGTCGGGCTCAACTGCTTCGAACCGGGGCAGACCCAGCCGGTCCACGCCCATGCGGGCGCGGACAAATTTTACTTTGTCGTGTCGGGAAAGGCGAGGCTGTCGGTGGGGACGGAGTCCCGCCTCGTCGAGGCGGGTGCACTCGTCTGGGCGCCGGCCGATCTGCCGCATGGCGTCGTGGAAGTGCTCGAACGGACGACGCTGCTGGTCGCCATCGCGCCGCCCCCGAGGCCCAGGTCGGCCTGATCCGCGCGCCTTGTGAGGCGCTCGGTGACACCGCTCAGGCGGTCTTCCTGAACAGCGCCCGGATCTCGCGCCATTCGACGCTGCGGATGGCGAGCAGCAGACCGAGGATCGCCCCCGCCCCGACCGACCAGAAGCGCCACGCCAGCAGCAGCAGCGCCGCCGAGCCGCCGTCACCCGGCGCGAGATTCCCCGCGGCGCCCGCCAGGAACCCAAGCTCGACCACTCCGGCCCCGGCCGGCGTCGGCAGGACGAGCTGGCTGTAGAGCAATCCGAACGAGCCCACCAGCATGACGCCGACCGGGGGATGCGCCGGCAGCGTCAGCGCGAGCACCGGGAGCATCGCGCTCCGGGCCAGCACGTTGACCACAGTCATTGGGGCCCCGGCCAGGATCGGCCACCAGGAGACCCGGCGGCCGTAGACCAGCATCCGTCGCCACGAGCGGCGCGGAGCGCGGCCGGCCCGCCGGAGCGCCCGCCCCGCGATCGCCCCGATCACGACGGTCACCACCACCACCGCCACGACCCAGCCCAGCCGCTGCCTGACACTGTTCACCAGTCCCGGTCCGGCCTGGGCGACCCAGTCGGGCGCGAAGCGCCAGAGGCCGACGGCCGCCAGGGCGATGATGATGGGCCACGCCGCGAGGACCTCGATGGCGATTGCCATGAACGCGGCCGTCGCGGGCACCCCCGCCCGCAGCATGCCGAGCAGCCGCATCGGTTCCCCGGCGACCCGCATGGGAGTGAGCGCGCAGCCGGCCTCACCCCAGGCGTTGAGCCGGAAGGCATCGCGAAACGGGACCCGCTGGCCGAGGCCACGCAGCAGCCACTGGATCCGGACGCCGCGGGCGACGAGGTCGCCGGCCCAGAGCAGGGCGCAGATCAGGTTGGCGAGCGGGAACGAGAGTGGCATCGCGCTCAGCGGGCGAGCAGCGAACGGTAGGTGGCGAAGATGCCATCGAAAGAAGCGTCCCAGGAATGATGCCGTTCGGCGAAGGCGCGGGCGATGCGGCCGAGGCTCTGGAGGTCGCCCCGCAGGAGCTCGGTGGCGGCGGTCGCGCAGGCGCCCGCATCGCCGGGATTGTAGAGCGCTCCGGCGCCGGAGGCCCGCACCCGGTCGGCGACGCCACCGGCATCCACGGAGAGTACCGGCAGTCCCGCGGCCATCGCCTCGAGGGCGCTGAGTCCGAAGGTCTCGGCGGGACCGGGCGCGACGTAGAGATCGGCCGCGGCGAGCAGATCGGCGAGCTGGTCGCGATCCCGCTGATAGGGAATCCAGCGCACCTGGTGCGATTCGGCCATCGCGCGGAGGCGCGGTTCGCGGGGCCCCGCGCCCACGAGCACCAGCCAGGCATCGGTACGCCGCTCCACCTCGCCCCATGCGGCCAGCACCGTCTCGAGCTGCTTCTCTTCCGCGAAGCGTCCCACAAAGATCGCGAGCGGCGCGTCGGGCAGGCCGAAGCGGCGGCGGGTCTCGGCCGCACGAGAGCGCCGTTCGGGCGTGAAGCGGTCGAGGTCGACGCCGAGGGCCACCCGGCGGACCTGCTCGACCCCCTCGGCCTCGAGCTGACGGGCGACACTCTCGGAGGCCACCAGCACCGCGCGATAGCCCGCGGCGAGCCGGCGGACGTAGCGCCAGGCGGCGGTGCTCGCCGCGCGGCGCAGTGCGCCCGTCTTTCCCGGATTGATGATCGCGGGAAAGTGGGTGTGATAGAACCAGACGAGTGGCGCGCGCAAGGAACGATTGGCATGCCGGGTCACCCACGGCACGAGCCAGGGACTGCCGACCTCGATCAGATCGGGGCGCTCATGCTCGAAGATCCGGCGAGTCGTCCGGGTGGCGAGCAGGAAGCGATAGGAGTGGTCGAACGGAATGCGCGGACCGCGGAGCCGGTAACAGCGGACCCCCCGCTCTTCTCCGAGGGCGTCGGCGGCACCGGGGACCACGAGCACCTGCCGCAGCGTCTCGGCGTGACGCTGCACGTACCGCGCCTTGGCGAGCAGGTAGGTGCGAATCCCGCCGGTGGCGTCGCCGAAATACTTGGTGATGTCGAGCACGGTCAGCGCGCCGGGCGCACTCAGCGGTGGCGGCAGTGTCAGGCGGGAGAGATCGATCGCGGGACCGGGCTCGACCGCCGCCAACCCGCCACCGACGACGGCCGCGAGGGGCCGGGCGTCAGCCGGCCCCGACTCAGTCGGAGCAGTCACCGAGCGGGTAGACGGTGCCGCAGTTCTGGCAGGGATTCTTGCAGCCCCAGGGCCGGACCACTACCACGAAGCCGCAGCGGTTGCACACGGGCGGGGAGACGGGAGCTGCGGCGGGCGGCGGCGGTGGCAGCGCGACTTCGCGGCCGAAGCCGGCCGTCCGGTCACTCATACCGGTAGGCGCCGGTGAGGAACGGGTTGGTCATCCGCTCCACGCCGATCGTCGTCTCCGGGCCGTGGCCGCTGTAGACGACGGTCGAATCGGGGAGCGCGAGGAAGACGGAGTGAATGCTCTGCATCAGCGTGGCGAAGTCGCCTCCGGGCAGATCGGTGCGGCCGATGCTGCCGCTGAAGAGCACATCGCCACCGAACACGAAGCCTGGAGCGATGAAGCTCACGCTGCCCGGGGAATGACCGGGGGTGTGCTTCACCACGAACTCGTGCGCGCCGAGATGGAGCAGCTGGCCGTCGAAGAGTTCCTGATCCGGGGGCGGCGGCACCTCGAGCGCGAGGCCCATCCACTCCGCCTGACGGGGCAGCGCGTCGTAGAGCGCCCGGTCGGCGGTATGCAGGAAGATCGGCACGCCGGTGGCGGCCTTCACGGCGGCGACGCCCATGATGTGATCGATGTGGCCGTGGGTGAGCCAGATCGACTGCAGGCTCCAGCCCCGGGTGTCGAGTTCGGCGAGGAAGAGCTGCGGCTCCTCGCCGGGATCGACGATCACTGCCCGGCGGGTGGCGCGGTCGGCGAGCAGATAGCAGTTCTCGGCGAACTGGCCGTTCGGCAGCGAGACGACCTCCAGCTCAGACACGGGCGACGCTCCGCCGATGGGCGAGGTACTTCTCCACCGCGATCGCCGCCGTGGTCGCATCGCCGACGGCGGTGGTGACCTGGCGGACGAGCTGGACCCGGAGGTCGCCCGCGGCGAAGAGGCCGGGGATCGAGGTCATCATCCGGTCGTCGGTGATCACGTAGCCGCTGGCATCGTGCTGGAAATGCTCCTTGATCAGCCCGCTGTTGGGCCGGAAGCCGACGAAGACGAAACAGCCCGACACCGGCAGGTTCGAGAGGTGCCCCGTCACCGTGTCCTCGAGACGGAGGCCGGTGACCTCACGCATCCCCTTGTCCTCTTTCCCCTCGACCTCGAGCACCCGCTTGTTCCAGATGACCTCGATCTTCGGGTTCGCGAAGAGCCGCTCCTGCAGGATCTTCGACGCACGGAGCTCGTCGCGGCGGTGGATCAGGTACACCTTGGCCGCGTAGCGGGTGAGATAATCCGCCTCCTCGACCGCGGCGTCACCGCCGCCGACGACCGCGATGGTCTGCTGCCGG
The DNA here is from genome assembly GCA_044229445.1 of Gemmatimonadales bacterium. Lineage (GTDB taxonomy): Bacteria > Gemmatimonadota > Gemmatimonadetes > Gemmatimonadales > GWC2-71-9 > JADJOM01. Next base: position 3,104 of record JBGASX010000025.1, on the reverse strand, counting down.
AAGAAGGCCCCGTCGCAGACGGCGCAGTAGGAGACCCCGAAGCCCGCGTACTCGAGCTCACCCGGAACATCGAGGCGGGTGGGCGTGCCGCCCGCCGTGAGAATGACAGTGGGCGCCCGATACCGTTCGCCATCGAGGGTCGTCACCTCGAAGGTGCCGTCCGCCTGGCGGTGGATGCCCTCGACGGTGGTCTGCCGGATCTCGGCGCCGAACTTCTTGGCGTGCGCGGTCATCCGCTCGGCGAGTTCACGCCCGAGGATGGACTCGAAGCCGGGGTAGTCCTCGATCTTCTCGGTATTGAGCAGCTCGCCGCCCGGCACCTTGCTCTCGAGGATCACCGACTTGAGCATGCCCCGTCCGGCGTACATGCCGGCGCAGAGGCCGGCGGGCCCGCCGCCGATGATGATGGTATCGAATTCGAATTCGCTGAGGCTCGTCATGTCGTCTGGTCGTCCTGGGTGGCGATCGTCGTCGGCCGTGAGCGGATAATATAGACTTTTCGACCAGCCCTGCACTCACCCCGCGCCGAGGTGGAGCAGATTGGCCGCGCCGTGGCAGGACGAGACGGTGCCGACAAGAATGTCGGCCGCCGCCCCCGAGGTTCCAGCATCGGCGACGAGCGCGTCCCCGGCCATGACCTCCGTCACCGAAAAGGTGCCGACGCCGAAGACCCGGTGTTCGCACATGAAGACCGCCGGACCATGAACGCCGAGGCGCCGGGCGAGATCGACCAGGGTATCGGTCATCTCCCAGGTGCGGGGGGCACGGGTGACGGGACAGAGCGCCGGTTCGACGCAGTGGGTCGGACAGAGCCAGTCGGCGTGGGAGAGGTAGCGGGTGCCGTCGGGGGCGGCGGTATCGTAGGGCGTCCCGACCGGGCCGGGCACGGGGCGGGTCTCCACCAGCCGGCCGGGCCAGCGGGCCCGCGCCCGGCGGAGGACCCAGCCGTACATGAGGTGCGGCATGAGCGGTGACGGCACGATGTGATCGCGTCCCTCCGCTCGTTCCCTCACCGCCGCCTGACCGAGCCAGGCATCGAAGAAGTCGTCCCAGTCGCTGACCACGAGCTCACGGTCAGGCGCGATCCCGAGTTCCCGGATCATCTGGCAGCCGGGATCCCGGTCCACCACCAGGAGCCGGTCGAATTCCACCTTCCCTTTCGACTTCGCCATCGTGAGCTGGCGGGTATAGAACGTCCCGTAGCACCCGCCGCCGACGATGACGATGTCGCCGCACCTCACCGGAGCAGCCGGCCACCGTCCACGACGATGGTCTCGCCGGTCACGTAATCGCCCCCCTCGAGCAGGTAGAGCACGGCGGCGCTGACGTCCTCGGGAGAGCCGAGCCGCCCGAGCGGCGTGGTGCGGGCGAGATGCTCGCGGGCGGCATCGCTCCACTCGTCGGGGGGCAGCACGGCGCCGGGCGCGACGGCGTTCACGGTGATGTCGGGGGCGAGCGAACGGGCGAGTGTCTTGGTCAGCATGACGACGCCGGCCTTGCTGATGCAGTGCGCGGCGTAACTGGGCCACGGCTCGAGGCCGCCGACATCGGCGAGGTTCACGACCTTGCCCTTCGCCGCGCGGAGACTCGGCAGCGCGCCCTGCACCGTGAAGAACGCCGAACGGAGGTTGACGTTCATGATCTCGTCCCAGAGATCGGGCGTGGTCTCCTCGACCGAGGCGCGGGTCATGATGCCGGCGGAGTTGATCAGCACGTCGAGGCCGCCGAAGCGGGCCGCGACCCGCGGCCCGAGCGCCCGCGCCGCCTCGGCGTCGCCGAGATCGGCCGCGAAGGTGTCGCACTCGGCGCCGAGTTTCCGGATGGCGGCCGCGGTCTCGTCGGCCTCCGCGGCGGAGCGGTTGTAGTGGATGGCGACCCGCATGCCCCGCCCCGCGAGGGCCAGCGCAATCGCGCGGCCGACGCGGCGTCCCGCGCCCGTCACCAGCGCGACGCGGGATGGGAGCAGCATCTCAGTACGGTCCGTTGGTCACGGGCAGGATGTGGCCGGTGATGCCGGAGGAGGCTTCGCCGGCGAGGAACAGCACCGCATCGACGATCTGCGTCATCTCGACGTAATGCGCGTCCTTGCCCGCGGAGGCGACGTTCTCCGGCGTGCGCACCATGCCGGGGGCGACCGCGTTCACCCGGATGCCGCTGGGCCAGAGTTCGACGGCGAGACTCTGGGTGAGAGCAGCGACGCCGGCCTTCGCGGCGCTGTAGACCGCCATCTGCGCGGCGGGACGGTAGTACGCCACGGAGGCGAAGTTCACGACCGCCCCCTTCGTCTCGCCGAGCGCGGTCACCGCGGCGCGGGACATCAGGAAGGCCGTCTTGAGATTGATCGCGATCTCGCGATCGAACGCCTCGGCGCCGCTCACCCCCACAGGGCCGAAGGTGGTCAGACCGCCCGCCACGTTCACCACCGCATCGAGCCGCTGGAAGTGCTTCATCGCGATCTCGATGGTGAGCGCCGCCACGTCGGGCTCGGTCAGGTCGCCGGCCGCGGGACGGGCATCGATCCCCTCGGCCGCAAACTCCCGCACCCGTTCCGCGACGGCGACCGCGTTCCGGTCCACCGCCACGATGCTCGCCCCCGCCTTGCCGAACGCCCGCGCCACCGCGTGGCCAATCTGCCCCGCGCGTGCCACGCCGGTCACGAGCACGGTCTTTCCCGAAAAATCGAAATGAGTCGGCATCATCCAGTCCTGAGTAAGGTCAGCCACCGGGCAGTCACCCTGCGGCAATCAATTCCCGTTTGCAGCGATCGGTTCCCGCGGCGCGGGCCGAACCCGTTCGAGCGCGTCGAGCCACTCCTCCGGAACCTCCTGGCCGCCGATCTGGGCATGCGCGAGCATGGTCGGCTCGTCGTTGTGCCAGTCGGAACCGCCGCTCCGCTCGATCCCGATCGACAGCGCGAGATCGGTGAGCCGGGCGCGGGTGTCGGCATCGTGCACCGGATGGCGGGTCTCGACGGCGTCGAGTCCCTCGGCGCGGAGATTGGTCAGCAGGGTGCGCGTCCCGCGATCGCGCAGATGCGCGGCCGACACGATTCCGCCCCCGGCATGCACCAGCTCCGCCACCTGGCGGAACGTGGGCAGCCGCTT
>JBGASX010000024.1:0-57973 GCA_044229445.1 Gemmatimonadales bacterium | reverse complement strand
GGCGCCGAGGCCGATGTTGTGCGGGAAGACGGTCGCCCCTTTCACGTTGGCGTGCCCGTGAATCGCGTCGACGCCGTACAGGATCGGGATCGGGACGCGGCCCGGGGCGTCGGAGACCGACGCGGCCCAGTAGGCATCGTTCATCGCGATCCAGTCGGCCGCCAGGTTGTCGCCAGGGACGGAGCCGCCACCGCTCAGCACCGAGCCCAGATGGTACTCCCGCACCTGGTCGGGGGTCACCGCCATGCGCTCGGTCTGGATCATCTGACCGATCTTGTGGTCCAGGCTCATGCGGGCCATCAGCGCGTCGACGCGCGCCGCGATCGACCGGTTCTCGGCTGTTGCAGTCATGACTCCTCGACAAGTTCGAAGCGGGTGCTGAGCTGAGCATCGGAGCTGCCGCCAATCCAGACCTGGAAGGCGCCTGCCTCGGCCCGGAGGCGCATGTCGCGCCCGTAGAAGGCGAGATCGCTTGCGCCCAGGGTGAAGGTCACGGTCCGGCATTCACCCGGAGTGAGCCGGAGGCGCGTGAAGCCCTTCAGCTCTCTCACGGGCCGGGTGAGACTCGCGGCGGGATCGCGGAGGTAGAGCTGTACCACTTCGTCGCCTTCGCGACTGCCGGTATTCGTCACCTCGGCGCTGACGTCGATGCGATCGTGGCGTGTCATCGACGGCGCGCTCGTCCGGATGTTCGCGTACTCGAACGTCGTGTACGTCAGCCCATGCCCGAAGGGAAAGAGCGGGGAGTAGGCGACATCGAGATGGAACGAGGTGTTGCCGACCGAGAGCTGCGGCAGGTTTGGCGCGATGTCGTCGATGTGAATGAACGACTCGGGGGTCGCCGGTTTCCCGGTGTTCTTCTGGGCGTAGTAGATCGGGATCTGCCCCGTCACGCGCGGAAAGGTGACCGGCAACTTGCCGCTCGGGACCGCCGCACCGAAGAGCAGGTCCGCGATCGCCGGGCCGCCCATCGACCCCGGATGCCAGGCGTAGAGTATCGCGGCGACCTTGGCCTCGATCCGCTCCAGCGCGAGAGGCCGGCCAGCCTGCACGACCAGGACCACCGGCTTTCCGGTCGCGGCGATCGCGTCGATCAGCTCCTCCTGGATCCCGGGCAGGGTGATGTCCGCCCGGCAGTGGGCCTCGCCTGACAGGATTGCCTCCTCCCCGAGGAAGAGCACTACGGCATCGGCGTGCTCGGCCAGGCGGACTGCCTCGGCGAAGCCGCTCCGGTCCCGGCTCCGCGTAGTGGGGAGTGCGCGCTGGTAGCGGACCGCGACATCGCCCAGCATCGACTGCAGTGCCTTGAGGGGTGTGACGCTGTACTGCGGGTCGCCATCAAAGGTCCAGGTCCCGAGCTGCTCCCACGGCTCGTCGGCCAGCGGACCGATGACAGCCAGATGCTGCACCGCTTCGCGGGAGAGAGGGAGAATGCCGTCCCGGTTCTTGAGCAGCACGATGCTCTCGAGTGCCGCCTGACGGGCAGCCTCGAGGTGGGCGGGCGCCGCGATCGGCGGGAATGCGCCCGGATCGGTGTAGGGATGCTCGAAGAGACCGAGGCGGAACTTGATGCGCAGAATGTTCCCGACCAGCCGGTCGATCCACGCCTCCGGAATCCGCTGCTCGCGCACCAGCCCCGCGAGGTGCTCGGTGTAGGTGGTGCTGACCATCTCCATGTCGACGCCGGCGTTTACCGCCTCGTACGCCGACTCCCGATCGCTCGCGGTGAGTCCATGTACGGCGAGCTGTCGCACCGATTCCCAGTCGCTCACCACGAATCCGTCGAACTCCCACTCCTCGCGGAGCACCTGCCGCAGCAGCCACTCATTGCCGCTCGCGGGGATGCCATTCAGGTCGCTGAAGGAGGTCATCAGCGTGGCGACACCCGCATCCACCGCGGCCTTGAAGGGCGGGAGGTGCACGTTCCGCAGTTCGTTCTCGGGGATGTTCGTGGTGTTGTAGTCCCGCCCGCTCTCGCTCGCGCCATAGCCCGCGAAATGCTTGGCGCACGCCGCGATGCTGCCGGGCGCGGCGAGGTCGTCGCCCTGAAAGCCGCGCACCATCGCGGCGCCGAGCACGCTGGAGAGATACGGGTCTTCGCCGAGGCACTCCGCCACGCGGCCCCATCGCGGGTCGCGGCCGATGTCGACCATCGGCGCGAAGGTCCAGTTGACGCCGGCCGACGACGCCTCCCGCGCGGCGATGCGGGCGCCGTGCGCGACGAGTTCCGGATTCCAGCTCGCCGCCTGGCCGAGCGGGATCGGAAAGACCGTCTTGAAACCGTGGATGACGTCGCGACCGATGAGGAGGGGAATGCCCAGCCGGCTTTCGGTGACGGCGATGCGCTGCAGTTCATTGACGGTCTCGACGTGCACCTCGTTCAGCACCGACCCGATGGCGCCGGCGCGGAGCCCCTCGCGGAGCTGATCGGGCACGTGCCCGCCGCCGGCATTCACCTGGGCCATCTGCCCGATCTTCTCCTCGAGCGTCATGCGGCCGAGGAGGTCGGCGATGCGCTGTTCGATCTCGGCTGACGAGAGGGTCAGGGGCATGTCGGAGGATCAGCGAGGGGCAGAGAGGGTGGCTGACAGCGGGAGCCCGCTGTCAGCCCTTGCGTGGGGATCGAACGACTACCACCCGACACGCAGGTAGGTCCGGATCTCCCACTCCGACCCATAGAGCGCCGGGGCGGTGGGATCGCAGACCTGCGCGCCGGTGTTGTCAGGCAGCGTGATCGGGCAGTAGCGCGGCGAGAACCGGTCGAGGCTCCGCCAGGTGGCGGCGACGCCGAGCTGTGTCTGGGGCACGTCGAACCACTTCGAGGCGCCCAGGGTGTACGACAGGTCGCCCGCGAGCTGGAGCGGGAAGGTGAGGTTGAAGTCCCGGTGATAGTCATACGGGCCCCAGTCGTTCACCTTGACTGCCGTCGCCAGCTTGATCCGGCCCTTCGCCGCGCGGAGGTCTCCGCCATAGCGGTGGATCAGGCGTGCGTTGTTGCCGTTCGGTTCGCCATTGCCGGCGAAGAGATTGGCGACGAGCCGGACGTCCGACTGCAGCCGGGAGACGACCCGGGCATGCACCTCCCAGAGGTCACGGGCCGGGGGCGCGCCCGGGAAGGGGAAGGTGGTGCGGCCGTCGGCGAGGATGCCGATCGCGGCGTCCTGCGTCGTCGGATGGTGCCGGTACGTGAAGCCGATGTTGCCGGCGAGCTTCGCATCCTCGCGGACATCGTTGTCCCAGGCGTACATCCAGGTGCCCGGCGTCGGATCGTAGGTGAGCAGCAGCTCCGCGCCGGTCGTCTGCCGGTTGGCGCGCACCGCGAACGGATCGTCGACCACGTTCCTCGGACGGCCGGGGGCCGACGCACCGAACGGCACGGGGCCGACGATCGGCTTCTGCCAGAGGAAGTTCGGCGCGATCTGCAGCTTGCCGATGGTGTAGGTGAAGCCGGTGAGAGCGTTCCACTGGTTCCCGCTGCCGCTGTCCTTCAGGTACCAGCCGGTGTACGTCATCGTCGACGTGGGACCACCGTCGGCCACGAGGCCCATCGCGGCGCCCTGCGCGTACCAGTTGATGCGGCCGCTGCTCAGCGTCACCTTCGCCTTGCCGCCCCAGGCATCCTTCGAGCGGATCTGGTCCTGACGCACCGTGTTGGTGCCGGGATCGTAGACCTGGAAGGTCTGTCCGACCTTGGTATCGCCACCCCAGATGCCGCCGAGTTCGAAGTGCGCCGGTCCGCGCGAGGTCGCGACGTAGAGCGTCGCCTTGCGGGTCGGCGGGACTGGGATCGCGAAGGAGGTCGCGGTGCCGGACGTCCGGGCGATGTCGTCCTGGAAGACGCCGGCGACATCAAAGGCGCCAACCTTCCGCCGGTACTTGGCGAGGAAGGAGGGGTTGGCGCCCCACCAGAGTTCGGGACCGAAGGCGAACTTGAAGCCGTCGAGCTGCTTCTTGCCGGTCAGCTCGAAGCCGAGCGGTGCTTCGCCGTTGTAGATGTCGAGGTTCTTGCCGTAGTTGGCTTCCCGGTAGAGGCCGAAGAAGTCTCCCTCGTAGCCCCAGTGATAGTGGCCGGTGCGGTAGAACCCGTCGACCCGGAAGAGCTTCTCCTCCCAGGAGGCGCTGGCCCGATAGACCTTCACCCGCTCGATGCCCTTGAGCTGGAAGGGCTGGCCGTCGGTCAGGACGGTGCGCGTCCGGCCGCGATTCTCGTAGAAGATCTCGTCGATCGGATTGTTGGGCACGTTGCCGAGCACGTTGACCGAGAGCGATCCGGTGACGTTGTCGGTGGGGTGCGCTTCGAAGGTGGCGTAGAAGGATTCGAGGTGATCGAAGCCCCGGAAGGACGGCCGGGCCGTCGCGCTCGGGCTGCTCTGCGCCGGGGTGCTGACCCGCACGCCGCCGGTGCTGAAGGTCTCGAGTTCGAGGCGCATGCCGCTCACCCGGAAGCGGTCCGCGATCTCGGCGCCGAGGCCGGCCCGGTCGCCGCGCGCGCGCAGCACCATCTCCATTGGATCGATCGCGGCGAAGTGGGCCCGGATCGCGGGGAGGGTCGTGGTCGGCGCGTACGGGTCGAGACGATAGGCGTTCTGCAGCGCGTAGTAGGCGGCGCGCGGATAGAGCTGGAACAACCCGCGGCCATCGGGTCGGCCCTTCGCGGCGATGCCCCACCACTCCTCGTTCATGTTGTTGTCGCCCTGGACATAGTCCTCGGCGTAGGCCGCGTTGGGCCACGAGGCGTTGTTGTCGTGGACGTCGAGCCGATCCTCCTGGCCGAACTTCCACCAGCCATCGCTCCACTGGAAGGTGAAGCCGCCGATGGCGTTCCCCTCCAGGCCCTTGCCGCTCGAGTGCTCGTAGATCTCGCGCCACTGACCGAGCAGGTAGCGCGCCTGGCTCAGCTGGTCTTCGCGCATCTCCCGGGCGTTGTAGGCGTCCGCGCCGAACTCGGTGAACATCACCGGAAGATCGAGCTTCTCCTTCACCACCTTGAAGAAGTCGCCGAAGGAGACGCCGCGATAGACGTTGGAGCCGAAGATGTCGAGGCCCTTCGTCTCCTGGGCGATGATGTCGATGTATTGCAGGTCGCCGTTCGCCATGGCCACCGGGTGATTCTGGTCCTGCGCCTTCACCGCCCGGATCACCTCGCCGAAGAGCGAGTAGAGGTAGCGGGCCTTGGCCGCATCGCGCTCACCGGCCGGGAGCGCCTCGGTTTCCGCCGAGCGCCAGCTGAGGCCGTAGTTGTTCTCGTTGCCGAGCAGCCACATCAGCAGGCCCGGCGTGTTGCGATACCGGGTCGCCAGGTCGGTCAGCTCCCCGATCAGGACGGCCCGCACCTTCGGATTCGAGTAGTCGGTCGAGGCCTGGTAGGCGCCGTCGACGGTGACCCCGTAACGTCCCATCGCGTGATTGAGGACGGTATAGATGTCGTAGCGCTCATAGATGTACTGGATCCACCGCGGAGGCACGCCGACATACTGGCGGATCGCGTTGACGCCCAGGCTCTTGAGGAGCGGCATCTCCCGGTCGAGCGCCGCCTTGATGATGTCGTCGGGCTGGTCCCAGAGACTGTAGGCGTAGTTCTGCCCGATCGGGACGTAGTCCCAGTTCATCCCGACGATCATGAAGTCACGGCCCCCCACCTGGAGCCGCGAGCCAGCGCTGTCGGAGACGACGTGGACGGTGGCGGTCTGGGCCGCCGCTCCGGGCGCGGCGAGGAGGATGGCGGTCGCCACCAGGGCCAGGCACCGGCCGGCCAGGGGCCGGAGGTGGTGGATCGGACTCGAACTCATGGATGCCTCGGCGAGGAATGCAGCGTGGGCGCTGGGACCGCAGCCAAGTCGGCCGCCTGTCTTTGTTCGCTCACCAAACAAAGTGCCTCCCGGCCCGGGCCGTGTCAAGATCCCGGCCACGGCACCCCGGGAGTGGGCTCGGCCGGCCGCCCTCGGGCATGGTGCGGTCCAGGCGACCTTGGAGGCGTCCGCGCGTATCCGGGTGGTGGGGGCATGGAACGGCCCCATCGCGGTGTCACGATGGGGCCGTTGGATGTTACCCCGGCTGGACTGCCGCCTGGCGCGCTAGTTCGCCACGGTCTGGATCTCCACCCGTGAGGCCCGTAGCGGCGTCCGCCAGATCCTGTGGGTCTGCGCCCGGTAGTCCGCCGCCTTGGCCTCGAAGATGTTGGGCACCCAGGTCTGCGGATTCCGGTCGATGATCGGAAACCAGGTGCTCTGGACCTGGACCATGATCCGGTGCCCCGGCTTGAAGCGATAGCTCTGGGTGTGCAGGTCGATCGTGAAGGGGGTGACGACGTTCGGCACCAGCGGAACCGGCCGCTCGAACGACCGATGGAAGCGGCCCCGGAAGACATCGTTGGACACCATGAGCTCGTAGCCGCCGAGCTTGAAATCCGGGGGATAGTCCTCGGGGTAGACGTCGATCAGCTTGACGACCCAGTCGGCATCCTGCCCCGTGGTGCTGGCGAACAGCCTGGCGGTGACATCGCCGGCCAGGACGACATCCTCGGTGAGCGGCTCGGTCTCCCAGGAAAGGACGTCCGGCCTCCCCTGGACGAAACGCTGATCCTCCAGCAGCCAGGTGTACCACCCGGAGCCCTTCGGATAGTAGGTCGGTTCAATCGGCCGGGGACGGTACGGCACCGGGTGCGCCGGGTCGCTCAGATAGCTGTCGAAGGCTGGGCCCGCTGAGGGTGGCGGCGGTGTGAACGACAGCCTGCCACCGGCCTGGAAGTAGAGCGATCGCGTCTTCGCCTCGCGTGGAGGCCACGCGTCGAAGGTGCGCCACTGATTGCTGCCCGACTCGAACACCGTCGCCTCGGGCTGCACCAGTGCGCCCTTGTCCTTGAGATGGAAGGCGAAGAAGGGGGCTTCGATCCGGGTGCGATAGTACTCGCCCGTGGCGGAGCCGAAGTCGATCTTCCCGAGCTTCTGTCCCGGGCCGTAGCTCCATCCGCCATGCCGCCAGGGGCCCACGACCAGGAAATTCTGCCCCTTCTGGTCGAATCGTTCCAGCTCCCGGTAGATCGTCACCGGCCCGTAGAAGTCTTCCTGGTCCCACCACCCCGCGACATTGAGCGTCGGCGTCGTCACCCGGGTCAGGTAGCGATGCATCGCCTGACGCTGCCAGAACTCGTCGTAGTTGGGATGGGTGGCGAAGTCGGTCCAGCTTGGAAGCTGCTTCTCCTTGAGGACCAGCTTCTGGATGTTCGAGAGGGGGCCGACGTTGAGATACCACTCATAGGTATCGTAGCGCCCGAACTCGAAGTCGGAATTCTCCCGGGTCGCCTCGGTGAGCCAGGCGTACTCGAAGCCGTAGCTCAGCCGGAAGGCGCCATTGTGGTGGAAGTCGTCGCCCAGGAACATGTCCGCCGGTGAGGCCTGGGGGCTCACCGCCCGTAGCGCCGGATGCGCACCGAGCATGCCCATCGCGGCGGTCCATCCGTCATAGCTGACGCCGAGCATGCCGACCCTGCCATTGTTGCCCGGGATATTCGCCAGCATCCAGTCGATCGAATCGTTGGTGTCGGTGGACTCGTCGATCTCCTCCTTCGGCGCGCCGGGTCGCTTGGGCGGCCGCTGCATGACGAAGGTGCCCTGACTCCGGAAGCGGCCGCGGATGTCCTGGAAGACGAAGATGTAGCCTTCACGGGCCAGGGCTGCGTAGGCGCTGCCGAGCTCTCGACGAGATTCGCCGACGCCGTACGGGGTCCGCGAGAAGATGAACGGCAGCGCGACCCGAGCCTCCTTGGGCCGGAAGATCTCGACGTGCAGAGTCACGCCATCCCGCATCGGGATGTCGGCGCTGGTCTGCTCGTAGCTCGCGGGATCGTATGTCGAGTCGGCCGGCTGCTGCGCGGCGAGCTGGCCGGCGACGGCAAACAGGAGCAGAGTAGGCCAACAGGCGAGGGCACGTACAGCGGACATGCGACCTCCGACTCGGCAGGATGGCAGGGTGGGTGAATCGGGAAGAGGAGGTCGGTCCAAGCTTACACGCGGAGGGGGCGGTCGCAAGCTCGCACGTGCTCCCCGGAATCCATTCAGCCCCGACGCCGGAGGGTGAGATCGGCCAACGCCTCGCGCCAGCGGATCCACCAGAGGACCCGCGGCGGATCACCGTCCAGCTGCAGGCCCTTGTGGCTCAGGACGTTCGCGTCGCGGAGCGCCCGGGCGATCATGTCGACGGTCGATGGCCCCGGCATCGGCGGGCGCTTCGCCTCGGAGGCGATCACGCCGGCAATCAGCGCTTCCATCTTCTCCGGGGAGCGACGTGCCGCGGAGGTCAGGCAGCCCTCCCTGATGAGCGCAGCGACGAGGTCGTGCGGCGAGGTCCCGGCGGCACCGAGCAGGGTCGTGAGACCGGTAGGCGGAAGCACCATCGTATCCTCTCAGGGGTCGCGCCGGGCCGCGGTGAAGGGCTTCCACCGGAAGTAGAGCGTCTTCGAGACCGCGACGTGAGGAACGCCGGCGTCATCCGCCAGGGTGACCTCGAAGTCGCGATCGAGTCGGCCCACGCGCATGACCTCCTCGCGCACCGATTGAATGGTGGCCGCATCCAGGGTGAAGGTGGCCCGTAACGTCGTCCGCCCCGGCTTGAGAAAGCGAATCGTCGCCGCCTTGTCCCAGACCACGAAGTCGGGGCCGAGCTGCTGCATGAACATCAGCATGTACATCGGATCGATGGCGCCGTAGAGGCTGCCGCCGAAGATGGTGCCGACATAGTTCCGGGTCCGCCACGAGAGGGGCAGGCGCACCCGGACCTCGGTCCAGTCCGCGGCGATGTACTCGACCCGGGCCCCGGTGCCTCGGTAGGCCGGGAACCAGTTGAACGCCCAGCGGGCTCGGCGCGTGGCCCACGATTCCGGCATCGATCCCTCCCTCTCCGACGTCCCCCAACTCTACCCCGAGCGCACCATGGTGTCAGGGCCGGCCTTCGCTTGCTGCCGTCGCCGCCGGGATGCATACTCGTGCGCCCGCACCCTCACCCTTCCCTCAGGTGTTCCATGCGCTACGTCCGGATGCCCATCGAGATCGAGTCCCCCGAGGAGACGGGGTATGACACGATCGCCTGCAACCTTGCCGAGAGCTCGATGCGGGACCGGGTGCTGGGCGAGCTGGGGCTCGACGTCGACCTCGCCCGAATGGTCCTCCTCTATGGCGACCATCGCGGGCATCCGGCCTTCCGCGCCCTGCTCGCCGCCGAGGGGCGCTGCGCGGTCGATCAGGTACTGCTCACGCCCGGCGCGGCTGGGGCACTCTTCATCGTCTCCACCGCGCTGCTCGCGCCCGGCGATCATCTGGTGGTGCTGCGCCCCAACTATGCCACCAACATCGAGACGCCGCGGGCCATCGGGTGCGACATCACCTACGTGGATCTCTCCTTCGACCGGGGCTGGCGCTACGACGAGCGGGAGATCGCCGCGGCGATGACGCCCCGGACCCGGCTCGTCAGCATCACGACGCCGCACAATCCGACCGGCGTCGTTCTCGAAGCGAAAGTGCTCGACCGGATCGTCGCGCTGGTGGAGTCGCGCGGGGCGCACCTGCTCGTGGACGAGACCTATCGGGATCTCTCCAGTGAATCGGCCCGTCCGCTCGCCACCGCGCTCAGCGAACGGGTGATCAGCGTGGCATCCCTGTCCAAGGCCTATGGGCTGCCCGGGCTCCGGATGGGCTGGCTGATGACGCGCGATCGCGCGCTCAACGAGCGGTTCCTCGCCGCCAAGGAGCAGATCTTCATCTGCGGCGCGGTGCTCGACGAGGAGATCGCCTGGCGGGTCTATCAGCGGCGCACCGAGGAGCTGCCGAAGATCGCGGCGGACGCCGCCCGCGGGCGGAGCGTGCTGCGCGACTGGATCGCGACGGAACGGCGGATGGAGTGGGTGGAGCCGATGGGAGGCGTGGTCGCCTTTCCGCGGATTCGCGAGGACGCCGGCGTGAACGTCGGGAAGTTCTACCGGGTGCTCAACGGCGAATTCAAGACGGTCGTGGGCCCCGGGCACTGGTTCGAGCAGGACGATCGCTACATGCGGATCGGCTTCGGCTGGCCGTCCGCGGACGAGCTGCGCCAGGGATTGCTCAACATCAGCAAGGCCCTCGACGCGAGCCGCTGACGAGCCCGTTCAGCGAGCGTGCAGGAAGCCCGCAACGAAGGCGACGATGCCGACGAGTGGCCCGATGATCAGGAGCCCGGTCGTGGCCGCTTCCACGCTCTTGTCGTGCCGATTCGAAGACAGGGCGGAGACGAGGAATCCTCCCGCCGCCGCGCCGACGATGTAACCCGGCACTCCCCAGAGCAGGCCGATCAGGATCTGATGCAGCATGCGGAGGTCCTTTCAGGCCGCGGGCCGGAGATCCCAGCCCGGGAGCAGCCGCACCGCGATCGTGGCGCCGTCCGCGAGGCCGCCGAGCGCCGTGCGCAGATGCACCGTGGAGGCGATCTCGAGAAGGTCGGGTGCCTGGCGGTCGGCCCGGAAGACCACGCCGACCGCCTTCTCCTCCAGGACCACCGGGCAGAATTCCCAGTGGCGCCCTTCGATGTCGAGGACGAAGGGGTCCTCCCACTCGACCGGCTCGGGCAGCCGCAGATTCAGCGAACCGGGGACGAGGTCGACGCCATAGAGCGAGTCGAAGACCGGGACGAACGCCTCCATCCAGATCTTCGAGGTGCCCGGCGTCTCGGTCGGACCCAGGACGCGGCCCTTGAGCCGGACACCGCCCGGCGGGATTGAGGGATAGCCCACCAGAAACTGGTGCGGATCGGTGCTTGCCATGGACCGGGTTCTCCTCGGGTGGAATTCAGGCTCGGCCGGCGGCGCCCCGGCTCACCGGCGTGAGCCGCTTCGCGAAACGCACTCCCTGGTCTTCGTACCCTCTGTTGCGGTAGAACGGATAGGCGCTCTGATGGGTGGGGCCGCTGGTCACCTCGACCCGACCGACCGACTGCTCCCTGAAATACTCCTCGGACGCCTGCACGAGCAGGCCGCCAACGCCACGTCCCTGCGCCGTGGGGAGCACCGCGATGCCCGTGATCCGTCCCACGGCAGTCTCGCGATGCAGCACCGGGGTGAGGTGCAGCGTGGCAAAGCCGAGCAGCGTCTCTCCATCGGCCACGACCAGGACCCGCCCGGTCGGATCGGCGGCGTGAAGTGCCGCGAGTCGCTGGCGAATCAGGGAAGGCTCCGCGGGATAGCCGAGCGTGGCCAGCAGGGGGCCGAGTCGTTCGGCGTCGTCAGGCATCGCTTCGCGCACGAGCAGTGTGGCCATGGGCTGGATGCGCTCCTCGAAGGCGTTGAGGGGTCTCGCTTCGCGGTGTGGCTACGTCTGCCCGGTGTCGGACTCGCTGATGGAGCGATAGTCCCCGCTCCGCCGGCCCCAGGTCCGGCGCCGCTCGGGACCGGCGCCTTCGATCTCCCGGCTCCCGCCCGACTTGCCGGTGCGCTCCAGCAGGCTCTCGACGCCTTCGACGCCAAGCAGCACGGCCAGGGTGATGAGGGTGATGACCAGCGCCGCGGCGAGGAAGCCGAGTCCCACGAGACAGCCGATGGCCGCCAGCAGCCAGATCACCGAGGCCGTGGTCACGCCGAGGACTCGGCCCTCTCTCGTGAGGATGACGCCCGCGCCGAGGAATCCGATGCCGGTGACGACCTGGCCGAGGACGCGGGTGGGATCGGTGCGATCGGGCGCCGCGGTGGCGCCCATGGCGACGAAGAGACTGGTGCCGAGGCAGATCAGGATGCTGGTGCGGGCGCCGGCGGCCTTGCCGTGGAACTGGCGCTCGAGCCCGATGGTCCCGCCACAGACGACCGACGTGCCCACATGCAGCCAGAACTCCTGGCTCGCCGGGTCGAGCACATCTGGGATGAGCAGCACGATTGGTTTCGCTCCCTGGCTGTGGGGTTATCGCCCCGGTCCGACCTGGCGCTCGCGGTTGGAGGCGAGCAGCCGCTCGGTGAAGTCCAGCCGCTCCTCGAGCTCACCGATCCGTTCCTGCAGGTGCAGCATGCGATCCTCTATGTCGGCCCGATAGCCACTCGTGCCGGGATCGGTCTGCAGGTCCGGCTGCCGTCCGCCGCGGATGCGGCGCGCGATCGCCTCGCCGACCGGTGTCTTGAAGACGATCCGGAGACCGATGGCGCCGACCACGATCACGGTCACGATCGAGATCAGCGGCATCAGCTGACTGAACACGTAATTCGGATCGATCGGCGGGGAGGGAAAGGGTGTCTGAGTCATCGCTGCTCCACGGTTGCGTGGTTCACGTCACTCGGGCCCCGCTGGCATCTCGGTTCCGGAAGGTAGTCTACCGGATCGGGTGGCGAGCCGTCAGTCGCCGCTGGTCCCGGCCGCTCACGGCTGGGCGAGGGCGGTCACCAGCCCCTCGCGCAGCGTCCCGGTGTTGGCGAAGTCCCACTTTCCTCCATAGCGCACATCGTCGATGACGAACCGGTCGTGTTCCGGCACCAGCACGACGACATCCGACCATTCGACCGCCGGCGTCCCGCTGGTGTAGCGCATGCCGACCGTCACGCGATGCGTCGTGCCGTCGCTGCTGTCCGCGAGCACCTTCACCTCCGTCGGTCCCTCGAAGAGGCTCGAGAAGAGATCGCCCTCGGCGAAGGCCGGCTTCTCGTCGGAGGCGCGAGCGAGATCGGCGTCGTGCCGCGCCCGCGCCGCCACGAGCAGCGCGGTGACGGTGTCGCTGAGATACGGCCTGAGTGTCGCGAGGGTCTCCGCGCTGGGTGCGCCGGAGGCTCCCGTCGCGCGCTTTGCCGCATAGAACTGCTCGACGATTTCGGATGGCGCCGGACCCGACGGACGGGCGCAGGCCGCGAGCAGCAGCAGTGCCGGAAGACCAAAGCGGGGCATCACCGTCGTCCTCCGATGCCGTAGCGGGCCAGGATGGCGCGCACCTCGTCGATCGGAAGGGCCTCGACCGTCGCGTAGGCGCCGGTCTGCGTCGTGGCACGCAGGACCGAATTGTAGATCGCCTCGACGGTGGCATCGAGCGCCGGCTCGAACAGGGAGCTGGCGAGCTGATTGCCCAGTTCCTCGGTGCGCAGTGTGTCCGGCGGGGTGCCTGACGAACCGGGGCGCCCGTTGCGGCGCACGGCCGTACTGGTAGAGAACGCGATCGCGTATTCCCCGGACCCGTTCGAGGCGTAGGTTCCGGTGCGGCCGATACCCAGCAGGGCGCGGGCGGCGAGCCGGCGGAGATTGCGGTCGGAGAGCGGCGCGTCGGTGGCCACGACCACGATGATCGATCCGCTGGCGCCCTTGCCCTGGAGCGGCTTCACGCCGGGCCGGCCCAGTTCGCGACCCACGGGGACGCCCTGGATGAGCAGGTCACCCCAGTCGCCGAAGTTCGACTGGACCAGCACGCCGACGGTCCATGCACCAACCCTCCGCGAACTCGTCCCGATGCCGCCCTTCCACTCGAAGGCGACCGTGCCCGTCCCGGCGCCCACCGATCCCTCCGCGACGGGACCGCTGGCCGCGGAGGTGAGCGCCTGGACGACGTCCGAGTCGGTGACCGGTATCGCACGGATGTTGTTGAGGGCCCAGCCGTCGTTCGTCTCCCCGACCACCGGATTGATGGAGCGGACCCGTTCCATGCCGGGCCGCGCCAGCAGCCAGCGGGTCATGCTCTCGGCGACGCGCCACACGCAGAGCGTACAGGTCAGGGCGATCGGTGTCTCCAGTTCGCCGAGTTCGCCGACCTGGGTCGATCCAACGAACTTGCCGAAGCCGTTGCCCACCACCATCGCCGCGGGAACCCGACTCTCGAAGGTGTTGCCGCCGTGGGGGAAGATCACCGTGACACCGGTCCGCACCGAATCGCCCCGGACGATGGTGGACTGGCCCACGAGGACACCGGGCACGTCGGTGATCGCGTCGAGCGGTCCCGGCGTGAAGCTGCCGACGACGATGCCGATGTCCCGGGCGCGGGGCCGGCCCTGTGCCGGCAGCGCGCTGGCGGCGGTGAGCACGATCGCGCTGAGGAGTGCTGCGCGCGGCAGGATCCCTTTCATCTAGAGCTCTTCCCAGAGGGCCATCATGACGCCGTAGCCCTTCCTGACGCCGAGGGTGCAGATGTCGCGCAGTCGGCCGAGGTAGAGGAGGAGTTCGCCCGAGGAAGACGAAATCTGCAGCGGAGTGAGCTCGGTCGACTGGCCGGTCGCGAGCGCCTGGCGGGTCCACCGCTGCACCACGTAGGCCTCAACGGCGAGCCGGTCCACCTGCTCCACCGCCCGCAGCAGCTGCGCCATCGCGGTGGAGGAGATGCCGAAGGCGCCGCGGTCTCCGACCTCGGGGTAGATCCAGTCCGCCGCACTCGCCGAGAGCAGCGACTTGCCGTCGGCGACATCGGTGGTCGTGAGGATCGCGTCGAGATCCCGCCAGTACTCGTGCAGATTCGCTTCGGGCAGGGTGCGCGGGAATCTGAGCCACGCCTTGAGCGCGGCCGGCGCCACGCTGAAGGCGCGGAGGTCGGGGTCCGGTGCCAGATAGAGCCGCATGCTGATGCCCATCCGGGACCGTTGGGAAGAGAGTGGGACCTGTGCAGGTGCCATGCGGCACGCCCACCGAAGGGTGGGTCGGGGACTGCCGAAAAGATGGAGGGGGTCGGGCCGCCGCGGTAGATGACGCGCGCCATTGCTCAGATCCAGCGCCTGACCCGGCTTCGATACTTCAGGTACTCCTCCCCGAAACGCTTTTCGAGGTAGCGCTCCTCCCGCTCGATCACCAGCCGCTGCATCAGGATCAGGATCACCGGGAGCACGAGGAGCGGCCAGAGCGTGTTCACCCAGCAGGTCGTCCCGAGGTAGAGCAGGGTGAAGCCGAGGTACATCGGGTTTCGGGTGAAGCGGTACGGTCCGCCCGTCACCATCGCCGTGGTGGGCCGCCACGGGTTGGGACTGGTCCCGGCCCGGCGGAAGGCCACGATGGCCGCAAAGCCGATCATGCCCAGCGCCAGGAAGAGGGCGCCGAGCGGCATCGCGAGCGGCCTCGGCAGGAAGGGAGCGGGGAGGCGGCGCTGCAGCAGCAGGCCGAGGGCGAGCGGTACCGCGTACAGCACGGGCGGTGGAAAGGGGAGGCCCGGGATATCCCGCTTCGTGTCAGGCATCGCTCGCACTCTTCCATTCTGCCGCGGTGGCGGCGCTGACGGGGCGGACCTTGAGAACACTTTCCTTCTTGATCGTCACGGTGCCGCGCGGAGCCCCCCGCGGCTTGGAGACGTTGCGGGCCTCGGTGCAGGAGACGGCGACCGTACCCGCGTCGCGGGCCTTGCTGTGAAAGGCCGCGAGCCCCGCCGCACGTTCCAGGGTCTCGCGGTCCGGCACGGCACCGGAGGCGACCCGCAGCACCACATGGCTCCCGGGCATCCCCCGGATGTGGAACCAGCGATCGCCTGGCTTCGCGAGCTTGAGACTGAGGTACTCATTCGCCTCGTCGGTCCGGCCGGCGAGCACCTCCCACCCACCAGGCAGGTTGTAGGTGACGATCCCGGCCATGCGCTCCGGCCGAACCCCGCGCGGGTCGGTCACGTTGTCACTCTGCCGGCGGCACCGGGCGCGCGCTCGCCAGCGCGGGTATCGACATCGGCCCCACACTCTTCGCATCGCCGGTGACGGCGCGCCGATGGTAGTCGATCTGCCCCAGGTGAAATGCGCAGTGGGTCGACAGATGGAGCAGCAGGTCGAGGGTGCCAAGCCGCTGGCCGACCACCGCGACCGGGTACTCCTCCTCGAGTTGCCGGGGCGTGAGCCGCGCGAGGGTCGAGGCCACCGCCGCCTCCGTCGCGGTGATCTCCGCCAGCAGTGCACTCCTCGGGGTCGGTGGTGCAGCGAACTCCGCGTCCCGATCCCGCCGGTAGGCGCTGCCGCCGAGGACGGTCCCGGTGAAGTGCTGCAGGTTGCCGCAGAGATGCCGCACCAGCACTCCGCCACTGTTCGACTGTCCCGGGACCGGAGTCCAGAGCTGCCGTTCGTCCGGGTAGCTCTCGACTTCGCGGCGGAGCGTCTCGAGATCGCGATGGAGGATCGCGGCAAGATTCTGGAGCAGCATCAGGTCACCAGCGGTCTGGAGGCAGGGGAGACGGGCTCGACGCGAAGCCGGGTGAAAAGCAGCAGGTGGCTCGCGATGATCAGTGGCACGAGAAAGGTCGGCAGGAGGCTGAGGGGCAGGCGAAGCAGCGCGCTCATGGAATCGGGGTTGGCCAGCGCCAGCCGCGACGCGGTCGCGACCACACCCAGGATATCCAGCATCCCCACCACGTTCCAGGTGAGCACGAGCCCTCGGCGTGACGCGAGATCGGGGACCAGCAGGACGAGCCCGAGCGCGCCCGTGGCGACCGCAATGTCGCCCCATCCGCCCGGTACCGCGAACGCCCAGGGCAGTTCCCCTCGGCCGTACAGGACGAGGAAGTAGATCCCCACGAATCGCGAGATGTGCAGGACGATGATCTGCCGGAGATTCAGTCCCGCCAGCCAGACCCGAAATCCTGGCGCAGCGACTCCCGCGAGGACGAGCGCCACGGTCAATCCCGCGAGCACGAGCTGCGGGACCGGAGGATGGAGCGATGCCAGTCTTCCCGATGCGCCCAGGCCGAGGGCGATCAGAAGCCAGAGCAGGCCCACACTCTGGTAGAGTCGAGGATGGCTTGGGGTACGGTCCATGAGGCTCTCCGCGCGAGGGGTTCGGGTGAGCGGTGTGAACGTACGTCTGCCGGAATCCTCAGCCGGGCAGTGGTGGCGGCGTCACGCCATGCAGCACCTTCGCGAGCGTCGTAATCTGTCCGGCATGGCGAGCCGAGTGCTCCGCGGCATGGACGAGGAGACCAAAGGTCGTCGATGGGAGCCGCGCCCGTCCGACTTCGCGGGGCAGGAAGAGCGCGTCCTCGGCGAGCGTTCCGAGGTGGCGGACCGCCGTGTCGATGCCGGCGAGGATCCGGCGCTGCAACTCGGTCACTGGCGGGCGGATCTCGTCGATCGTGCGTTCGGCCGCGAGCGCCTGCATCTGATCGGGAGAGAGACTCCTGCCCTGGGAGTAGGTGAAGAGGCGGTCGAGACTGCCGGCGAGGTGCGCGGCGTGAAAGCCGATCGATCCCGAGCCACCCGGCCGGGCCCAGAGCTCCTCCTCGGTGAGCTCCGCGAGCAGGGGCGGGATCTCCTCCGCGATCTGCAGGAGCGCATGCGCGACCGGCTGCAGCGGTGGCAGGAGTCCGGGGATGGGACCACGCAGCCACACTTCGGCGGGTTGGGCCATGGGCGGTGCTCCAGGGTTGGACTGGTCAGAGCCGGTAGATCGTGATCATGCTCTCCTGAAACGACTGCCGGTATTCGCCCTTCGGCAATCGATGCGAGCGGGCATGCTCCACGGCAAGGATGCGGGAGAAGCGCCGTTCCCGCCAGCTGCCCACGAGGTGGTCCAGGACGCGGGACTCATAGGGCGGATCGGCGAAGGCGATGTCGTAACTGTCGGGGTCGAGTGCCGCGGCGAACGGAATGGCGTCCCGCTTGAAGATCCGGGTGCGTTCCCTCAGACGGAGCGCGGCCACGTTGGCCCGCAGCGCATGCAGGCTCGCGGGACGGAACTCGACGAAGTCGGCGGTGCGGGCACCGCGGGAGATCGCCTCGAGGCCGAGGGCACCGGTGCCGGCGAAGAGATCGAGGACGCGGGCGCCCGGGAGGTCCGGCTCGAGGGCATCCAGGAGGCAGGCGCGGACATGTTCCGCCGTCGGCCGGACCCTGCGATCGGTGGGGGAGGTGAGGTCGCGCCCCGCGAACTTGCCGGCGACGATGCGCATCGATCGGTGCGTCGGGGAAGCGCTACAGCGCCCCGATCGCCTGCATCTCGATCAGGCACCCCTCGCGGAGCGCCGGCACCGGAATCACGGCCCGGGTGGGACGGTGGCCGCCGAAGACGCGGGCGCAGGTCGCGTTGACCGCGGCCCAGTGCTCCCGCCCCGTCACATAAATGGTGAGCGAGAGCACGCGGGAGAGATCGCTGCCGCCGGCGACGAGAATCGCGGCCACGTTGGCCAGCGTCTGTTCCGTCTGCGCGGTGATGTCGTTGGGCCCGACGAGGGCGCCGCTGTCCGGGTCGAGCGGCAGCTGGCCGGAGACGAAGACCAGGCCGCCATGGGCGAGGCCCTGCACGTAGTGTCCCGCGGGCTTCGGGGCGCCGGGCGTGGTGATGGGTTGCATCGAAGGCGTCAGGCCTGGGTGTGCACGCCCGACAGGTCAGTCGGGCGTGCCCTGTTCGGGTTCGGTGGTTCCCGTTTCCTCGGGCTGAGTCTCATCCGGGCCGTCCTGCACCCGCTCCAGCCGGCGCGCCCGCTTGTCGTCCTGCTTGGCCTTGCGCGCGATTTCCTTCTGGCGCTTCTCGAATCCGTAATTCCGCTTTGCCAATCGAGACTCCTCGCAGGGACCGCGCGGCCTGAAAGCGCGCGGGGTCGAGATGACCCCGGCCGATCGCGGAGTCGCAAGATAGTGTGGTCCCCCGCCCGATGGGTCAGCCGGAGGACCGTCTCCCTGCTACCAGGCGAGGATGCCCAGTTCGTCGAGAAATGCGGCGACCGGAATCAGCGACACCACACTGGGCTGCGCCTTGAAGGCGTGCGCCGCCGCCCGGAGAGCCGGGGTTCCCGGGACACCGGTGCGGGTACGATAGCGACGATGGGCATCGCCGAGATCACGGAAGACGATCCGCAGGCAGGCGCGCTCGCGTGCGTGCTCGGGATCGAGAGCCACCTCGGGATTCAGCAGAGTCGGGGTGCGCGTCTTCGCCCGGCGCTTGGGGCGGACTGCACCATGGCGGCGATCGAACGCGGCGCCGGCAAGAATCAGGCGCTGTTCGACGCGGTCCGCGATTGCGGCGGGAACGGAGCCCGGAGTGAGGCCCTCAGAGGATTCGGAGCGATCGGGCATGGAGCCGTCCTGGGCGCGAGAGGCGAACTGGCCGCCGCCACATCGTCCAGGCGGATGACGAATCATAATCGAGTGTACCGTCTCATGGACGGGGATTGCCCCTTCCATGTCTCCACGCGTGCGAGCGGCACTCCACCCGGTCTAGTCCCGATGCGGTTCGAACGAGCGATTGTCCTGTCTCCTGAGACCCGCAACCTTGTGACGCGGCCCGCAGACCGAGGGATGGCGTGAGGCGCAGTGCATTTCGAGAGGACGAGACATGGCAGACGAGTCTGTGTATCCACCGCCCGGCGCCATCGGCCGCAGGCAGCTCCGCCTGGTCAGGGCGTTCGATCTGGTCCGCAACCCGCAGGACTGGAAGGCCCCGATCCAGGCGGTGATTCCTGCCCGCGCGAAACGATCGGTGCAGAGTGCCGTCATCGTCTTCACCGGCTCCTGGCCCAGATTCAGGGAGGTGCCCGGTGATCCGGAATCGCTCGTGGTCACCGCAGCCGGCTATCGACCGCAGGCCGCCG
This sequence comes from Gemmatimonadales bacterium, assembly GCA_044229445.1. GTDB lineage: Bacteria > Gemmatimonadota > Gemmatimonadetes > Gemmatimonadales > GWC2-71-9 > JADJOM01. The sequence goes on along the minus strand of JBGASX010000024.1, from coordinate 38,515 downwards.
AGATCTTCGTCGCCTCCTGAGTCAGCCTCGCGCCGGTCCCAGGTGCGACTCCACCAGGGCGATCGCCGCACGCGGGTCCTCCACCTCCACGATCAGCCGCTGGTAGCGCTCGTCCGCCAATTCGAAGGCGATCGCATTCGCCGGGTCATGCACGTCCCAGAAGACGAGCCCGCCGTCCTGATAGAAGGTGCCGGCGGTCAGGATCCCGGGGATGGACGAGCCGGCGACCTTGATGCCGTGGAACCACTGCTTCGCCGGCTCTTCGGACAGATGGACGCGCCGGATGTGCGCCAGCGGGATCTGCAGCCGGCTGCGGAGCGCCCAGAGCCGGTCCATGCCCTGCACTTCGAGCACGAGATCGGAGCCTTCGACGGCGAGCGTGACCATGGTTGCATCCGGTTGTGGGTGTCAGGCGACCGACGCGGTCACCATGATTTCCACCAGCAGTTCCGGGCGAAACAGCGTCGCCTGCACACAGGCCCGTGCCGGCGGGTGCGACCGATCGACCCACTCATTCCAGATGGCGTTATGCGCAGCAAAATCCGCCATCGAGGCGAGCCAGACCTGAGCGGTCAGGAGGCGGCTCCTGTCGGTGCCGCAGCCGGCCAGCAGCCGGTCGATCCGACCGAGCACTTCCCGGGTCTGCTGCTCCACATCGCCGTCCTGCCCCGCGGTCACCCCGCACAGGTACGCGATGCCGTTGTGGACGACCGCCTTGCTGATGACCGGCAGTCCGTCGCTCGCGTCGGTGACGCCCAGGTAACTGCCTGACATTTGCGCCTCGCTCTCTCGTGGACGAGTTGGAGCCGACGGCGCGGGTGAGCCAGCCACAAAGTGGTCCTCCCCTGCGCCGCCGGCAAGACGGCACGCCTCACTCGGAAATCGCCGCGCGGGCGACCGTGTCGTAGCTGAGGGTGACCATGCCGCTCGGATATCGCCGGACGTCGCGCAGGACGAGCGGCGCGCGGGAAGAGGTGTGCCCCGAGAGCGGAGTGCCGGCGCCGAGGAGGATGGGGACGATCGTCACCTCGATCGAATCGACCTGGCCCGCGCTGAGCAGTGCCGCGAAGAGCTCACCCCCGCCGAAGAGCCAGATCTCTCCGTCGCCCGGCTCCGACCGGAGCGCCTGCACCACCTCCGCGGCCCGGTCGGTCACCAGGGTCACGCCCTCCAGTCCGTCTGCCCGCAGGGTGCGCGAGAAGAGATAGACCCGGCTCCCCGGGTTCCAGGGGGGGACACCTCCCATGCGCTGCACCACCTCCCAGCTGAGCCGGCCGAGCAGCACCGTATCCACCTTCGCGAAGATCGCGGCGAAGTCGACGGTGGCGTCGTCGGGGATCCAGTCGAAATTGCCCTCGCGATCCGTGATGAACCCGTCGAGGCTCGCGGCGACGTTGTAGCGGACTCTGCGCATCGTGATGTTCCGGACGGGGGATCAGGGGAGCCGCGGATCGGCGCCGGCGCAGGCCGGACAGACGCCGTGTTTGAGCTCATCCGCCTGCTGCTCCTGGAAGAAGTCACTGATCGAGGTCCACTCACCCCGGCGCTCGATGCGCTGGCAGGAGGGACAGAAGGAGATGAACGATTCGGCCCGCGCCACCCGACTGAGCAGGGTATTGGTGAGCAGCAGGCTCGCCACGCCGACGATCGCAAGGAGGAGGAGCTCGAACGCCGCCTCCTCGGGCCGGAACGGGCTCGGGCGGGCGTGAAAGAGAAGCTGCGGGAGGTCGATCGCTTCGTCCAGCCAGATTACCTCTCCCACGAGCATGAATCCGAGGCACTGCAGGGCCAGGGCACGACGGCGGAGCGCATCAAGGCGAGTAAGCATGGGTCATCTTCGCACCGAGGTCCGTAGTCAGGGCACCACCGAATCCCGCCATGCTACTACGTGCCGAGCGACCTGAAGTGTTGGAAGCATCACGACCTCCCCCTCGAGGCTGTCGCCCCGGAGGCGGTAGCTCCAGCGGATGTGCACCCGGCTGTTGGAAAACTCTCCCTCCCAGCTCGCGCGGTCGGCCACGTAGGAAAGATCGAGATCGCCCATCCACTCCGCATGGCCGGCCACGAGTTTGGACGCGTGCAGGAGGATCGTGCTCGAGTTCGCCTTCTCGGGGACGAAGTCGTAGAACACCTCCTCGTCGTTGCAGGCGGCGTTCCAAGGCGCCTTGACGCAGATCGAGTGGCCGTGCCAGCGGCCAAGAATGGCCTGTGGCCCGGACGCGCCTCCCAGCAGCAGGAGCAGCGGCGGCAGCAGCGTGCAAAGATGACTCGAAGGATGGCGCATGGGGTCATTTCGTCCCGTCGCCGGAGATTGTCGTCGGCGTCCCCGGCTCGAGCCACCGCAGACGATGAGCGAGTCCGGCGGCGTCGAAGGCCCGCTCCGTTTCCAGTCGCCCCTCGGTGAAATGGGCCCACCCCTCGAAGTGGAGCGGCACGATGATCGTCCGTGGCCAGGCCCGGGCCAGGGTGACCGCCTCGTCGGCGGTGAAGGTGAGCGGCATCGGCCCGGCGACGGCGACCTTGGCCGCGCCGAGATTGAGGAGGGCGATCTCGGGCGCGAAGCGTCGGCCGACCTCCTCGACCCCCTCGTACCAGACGGTGTCGCCGGAGAAGTAGAGGCGTGGCGCCGCCGGTCCCGCCTCGAGCATGAAACCGATCACCGGGCCCCGATCCCCACCCGGCGGTCCATGCCTCGCGGGTGTCGCCGTGAGCCGGACACCGTCCTCGAGCTCACGGCGCTCCCACGGTGCGGTGTCGAGATTGTCGAAGTGGTGGTCGTGGCTGAGCAGCACGGCGTCGATCCGGCCGAGTGACGCAGGATCGAGAGCCGGCGCGACCGTCTTGGTCAGGGTGTAGGCCGCGGTGGGGTAGTCGGTCGGCGCGGGATCGAGCGTGGGGTCGGTCAGGAAACGGAGGCCGCCATACTCCAGCAGCGCGGTCGGGCCCCCGATGTAGGTGATGCGGATCGCCGTGGTGACCATCGTGGTCTCGCTCGCTGGGCGCCGGACGATCTCAAATCTGAGATGCGGTCCCGGGACGGGCAAGTCATCGGCTCATCGCTTCGTCGCGAGCAGCACGACGCCGGAGGTGACCAGCCCGATCCCCGCCCAGTCCCGGAGACTGGGGCGTTCCCCGAGAAAGATCGTCGCGAAGACGACCACGAGCACGACGCTCAGCTTGTCGATCGGGGCCACTTGATAGGCATCCCCGACCTTGAGTGCGCGGAAGTAGCAGAGCCAGGAGGCGCCGGTCGCCAGGCCGGACAGCACAAGAAAGAGGAGCGAACGCCCCGGCAGGGTCGTCGGGTCCCGCCACTTGCCGAGTGCCGCGACCATGAGCGCGAGCACCACGACGATGATGGTGGTGCGCAGCAGCGTGGCGTAGTCGGAGTCGATGCCCTCGAGCCCGACCTTGGCGAAGATGGCCGTCAGCGCGGCAAAGGCGGCGGAGAGGAGGGCCCAGGCGGCCCAGTTCTGTGTTGCTGGCATCGGGGAGTCCGGGAAGAAGAAGGGCGACCCGCGCTCAGGTGCCGCCGATGGAGAGCGCGATGAGCAGTTGCGCCGCAACGTAGGTGCTCATGATGACCGCCTGGGCCGGTCGGAACGGCGCGCGAAAGCGATTGAGCGCCAGGACCGAATCGGAGACCATGAAGAGGGTGGCCCCCACGGCGGCGAGGAGCGCGCTGCTGCCGGGCGCCACCAGCGAGCGCGCCCAGGCGCGCCACACCATCACGAGAATCGCGAACGCGTAGACGAGGACCGGTCCGCGCATCGCGCCCAGACCGCGCCAGAGCAGGCGGAGCAAGAGCCAGGTGGCGGCGAGCAGGGGGAGCAGCAGGGCGGGGCCGCTCGCCATCGGCATCCCCGTCTGAAAGGCGGCGATGTACGCCAGATGCGCCAGCAGGAAGCTCGCGAGCCCGGCGACGAACCGGTCCCGCGGGAGCATCAGCATCACGTCGCCGACCAGGGAGCAGATGAGTCCGACGATCACGGCGACCTGATAGCGGGCGCCCTGGGTTCTGGTGATGCCGATCGCGAGGAGCACCACCAGGATCGTGGTGAGCGGCTTGAAGAGATAGACCTGCCACCTGGGCCCGGCATACTCGGCCCTGATGTGGAGCGCCGCGGAGAGGGCCGCGGCGATCGGAAGCCCCACGCTGGCGGCGGGCACTTATCGCGGTTTCCGCAGGCGGGTGAGCACCCGGTCGAGCGAGGCGGCGAAGGCCTGCTTCGCCCGCGCATCGAACGGGGGAGGGCCGCCGGTCACGCCACCGGCGCTCCGCACCTGCTCCATGAAGTCCCGCACCGAGAGTCGCTCGCCGATGGATTCCTCCGTGTGCTCCTCGCCACGGGGATCCAGGACGGTGATGCCGCGTGGCACCAGTGCGGCCGCCAGCGGTATGTCCTGCGTCACCACCAGGTCGCCGGCCTCCGCCTCGGCCGCGATGTGCTGGTCGGCGACATCCGGCCCGCCATCGACCCAGACCGCGGTCACCAGCGGGTTCCCGGCCGGCACCTGCAGTCGCTGATTCGCGACCATGATCACGTGCACACCGAGCCGCTTCGCGGCGCGGAAGACCAGCTCCTTCACCTCTCTCGGCGCGGCATCCGCGTCTATCCAGATCTTCAGGGCGTTGTCCTGGCTGCAGGTGACGGGGGCCAGCGCTCACGGACGCGTACGCGAGGGATGCTCAGGTTTCCCCATTATACATCCGCGCGCGGATCGCGGTGTGCTCCTCGAGGAGCCGTCGGGTCTCGTCGACGTACTGCGCGAAGGCGGCCGGCGGGAGCCCGTCACGGGCGGAGCCGCCCGTCATCACCCAGGCATCGATGTCGAAGAGCGGTGCGAGATGCGATGGCGGGAGCTCCCGGCTTGCCCAGTCGAATCCGAGCGCGCGTGCCTCGTGCTGCAGGTCCGGCATGAGCGTGAGCGAGAGTTTCTCGTCCATGGTCCGAGGGAATCCCCGGGAGCGAAGAAAGTCGCGGATCCGCTTGAGCCCCCTCGTGCGCGGGTAACCGAGGAGTTCCTTCGACCGGTCGACCGCGATCTGGGAGTCCAGCAGGGCCAGCAGGGGCGCGATCGCCGGGTCGAGGGGTGGATGCACCGCAGCTCCTTCGCGGGGGAAAGCAACGTGGTGGAGCGGACACCAGCGCGCTCAGTCGCGTGACTTGGGCGTCGGCCGAAGCGGCGGAATCCGCTCACCGCGGGCCGAGCAGTCGATAAGTACGCGAAGCCGCTTGCGTCTTGTGTCCTCGCGCTTGGCGCTCATCACCCAGAAGGTGCTGGTCCGCTGGTAGCCGGGGGCGCGCGAGCGGAAGTCTTGCCACGCCTTTCGCTCCGCCTCGAACGTCTTGCGGTATTCCGGCGCGAGCTCGGTCGGCCGCTGCTCGAAGGAATAGATCCCGGTGCGGCTGGCCTCGCGTGCCTCGAAGGCAGCGAGGCCCGCCTTCGCCATCCGCCCCGACTGGATCAGCCGCTCGACGTGGCGGACATTCACCAGGCTCCAGATGCTGCGTTTCCGCCGTGGCGTGAAGCGGATGGTGTAGCTCACGGCATCCAGCGACCGGCGCACCCCATCGATCCAGCCGAAGCAGAGCGCCTCGTCGAGGGCCTCGGCGTAGCCGAGTCCCTGATCAGAGGCGTGCGTCTTGAAGAGGCGGACGAGCAGTTCATCCTCTTTGTCGTGGTGCTTCTCGAGCCAGTTCCGGAACGCGGCCTGGCTCCGGAAGCTCGTGTGGGGAGGGGAACTCATGGCGGCAGGCTCAGGGAACGGGGAGCGAATCGCGCTGCCGCATCCAGCCGGCCCAGAAAGCCTCCTCCCGCGCAACGAGCTGTTGCCCATCGGCGGCGTCCATCTCGACCGGCGCGCCCCTGGGCACCAGCCGATGAAAGCCTCTGACGTACTCTCCACTCGGGGTACTCCGCACCATCCACAGGTCGGTCGGCAGGCGCCGCGCGAGGTGGATGGCGCGGGTGCCGTCGTCGAGGAGCACGACCATCGCCTCGTGCCGGTCCTCGTCGTTCTTCTTGATGACCAGGACCCGATAGGCAAGCTGCTTCGCACCGTAGCCGAAGGCTTCGGCGGTCGCCTCGGGAAGCTGCCTGGCTTCACCCTCGCGCCAGACGAGATCGGCGAGCCGCGTGAGCACCGGTTGCACAGGGCGCACCCCCTGCGCCAGTGAGGCGGGAGTGCTTGCCAGGGTGCACAGTACGGGAATCAGCAGCAGCCGAATGGCGGTCTTCATCGGTCCCCCTGTGCCTGCAGGACGGGGCGTCGCGCTGATTGGCGCCTACCGTGGCGCCACGGTCGCAGCGAGCCGGGCGACGCTGTCGGCGATCGGCCCGAGCCGGGCCGGCGTACCGGAATCGGAGAACATCACCATCTGCCGGAGCGCCGGGCTGACCACCCGCCAGCCGTATTCGGTCCGGCGGAGCCGGATCGTGTCGACCACGGTGCCGGTGTCGAGCTTGAAGGTCGGCCGGCTCGCGCCATCCGAGCCGACGTAGCCCAGGCGCCGCGACGTGATCACCGCGTCGATCAGGTCGTCGCCGTGATCGGTCTCCGCCGGCGAGTAGGAGAAGATGAGGGTGTAGCCGTCCGGTCCCGGCTCATGCGCCGGGCAGTCGACCGCTCCTTCCAGCCAGGGATCCGACTGCAGGAACTGGCCCGCGCCGTCGCGTGCGAGGAAGTCGTTGAGCAGCGCCCGGCCATTCGGGTGGCCGAACGTCCGCACGAAGCCGCAATCCACGGCGACGCCGGTCGAGGGGTCGAGCTTCTCTCCCGGCGCGGCCTGCGTGGACGCAGCGTCAGGTCCGGGCTTGCAGCCGGCAAGGAGCAGCAGCAGGAACGGGAATCGGATCGAACGGGTCATGGCTCGCAATGATCGAGGGAATGCTGGGGTCGGACGGGAATCAGGCCACAGTATTCTGCACCGGAGCGGCCAGCAGCGTCAGCACCAGCCGCTGCAGCTCGGGATCGTTCATCATGAACGTGTGCGCCACCGGCAGCAGGATCGGACGATCGCCATCATGGATCGGCGTCTCCGCCACCGCGACGAAGCCATCGTGGGGCTCGGTCCCGAACGGTCCCGCCAGCAGGCGAGGACCGGCCGTGCCGGCAATAATGGTATAGGGAACGGCCGGCGCCGGTATCTCCCCGTAGAAGTCCGCCGAGGCGAGCACCTCCCCGCAGCTTCTCGCAAAGAGCCGGAAGGGAAGCCAGCGCACCGCGTCGCGGGCCCGGCGCGGCGGGCGATTCGGGGTGCCCAGCATGATCAGCTGATGGACTGGAAGCTCGGGAACATCGGCGAGGGCGTGGCGGAGCAGGAGCCCGCCAAGCGAGTGGCCGAGCAGGGCGACTGGCCGCCGCTCCCGCGCGAGGTCCCGGAGTCTGCCGACGAGTCGCTGGCGGATCTGCTCGTACGGCTCGGCGAAGGCGAAGTACGCGAGGTACTCCGGCGCATGCCCCGCGCGCCGGAGCGCCCCTCCGAGCCGCGCGAGGCTGGCGGGAGTACGCCCGAGTCCATGGACCAGGAGGGCACGCATGGCAGAAAGATACAGCGACGCGCGGCCGGCCAGCGCGGGGGCAGGCTCCCCTCAGCCCCTCGCCTGCAGGAGGCCGGCCAGCGCGAGCACCGCGAGGCCGAGGCCGGCGAAGATCCAGCCATAGAGACGCAGCTGCCAGCCGCGGGTCGTGAAGAGGTTCTGTCGGGAGAGCGCGCCGCGCATCACCGCACGCGCGCCCGGGCGCCGCGCCTCGGGCGTGAGGTGCGCGTAGGCACGGACGAAGCAGCCGAGTGAGGCGAGGCCGAACCCGCCGAAAGGAATCCAGAAGATCCAGGACATGCCGTGCGTTCTCCTTCGATTCGCTATGGACTCCATCCGGAGGCTTCGCGAACTTTGCAGGGACTGGGCCACGGGGTCGCGGTTCCAGCGTGCATCGTCGGGGAGGGAGGCACCGTGCTGGCCAACTGGATCACTCTCTCGCGCTTCCCGCTGTTGCTGGCCAACATCCTCATCCTCTTTCGGGGATCGCCGGAGCTCCGGCTCTGGGGCGTGGCGCTGCTGCTGGTCGGCCTGCTGCTCGACACCGTGGACGGAATCGTCGCCCGGAAGACGCACCAGACCAGCCTCTTCGGCAGCGTCCTCGACATCGCCGCCGACCGGACCTACGAGCTGGTGCTCTGGGTCTCCTTCGCCTGGCTCCGCATGATCCCCGTCGCAATCCCCATCATCGTGATCGCCCGGACGACGCTGACCGATGCCTTCCGGGGAATCGGGATCGGCCAGGGCACCGCACCCTTCGCGCAGCACCGGACGGCACTCGGCCGCTTTCTGGTCGGCTCGACGCTCATGCGCACCGGCTACGCCGTCACGAAGGTCCTGACCTTCTGCGGGCTCGCCCTGGTGCAGGCCTTTCAGGGGATGCCGGCCGGCAGCCGCTTCGCCGCCGTCGCGCCGGCGATGGCGGACGGGCTGCAGGTCATCGCGTGGATCGCGACCGGCTTCTGCGTCCTGCGGGGTCTCCCCGTGATCATCCACTGGTTCAAGGAGTCCTGGGGCGCCTGACCGGTCCGACGTACGAGACCGCGCCCGTCACGGAATCGTGGCTCAGATCGCGGCCGAACATGAGATGCCGCCCGAACCGGCTCGGCGTCTTCAGGAGATCGTTGCGGACCCCCTCCTCACCGAGCCGCGCGAGCAGCGCGGGGGACCGCAACAGGAGGTAGTAGCTGGCACTCGCGGACCCGAACATGAGCAGTTCGAGGATATAGAGACCGGTCCCCGCCACGCGATGCCCGACAGCCATGATTTCGGGGTATTCGGCGTCCCGCACCAGTGGATGCGCGTCCGTCATCGCTCGGTGCCGCCGGTGGATACGAGTGGACGGCGTGCGGCGTGCTGCCGCGTGTCAGGCAGGTGAGAGGCGTGTGCCGTGCGCCGATCGCTCCGCGATCCAGTGCAGCGCCTTCTCCCGGTCCCGGAACGGACGGATGGTGACACTCTCCTCCAGCAGGAGCTGGAGCATGCGCACCAGACCGTAGGAGACGTCGGAATCCACCAGCACGGCGATCGGGACCTCCCGGATCTTTGGCCCGAGATCGCGGAACAGCTCGACCATCGCGCGTACCTCCGAACTCGGGATCGTAGGCGTGGTCCCGCGGACGTCGGTGAGGGATGGCGCCGGAAACCACGGCTCCCGGCTCACCTGCTGGAAATGCGCCGCTGCCTCGGCGAACCCGACGTCCCCGGTCACCACCGTGGTCAGCAGGCGTTTCTCGCTGTCGTACGAGTACTCGATCGGCATCAGCGATCTCGTTGGGAGATGAGCCTGGTCAGGTCCTGGAACACTATCAGGTGCGGCTGCCTCAGCCGGTACGCTGGGACATGGAGGCGATCGGGGCCGGCGGCCAGCGTTCGGCGTCGGTGACCCACTCCCGCCAGGCGGCTGGCACATTCGGATCCCGCGCGAGCGCCGCGTGTCCGAAGGCGACCGCCCGGGCATGCGTGTTCCGCGCATGCGGCGATCCCGCGGCATGCTCCACCGCGGCGAGCAGACCGAGCAGCTGCGCGTACCCGAAGATCCGGTCGGCCTCATGCAGCAACCCGACCCCGCTCGGGACATCGAGCTGCGGCAGCAGCAGCGCCATCGGCCCGAGGTGCTGACTGATCGCCGCCCTCACCTGGGATTCGGCGAGTTCGAGATCCACTGGGCCCGGTCCGAGCAGGAGCCGGGCGACCACCTTGGCCAGCTCCTCGATCCAGCGGAGCATCACGTCGCGTTGTGCTGCCATGGGTAACCGTTCATCCCCGTCGCAATTGCGTTGTCCGCGCCCGGCTTTACCCGCTCAGGGGTCCAGCGGGAAGCAGTGGACTTCCAGCTGGAGCTGGCTTGCCGCGCCGTCATCCGACAGGTCGTGGACGTGGACGCTGCCACACGGCAGCCCGGAACCGTGCTCGTCAGCGATCGTGAACGGCATGGCGTCGCGCGCACGGTAGTATCGCGCCAGCGCCTCCTCGCGGGCAGCGCTCGCCGGCAGTTCCTCCGCCGCCGCGAACAGCCGGAAGACGGGGCGCACGATTTCGTACTCGGCAGTCGGCGCAAAGTGCCCCCAGGCCACACCCATGCAGGGATCCCGCTCCTCGAGATGCGAGGTGCCGAGCACGGTGCTGCCAAGCTTGAGTCGGTACGGCATGGGCACTCGGGTTCAGGGGAGGCGGTGCGAACCTCCCCCAACCTGCGGGCCGCATCGCACCTCGGCAAGGGGCGGGAGGGAGCGCCTGACCGAGCGAGGGCAGGTCGACGACGGGCATCGCTGGCCGGGTGCCAGGAGCCGAGTCAGGCGGGGCGGCCTGCTCCCGGATCGGCGGAGCCTCTACTGCGAGAAGGCGTAGAGCGCGATGGGCGGGCGCATCGTCTCTCCCCGGATCACGGTGTCGATCGCGGCCGCGATCTTCTTCGCCCCCGCGGCCGACGGCTCGATCTCCTTCACGAAATCCGCCGTCTCGGTGCACACGGTCCGGAGGTCCAGTACGTCCACGCCCACCCGATTCGCCTCACGGATGATGCGGTCGTTGAGGAGACTCAGCGGCACCCGTGCCAGCCGTGCGGCCGCCGGGTTGTGGAGGGGAGGCTCGTAGATCGTGCAGACGATTGCGCGGCGCACCCGGGGCACCAGATCGGCGAGGGCCCGGCGGTAGTTCAGCCCGAACTCCTCCGTGATCGCCGCGAGTTCACTCAGCACCGCCGCGGAGCCGGTGGCGGGCCGGTCCAGCACCTCGATGTGCGCGATGGCGTCGTTCCCACCAATGCTCAGGACGGCGACTTCGGCTCCCTTCCGCAGGTTGCCGAACTGGTGCCGCAGATCGGCCATCGTCGCGCCATCGCGCGCCAGCAGTTCAACCGTCCAGCCGGTGCCGAGGCTCCGCTGGAGACAGTCGGTCGTGTCCGGAGAGGGGGTGGTGTAGGGACTGTTATCCAGGATGGAATCCCCGATCAGTGCCACGTGCCGCATCGAATCCCGCCTTGCCGCTTGCCGTGAAGCTTCGCCTGAACCGCGAGCCGTTCACCGAAGGATCGCCCTCTCCCGTGCCCCGGCGCCAGAGCGGGATGGCATGACGGGGGCACTGCTCCGGTTCAGCGGCGCTCGGCGGTGAACACCTTGCTCACGATGCGCCACTCTCCGTCGAACTTGAGCAGGGAGAGGTAGTCGGTGTAGCGCGACTTCGGGTATTCCTCCACGACCTTCACGGACGCGATGTCCTTCGTGACCTCGAGCGCCGTGATCCGGAGCTCCCCTTCCTCCTCCTTCCCGGCCGATCCCGCGAAGCCGGCATACCACTGCTCCTGGGTGAGCTGGCCGAGATGGCCATCGCGGGCGCGGAAGAAGAGCCGGGCCTCCGGCCAGAACGCCTGCTTGAGGCTGGCGACATCATTGAACTTGAGCCCGTGCAGGTAGGCTTCGACCGTCCGACGGACCATCGCCGAGTCGTCGGTCGCGGGTTCCGTGGCCTGGGCGGCCAGTCCGGGCGGGAGCAGGAGCAGACTGCCGAGGGTGAGGATGACCGAGCGAAGCGACACGGGCACTCCGGGTGACGGGATGGGGGCCGGACGAGGCAGGGGGCGACGCGGTTTCGGATGGCGGCGCGCCGTTCAGGAACAGTAGAACGGAAGGGTGCGGGTGATCGATGCACCCGGTGCGAGCGTGACGGTCGTATCCGGCCAGACGAAGCCGCCGATCACCCGGGCACCGAGGACGTGCGCGCCGGCGCTGGTCCGGAAGACTGGCGAGATCGTATCGTCGGGCGGCAGATGGATCCGGAAGGTGTCGCTGCCGGCCACAGTCCCATCGATCAGGAATTCGACGGGCAGCGAGGAACTGCAGAGCGGGGCATCGAGCACGAAGACGACCGTCGTGCCGGGCGCCTGCGGGTCGTCCTGGCAGCCGGCCAGCACGAGGGCCCCCACGGCCAGACCTGCGGTCGCCGCGAGGATTCGACTCGAGACGCTCCTCATCCGGCGGGCCTCCGCCTGAGCAGCAGCGCGCCTGACCAGGGGCGCTTCGGGTGGAACTTCGCCGCCCCGGGAAGGGCGGCGAAGCAGCGCAGGATGAATGGCAGCCGTCGGAGTCCCGCGGCGGTGATGAGGGTCGACCGCACCTCCTCCGCCCACCAGCCATGCGCGGCGAACCATGCCGGTCCGGTCTCGGGGGCAAACTGCAGCGGGGCGCCCCCCTCGCGGAGCTGCCTGCCCCAGTCGTTCTGCACCATCCGCAGCAGGCTCGGCGACAGGAGGTCGGTCGCCCAGGCCTCGATGTTGGGCTGAGCGGCGAGGTCGCCGGCGAGTCGGCCGACCTGGGTCTCGCTCAGGTAGATCAGCAGCCCCTCCGTGATCACGAGGACGCGTTCCGCCTGGCGACCGATCCCGTCGAGGAAGGCGCGGCGCGCGGCGTCATCTTCGAGGTCGAGCGCCACCCGCTCGAGCGCACACACCGGTCGTTCGCCGGCGAGAAGCGCGGTCTTCTCCGCCAGCAGCGCCGGCTGATCCACCTCGATCCATTTGAGCGTTGCCGGCAAGGGCAGGCGATAGGGGCGGGTGTCGAGGCCGGCTGCAAGGTTCACCACGAGGGTGACGCCCCCGGCGACCTGCGCCTGGATGAAGCGATCGAAGAGCACGGTGCGCGCCACGAAGACCCAGCCCGCCTTGCGTGTCGATGCGGGCATGGCGGCGCTGATCTCCGCACCCCGGGCGCCGCCGAGTCGCCGCGCGAAGGGATCGTGGAAGACGGCGTCCGCGCGTTCGCTCTCCGTGGCACGATACATCGCCACCCATCGCGCGGTGTCGGCGACGCCGTCGATGACAGGGGTCATGAGTTCACGTCCTTTCCGTCAGGGCGAGTCTCGCCGCGTCGACCGCGCGATCGACATCGCCCGGTGTCGTGCGCCAGCTCGACACCGAGACCCGCATGCAGCGCAGGCCGCGCCAGGTCGTGCCGGTGAAGAAGGCCTCGCCGGTCGCGTTGATGGCGGCGATCACGGCGTCGGTGCGGCGATCGTGGTCCTGCTCGGTGGCTCCGGCTCTGGCGTCGTGGAAGCGCAGCAGCCCCTGGTTGATCTGCGGGACGGCGAGGGTCCGCGCGCCGGGGAGGGCGCCGATCCGGGTCACGATGTCGAGCGCGTAGCGGCTGCAGCGCTCGATGAGCTGCGCGAGCCCGTGGCGCCCCAGTTCCCGGAGCGCGGCCCAGGTGGCGAAGCCGCGCGCCCGCCGGGAGTGATCCGGCGTCCAGTCGAGCTGGTCGCGCACATCATCGGCGTGCACCAGGTAGCTCGCCCGATGCTCCATGCCGGCGCGGTGATGCTCCGGATGCGCGACGAAGGCATAGCCGCAGTCGTAGGGGACGTTGAGCCATTTGTGGCCGTCGGTGGCCCAGGAGTCGGCCTGCTCCACGCCGGCGAGCAGGTGGCGGAGCGCCGGGGTCGCGTTGCACCAGAGGCCCATCGCGCCGTCGATGTGGACCCACGCCCCGGCCGCATGCGCCAGCGCAATCAGCTCCGGGAAGGGATCGAAGGCGCCACAGTTGACGTCGCCCGCCTGCAGCACCACGATCGTCGGGCGTTCCGGCGTCCGCGCGAGGGCCGCCTGCAGGATGCCCGCCGGCAATTGTGAGGCGGGATCGCTGGGCAGCACCTCGATGTTGGCGGTGCCGACGCCGAGCAGTTTCGCCGCACGCGTGGTGGTGCCATGCACGGCATCCGACGTGAGCACCCGGAGGGCAGGGGCACCGGCGAGCCCGTCCCGGTTGACGTCCCACCCGGCCCGCGCCAGCAGACCGTGCCGGGCTGCCGCGAGGCAGGTGACATGCGCCATCTGGCACCCGGTCACCAGCGCGAAGGAGGCGCCGCCGGGAAGCCCCAGCACTTCCTTCAGCCACTGTCCACAGACCTCCTCCACCACCGCCGCGGCCGGGCCGCAGGCGTAGAGCCCCGCGTTCTGGTCCCAGGTCGCCGTCAGCCAGTCGGCGGCGAGTGCGGCGGGAAGTCCGGCGCCAATCACCCAGCCATAGAACCGTCCCCCCGCGCTGCCGAGCAGCCCGCCCGCGGTGTCGCGCGCGAGTTCGTCGATGACGGCGACCGGATCGGCGCCCTCATCCGGCAGCCGGTGCACGAACCGCCGCCGCAGCTCTGCCAGCGGGACCGTGGTGCCGACGGGGGCCGTGTCGAGCGAACCGAGAAATGTCATGGCGTGCGTCAGGGCCCGCTCGAGCGTGGCCCGCTGCAGCCGCAAATCCTGAGTCATGAGAATCGCCGTGAGGATGCGTCGGATGAGGGAGGCTGCCCCGTCGCCGCAGTCGTCCGCGCCGGAATCCATCTCGGCACCCGTGCGGCATACGCGGTGAAGCCGGCGCCGAACTGCCGGGTGAGTGCCGGCTCCTCATAGAACACCACCCTGAGGTGAAACGCCAGCGCGAGCGCCACGAGGTACGCCAGCAGGCCGGCGGAGGACCAGAAGAGCGTCTCGCCCGCGACCGTCGCGAGGACGCCCAGGTACATCGGATTGCGGACTCGGCCATACAGCCGCTGCTGCACCAGCTCCTGCGGTGCGTCCCACGGCGCGAGCGTGCCGCGGCCGACGACGAGGAAGTCGCGGATCGTGAGCAGCAGCACCGTGATCCCCGCGGCGAGCGGCAGGAGCCCCGCCCAGCAGAGCGGACCCAGTGCCACCGGATAGCGGTAACTGCTCCGCGCGATCCAGGCGGGAATCATCCCCGCCACCATGCCGGGGAGCAGCAGGGCGGCGAGGGTGGCGCGGAGCCAGAGCGGGGGAGAGCCGGGGGAGGTGCTCAGAAGCGCGAGCGGTCAGGTTGCCTGACTGGCGACCGCCTCGTCGACCGACCACTGGAAGCAGAGGGCGAAGCCATCGGGGTCCCTGACCATGAGCTGCTTCATGCGGTAATAGGTGACCTTCGGCGGCTCGACCACGAGGCCGTGTGCCTGCAGATGCCGGTGGACGGCATCCACATCGGGAGCGCCGACGTAGAGGATGGTGTCGTCATGCGCCGCCACCCTGGCGGGGTCGCGCAGTGCTGGTCGCACGTCGTCGGGATCGTACACGGTGTTCAGCATCAGCTGGGTCTGGCCGTGACGCAGCCAGACCCAGCCGAAGTTGTCGTGCGTTACCTTCTCCGCCGCCGGCGCCGTGGCGACGATCTCGAATCCGAGCAGGTCGCGGTAGAAGGCGAGCGACTCGGGCATGTCGAAGACCTGGAGCAGCGGGCAGACGCCCCGCAAGTCGAGCGGCATGCGCTACACCGGCGTGGGCGACGTCAGCCCGGGGAGCCGGGTGTTCGGGCGATCCTGGAGCAGCCGACGCTCGGTGAAATCCACCCGGTTCTCGAGTTCCGCCATGCGGTCCTCCAGTTCGGCGCGGAGCTGCGCGTTCTCTTCCCGCAGCGCCTCGACGAGCTGTTCGGTGGCGGGGCGCGCGTGGTACCGCGCCTGCAGCCACATCCGCCACGTGATCAGCACGGTTCCGGCGGTGAGCACGAATGCGATCACGGCCTTGACGAAGGCGGCATCTTCGGGACTCACGGTTCCTCCAGACGTCGAGGGTCTAGTAGCCGGCCGTGCCGGCCTTCCGCGGATCGTCGCTCGCGTGGATGTAGGTCATCGCGAAGGGTCCCAGCGCCGTGATGGCCACCACGACCGTGCCCTTCGCGACCGCGAAATGATGCCCCCGGGCCGGGATGGTCCCGGTATCCCCGGTGGCGAGCGGCTTCGTCTGTTTCAGGTCGAGCACATCACCCATCCCCACCAGCAGGGTGCCCTTCTTCACTTCGACGTGCTCGTCGGTCGGATGGAAGTGCGGCGGGATGCGATAGTCCCCCGGCAGCATCAGCTGGATCGTGAACATGCCGCCCGCAGCGGGGTCGCCGCTGACGACGGCCATTTTCGCGCCTTTGGGAAAGACGTCGGGTGCCGGCCCCCACTTGAGTGCGGCCGTGGCGGCTGACGACTGGGCAGAGAGTGCGGAGACAGCGAGACCGGAGAGGAGAACCGCGGAGCTGAGGGTGCGCATGAGACACTCCGAGCGAGGGGTAGCAAAAGATGGGTCGGAGTACCGGGCCGGGAAAGGGGAGTGAGGAGGTGCGTCAGAGCCGCGGCGGTGTCACCGGCCGGGGCGGCGTGCTCTCGGAGAGGTGGACGATTTCCGTGCCACTGTCGCCCGCCTCGAGGGCCACGCTGATCCCCCGCTGCAGCTGCTCGGCCATCGCGGCGGCAAGCGCTCCGTCGCGCCGCGCATACCAGAAACAGACGACGCCCTGATCCTCGCTCGGGATGACCGAGAGCGTATGGACGTCGCGCGCGCTGATCGCGAGCCGGGGCCGCCACCAGCCGCCCAGCAGCTCCGCCCGCCTGAGCCGGGCGAGCGGGACGATCAGCGTCTCCGCCGGGAGCGGAAGCTGCTCGTCGCGCACGGTCAGAATGTCGACGTCCTGCACCCGGGCATGGCCCTTCCATTCGATGCGGAGCACTTCGCCATCGAGGAGCAGCATTCCATGGAAATGAAACGTCGTGCTGACGGCGCGGAGGCCATCCGTTTCGTCCTTGCCGGCGACCTTCAGCGTGAAGGGGAGCTCGCTGCTCATCGCGCTGCCGGCACCTCGGCCAGCGAGAAGAAGACCGGCTTCCCCTCGCTCCGCATCAGGGAGACCATCTCGTCGGCGCCGGCCGAGGCACCGCCGATGCGGAGACAGGCATCACACTTGGAGACCAGCCGCCGCGAGATCGGGTGGAATATCTCGTTGAACACCGGATCGCCGATTCGCTCGGAGCCGGCATGCTCGATGAGCGGAAGCGCAAACCACTCACCCATCGCCGGCAGGTGCCCGGCCCGGAACAGGGTGAGCGAGGCGTCGGTCATCGCCTCGACATTCCGGGCGATCAGCGCCGGATCGTCATTGGTGCCCGAGCGATAGGGTCCCGCGACCAGGATCATGAGCGGCTTCACTACGGCCTCGTGAGTTCGGAAACGAAGGTCAGATGGACGCTGCGATGACGCCGCCGCGCCCGGCCAGCGCCTCACGGAGCACCGAGCGGTGACAGCGGGACTCGTCCTCGCAATAACAGCCCACCGACAGATTGGTGGTACGGGAGAGACTCGCCAGAAGATCCAGGATCCGGCTCGCCGGCGGCCGACTCAGTTCGGCGAGATAGCGGCGCCGGAACGCGGCCCAATCCTTGTCGGTCTTCGCCGCGCGCGCCGCACGGACCAGCGGCTCGCTCGGCGCGAGTTCCGGCAGCCAGGTGTCGTAGAAGTCGAGGCGGCCGAACTGCTCTCTCGCCACGCCGCGCGGGGGCCGGCGCACCGTGCCCACGCGCAGTCCCTCATCGGGGGCGCGCGGCGTGCCGAGTCGTACGATGCGGATGGCCATGACTCGCCCTCGTGCTCGAGCGTCGTTGGTAGCAAGCTGAGGGGAGTCCGCAGGATCGGCAAGCCGGGGACAGCGAAAGGGGGAGCGGCTCGGCGAGCCGCTCCCCCTCTGTCGTGAAGGTCAGGACGCTGTCAGTTGAAGCCGACCCCTATGCCGAGCCGGCGGGTGTTGGCCTCGCTGGCACCCGGACGAAGCATGTGCGTGGCATTGCCCTCGAGCAGGATTCTCAGGCGGGAGACGATCGGCAGTCCCAGCGAGACCGCGCCCTGAACGCCCGGAGACAGGGCGGGGAGTTGACTGCCGCGGTGAAAAAGCCAGTAGCCCCCGGCCGTCCCCGTGACCGCAAACTCGAGCGGGCCGGCATGGAGCCGGGGTTGGAACCCAACCGAGAGCCCCGCGACGCTGAGGCCGCGGATCTGGAAGAGCGAGGGAAGGCAGGGGGAGTTCTGCGGGCAGAGAATGCTGATCACGGCGGTCTCGTCCGAGAATCGCGCGACCGAGAGACCGGCGACGAGCCCGAGGTGCGGGGTGAGGAGGATGCCTCCTCGACCATCGACGTGGAAGCCCCCAGTCGGGCCGGCGGCCGTGCGGCTCGCCGGCCCGAAGGTCACCTGGCCGAACCAGCGCGGGGATTCCTGGGCCGCGGCACTGCCTGCCTGGAGTATGCACAGGGCAGCGATCACGGAGGGTGTGAGGCGAGGCATGTGGACCTCCTGAATGCTCTGGCGCGCGGCCTACTGCACGTGGATCGTGTCGACGACCGTCGCGGACGTGCCGGTGTGGACGAAGGTGACGACTGCCGTTCCTGGTGCCACACCGGCGAACGAGAAGAGCTGGGTCACCCCGGCCGGCACCGGAGGTCCGGTGAGTTCGGCCCCGACAAACCGGACCGCCGCGGAAGAGAGCTGCGGTGGGGCGACGTACTCACCCGGCCCGATGCTCTGCAGCCGGATCTGCACCACTCCGCGCACCTGTACCTCGATGGTGCGCCCCGGCTGGCCGCTGATGCCGGAGATCGCATCCGAGGAGCAGCCGAGCGCGATCAGGGCGAAGAACAGGGGCAGTTGGCGAATCTCGGGCATGGTTCCTTACTCGAGACCTGCAGGCGTTGCCTAACGACACCCCATACAATGCGGTCGTGTCCCGCTCCCGGCAAGTCTGAAAGACATGGGGGCAACCCTGGGGTTCCGCCCTGCAACGTCTCCGGTCGACTCGGCGGAGGGGGTCAGCGATCGCGTGCGGCGAACACCGCGTCGATCGCCTTCCGCCAGTAATCGACGATCCAGGCGTTGTACTCCTGATAGAGATGCCGGATTCGGTCGACCGATTCCGCGAAGACCAGGCAGCCGCGATCGTCGTACATGTGGAAGACGATCCCGCCCTCCGGCGCGATGAAGTAGACCGCCTGCCCGATCGACGGCTCGCGGCCCTGCTCGTAGTTCGCGATGCCGGTGAGCAGCTCCCTCCACGGCATGCCGGCGAGCGTCACGGCCACCACGGTCTGCCGGAGCGGCGGCTCCGCATCCTCGTCAGGCTCGACCGGAGGCGTGACGTCGCGATGCTCCGCCTGCGCCATCACCTCCGGGCCGAGGAGGTCGTAGAGGTAGGTCGGTGTCGTGTCCCCGAACATCGGGTCGGGCGTGCCCCAGTCGTTGATCAGCAGCAGCAGCCGCTCGTCCGCCGCGAAGCATCCCTGCAGGATGGCCGCGGCCCGGGTCACGGCCTGCTCGAGCCGCTCGTCGCTGCCATTCTCGAACAGTCCACCGAGTTCATAGCGGAGGTGGATGTCGTGCACGACCGGCGCGGCTGGCCGTGCCAGGTCGCTGGCCGGGAAGCTCCGCTCGAGGCAGGCGGCGAGTTCGCGGAAGAGAGAGGCAGTCACAGGCTCAGCTCCATGTACACATCGGCTCTGGCATACTCGGTGTGTCCGGGTAACGGGCGATGCCGGAGTCCCAGCCGCTCGTAGAGCCGGATCGCGCCGTCGAGGCGGCTGTTGGTGAGCAGGAAGACCGACGTCGCTCCCTGCGCCCGTGCCCAGTCGATCATCGCCTCACCCAGCAGGCGGCCGATTCCCCGGCCCTGATGACTCGGGGCAACCGCCATCTTGGCGAGTTCGTAGCGGCCCGTTCCCTCGCGGACCGCGGCCACGGTCCCCACCGCGATCTCGCCATCCAGCGCGAAGAAAATGGCACCACCGCCGTCGAGGATGCTGGCCACCGGATCGTTCAGCGTCTTGAGATCCGCCGGCTCGATGGTGAACAGCCGCTCGATCCACTCCCGATTCAGCGCCGCAAAGGCCGGCGCGAGGTCAGCGCGGAACGGAACGATGCGGATCGGCCTGGACGGCTCGTCCGACGGGGGCGCCTTCACACCTTGGGGCGCGGGGTATAGCCCGCCGGTGCGAAGGGCGCCAGCTTTTCGAGCCAGAGCTGCTCGAGCACCCTGAGATCGTCGGCCGGGTCGTACCCCGGGTCGTCTTTCGGCGTGAGGGTATCGAGGACCTCGAAGACGAAGCCCGGTTCGCCGAGCCGGTTCCAGTCCTGCTGCAGCGGAGGATTGCGATGCGCGCCGAGGCGGAGTTGCGCGCGGTGCCGGTTGAGGAGGGAGTTGATGTCCTCACCCGCGAGCAGCAGCACCTTGTCTTCGACGGTGTTGCGAACCACGCCGATGCCCATCGTGCGGGGCGTCTCCTTGTACTGGCGCTGCAGCGCCTTCCGATCAGCGGGCGTCGTCATGGTCAGTCCGGGTAGATGTGGAAGGAAAAGCGCTGTCGCTCACACGCTGCAGGATCGACTCGGGGATCTCCAGCGTGCGGCCGTCGCCGATCGCCACCGCATACGTCGGTTCGGGGTCGAGGCGCAGCAGGTCCTCGACCCGTCCCGGCTCTCCCCGCGCCCAGCCGGTGGCGATGCGTACCGACGCCTGTCTGCCAAATCCGACACCGGCGATCTGTTCCCCCCGTCGCCACGCTTCCTGCGTCCCGACCGGATAGGCGATGGGGACCCAGCGCAGATGTGCCTGCACCTCGTGGGCGAATCCTGCGGCCACCAGCAGGTCCCGCCAGTCCTCGCGGGCGAGATCCACGGCGGCGCGGAGCTGTGTGAGGCGCCCGCCGCTCAGCCGAAGCGCCGCGAACTGCACCCGCTCGAGTCCCTCAGGCGTGACGGGCCGGTAGAGCGGCAGCCGGTCGGCACACTCGGTCGCGAGCAGCTCGGCGGCGGCGCTGCGCTCCGCCGGACTGAAGAGCTGGGCGATGATGGCGAGCGTGCGATCCGTGAGCGGTACCATGCGCAGAGCCGCCGTCCTCAGCCGGCGTAGCCATCGCTGGGGCCCTGATTCAGCCGGCGCACCACGCGACAGGGATTGCCCACCGCCAGCACATTCGCGGGGAGATCCTTCACCACGACGCTGCCGGCCCCCACGACCGTATTCTCGCCGATCGTCACGCCGGGGCAGACGACCGAACGCCCGCCCAGCCACACGCCACGGCCGATCACCACCGGCAGCGCCAGCTCGAGTCCCGAGACGCGGGTAGCCGCATCGAGCGGATGGGTCGCCGTGTAGACGTGCACCCCCGGCCCGATCTGGACATCGTCCCCGATGGTGATCCGGTTGCAGTCGAGCAGCACGCAATCGTAGTTGATGAAGGTGCGATCGCCGATCGTGATGTTGAAGCCGTAATCGCAGCGGAGCGTCGGCTTCACCACGACCGCGCTCCCCAGCCGATCGAAGAGCTCGGTGAGGAGATCGCGGCGCTCCGAGACGGCGGTGGCCTCGGTGGCGTTGAAACGGGCGAGCAGGGCCTGGGCCCGAAGATGCGCGGCGGCGAGTTCCGGATCATCGCCCCGGTACAACTCGCCGGCCAGCATCCGCGCCCGCTCCGCCGAAGGTCGAGACATCTCTGCACTTCGCACGCGCGCCTTCCTTCTCAGCCGCAGCGGGGCAGGTGCGGTGCGCTCCGCTGGTGGAGCACATATACCTCCGGCGGTGCCTGACTCCCTGCCGGCGTAACGCTCAGCCGGAGGTCGGCGCCATCCAGCGCCCCTTCGATCGTCGCGCGATAGTAGTTGACCGTGATGCCGTAGCTCGCGACGAGCGTGTCGACCCGGAAGCCGCCCTGACCATCGAGCGCGAGCGCCCCCGGCAGTGCCGCGTCACGGCAGGTGAGTTCGAGGATCGTGCCCGATGGCGCGACGAAGAGATTCGCGTCCGCGGCACTCCACTGGCCCGTGGGCACCCGCATCGGCGCCTCGTCGCCGCAGGCGGCGAGCACCATCAGGAGGAGGAGGGGAGCGGCGGACTTCATCGCAGGAAGCTTCGGTGGACGGTGACGGGCAGCGCGCCCCGGTGTTCGCGTAAGCTGCCGAGCCGGCCGGCCAATTGCCAGCCCCCGACGGGGCGGGCCTCAGCCGTGGACGACTCTCCCGGCGAACGGGCTCAGTTTCGACCAGTCGAGCGCACGGCGGCGCATCCCGAAGGCCGCGCCGCACATGGCCCGGACCGCCTCGGGGAGATCATCGCGGCCGGGCGCCGAGTGCAGCCACCAGAGCGGATGGCCATCGGAGGTGGTGAGCGCCGCCGCGACCGGATCGCCGAAGAGCACCGTGACTCGGCCGAGCGAATCCTCATGCGCGGCGTCCAGCAGGGCGCTCGCTGGCGTGCTGACGGGCGGGGTGTGGCCGAGGAGCCGCTTGTGGATCGGGAACGATCGCGCCGGTAATGCGTGGGGTGCGCCCGCCCGCACGCTGAGGCCATGGACGAGCAGGCGGCCGAGGAGTTCGAAGGTCTCATCCCAGACGAGGCCGGTGTCGCAGAAGTCGTGGAACCCGGCTGACTCGAAGCAGACATCGGCATTCACGCGACTCGGCCAGAGCACGAGCGTGCGGGCACCAGGGAGCGCGGCGAGTGGCGTGAGGCTCGCGTCGGGCTCATCCCAGCAGAGGTCGAAGGGAAGGTCTTCAGACTGGACGGACAGGTCGTCGGGCATGGGAAGTCGGAATTTGGAACGGGCAGAGCGAACGATGCTTTCCGCTGCACTTCATGATCGCTTCAGGCCAGGGTGCCGACCCTTGATCAAGGATTCTCCTGGAGGCACCCGTGAAGCATCAGGGCCTGGAGTTTTTCGCGCTGATTGTGGTCGTCAGCATAATGGAGGCGTGGCAGGGACGCAGCTGGATGGTCATCGCGATCTGGCTGACGATCGGCGTCTTCATCCTGCTGATGGACCGGCCGGCGAAGCACCACGACCGCACGCCAAGACACGTCGCGCATCGGTAGCCTGAGTCGGGCGGCAACTGTCGTCAGCCGCCGCCATACCTGACGGGATCGGCCCGGGAACGCTCTCCGGGTCGATCCCGCGATTGTCTCCGCATCATCACTGCTCTCCCGCACCAGCTCACTGTGGTTTCGCCACCAGCCACAGCCCCGCGAGGCACAGCCCCACACCCGCCACCCGTGACGGGGTGACCTGTTCCCCGAAGAAGAGCGCGCCGAGTGCGAGGAGCGCCACCGCCACTGTCGCGTTCGCGGTCAGCGAGGCGTTGCCCAGCACCCATCCCGCACGATAGGCGAGCAGAAAGCCGATTTCGACCCCGACGATCCCGGTACCGACGAGGATCGTGCTCCCATTCAGGGTCCGCCACGCCGTCCCGAACTCGACCCCCCGCGCCATAACCGGAATGGTCGCCACGGTCGCAATCAGCGCAACCAGATACGCGGCGAGTGTTGCGACCACCGGGTTGGCCTCGCGCGGGATGCCGCGCTGCCCCAGATGGTAGATCACGTTGCCGAGCACGACGAGTGCGATCGAGAGCCAGGCCATGGCGGTCCCCGGTGAGAGGTCGGTTCCGCGTGCGCGGTGGTGGTCGTCGTTCAGCGGAACCGCGGTGGGGCGAGCGAGGGATCGCAGCGCGCGTCGCGGATCGGCGCCTCCGCCACCAGCCGGAGCGGAATGACACCGGCCCACACCGGGAGCGCGTAGTCCGCCTCGTCATCCACGGGCGGGCCGCTCCGCACCTTGGCCGAGACTTCGGTCAGCGGCAGCCTGAGCACCGAGGTGGCCTTGAGTTCCTGCTCCGTCGGCGGACGCGTCTCCGCCCAGCGCCCGGGGAGGAGTTTCTCGGTGAAGCCGCGCAGCGCCTCGAGCTTCTCCGCAGGCGAGTCCACGATGCTCGCGACGCCCAGCGCCACGACCGACCGGTAGTTCATCGAGTGATTGAACACCGATCGTGCGAGCACCAGGCCGTCGGTCAGCGTCACCGTCACGCAGACGGGAATGCCCGCACCGACCTGCCGGAGGGTTCGGCTCGCCGCCGACCCGTGGATGTAGAGCTGATCGCCTTCCCGGGCGTACATGGTGGGGATGACGAAAGGCTGCCCATCCAGGGTGTAGCCCAGGTGGCAGACGAGTCCCTCATCGAGGATGCGGTGCACCGTCTCCTGATCGTAGGCGCCACGCTGCGGCATGCGGACCACGCGGGTGCGGTCGGAGGGACTGGCGGGTTGGGTCATGGACTCGCCGATCGGTGCGGGGTGAGGGGATGGTCCCCGGCCCCGCGCGATGCGGATCGGGGTGCCGAGGGGTCGCCGTTGCCGTGGAGTCTAGCGAGACGGTCCCGGTTTCGAGAGACCCGCTCGCCGACCCCCGGCGGCTTCACTCGGCGCCTCGTCACCCGGCCCCGGCGCTCAGCCGAGGCTCGCCTCCGCCGACCGCACGGCGGAACCCGCCGGTTCCCGCTTGCGGCGGAGCGCCGCCGCGGCGATCACCGTGAAGAGGAGCCCGACCGGCAGCGGCTCCAGCAGCGTGAGGGAAATGTTCACCAGCGGGTTCTGGTACATCTGCTTGAACTTGGCCATCTCTTCTGTCCGTGCGGCGATCTGCGCCTCGGTGGCACCGGCCTGCTTGGCCTTGGCGATGGCGTAGGCGGCATACTTGTCGCTGAAGTCCGGGGCGAGCTTGTAGTAGATGAGCTCCCACGTCGCCACGTAGCAGACGCTGGCGACGAGGGTGATCAGCAGCCCGACCTTGAACGCCTGCCCGAAGGTGACGCTGCCCCCCGCCACGTTGTCGCGATAGGAGCGGACCCCGAAGAACACCATCAGGAAGGCCAGCACCATCGAGGTGTAGCCGACGGTGGCGCCCCGCTCGAAGCCGATCTGGTCCTGGAAGGCCAGGGCCAGGAGCATCATGGTGGAGAGGATGGCGCCGGCGATGAGGCCGAACGTGAGGACGATCTTGCGCATGCGGACTCCCAGGTGGTTGAGGACGGCCGATTCTACCAGCCGACCCGGCCGGGCGCGTCACCCGAATTGATGATTTTGGCCGATTGGGCGGAAAATCACCCGAAAGTTGGACTCCGGATGTGGCGGCTACCCCCGCAGGCGCCCGCCTGACCGGTCAGGGGATGATCCGGAGGTCCTTCCCGAGCTGGACCGCCTGGGTCCGGCGCCGGGCGCCAAGTTTGTCGAACACTCGGCTGGTGTGCGTCTTCACCGTGTTTTCGCTGACGAAGACCCGGGCCGCGATCTCCCGGGTGCTGAGCCCGGCGGCGATCAGCTCGAGGATCTCCAGCTCCCGCGGGGTGATGCCGAGCGATTCCACCTTGCGCTCATCCCGGACGAAGGCCGCAGGCGCCGGCACCTCGATCTCGCGCACCTCCACCTCGCGCACCACGACCGTCTCCTTCGGGCGCGTGAGCTTGAGGCCGAGCCAGATGCCGAGCGCGGCAAACACCGCGGCAACCAGGCCGCCATAGATCTCCACCGAGTACTCCACCACCAGCCAGCGATACTCGATGAGTTTGAGTGCGGCGATGAGGACGCCGGCGAGGAGGCCATAGAGGAGCACATGCTTCCGCATGCCGAATTCTACTGGCACCCTGCCTGCCCGGCGAATGGCGTCGCTCATGTATCCCTCGCGGCCGGGTGTTCCCCGAGCGGTCCGTGAATCAGCAGGAGCTCCGCCCAGGTGATTTCCGGCAGGAGGAAACGGCTCCCCGGCTCCGCCTTCCACACGGCGGAGCATTCCCCATCGCGGGTGACCTGGTGCCATCCCTCCGCCGCCATGCGCAGCACGGCGTCGAACTCGGTCGAGCCCGCCGGCTCGATCCGGATCGTATGCTCGTACCATGCCGGGATCTTCCAGTAGCGCTCCGGAAGCTCCGGAGGTGCCAACGGGAAAGCCGCGAACAGGTCTCGGAGCCGGGCGGTGAGGGCCTCCGCATCGGCGAGATCGGCGGCCGGCGCGAAGCAGCGAATCAGCAGAATCACGTGATCCCGGGGGAAGGGCTATGGCGCCGAGGACGAGTCTCGGGTGCCGTGCGATCCGGACTGGGTGTCCGACGGCGGTTCTCCCACGACACGAATCGCGCCGATCTCGAGCAGCGGGCCGAGCAGATTCGCCGCACCGCCGTGCTCGACGATCCTGCCATCCACGACCCGGTCGATGTTCACCGCCGTCACCACCACCGGCTTTCCCGTCGGCGCGATGCCGAGCCATTCGCCACGATGCGTGCCGCGCATGACGACCTCGGAGACGACCAGCTCTCCCTCCGCGATCTGGCGGACCACTTCGAGACGGAGGTCGGGGTAGGTGTTCCGCACGCCGGTCACGTGCTCGCGGGCCCCCTCGATGCCCAGCGGATACCGGCGGCCTTCGTACAGCTCGGTGTACCCCGGAGCGATGAACTCGGCGGTCCGCTCCACCGCGCCGGTGCTGACGACCTCCTCATAGTAGCGGCGCACCACGGTGCAATTCTCTTCGCGCGACATCGGGGTCCTTGATCCGCGGTCCTGTCGGTGCCGCCTCACTCCGCTCCGCCGGCAGAACGTCTGCTACACTCCGAACTGGCGGAGATGATGATCGCAGTGCCGGTACTGGAACGCCTGCCACGCGCTGCCGGTCAGCGGACCGAAGAAGGGGTGGGTCGGCCAGGGCTCGTCCGCGCCGCGGCGGCCGATCCGCTCCAGCGTGGTCTCGAACTCCGCCCGCAAGGCGGCCCAGTCGCGGGCCGGCTCCTGCGTCCCCCGGGCGATCAGCTCCGGGGCGGTCGGCAGGTTCTTCGGGAAGGGCAGGACGAACATCAGCAGCTGCTTCATGGGAGGCATCCGCACCCAGGCGGGGCCAGGCCGGGCGCCCACCGGCAGCTCGCCCATCGCCATCCGCAGCGTATCGGTGATGTGGGTCAGCATCGCAGGGGCCGCGAACTTCCCCCAGCGCGGAGGCGTATCGGGGCGGAGGCCGTCGAGGCGTCGGCGGAGCTGGTCGCGCGTGGCGGAGTCGGCGAGTGTCGGCATTAGCGGGGCGTCCCGGTTGTCAGGCGATCATCGGCGCACCAGCGCCGTCTCGAGGTCCGCAACCCGGTACGTGCGGGTCACGCGGTGTCCCTCCGCGCGCAGCCGCTTCGCCTGCACGGCGCGCCCCGGCGGGAACTTGGGCGGGAGATTGCCCCGCTCGTCCACCACCCGCCAGTAGGGCGCCACCGACGGCTTGCCTGCCGCGACTGCCTCCTCGGTGGCGCCAGCGACGATGTTGAGGAAGATCCCCGTCGTCATCGGGCAGGTGAAATCGGCGCCGGCCGCCCGCGCCAGGCGTTCGCGCAACTGGGGCGGAGTGATCAGCCGCCCCGCCGGCACCCGCCGAAGGGCGCGCGCGACGAGGAGCGGCGTTGGGATCAGCATCCGTCCGCGGGGATCGTCGATCACGCTGGGCTGCTGCTCGGGACGGAGCTTGAGCTTCCAGGGAGTGCGGGAGCGCATCACCATGGCCGGGCAATCTGAGGAAGGGAGAACTGTGACGCCTGAGTCTGCCCAAGCTGTGCCGACCCGGCGCCGCTGGCAAGTCCGATGCGTTGATGAGGAATTCAGCCGGGTGGGGGAGGAGGGCACGCACCATAGCGCCGGAGCAGCGCATCCACCTCGAGATCTCCAGAAGGAAAGTCCGCGTCCTCGACCCGTGCCCCAGCCTGCAGCAGCGCTTCGATGATCGCGAGATGCGCCGGTCGGCGCTCGTGCCGCGCGGACCAGATAGTCGATCCCAGTACGGTGCCTCCGAAGCGGTTCCGGAGTGCGAGCGGCATCTGGTGCCGGAGGAGCATCCGGACCGTGTCCAGATGGCCGCGATCCGCCGCCCAGTGAAATCCGTTATGACCGGTGGCTGCGCCGGCAACCAGATCCGCGCCATGCGAAAGCAGATACTCCGCCAGCTCCGTCTCCCCGAGGAAACAGGCACAAGCGAGCGCCTCGTCGAATGCCGAGCGCGCTTCGGTGAACCATCCTTGCTCCACCCAGGTCACAATCCTCGGTTTGCCGCCAGGCGCCGTCGAGAAGAGCGGCGCGAGGCGCGTGAAATCCCCCCGCAGTAGTCCGGCACACGCCTGCTCGAAGTCCGCGCGCGCTTCGGCGTCGGATTGCTCCCTCATTGGTCCATGCTCCACGAAAGGCGTTCCGGGGCGACGGATTGGGCCGGTGAGCGGGCGTAGCCCGCCGGGATCAGCAGGATTCGCGTAGAGCGCGTCATCGCCCTCCGGACTGCCTCGGCGGATCGACTGCGGAACGACCCAGCACATAGATCGACCAGGGAGCCACGCTCGTCTCGCTCACCCACCGATGCGGCTCGTCCGCGCGGCCCAGCGGCCGCCGGGCCGCGAGCACCTCCAGGCCGGCCTCCCGGAACACCGAGCGATAGCTCGCATCGGTGCAGACGATATCCTCCACCGGACGCCGGTCCGGCACGTCCAGCATCACGATCCGGACGAGATCGCCGCTGGCCGCCTGCCGGTTCTCGGGGAAATCCCGCGTGGAGAACGAGGCCCATTCATGCCAGTAGATCTCCGGCGTGGAGACGATGATGATGATCCGCCCGCGCGGAGCAAGCGAGGCGGCGAGCGTACGGAAGAGGCCCGCCTTGGTCGCGTCGCTCGGGATGTTGTCGAAGGTGAACGCCGCGAGGACCAGATCAAAGGCCCCGGCGGGAAGCTCCGGAGGGACATCCGCGGGGACGAGCCGGTACTCTCCCTCGGGGTCCCTGGCCCGTGCCTGGGCCAGCATCGCCTCGGCGATATCGATGCCAATGGTGTGGAAGCCGAGATCCCGGAGGAAGCGCGTGGACCGACCGGTTCCACATCCGAAGTCGAGCGCGGCCGTACCCCGGACCTGCTCGCGGATGATCTCGGGCAGGTCCCGGAAGGCGAGGTAGTAGGTGCCCGGGTACTCCAGGCGGGCATACGACTCCGCCCGGGCACGATCGGCATATACGTTGGCGAACTCGTCAGTCATTCAGTCTCCCCCTGGTTCGCCCGGCGCCTGACCGCGCGGCGGAATTCACCCGCTAGAACCTGCCACCGAGACTCACGCCGAACCAGACGAGCGCCCGGCCTCGGCCAAAGTAGGGCGTGACGGTGACCCGGAACATCGATCCCGACCTGCTCTCATGCCGGTAGCCGAACACCCCGGTCATCACTGCCCGCGTCCCGAGCCCCTTGCCGATCGTGATCAGCTCGACGAATCGATCGAGCGCGGGTGAGTTCGGGTCCGCCGGCGGAAAGAAGATGACGGTCGCACCGCCCCCGATTTCCAGCTGGTTCGGGCCCGAGCCGATGAGGTACGACGCGGTCAGCGGGACGGTGGGCCAGAGCAGGAGCCCGACACCCGCACGAGTGTGCAGGTGGCCGATCGGGACGAGATCGAGGTTGAGTGAGGCGAACCCGCCATTGCCGCCGAGTTCGACATAGTAGCCGGCGCGGCGCTGGGCCAGGGCGGGAGCCGTGGCGAGCAGGGTGACGGCCAGCAGCAGGAGCGGGACGCGGCGTCGCATCGGCACCGTGCACTTGTGAGGGAGATGCCCTCGCAGCGGGCAACTCGTGTGCCGGTCGGCCATCCAGCTCAAGTGATTGTCCGCCCGTGCCTTCCGGGCGGTCGCGGGGCGGGCCGCGCCCGAAGGACACGTGTCACTCCGTCCCGCGGGATTGATTTAGATGATTGTCTAATTACCTTAATGTCATGGACAAGCTCTTCAAGGCGATGGCGGACCCCACCCGGCGGCAGATTCTCTCGCTCCTCAAGGAGAAGGATCGTACCGCGGGCGAGATCGCGGCGGAGTTCCCGATCGCCTGGGCCTCGGTTTCCCACCATCTCGCCAATCTGAAGGACGCGGGTCTCATTCTGGCGGTCCGCGAGGGGCAGTTCATCCGGTACTCGCTGAACACCACGGTCTTTCAGGACCTGGTCCAGCATCTGGTCGCGCTGACGCAGCGCAAGAACGGGCGAACGAAGAAGGAGAGGAGCGATGCGTAAGCTGATTCCGGGTCTCGTGGTCCTGGTCGCGGCCACGGTGTTCTCCATCTGGGCCTATCCGCAGCTCCCGGCCGAGGTGGCGACCCACTTCGATCTCCAGGGCGATCCGAACGGCTGGTCCTCCCGGCTCGCCGCCGTCCTCCTCGTTCCCGGGCTCGCCCTGCTGTTCATTGGCTTCGCCGTCGTGCTGCCTCGCATCGATCCGCGGCAGGCCAACTACGCCCTCTTCACGCCGACCTACTGGACCCTGATCAACGCCCTGCTGATCCTCCTCGGCGTGATCCACGTGGGCGTGCTCGGCAAGGCGCTCGGCTGGCCGGTGGACATGGGGACGATGGCCAGCCTGGGTGTCGGCGGCATCTTCGTCGTCCTCGGCAACGTCATGACCCGCATCCGCCCCAACTGGTTCATGGGGATCCGCACGCCCTGGACGCTGAGCAGCGACGATGTCTGGCGGAAGACCCACCGCTTCGGCGGGGTGGCCTTCACGCTCGCCGGACTCTGCTTCATCGCCAGCGCGCTGAGCACCGCGCCCTGGGCGAAGTACGCCGCCTTTGCGACGGTCATCGCCGCCGCGCTCGGTTCCGTGGTCTATTCGTATCTGGTGTGGAAGCGGCAGCAGGGTGGCGCAGGCGCGGATGGGATGCCGGCGAAGCCGTGACGAAGATCAGGTCCCGCGCTCGAGAATGACGTGGGTGGCGCGGCTGCCGGCGATGCGCTTCGTGCAGCGATAGCCCAGCGCCCGCAGGTCGATTCCGCTCAGCAGCGACTCGCCGCTCCCCAGGAGCACCGGCGCCTGGGCGAGATGCAGATCGTCGACCAGTCCCGCCTGGAGATACTGGCGGATGGTCGCCGGCCCGCCGCCCACGCGAACATCCTTCCCCTGAGCGGCCTCCTTCGCCTGACGCAGCGCCGACTCGATCCCATCCGTCACGAAGTGGAAGACGGTGCCGCCTGCCATCTCGAGCGGCTTCCGGGCGTGATGCGTCAGGACGAAGACCGGCACATGGTACGGCGGTTCCTCTCCCCACCAGCCGCGCCAGCTCTCATCCGGCCAGGGGCCGCGGACCGGCCCGAACATGTTGCGCCCGAGAATCCACGCGCCAATCCCCTGGAAGCTGGCGGCCGCCATGTCGTCATCGACGCCGCTCTCGCCGTTCCCGTCGCCGTACATCTTCTGCCAGGTGTGGGTGTGGAAGAACCACTCCATCATCTCCGGGCCGCCGACGCCCAGCGGATGCTCGAGGCTCTGGCTCGGTCCCGCACCGAAGCCGTCGATGCTCATCGAAAAGCACAGCACGCGGAGTCTGGACATGCTCAGTAGAGGCTGTCCCGCCCGGCGGGCGTGCCGACGCTGTACTTGAGCAGGCGGCCGTGCCCATCGCCCGTCGGAAAATCCACGTACCCCTCGGCGCGAAGATGCGTGGTATCGCTGATGGTGATGCGCCCCCCGCCATCATAGGTCGTCATCTGCACCGGGATCTTCGTGGGATCGAAGTCCGGCGCGAAGGTTCCCTTCGCATACAGCAATCCGGATCGAGCCGAGAAGATCGAGCACTCGAACTGGGGCAGGTCGCCGGCCACCTTGTGACAGTCGATCCATGCGCCGCCGTCGGCACCGTCAACCCTCGTCGCGGTTGCCGGCACGCCCGCGGGACGCTTCGGGCCTGCCACCTTGGGGGCGCAATGCACGAGCAAGGCGGACAGCAGCAGAACGACACCGGCGAGCCGTGAAGGGCGCATGGCTGACCTCAGGGAGGGTCGAGGGGGGACGGACATCCTGGCCTAAGCTGCAGCGAGATGCCGGAGGATGCCAGTGCGGACGCTGGCCTATTTCGCTGCGGCATCGGTGGCACCGAAGTATGCCGCGGCCTCTCGACGGAACAACAGGTAGCCGAGCGGCGTGAAGATCGCGATGTGCGTGGCCAGCTCCGCCATCGAATGGAACAGGCTCAGCCCCACGTGAAGGAGCATCCAGGCGACCAGGAGCCAGCGGGCCCAGTTGCGGCCGCGGAGCAGGCCGGCACCGCCGATGATGCCAAGCACCCGCGTGGTCCACGCCGGTCCGAGGTCGCGGAGACCATCGGCTCGGAGCTTGGCGATCTGCTGCGCGGCGCCAGGGGTCAGCAACGGCCAGAGATCGTTCAGCAGCCCCGCGAGTCCGACGAGGATGAACAGCCACGCCGTGAGCGTGATCGACAGCGGCCGCTGCCGCCTGGCGCCGTCGCGGGTCGGGGGGGTCAGCGGGTCCGCCCCGACGCTGGTCCTGCGTTGCCGAACGGCGGGAAGAGCATCTCGTTCGTCGAGGTGAAGCCAAGCGATTCGTAGAGCGGCCGCCCCTCCGCCGAGGCGTGCAGGACGAGACGGACGATGCCCGTCGCCGGCGCCCACGCGATGATCTGTTCCATCAGCCCGCGTGCGATGCCGCGGCGACGATGCGCCGGATCGACGTAGACGTTGAGGATCAGTCCCTCTCTCCCCACCAGCAGGGACGATCCCGCCGGATCGGTGCGGGGGAGCATCGGGCGGAACTGCACACCTGCGCCCCCGACGACGGCGTGGGGCGGCTCGATGAGCTCGGCCACCCACCCGACATACTCCCCGTCGGCGAGCGCCCGGGTGAAGTACGCGTGGCACGCCTCCAGCATCGGTGGCTCGATCTCCGGAGTCGTCCGTCCCATGTCGTGGAACATCGCGAGTCGCTGCGTGGCCAGCAGCAGGGCCTCGGACGGCTGCGCGAATCGGATACGGTACCCATCATCCATCGGTCGGCACCTGTTCGCCGGAGGATCGCCGGAGCTCAGTCCTTCGTTTCCGCGACGCGGGTCGAGTGCAGCAGCGCCGTGCGCCAGCCGGCGCCTGAACGGCGGAGAATCATGCTCTCGAGCCACTCCCGGTGGCGTGGGCCCTGGCGGTCGCTGATGTCGGAGCTCAGGAAGTACACCGCGTACGCCAGGTCGCCCTGCACCCGGATCGCGCGGAAGTCGAAGCTGTCGGCGCGCTGATAGTTATTGCCCACCGTCGCGTTCGCGGTCATCACCGCAAGATCGTCGCTGGTGTCCTGCAGCTCCCCATTTTCCAGCAGCAGGTAGTCCTCGGTCAGGCAGGCACGGTACTTCGCCGTGTCGCGACCGCGGTAGGTCGCGTAGTACGTCTCGACCGCGCGCCTGATGGCCGTCGCCTCGTCCGGCTGGGCGAGCGGCAGGACGTAGCCCGCCGCCATCAGGGAACCTGCCGAGCCGACAAAGTCACGCCGATTCATCCGTGCTCCTGGTGCAGTGGTGACTGGAGGAGACCGTGCCTCAAGGACGCCGGTACAGATGGCCGTGCTTCACCACGAGTGCGACCGTGCGGGTGTTGCGGATGTCGGCGAGCGGATCCGCCTCGAGGATCACCAGGTCGGCGAGCTTGCCTGGCTCCACCGTGCCGCGGGAGTCGAGGGCGCCGAGGACCGCCGCCGCGTCACGCGTGGCACTCTGCAGCGCCTCCGCCGGACTCAGTCCGCCGAGGCGGACGAGCAGCTCGAGCTCGGCATGCAGGTTGGGCAGCGTGAGGGAGTCGGTGTCGGCATCGGCCAGCGTATCGGTGCCGGCGATGATCGTCACGCCCCGCTGGTGTGCCCGCGCGGTGATGGCACCGGCGAAGCGTTCGAGCTGCGGGTTGCCCTCGAACACCAGCAGGGTCGGCTCGAACACGGTGTGCAGCCGGAGCATCTCGCGGAACAGTCCATCCAGCCCCGCATCGTCGAGGTCGAGTGGCTGGTCCGGCTTTGCCTGCATGTCGCGCGCGCGCCGCGCCGAGTCCATTGCGAGCGAGACGAGATTGGCATGCGAGACCGCGTCGACACCGGCATGCACGACCTCGAGCGGCCGGGCGGGGCGGAGCGCCGCGTGGGCCCAGACCCTGAGCCCCTGCGCGTGGGCCTCCGTTGTGATCTTCCGGGCGAGATCGCCGCTCAGGGCGGCGTACAGTTTGATCGCCGTCGCCCCGGTGCCGCGGGCCTCCGACACGGCCTGGTGGATATCGGTCGTGTCGCTGATCGCCCGCATCCAGGGAATCGCGCCGGCGACGAGTCCGCGGGTCGCATCGTGGGTGCGCGGATCGGCGAAGAACGCCGGCCCCGCGAACAGCGCCACGTAATAGATATCGGGACTCGCGATCTCGTCGAGCCGGGCATCGCGCGCGAGGGACGCGAGGGAACGCACGTCGCCGGCCATGTCGCGCACCGCGGTGATGCCGCCGTAGAGCGCCTTGCGGAGTCGTCGCTCGGTCCGCACCCGGGTGTCCTCGCCCGACGGGTCGGTCGCGACATGGACGTGGGTGTCGATGAGTCCGGGGATCAGGTAGCGACCAGTGAGATCCACCGTCGTGGCACCGGCGGGGAGCGGTTTCGATCCCGCCGGAAAGATCTCGGCGATCCGGTCGCCGCGGATCAGCACCGTCTGATTGCTCCGGGGACGGTGCCCGGTGCCGTCGATCACCGTGACACCGGTGAGTGCGGTCGCCGGCGCGCTGTCCGACGGCGCCTGGGCGCGGAGCCGGTGGGTCGTGCCGCTTGCGGACAGCAGTCCCAGCACCACGATCGCCCGGAAGTGGCGCGAGAGCATCACGAGGGTCCTCGAGGGGATGAGGGGCTCAGTCGGCGGAGAAAGTACCGCGAAGGCGGAGAGAGTGCCACTCGCCAAAAGCCCCGGACCGGGTGCGATCCGGAGGAAACGTTCGTGTCAGGCGGAATCCCAGGCGGGATTGAGCAGCGGGTTGTGGCAGCGGGGGCAGGCGAGGTACATCCGGCGCGACTCCCGGATGGCCGGGAGGAAGTCATGCTCGCACTCGGGGCAGTGGAGCCGGTGAAGCGGCCAGAGCTGGGCGACGACGACTTCCAGGGCGCGCACGGCCTGCGGCACCGGGCAGGCGTAGAGGTTGTCTTCGGTGCCGGTTCGGAAGGCCGCCAGCGACTCGCGCAGCCGGTCGAGCACCTGTTCGGGCTCCGGCACCTCGCGCTGGAACACGA
Source organism: Gemmatimonadales bacterium (assembly GCA_044229445.1). Lineage (GTDB taxonomy): Bacteria > Gemmatimonadota > Gemmatimonadetes > Gemmatimonadales > GWC2-71-9 > JADJOM01. Next base: position 3,781 of record JBGASX010000024.1, on the reverse strand, counting down.
CCACCTCAGGCCGTTCGCCGAAGGTGCCGTCGGGCTTGAGCGGCTGGGCGATGGTGACGGGATGGTCGGTGGCGACCACGCGGAGTTGGTCGTGTGCGGCAGCGGTCAGGATCGCAACGAACGGCATGCGGCGGAGTCTCCAGGACGGCCGATTCTCTCCCTCAAAGCTGATCAGCCCGAGGGCGGAATGCCAGTCTGTTCGATTCGCGCCACCACTGGCCGCGCACTAGGAGGAACCGGCCGCCTTCGCTCGCGCCTTCCCCGCGCCCCGGGTATCGACGGCGGTCCGGAGCAGGTTGAAGGCCTGCTCGGAACGCGGGTAGAACATCAGCTCCCTGCCGAACCGCCCTTCGCGGGTGAGGGAGAGGTAGCCCACGGGGGTATTGTTGACGCGCATCCCCGAGACGAGTCCGACCTCGCCGATCTCCGCGAGCGGAAGCGAGATCTCCTGGAGGAAGTTGGACACCAGCAGGGTGTCGCCCGCCAGCGTGATCTTCTTGAGGGGAATGCAGCCCCGGCCGATGATCCAGCTCCCTGCCATCAGGACCAGGAGGAACACCCACTTCGCCCACCACGGCGGCTGCAGGCCGCCGCCCCAGTGCATCGAGGTGCCCCCGCTCATGAAGTGCACCGTGGCCCAGCCGAAGAGCGACAACCACACGGCCGGGAAGATCACCTTCATCACGAAGGTCATCGGGCTGGTGATCACGGTCGGTTGAGTGGCCAACGGTCGTCTCTCCGGAATTCGGTTCTGGTCCCCAAGCTGCGGTGCATCGGCTGACCCGGCAAGCCACGCCCCCCCGCAAATCACACCCGGTCGCCATCGATCTGTAATCCGGCTGCAGGCCAGCGGAAACGTCGCCTGCCGATCGTGACAGCACCCCTTCAGAGGAGGCGTCATGTTCGAAGTCCTGGTGGAATCGGCCGTCGCACGCCGGCCCGGTGTCGGGCCGAGAATGGCGAGTCTCACCCTGCATGGCGTGGCGCTTCTCTTCGCCGCACTCGGCTGGCGACGGATGCCGGCGCCCCCCTCCCCGCCACGGATCGTCCCGATCGGCATCTACGAACCGCCTGCGCCTTCACCAGGCCTTCCGGGGGCGGGTGGCGGAATCGCAACCATGATCGGTGCCGCCCCGGATGTGCCCACCCAGGTTCCGACGACGATCCCCCCGGTCGAGGTGGCGACCGCGGGGCCGTTGGTTCCTATTGGTGCCCAGGCCCTCGCGCACCGTGAACTCTGGGGCACCGCACCCGGCGGCCAGCAGCATCCCGTGGACTCGCTGCATCTCGCGGGTGAGGTCGATGAGCCGGTGGAGGTGATCCGGGCGCGGCAGCCGGTATATCCCGCGGCGCTCGCGGCCGCCGGCGTGAATGGCGTCGTGCGACTCGAGTTCGTGGTGGATACGGCGGGCAGGGGAGAGCCGGGATCGGTGCGGGTGATCAGCAGCACGACCGGGGCATTCGAGCAGGCTGCGATCGACGCGGTGCTGGGGAGCGAGTACCGGGCCGCGCGCGTCCGAGGCGTGGCGGTGCGGCAACTGGTCCATCAGCAGATCGTGTTTCGGGTACCCTGAGCCGCTCGAATCAAGAGCCGCGGCGTCTTCACGGCAGGGAAACGTCGCCCTGCCAGAAGATGCGCGGCTCCTCGCCTTTGGGATGATGCCGATGGAGGCTGCGTCGCCCCTGCCCCAGGGCGTTCAGCTCGTTTCTCGTCACCGAATCACCCGAAGCGAGCAGCCGCACGGCCTCGTCGGCGGTGAGCGGGAGCAGCGTCCAGTACTGCGGATCATCGCCATCGACCCAGTCGATCTCCTCCTCGAATACCGAAAGAAACCGCTGAGTGCAGCGCCGGCAGGCAAGGATGCGGATACCCAGGTGGCTGTCATCGACCAGCTCCGCGACCTGCGCCAGCGCACCCCGCGCTCGCCAGGCGCGGTCCGCATCGGGCGGCCAGCAGTCGGCGCAGCCGAACTCCAGTGGCGAAATGGCTGGATCGCTCCCGGTCATGGCCATTGAGAAGCATCGGCCGCCAGGGGCGGCATCAGGGCTCCGCAGTGCCATGAACGCACGGGAAGCCTAGGGTGCCGTCTGCGGATACCGGCGCCTGGTCGCCGCGACCGATCGGGCGATCAGCTGCTCGAGGATCGGTACATCGACGTCCGCCAGTCGCTGCAGGTAGAGGCAGGCCTTGCCGATCTTGTGTTTGCCCAGCCGGGTGAGCAGCGCCTTCGTCTCCTTTTCCTCATAGCCCGGGACGAGATAGATACTGATCGCGCCCTTGCGCGAGGAAAACCCGACGACGCACGAGTCGCCCTCGTGGCCGCTCGCGTACTTGTAGTGGTACGTGCCAAAGCCCACGATGCTCGTCCCCCACATCGTCGGCGCGCAGCCGGTCGCTCGCCGCATGAGCCCGGCGATGGTCTTGCAGTCCTTGCGTCGCGATTCGTCCGCAATCCCCCGCAGATAGGCGGCGACGCTGAGCCTGGTCGGCCTGGTTTTCGTCTCGTACATGGGCATCTCCCGGAGAAGGGCGTTCCCGAGCGTGGCTTCTACACCAGCGTCTTCGTCACGTCGAGGCAGTGGTCGATGTCGCCGACGTTGTTGAAGAGCGCTGGCGCGATGCGCACCGTGCCGTTCCGGACGGTGACTTCGATGTTCGCTGTCTGGAATGCCGCGCGGACCTGGGCGGCATCCCTCGTGGTATAGAAGGTCACGATGGCGGACCGATTCCCCGGCGGGGTGAAGAGCCGGTGCCCCTGCCGGTCGAGTCCCTCCTGCAGCCGCCGGGCGAGCAGGTCGATCGTGTGCCGCTCGATCCGCTCTACGCCGACCTTCTCGAGATAGGACAGTCCCGCGCTCAGCGCGTAGACATCGCCGAAGGCGCGGCTGCAGTAGTCGAACCGGGTCGCATCGGCGGGAATCTCGAAGCTGTGATCGGCGAGCTCGCGCCCCGCATGCATCTCGCCGTAGCGGTCGATCCTGAGCCGGTCGGCGATGGCGGTCCGCACGTAGAGCGGCGCGACCCCCCATCCCGCGAGCAGCCACTTGTACGAGCCGGCACAGAGCACGTCGACATCCGACGCCTGGACGTCGATCGGGAAGGTGCCCACCCCCTGGATCGCATCCACGTACACCAGCGCCCCCTTCGCATGCGCCACCTCGGCGATCGCCTTCATGTCGTGGCGGTAGCCGTTGCGGTGCGAGACCCACGCCACCGAGACCAGCCGGGTGCGCCGGTCCACCAGCGGCTCGAAGTCGCTCGCCTCCACGGCGCCGTTCCGGTGCCGCGCGATGCGGAGCTCCACGCCCCGGAGCTTCTGCAGCATCTGGTAGAGGACGAACTCGGTGTCGTAGTGCAGCTCGCTGATCACGACGTTGTCGCCGGCCACGAGATCGAGCCCCGCGGCGACGACGTTCTCCCCTTCGGCGGTGGAGTAGAGCAGGCCGATCTCCTCCGGCTTCGCCGCCCCGATCAGTCGGGCGAACTGGCCCCGCACCTCGCCGCACTTCCGGAGCAGCGGACCGAGCTGGAAGGAGTTGTTCGCCTTCTCCTCGAGGAAGGCCTGGCCCGCCGCGACGACCTGCCGCGGAATCGGCGCGATGTAGGCCGAGTTGAGGAAGGTGCGCTTCGCGACGATCGGAAAGTCGGGCCGCACCCCGAGCGGATCATCATCGAACGCGCCTGACGCTGCGGTACTCGCGCCGGCGCCGAGCGGGCCGACCAGCCCGGTCGCGGCCAGCGAGGCCGCGGCGGTGACGAACGACCGGCGACTGACGGGAG
>JBGASX010000023.1:0-58158 GCA_044229445.1 Gemmatimonadales bacterium | reverse complement strand
CGGAGCGCCGGGCTGCACTGGCCATGCGCTGGGTGATCGATTTCGCGCGGAGCCGGTCGGAAAAGACGATGCAGGAGCGGCTGGCGGCGGAACTCATTCTGGCGTCGAAGGGCGAAGGCAACGCCCTGAAGAAGAAGGAAGACACCCACCGTATGGCCGAGGCCAACCGGGCCTTCGCGCACTACCGCTGGTAAGGCGGTTCAGGCGGGGTCTGTTCTGGGGCGGATCTTCGGGTCCGCCCCTCTTTTTTGCCCTGATGCCTGGTGCCACGAGGGGGCCAGTGGACTGGTCGGGCGCTCTGCCTTCGCCCTGGTTCCGGACCCGTTGACATTGAGGGTCTTGGGGTTATCTTCTCCGGGCTTTGGTAAATCGGGTTCCGTCGCCGGTCAGGAGCAGGGACCGAAGAGACGGGGCTCATCCAAGAGACATCGGGTCGTGTGACGGCCGGTTCCAGCAGAGCGGAGCCCCGCCAGCCACCTCCGGCCTTCTGACGAAAACGCGTGGGACCAACTGGTCCTCGTTGGGGCGAAAGTCCTGACGTGCGCGGAGCGATACCACCGGGGTTTCCCGGGTCGGTCGCCCCGCTTTTTCGCTGGTAGATGCTGAGAGCCGCGGAAGTCTGCTTCAGCGGCAGCCTTTGACGAGAACGTAGAGAGAGCATGGCGCGCGAAACTCCACTCGATCGGTACCGGAACATCGGCATCATGGCCCACATCGATGCCGGGAAGACGACCACGACCGAGCGCATCCTCTACTACACCGGCAAGAACTACAAGATCGGTGAAGTGCACGAGGGCGCGGCCACGATGGACTGGATGGAGCAGGAGCAGGAGCGCGGCATCACCATCACGTCCGCCGCGACGACCTGCTTCTGGATGCGCGACAACATCCAGTACCGGATCAACATCATCGACACGCCCGGCCACGTGGACTTCACGGCCGAAGTGGAGCGCAGTCTCCGGGTGCTCGACGGCGCGGTGACCCTGCTCGACTCGGTGGCCGGCGTGGAGCCGCAGACCGAGACCGTCTGGCGCCAGGCCGACCGCTATGAGGTTCCGCGGCTCATCTTCGCGAACAAGATGGACCGGATCGGTGCGGACTTCTATCGCTGCCTGGACATGGTCCGGGACCGGCTGACCAAGAAGGCGCATCCGCTGCAGCTGCCGGTGGGGTCCTCCGACACCTTCACCGGCCACATCGACCTGATCCGCCAGGTGGAGATCATCTTCGACGATCAGACGCTCGGGAAGACCTTTACCGAGATGCCGATCGCGGACGCCTACAAGGAGCAGGCGGCGAAGTTCCGCCATGAGCTCATCGAGGCGGCCATCGAGCATGAGGACTCGCTGCTCGAGAAGTACCTGGGCGGGGAAGAGCTGTCCGAGAAGGAGATCCGGGGGGCGATCCGGACCGCGACGCTCAAGCACGGCTTCGTGCCGGTGCTGTGCGGCGCCTCCTTCAAGAACAAGGGTGTGCAGGCGCTGCTCGATTCGGTGATCGACTACCTGCCGTGCCCGACCGACGTGAACGAGATCCAGGGGCATGTGCCGCTGCACGATGACCAGCACATCACCCGGACGCCGAAGGACGACGCGCCGTTCGCGGCGCTGGCCTTCAAGATCGCGACCGATCCGTTCGTGGGCCGGCTGACGTTCTTCCGGGTGTACTCGGGCAAGCTCGACGCCGGCAGCTACGTCTACAACGCGACGAAGGACAAGAAGGAGCGGGTCGCGCGGCTGCTGCAGATGCACGCGAACAAGCGCGAGGAGATCCAGGAAGTGCTCGCCGGCGACATCGGCGCGGCGATCGGCCTCAAGGACACCCGCACGGGCGACACGCTCTGCGACGAGGAGAATCCGATCATCCTCGAGGCGATGAAGTTCCCGAACCCGGTCATCGACGTCGCGATCGAGCCGAAGACCAAGGCGGACCAGGACAAGCTGGCCATCGCGCTGCAGAAGCTGCAGGAAGAGGATCCGACGTTCCGGGTGCGTACCGACGCGGAGACTTCGCAGACGATCATCGCCGGCATGGGTGAGCTGCACCTCGAGATCCTGGTCGACCGCATGAAGCGGGAGTTCAAGGTCGAGGCGAACGTGGGCCAGCCGCAGGTGGCCTTCCGCGAGACCATCACCCGCCGGGTCGAGGACGTCGAGGGCAAGTTCATCCGCCAGTCGGGCGGCAAGGGCCAGTACGGCCACTGCGTGATCCACCTCGAGCCGTCCAAGCCGGGCGAAGGCTTCATCTTCGAGGACAAGATCGTCGGTGGCGTGATCCCGCGGGAGTTCATCAAGCCGATCGAGGCCGGCATCCGCGAGGCGCTGGAGAACGGCATCCAGGCCGGCTACCCGGTCGTGGACGTGAAGGCCACGCTGGTCTACGGCAGCTACCACGACGTGGACAGCTCCGAAATGGCCTTCAAGATCGCCGGCTCGATGGCCTTCAAGGCCGCCGCCTCGCAGGCGAAGCCGATCATCCTGGAGCCGGTGATGGAGGTCGAAGTCGTGACCCCGTCCGACTTCCTCGGCAACGTCGTCGGCGACCTGTCCGGTCGCCGCGGCAAGGTGGGCGGGATGACGCAGCGCGGGGAGGCCCAGGTGGTCGCCGCCCACGTGCCGCTCAAGGAAATGTTCGGGTACTCGACGACGCTCCGCAGCATGACGCAGGGCCGCGCGGTGTACTCGATGGAGTTTGCGCATTACGAGGAAGTGCCGAAGTCGATCGCGGAAGCGATCATCGCGAAGAAGAAAGTCTGAACGTCATAACGCCTGATCGCTGACCGTCAACAGCCAGTAACCTCGAGGATCGTATGGCCAAGGCCAAATTCGAGCGGAATAAGCCGCATGTGAACGTGGGCACCATCGGCCACGTCGACCATGGTAAGACGACGACCACTGCCGCCCTGACCAAGGTCACGGCCGACAAGGGTCTCTCTTCCTACGTCCCGTACGACACCGTCGCCAAGGCGTCGGAGTCCCAGGGCCGCCGCGACCCGACCAAGATCCTCACGATCGCGACGAGTCACGTCGAGTACGCCACGGAGAAGCGCCACTACGCGCACGTGGACTGCCCGGGACACGCCGACTACGTGAAGAACATGATCACGGGTGCCGCGCAGATGGACGGCGCGATCCTCGTGGTCAGCGCGGTGGACGGGCCGATGCCCCAGACCCGTGAGCACATCCTGCTCGCGCGTCAGGTGAACGTGCCGTCGATCGTGGTGTTCCTCAACAAGTGCGATCTCGTGGACGACCCCGAGCTCCTCGACCTGGTCGAGCTCGAAGTCCGCGAGCTGCTCAGCAAGTACGAGTATCCGGGCGACGACCTGCCGGTCATCCGGGGCGCGGCGATGCCGGCCATCAAGGGTGAGAAGCAGTGGGTCGACAAGATGTGGGAGCTCCTGGACGCCCTCGACTCCTACATCCCGGAGCCGAAGCGCGAAGTCGACAAGCCGTTCCTGATGCCGGTCGAGGACGTCTTCTCGATCACCGGCCGCGGCACCGTCGCCACCGGCCGTATCGAGCGTGGCAAGGTGAAGGTCGGCGAGGAAGTCGCGCTGGTCGGCTTCAACTCCGAGAAGAAGACCACCGTCACCGGCGTCGAGATGTTCCGCAAGCTGCTCGACGATGGCCAGGCGGGTGACAACGTCGGTCTGCTGCTCCGCGGCATTGAAAAGACCGACGTGGAGCGCGGCATGGTGCTCGCCAAGCCGGGCAGCATCACCCCGCACACCGAGTTCATGGCCGAGGTGTACGTCCTCACGAAGGAAGAGGGCGGCCGTCACACGCCGTTCTTCAAGGGCTACCGCCCGCAGTTCTACTTCCGGACCACGGACGTGACCGGGTCGGTGGAGCTGCCCGAGGGCGTCGAGATGGTGATGCCGGGTGACAACATCCAGATGCGCATCACGCTGATCATCCCGATCGCGATGGAAGAGGGTCTGCGGTTCGCCATCCGCGAAGGCGGCCGGACGGTCGGCGCCGGCGTGGTGACGAAGATCCTGAAGTAGGGCTGGCCGCCACGCCCGCCCCTCGGGGGTGGGCGCGGCGCCCCGGGACGGGCACAGGGGCCCGTCCCCACTGGCAAGTGAGGAATTTCATGGCGCAGAGAATCAGAATCCGGCTCAAGGCTTTCGACCATGGCGTGCTGGACCAGGCCGCCGCGGACATCGTGCGCACCGCCGAGAAGACCGGCGCGCAGGTGTCCGGGCCGATCCCGCTGCCGGTCAAGATCCAGCGGTGGACCGTGCTGCGCAGCCCGCACATCGACAAGAAGAGCCGGGAGCAGTTCGAGCTCCGGACCCACAAGCGGCTCCTCGACATCAACGACTCGCGTCCCCAGACGATGGACGCGCTGACGAAGCTCGATCTGCCGGCGGGTGTGGACGTGGAGATCAAGGTCGAATAGCCATGGCAAACGGACTGATCGGGCGCAAGCTCGGCATGACCCGCGTGTTTACGGAGGATGGCTCCTCGGTGCCGGTGACGGTGATCGAGGCGGGCCCCTGCCGTGTCCTGCAGGTGAAGGACGGCGCGGTGCAGCTCGGCTTCGGGGCCCAGATGCCCCAGCGCATCAGCAAGGCGGAACTCGGGCACGCGAAGGCGGCGACCCTCGAGGCCGCGCCGAAGATCCTCAAGGAATTCGGCAACAACGAGCAGAGTTACAAGGCCGGTGACACGGTCACCGTGGGGATCTTCGCGCCTGGCGAGCTGGTCAAGGTGACCGGCACCAGCAAGGGCCGCGGGTTCCAGGGCGTGGTGCACCGCTACGGCATCGGCGGCGGCCCGGCCTCCCACGGCAACACCCGTCACCGCAAGCCCGGCTCCGTCGGAGCCGGTACCGACCCGTCGCGCGTCATCAAGGGCAAGCGGATGCCTGGCCACATGGGCGCCGAGCGTCATACCGAGCTCGGACTCAAGGTCGTGAAGATCGACGCCGAGCGGAACCTGCTGTTCGTCCGGGGCGCAGTGCCCGGCGCGAAGCACGGCATCCTGCTCGTGAACAAGCAGCATGGCAGGAGCCGCCATGATTGAGGCCCCGCATTTCTCGCCCGCCGGCGCCAAGAAGAGCGCGGCGTTCTCCCTGCCCGAGGAGTTCTTCGACGGCACGGTGAACGGTCCGGTGCTCCACGAGGCGGTGAAGGTGTTCATGGCGAATCAGCGCCAGGGCACGGCCGCGACCAAGACTCGCGCACTCGTCTCCGGCGGCAACCAGAAGCCGTGGAAGCAGAAGGGGACCGGCCGGGCGCGTCAGGGCTCGATCCGCGCCCCGAACTGGCCGGGTGGCGGCAAGGTCTTCGGACCCCAGCCCCGCGACTACCGGCTCGGCATGCCGAAGAAGGTCAAGCAGCTGGCCCGAAAGAGCGCGCTGAATGCGCGCGCGGCCGAAGGCGCCCTGTATGTCGTGGAGCGCTTCGAGCAGCAGAGCCCGAAGACCAAGGAACTGGTCGGGCTCCTCGAGAAGCTGGGCCTGGCCGGCAAGAAGGTGCTCTTCCTGACCCACGGGGTGAGTGAGGCGCTGTACCTGAGCGCCCGGAACCTGCCCCGGGTCGACGTCCTGCCGTACACCGATGCGGCGGCCTACGACGTCCTCTGGAGCGAGGTCGTGGTGGTGGAAGAGCCGGCGCTCGCCGGCGAGCAGGCGGAACCGTTCGTGCGCGAGTTCGTCCCCTCGGTGAAGACCGAGCGGCCGGTGCGCGAGGCGAAGGCGGCCGCGAAGAAGCCGGCCGCGGCCAAGAAGGCGGCGAAGGTCGCCGAGAAGGCCGAAGCCAAGGCGACGAAGCAGGCCGCCAAGGCCGAGAAGAAGCCGGCGGCGAAGAAGGCCCCGGCGAAGAAGCCGGCCGCCAAGAAGGCCGCGGACAAGAAGCCGGCCGCCAAGAAGGCCGCGCCCAAGAAGAAGGGGGGCAAGTAAATGCCCGCGCTGCATGAGACGATCGTGCGCCCGGTGGTGACCGAGAAGTCGTCGGCCGCCTACCAGGTGCGGAAGGAATATGCGTTTGAAGTGCATCCGTCGGCGAACAAGCACCAGATCCGCGAGGCGCTGGAGTCGCTGTTCGGTGTGACGGTGACCGCCGTGCGGACGATGCAGATGCGGCGGAATACGGTCGTCCGGGGCAAGACCAGGGGTCTGACCGCCCGGTGGAAGAAGGCGATCGTCACCCTGAAGGACGGGGACACGCTCCCCGTGTTCGAGGGCTGATATGGGCATCCGTCAATTCAAGCCGGTCACGCCGGGCTCGCGCTTCCGTTCGGTCTCCGATTTCGCGGAGATCACGAAGTCGACGCCGGAGAAGAGCCTGCTCGAGCCGCTCCGCAAGACCGGCGGCCGGAACAACAAGGGCCACGTCACGATGCGGTACATCAGTGGCGGGCACAAGCAGATGTACCGCAAGATCGACTGGAAGCGGAACAAGTTCGGCGTGCCGGGCAAGATCGCGGGGATCGAGTACGATCCGAACCGCAGCGCCCGCATCGCCCTGGTGTTCTACGCCGACGGCGAGAAGCGCTACATCCTGCATCCGAAGGGCCTGAACGTGGGCGACACGATCCTGTCCGGACCGGGCGTCGATCCGCGGGTGGGCAACGCGATCCCGATCGGCGAGGTGCCGCTGGGTGAGACGGTGCACAACGTCGAGCTCAAGATCGGCAAGGGCGGCCAGATGGCGCGGACGGCCGGGGCGGGGGTGCAGGTGGTCGCGAAGGAAGGCGACTACGTGACGATCCGGCTCCGTTCGACCGAAATGCGCCGGGTGCATGCCAAGTGCATGGCGACCCTGGGCGAAGTCGGCAATGCCGAGCACGAACTGCTGTCGCGGGGCAAGGCGGGCAAGACCCGCTGGCTGGGCCGCAAGGGCCGGGTCCGCGGCGTCGCGAAGAACCCCGTTGACCACCCGCTGGGTGGTGGCGAGGGCAAGACCTCGGGCGGTCGTCCGCCGGTGAGCCCGTGGGGCAAGCCGGAGGGCATGAAGACCCGCCACCGCAAGAAGGCGTCGAACCAGTTCATTGTCCGCGGACGGCGCCGCGGCAAGGCCACCGGAGGCAACGGCTGATGTCGCGCAGCATCAAGAAGGGCCCGTTCGTCCAGGCGTCGCTGCTGGACAAGGTCCAGGCGATGAACGCCCGGAGCGAGAAGAAAGTGGTCAAGACCTGGAGCCGGGCGAGCACCATCCTGCCCGAGTTCGTGGGACACACCTTTGCGGTGCACAACGGGAACAAGTTCGTCCCGGTGTACGTGACCGAGAACATGGTCGGCCACAAGCTCGGTGAGTTCGCCCCGACCCGGCTGTTCCGCGGGCACAGCGGCAAGCTCGTGGCGGACAAGAAGGCCAAGGCGGAGTGATCATGGAAGCCCGTGCGATCCAGCGCCATGCGCGCCAGTCGTCCCGGAAGATGCGGCTCGTCGTCGATCTCATCCGCGGCAAGAACGTGAGCGAGGCGTACGCCATCCTCAAGTTCAACAAGAAGTACGCGGCGAAGCAGATCGAGAAGACGCTGCGCTCCGCCGTGGCGAACGCCGAGCAGGCGGCGCTCTCGGCCAACGAGAGCCTCGACATCGATGATCTGGTGGTGACCAAGGCGATCATCAACATGGGCACGCCGCTCAAGCGCTTCCAGTCGGCCGCGCAGGGCCGCGGGGTGCCGATCAAGAAGCGCACGTCGCACGTGGAGATCCACGTCGGTACGAAGGAGAGCAAGTAATGGGTCAGAAAACCCATCCGATCGGGTTCCGCCTCGGCATCGTCAAGCCGTGGTCGTCCCGGTGGTTCGCGACCAAGGAAATGCCGGCTCTCCTGAAAGAGGACGAGCTGATCCGGAAGTACCTCAAGGCGCGCCTCGGGCACGCGGCGATCGCGCTCATCGACATCGAGCGGAAGCCGGGCAAGGTGACCGTGACCGTCCACACCGGGCGACCGGGCGTGGTGATCGGCAAGCGGGGCGCCGAGGTTGACAAGCTGCGCGACGAACTGGCGCAGCTGACCGGGAAGGAAGCGGCGATCAATGTCGAGGAGATCAAGCGGCCGGAAGTCTCGGCGCAGCTGGTCGCCGACAACATCTCGCACCAGCTGATGCAGCGCATCTCGTTCCGCCGCGCGATGAAGCGGGCGGTGCAGAGCGCGATGCGCATGGGCGCGCAGGGCATCAAGGTGCGGGCCGGCGGCCGCCTGGGCGGCGCCGAGATCGCACGGACCGAGTCGTATCGCGAGGGCCGGGTGCCGCTGCACACGCTGCGCGCCGACATCGACTACGCCACGAGCACGGCGAAGACGACCTACGGCACGATCGGCATCAAGGTCTGGATCTTCAAGGGTGAAGTCGTCGAAGACGTCACCGGCCGAACCTACAGCACGGGGAACTGACCGATGCTGGCACCGAAGCGCGTCAAGTTCCGGAAGACCTTCAAGGGTCGGACCAAGGGCACCGCGATCCGCGGGAGCAGCGTCTCCTTCGGCGAGTTCGCCCTGATGACCCTGGAGCCGGGGTGGGTGAGCAACCGGCAGATCGAAGCCGCGCGTGTCGCCCTGACCCGTGAGATGAAGCGTGGCGGCAAGGTCTGGATCCGGATCTTCCCGGACAAGCCGATCACGAAGAAGCCCGCCGAAACCCGCATGGGCAAGGGCAAGGGCAATCCGGAGGGCTGGGTGGCGGTGGTGCGCCCGGGCCGGATCATCTTCGAAGTCGAGGGTGTGACTGAAGAGCTGGCCAAGAAGGCGCTGGCGCTGGCGTCCGCGAAGCTGCCGGTGCGGACCCGGTTCATCCACCGCCAGGAGGATTAAGCAATGAAGGCGAGTGAGCTCACCGAGATGTCGGTGGACGACCTGAAGGCCAAGCTGGCCGAGCTGACCGAGGAGCGGTTCCGTCTCCGGTTCCGGTCCGCGACTGAAGCGCTGGAGAACCCGATGCGGTTCCGCGCACTGCGCCGCGACATCGCGCGTCTGCACACGATGCTGCGCGCCCGCGAGCTGGCGAAGTAACCGGACGGCGAGAACGAGACCATGACCGAAACGACGAAGGCGCCCCGCAAGCAGCGCAAGACCCGCACGGGGGTCGTGACCAGCGACAAGATGACCAAGACGGTCACGGTCACGATGACCCGGCGCTTTGCGCATGCCGCGTACGGCAAGCAGATCACCCGCTCGACCAAGGTGCACGCGCGGGATGAGGAGCACGGCGCCAAGCTCGGCGACACCGTGCGCATCATGGAGACCCGGCCGGTATCCAAGACGGTCCGGTGGCGCGTGATCGAAATCGTGGAGCGTGCCAAGTGATCCAACAGGAATCGATCGTCAAGGTCGCCGACAACTCGGGCGCGCGCCGCGCGCTGGTCATCCGGGTGCTCGGTGGCAGCCGCCGGCGCTACGCCGGTGTCGGTGACAAGGTGGTCGTGGCCATCAAGGACGCGATCCCGACCGGCCAGGTGAAGAAGGGCGACGTGGCCAAGGCGGTCATCGTGCGCACCGTGAAGGAGACCCGCCGCAAGGATGGCTCCTACATCCGGTTCGACGAGAACGCGGTGGTCCTGATCAATGACCAGGGCGAGCCCCGGGCGACCCGTATCTTCGGGCCGGTGGCGCGCGAGCTGCGCGAGAAGCGGTACATGAAGATCGTCTCGCTCGCGCCGGAGGTCCTGTAACATGAAGCCGCTGGTCTACAAGAAGGCGAAGCGCATCCGGCACCTGCCGCCGGTCCGTCAGATCCTGCACATCACCAGCGGGGACACCGTCCAGGTGGTCTCGGGTGAAGACAAGGGGAAGCGGGGGAAGGTGCTCCGCGTGTATCCCAAGACGGGCCGGGTGGCGGTCGAGGGTGTGAACATCATCAAGAAGCACCAGCGCCCGACGCAGAACGCCCAGGGCGGGATCATCGAGCGCGAGGCGCCGATCCATCACTCGAAGGTGATGCTCATTGATCCGAAGTCGGGCGAGCCGACCCGCATCCGCCGGCAGAAGGACGCCGACGGGACGCTGGAGCGGATCGCCGTGAAGTCGGGCCAGTCCATTCCGAGGAACCGCTGACGATGGCCGAGACCCAGGACAAGGCCGCGAAGGCCCCGAAGACGCCCAAGGCGGAAGCGCCGAAGGGCAGCAAGCGCGACAAGGAGAAGGCCGCGGCGCTCGCGACCGATCCGGCGCCGAAGTCCGTCGAGGGCGTGCCGCGCCTGAAGACGTATTACGACACCGTGATCCGGGCGAACCTGACCAAGCAGTTCGGCCTGACCAACGTGCACCAGGTGCCGCGCCTCGTGAAGATCGTGCTGAACGTCGGCATGGGCGAGGGCGCCAAGAATCCGAAGCTGATCGACGGCGTCGTCGACGAGCTGGCCATCATCTCCGGCCAGAAGCCGACCGTCCGCCGGGCCAAGAAGGCGATCGCGAATTTCGGGCTGCGGGAAGGCCTGCCGATCGGGGTCTCGGTGACGCTGCGCAATGCGCGGATGTACGAGTTCCTCGACCGGTTCGTGAACGTGTCGGTGCCCCGGATCCGGGACTTCAAGGGGCTGCCGAACAAGAGTTTTGATGGACGCGGGAATTACACGCTGGGGATCAAGGAGCAGATGATCTTCCCGGAGATCGACTTCGACAAGGTCGAGCAGATCCACGGGATGGACATCACGCTCGTGACCACCGCCGGTCGCGACGACCTGGCGATGGCCCTGCTCCGGGAGTTTGGCTGGCCCTTCCGCGGCGAAACGCCGCTGGCCGTGGCCTAAGGGAGAGACGATGGCAAAGACTTGCTGGATCGAGCGGGCCAAGCGCACGCCGAAGTTCAAGGTCCGGGCCGTGCGGCGCTGCCAGCGCTGCGGCCGGAGCCGCGCCGTCCTGCGGAAGTTCGGCCTGTGCCGTATCTGTTTCCGCGACATGGCGCTCCGGGGCGAAATCCCGGGTGTCCGCAAGGCCAGCTGGTAGGGGAGCCACAACGATGAGCATGACAGATCCCGTCGCGGATATGCTGACCCGCATCCGCAACGCGTGCGCAGCTGGCCACAAGCGTGTGGACATTCCGGTGAGCAAGCTGAAGAGCGAGCTCGCGCGGCTGCTTCGCGACAATCACTACATCGCGGATTACAAGATCCTCGATGACGGCGCCCGCGGCGTACTGCGGCTGTACCTCAAGTACCAGGGGGACCAGCCGGTCATTCGCGAGCTCCGCCGCGTCTCCTCCCCGGGCCTCCGGCGCTACGTCAAGTCGCGCGAGATCCCGCGGATCAAGAACGGCCTCGGCATGGCGATCGTGTCCACGCCCAAGGGGCTGATGAGCGACCGTGACGCGCGGTCGGCCAACCTGGGCGGCGAGCTCCTCGCCGTCGTCTGGTAAGAGGCGAGCATGTCGCGTATCGGTAAACGGCCGGTGGCGGTGCCGAAGGGCATCACCGTGACCCAGAACGGACACACGCTGTCCGTGAAGGGCCCCAAGGGTGAGCTCTCCCGTACCTTCCATACGGAGATCCAGATTGCGGTCCAGGGTGACCAGGTCATCGTGACCCGGCCCTCCGACGAGCCCAAGCACAAGGCGCTCCACGGACTGACCCGCAGCCTGATTCAGAACATGGTGGACGGGGTGGCCAAGGGCTTCCTCAAGGTCCTCGAGATCCAGGGCGTCGGCTACAAGGCCGAGGCCAAGCCGACCGGGCTGCAGCTCGCCCTCGGCTTCTCCCATCCGGTGCACTACAAGGCGCCGGCCGGGATCAAGTTCACGGTGGACAACAACACCATCGTGAAGATCGAAGGCGCGGACAAGGAGATGGTCGGGCAGGTGGCGGCGGAGATCCGCAACCTCCGCAAGCCCGAACCGTACAAGGGCAAGGGCGTCCGCTATCAGGGTGAAGTGGTCCGCCGCAAGGCCGGCAAGACAGGAGCCAAGTAACCATGCGTGCAGTCAAGTCGCCGTCCGGGCGGCATGAGCTCCGTGCCCGTCGGCATCTCCGGGTGCGCAAGAAGGTCGCCGGCACGCCGGAGCGGCCGCGGCTCGCGGTGTTCCGTTCGCTGAAGCACATCTACGCGCAGCTCGTCGATGACACCCGCGGCGTCTGCCTGCTGGGCATCAGCGACGCGTCCGAGGGTGTGTCGGCCGACGGGGCAGGCAAGGTTGGCAAGGCCAAGGGCATGGGCAAGGCGCTCGCCGCGAAGGCCAAGGCCGCCGGGTTCACCAAGGTGGTATTCGACCGGGCTGGCTACCGGTATCACGGACGCGTGAAGGCCGTCGCTGACGGCGCGCGCGAAGGCGGACTGGAGTTCTGATATGGCTGACGAACAGGGCATGACCGCTCCTGGCGCCGAAGGCGCCCCGGCCGGCGGCGATCGTGGTCGCGGACGCGGTGGACGCGGCGGCCAGGGTGGCGGCGGACGCGGGCGGGGCGGCGATGGCCGCGGCGGCAAGCGCGGCGACCGCAACGAGCGGGAGCACAGCGAGTTCATCGAGACCGTGGTCGCGATCAATCGCGTCGCCAAGGTCGTGAAGGGTGGCCGCCGCTTCTCGTTCAACGCCCTCGTGGCGATCGGCGACGGCAAGGGCAAGGTCGGCATCGCGACCGGCAAGGCGAACGAAGTGTCCGAGGCGGTGCGCAAGGCGGTCGAAGCCGCCAAGCGGAAGATGGTCGAGGTGCCCCGTGTCGGCGCCACGATCCCGCACGAGGTGCTCGGCGCCCACGGCGCGGGGAAGGTGCTCCTCAAGCCCGCCGCGAGCGGTACCGGCATCATCGCGGGTGGCTCGGTGCGCGCCGTGCTGGCGTGCGCGGGGATCACCGACATCCTGACCAAGAGCCTCGGCTCCAACAACCCGCACAACATGGTGCGCGCCACCATGGACGGGCTGGCGCAGCTGGTGACGGTCCGGCAGGTGGCACGTGAGCGCGGCATCGAGGCCGATCAGCTGGCCTACCGCGCCCCGCAGGAGGTCTGATCCATGGGACGTAATCCAGTCGTCGGGCGGCAGGGCCCGGCGTATCACGCGGCGACCATTCCCGCGGAAGACACCGCCAAGCGGCTGCTCGTCAAGCAGATCCGCTCCGGCATCGGGCATTCGGAGACCATGAACCGGACGCTCAAGGCGCTGGGACTCAAGCACCATCAGTCGGTGTCGGAGCTTCCGAACAATGCGTCCGTCCGCGGCATGCTGTTCAAGGTGCGCCACCTCGTCGAGGTAGCGCCGGCTCAGGAGAAGTAAATGGCGGAGAAGAACACGCCGGTCACGCTCTCGAATCTTCGGCCGGCTCGCGGGGCGAGCAAGGCGAAGATGCGCGTGGGGCGCGGCCCCGGCTCCGGCAAGGGCAAGACCTCCGGTCGCGGTCACAAGGGTCACAAGGCGCGCCAGGCGGGTGAGACCAATCCCGGCTTCGAAGGCGGACAGATGCCGATGTACCGGCGTCTGCCCAAGCGCGGCTTCACCAATCCCTTCAAGGTCACGGCCCAGCCGGTGAACCTGAAGGACCTCGCGCGGCTCAGCGCCACCGAGGTGAACCCCGACACCCTCCACGCCGCCGGCATCATCTCCAAGCGGAACGTGCCGGTGAAGCTGCTCGGGACCGGCGCGGCGGACCGTGCCTATACCGTGCAGGGCGTGACGATGTCCGCCTCGGCTCGCGAGAAGATCGAGCAGGCGGGCGGGAAGATCAGCGCCGAATGACCGCCGCCGCCCGACCCAGTTTCGGGATGGATCCGGAGCTCCAGCGGAAGATCGGCTTCACGATCCTGGCCCTGGTCATCTACCGCGTCGGCGCGCACATCTTCGCCCCCGGCGTGAACGTCCAGGCGGTCACCGACTTCATCAAGAACTCGGCGGCCGCCGGGTTTTTCGGCTTGTATGACACCCTCGGTGGCGGGCTCTCCCGCGCCACGGTGTTCGCCCTGGGCATCATGCCGTACATCTCGGCCTCGATCATCTTCCAGCTCGCGGGCGGCATCGTGCCCTCGATCGGCAAGATGCAGAAGGACGAGGAGGGCAAGAAGAAGCTGACCCAGTGGACGCGCTACATCACCGTCATGATCGCGGTGACCCAGGCGTACACCTTCGCGGTGTTCACGGAGAGCATCCCGGGCGCAGTGCCGTTCCCCACGTTCTGGACCCGGCTCGCGATGGTCGTCGTCCTGACCACCGGCGCGGTCTTCGTCATGTGGCTCGGCGAGCAGATCACCGAGCGCGGCATCGGGAACGGGATGAGCCTGCTCATCACCTTCTCGATTCTCGACCGCCTCTGGCCAGGCCTCGTCAACATGGCGGGCTTCTGGAAGGAAGGCATCCTCACCCTTCCGAAGATCCTCCTCTTCGGCCTCATCCTGCTCGGGGTGGTGGTCGGGGTGACGGCGATGTCGCTCGCCGCCCGGCGGATTCCGGTGCAGATCCCGCGCAAGGTCATGGGTCGCGGCCGCATGACCCAGGGCCAGAAGACCTTCATCCCGATCCGGCTCATCACCGCCGGCGTGATGCCGATCGTGTTCGCGCAGACGATCATCATCGTCCCGGGCACCCTCGCGAGCTTCACCCAGAACGAGTTCATGCGCAGCGTCGCCGACTTCTTCACCCCCGGCGAGCTGCCGTACGACCTCAGCTTCGGCATCCTGATCCTGCTGTTCAGCTACTTCTACACGTCCATCATCTTCAATTCGGTGGACCTGGCGGAGAACCTGAAGAAGCAGGGCGGGTTCATCCCGGGCGTGAAGCCGGGCGCCAGCACGGCCGACTACATCGACAACGTGCTCGCCCGGGTGACCCTCCCAGGCGCGCTCTTCCTGGCCGTGATCGCGATCATCCCGGTGACGATGACCAAGCAGCTCGGCTTCCAGCAGCAGTTCGGCGGAACCTCGGTGCTGATCGTGGTCGGCGTGCTGCTGGATACGATCGCCCAGATCCAGCAGCACCTCACGCTCCGGAAATACGACAGCTTCATGAAGGCGGGCCGCATCAAGTTCCGCGGCCGTCAGCAGCGTTTCATGTAGCCTTGCAGGGACGAGGAGTACATTGAGGAGTAAGGAGGGGGGCCGCGCGCTTCCTCGCTCCTTACTCCTCACCGTTTGGACCAGTCCCGAATTTCAGGATACCACATGGACATTCTTCTCCTCGGCCCGCCGGGCGCCGGCAAGGGCACGCAGGGCGCTCTCCTCGCCGATCGCCTTGGCATTCCGAAGTTCGCCACCGGCGACCTGCTCCGCGACGCGGTCAAGCGTGGCACGCCGGTCGGTCTCCAGGCCAAGGCGGTCATGGAGTCGGGGCAGCTCGTCAGCGACGAGATCATCATGGGGGTCGTCCGTGATGAACTCGGCAAGCCGGAAGCCAGGAATGGGGTCATCTTCGATGGCGTGGTGCGCACCGTGCCCCAGGCCGAGGGCGTCACGCGGATCCTGACTGACCTCGGCCGCCGGATGGATTTCGTGCTGTTCTTCGACGTGACCGATGCGGAGATCCTCGCCCGCATCGAGAAACGCCGCACGATCGAGGGCAGGGCCGACGACGACCCGAAGGCGGTCGCCATCCGCCTCAAGGCCTACCGGGAACAGACCGCCCCCGTCCTCGAGTGGTACCGTCAGCGCGGCAGCGTCCACATCGTTCAGGCCGTGGGCAGTGTGCCCGAGATCGCCGCGGCCGTGAAGACCATCCTCGGCCGGTAGCGGAGACCCGCCGGCCAGGACGGCCGGCGGCTCACCGAGGACTGCCATGATCACGCTCAAGTCACCCCGCGAAATCGAGACGATGGCCCAGGCCGGGCACATCGTGGGCGAGACCCTGGCCCTCATGCGCCGGTCCGTTCGCCCGGGGATGAGTACCCTCGAACTCGATACCCTCGCCGAAGAGTTCATCCGCAGTCACCCCGGAGCCCGGCCCTCGTTCAAGGGCCTCTACGGCTTCCCCAAGACGCTCTGCACCTCGATCAACGAGGAGATCGTCCACGGAATCCCGAACGCCAAGCGCATCCTGCGCGAGGGGAACATCGTGAGCATCGATGTCGGCGTGCTCCTCGATGGTCTGCACGCCGACTCGGCCACGACGGTGCCGGTGGGAGAGATCGCCCCGGAGACGGAGCGCCTGCTCCGGGTGACGCAGGAGTGTCTCGCGGCGGGGATCGAACAGGCGCGGGCGGGAAATCACGTCGGGGACATCGGACACGCCGTGCAGCAGCTGGCTGAAGCGGCGGGCTTCGGCGTGGTCCGGGAACTCGTCGGGCATGGCATCGGGACCCAGTTCCACGAGGAGCCGCAGGTCCCCAATCACGGCCAGCCCAAGCGCGGCCCGCGCCTGCTCGAGGGGATGACGATTGCCATCGAGCCGATGATCACGGCCGGGCACTACACGACCAAGACGCTTCCTGACAAGTGGACCGTCGTGACCGCCGACGGCAGTCTCTCGGCCCATTTCGAGCACACCGTGGCCATCCTGAAGGACGGCCCCCGGATCCTCACCCTGTAACTCCAGCCCGGGTGGGCGCGAACGCGCCCACCTTCCTGCCGCATCATTCCGTCGCTGGTGACGCGGGGAGCGCCTTCCCCCCGCTCAGCCGCTCCTCCGCCGCCATCCTCGTGTCCGCCGCCGCCTGCTGCGTCTCGCGGAGAATCACCTCGGACTGATCGACGAGGACCCGCAGGTCGGCCGGGCTGCCTGCGGCCTGCACATTGAGCCTCAGATTGATCTGCGAACCCGCGGCGGTCGCGGCCGCCACCAGTGCGGCCATCACGGCGTCCCCGATCGTCGAGGGCGGCCCCTCCCGCGCGGCCCGCTTGGCGAGCTGGGCGACCTGACGAGACAGCAGCACCACGTCCGAAGGGACTCGCGCGGCCTTTCTCCAGGCTTTCGCCAGCCGCTCAGCGCGATCGAGCTCCGTGCCCGCGGTGCTGCGTCGCGCCACGATCACCGCCTCGAACGCCCGGGCATCCTCGCCGGCCAGCTCCAGCAGGCGGCCACGGGCCCGGTCAGCCGACTCGATCAGGTCGGCCAGGCCGACGTTGTCCTGCGCTCCCGGCTTCGCCTGGGCGATACGGCCGACCATGCCGGTCAGAGCCGCCGCCAGGGCCGCGGCCACGGCCGCCACGGAACCGCCGGCGGGGGCGGGAGTGGCCGCCGCAACGGCATCGGCGAAGGCGGAGAGGGTGAGCTCGTCGGTCATGGAATCCGGGTTTCAGGTCGTGAGAGAGAGTGTGGAGGAGGGCTAGCGTCGCTCGGACGCCGGACCCCGGATGACATCGAGCAGCCAGGCGTGGATCGCGGGATTTCCCGCGACCACCTCCGAATGCTCGACGCCGAGATCGCGGCCCGTGAAATCGGTCACCAACCCGCCGGCCTCGCGCACCAGCAGGATGCCCGCCGCCATGTCCCATGCGGAGAGTCGCTGCTCCCAGAAGCCCTCGAATCGGCCGGCGGCCACATCGGAGAGATCGATCGCGGCCGAGCCTGGGCGCCGGATGCCGGAGGACGCGAGCGCCACGCCGCTCAATTGCCCGAGATAGGCGTCGAGCTTCGTGAAGTCCCGGAACGGGAAGCCCGTGCCGAGCAGCGAATGGGCCGGATCGCTGATCGGGGACACCCGGATCGGCCGGCCATTCTCGAACGCCCCGCCGCCGAGGGTGGCGGTTGTCAGGCGGTCGAGGGGCACGTGGAGGACCGCCGCCGCCTGCAGGACGCCGTCCACCGCCGCGCCGATGGACACCGCATAGGCGGGGAAGCCGTGCAGGAAGTTGGTGGTCCCGTCGAGCGGATCGACGATCCAGACCAGCCCCTTCGTGACGACTTCCGGACTCAGCTCTTCGCCGATCACGACCGAGCCGGGAGCCCCCTCCGTGAGCAGACGGGTGATGAGTTTTTCCGAATCGCGGTCCACCTCGGTAGCCCAGTCGGCGCGCCCCTTGGCGGTCCAGCTGCTGGGATCCCGGGGCCGATCGACCTGCCGGAGGTACTCCCCGGCGGCGCGGCATGCGGTAGTAGCGAGATTCAGTAAGTCATTGGCCGACGTCATATTGCGTGCGATCCCCCCGTCCGATAGCTTGCCCCGATGCCGCGAATCTTCTCTGGAATCCAGCCCTCGGGCGAGCTCCACATCGGGAACTGGCTCGGCGCCGTGCAGAACTGGGTCCGCCTCCAGCAGTCCTACGAGTGCCTCTTCTGCGTCGTCGATCTCCACGCCATCACCGGCAAGTACGAAGCGGGTACGCTCGCGCGGCGCACCCGTGAGATGGCGGTGGGCCTCCTGGCCGCCGGGATCGATCCCGACCGGGTGACGCTCTTTGTGCAGTCGCACGTGCCGGAACATTCGGAACTGCAATGGCTGTTCAATACCGTCACGCCCATCGGCGAACTCGAGCGGATGACGCAGTTCAAAGATAAGTCTACCCGGTTCGAGAGCGTTCCGGCGGGTCTGCTCAACTATCCGGTGCTGATGGCGGCGGACATCCTGCTCTATCGGGCGGACCTCGTTCCCGTCGGCGAGGACCAGGTTCAGCACCTGGAGCTCACCCGCGAGATCTGCCGCAAGTGGAACGCGGAGTTCGGGGGCGGCGAGGACTTCTTCCCCGAGCCCCAGCCGATGCTGACCGAGGCCAAGCGCATCATGGGTCTCGATGGCCAGGCGAAGATGTCGAAGAGCCTCGGCAACACCATCGGGATACTCGAGCCCCCGGACGAGGTCTGGAACAAGCTGCGTCCCGCGAAGACCGATCCGGCGCGCATCCGGCGCCAGGACCCGGGCAATCCCGAGAACTGCAACATCTTCTCGCTGCACAAGCATTTCTCACCGCGTGAGACGGTGGCGCTGGTGGATGCCAACTGCCGTAGCGCGGGCTGGGGCTGCATCGACTGCAAGAAGGTGCTGGCGGAGAATCTCAACGCCGCGCTCGCCCCGATCCGGGCCCGCGCCGCTGAACTCGACGCCCACCCGGAGCGGGTCGAGCAGATCCTCGGCGATGGCGCGGCTCGAGCCCGGCGGATTGCCCGCGAGACCATGGCAGGTGTGCATGACCGGATGGGCTTCCTGCCTCGCCGGGACGACCGGTAGCGCAGGGCATACCCTCCGTACGACCGTGAGGAAGCGCTGAATGGAGAAGATCATCAAGGCCGCCGTTGAGCGGGGTGCCTCGGACCTGCATATCAAGGCGGGCGATGTTTTCCGCGCCCGGATCAACGGCAAGCTGGTGCCGCTGACCAAGCAGCGGCTGACACCCGACCAGACCCGCGCCATCGCGCTCAAGCTGCTGCCCAACGAAGACGATCGCTCCCGGCTCGACCAGCTCAAGGATTTCGACTGCTCCTGGGGTATGCCCGGAGTGGGGCGCTTCCGGGTCAACGTGCTGCGGCAGCGCTCGTCGTTCATGGTGGTCATGCGGGTGATTCCGTTCACCGTCCCGACCGCCGAGGAACTGCATCTGCCGCCGGTCGCGGCCCGGCTCGCCGAGCTGGAGCAGGGACTGCTGCTGGTCACGGGCGTCTCGGGAAGCGGGAAAAGCTCCACCGTGGCGGCGATGCTCAATCACATCAATCAGAATCTGCAGCGCCACATCGTCACGATCGAGAACCCGATCGAGTTCCTGCACCGGGACGTGAAGTGCTCGGTGACCCAGCGCGAGGTCGGTGTGGACACCGAGAGCTTCGCCGTGGGCCTGCAGGCGGCCCTGCGGCAGGATCCCGACGTGATCGTCATCGGTGAGATCTCGGACCACGAGACGCTCGACACTGCGATCAAGGCCGCCGAGCGCGGGCACCTGGTCATTTCCACCCTGCCGACCGCCGACGTCCAGAGCACCATCGCCCGCCTGCATTCGATGTTTCCGGGAGTGGAGCGCGAGATCGGGCAGGTCCGCCTCTCTGAAGTGCTCCGCGGGGTGCTCGCGCAGCGGCTGGTGCCGACGAAGGACGATGGCGGTCGCGTCGTCGCCGTCGAGGCGCTGGTCGCGACGGCTTCGGTTCGCGCCATCCTCCGAGATCCCGAACGGATTCATTCGCTCCGCACCGCGATGTTCGAGGGCGAGGAGGACGGGATGCAGACCTTCGAGCAGTGCGCCACCCGGCTCCAGGCCGAAGGCCAGATCTCGGCCGAAGCCGCGGCCGCGCTGGGCGCGTGACAGCACGAGAACTCTTCGCCGGACTGATCGCACTTCCACGAGAGGCCGGGACGCCCGCCGCGGCCGCCGCACGGGAGCTGCTGACGCGCCACCTGAAGGGGCTCGGCTACCAGGTCCGCGAACAGGCCTTCGCCTTCCAGCCCTCCTCCCTCAATGCCTTTCCCCTCCTCGGCGCCGGTCTCGGCTGGCTGACCCTGCTCGAGATCCCGCTGCTCCTGATGGGACGCCTCTCCGGCATGCTGGCTCCCCTGGTCTGGGGGACGGGGACGGTCGCGCTGGGGATGCTGGCGTGGGGCATCGGGACCGGCGTCGAGGTTCCCGGTGCAGAACGACGCCTCGACGCCAATCTGATCGCCACGCGCGGGTCTGGGCCGGTGCGCCGCTGGATCATCGCGCACACCGATTCCAAGGCTCAGGGACACTCCATGGCAGGGCGGATCGTGGCCGCCTGGGTGATGATCGCGGCCGCTGTAGTGATGACCGGGCTCGTGTCCTGGCGGGCGCTGCACGATGGGGCGCTGCCCGGGACGGCGGTTGCGGCGGGGGCCGGCCTCTCCCTGGCGGCGGGGGCGCTCGCCGCCCGCGGCCGACTTCGGGGAACCTCCCCAGGGGCGAGGGACAACGGCACAGGCCTGCTGGCGGCCCTGCTGGCCGCGGAGAGCCTTCAGGGCGAGGGAATCGGGTTCTTGTTCACCGGCGCCGAGGAATTCGGGCTGGTGGGCGCCCGGGCCTTCCTGCGCGAAAGTGGGGCAGGTGCTGCCGTCGAGGTGCTGAATCTCGACACCCTGACCGACCAGGGATCGCTTTACATCGTGGCACACGATGCCCGGGGCCGCAGGTTCGCCGAGGAGTTGCTCCCCTACCTCTCCCGGACCGCCCCGAGGGTCGTCGTCCGCCACCTGCCACTCGGAATCCTGACGGACAGCCTCCCGATGGCGCGGGCCGGGCTGCGCGCGGTCACCCTGGGGCGCCTGAGCTGGGCCGATCTCGCGCGGCTGCACACGCCGAGCGACACGATGGACGACCTGGAGCTCGCGACGGCCGAGGCGGTCGGGCGGGTGGTCGGCGGGCTATCGGCTCCAGTCCGGTGAGGCACCCGAACGGAGATCTGGCGGGGCGCCGCCAGACGATCCGGCAGCGGATGCGCTGGCGTTGACAACGTCCTTTCCGCGCCTAGCTTTCACCAGAGGATACATCGGGGCCCCCGCCGGGGGCCCCATTTCTTTTCCTGCTACGACCAGAATGTTCAATCCAAAGACGCATTGTGTAGTCGTCGTCGGCGCCCAGTGGGGCGACGAGGGCAAGGGGAAGCTGGTCGACGTGCTCGCCGAGCAGGCGGACTTCGTGGTCCGCTACCAGGGCGGGGCCAATGCGGGTCACACCGTCTGCATCGGCGACGCCCAGTTCATCCTCCAGCAGATTCCGTCCGGCATCCTCCACGACAGCTGCACCTGCGTCGTCGGTAACGGCGTGGTGCTCGATCCGGAGACCTTCTTCCTCGAGCTCGACAGCCTCGCCTCGAAGGGCGTGCACGTGCAGGGGCGGATGTTCGTCTCGGACCGCGCCCACCTGGTGCTGCCGTATCACAAGCTGCTCGACAAGGCGCACGAGCGGAGCCAGAAGATCGGGACGACGGGCAGGGGCATCGGGCCGGCCTACGAGGACAAGTTCGGTCGCCGCGGGATCCGGGTGGGCGATCTTCGCCACCTCGAATCGGCGCGGGCGGTGCTTTCCGAGCGGGTCGCCCGGGCCAATCAGCTCCTCGCCATGATGGGGAGCAGCGAGCTCGCCAGCGAGCAGCAGCATCACGAGATGCTTGAGCGGCTGGCGCCCCGGCTGCTGCCGCTCGCAGCCGACACCGGGTTGCTGGTCCACCGGTCGCTCAAGGAAGGCCGTCGGGTGCTGCTCGAGGGGGCCCAGGGCGCACTGCTCGACGTGGATCACGGCACCTATCCCTTCGTGACGTCGTCGAACACGACCTCCGGAGGGGCCTCGACCGGCGCTGGGATCGGTCCCACCGCCATCGATGAGGTGCTGGGCGTCGTGAAGGCGTACACGACGCGCGTCGGGAACGGACCGCTGCCTACCCAGGGCGCGCCTGATGTCGAGGAGCAGCTCCGCAAGCTTGGTGGTGAATTCGGTGCGGTGACCGGGCGCCCCCGCCGCTGCGGCTGGTTCGACGCGACCGTGGTGCGCTACTCGGTGCGGGTGAACGGGCTCACCGCGCTCGCCGTTACCAAGCTCGACGTGCTCGATACCTTCGCCGAGATTCCGGTCGGCACCGACTATCTGCTCGACGGCGTTCCCTGCGATGAACTGCCGGCCGATATCCGCGCGCTCGAGCGGGTGGTCCCGCAATACGAGGTGCTGCCCGGCTGGCGCCGACCCACGACGGGGGCGCGGCGGCTCGCCGATCTCCCCGCCGAGGCGCGCGCCTATCTTGACCGGCTTCAGGACCTCTCCGGCGCGCCGATCCGCTATGTGAGCGTCGGGACTCGTCGCGACCAGATCATCGAAGTGTGATGGAGCAGGCCGAACTGCTGGTCGTCGGAGCGGGCCCCTGCGGCCTCTCCGTCGGGGTGGCGGCCCATCAGGCCCGCCTGAGCTGCATCCTGCTCGACCGCCGGACCGTGGTCTCGACGATCGAGCGGTATCCGCTCAACATGACCTTCTTCTCGACACCCGAGAAGATCGAGATCGGCGGCGTGCCGTTCATCACGAGCAATGAGAAGCCCACCCGCAAGGATGGGCTTCTGTATTACCGGCGGGTGACGGAGCACTTCGGTCTCGATGCCCGGCCCGGCGAGGAGGTCACGGCGGTGCGGCGAGAAGCCCCCGGCGGATTCCGTGTGGAAGTCTCCCGGCGCCATGATACCACCGCGTATCATGCGGCGAACCTGGTCTTCGCTACGGGCTACTACGACTGGCCCAATCCCCTCCGGGTCCCGGGCGAGGATCTGCCCCACGTCTCCCACTACTTCACCGAAGGCCACCGCCACTGGCGCCAGAACGTCGTGGTGATCGGTGGCGGCAACAGCGCGGTCGACGCGGCCCTCGAGTGCTGGCGCGCCGGGGCGCGGGTCACCCTGGTGCATCTCGAGGAAGGCTTCGACCGGGTCGTGAAGCCTTGGGTGCTGCCGGACATCACCAACCGGGTGAAGGAGGGCAGCGTCGTTCCGCGGTGGAAGCGCCGGGTGGTCGAGATCACGCCGGAGTCGGTGATCATCGAACCGGTCGGGGGCGGGCCGCGCGAGACCCTTCCCGCGGACGCCGTGCTGGCGATGACCGGATATCACGCGAATACCGACCTGCTGGCGAGTCTCGGCGTGCCGGTGGACCGGGCGACGGGGATTCCCGCCCATGACGAGGCCACCATGATGACGCCGGTCGCCGGCTGCTACCTGGCTGGCGTCATGGCGAGCGGGAACGACGCGAACCGCTTGTTCATCGAGAACGCGCGCGGCCACGGCGAGCTGATCGTGCGGGACATCATCCGGCGGCGCGACACATAGGGTAGAGCAGTGCGCCAAAGCAGAAACCCTCCGGCAGTGCCGGAGGGTTTCGCGTTTCAGGGCCCGTGTGTCAGGGTCTACTGGTTGTTGGCGTACCAGGTCGCGACGTTGAAGCCGACCGGGTCGATCTCGTAGTACTGGTAGCGCGAGTACCGTCCCGTGGTCGGGAAGTACGGCGGCGGATTGCGGAACGAGCAGACGTCGTAGCTGTACTGGTCGTTCCAGCCGGCGCCGGACGTCGAGGCCGTTGCACCCGCATTCCGCTGGATGAGCCCGCCGATGACGATGTCACAGCCGCGGCCCTGCTGCACTCCGGCCGGGCAGTCCTCGCGCCCCGCGGCGGACGTGGAACTCCTCGGGCCGGACGTGGGGTTCTCGCCCGCGAAGGTGGTCAGCGCCAGGAAGACCCCATTGAAGCTCTCGCTCGGCGTGTCGTCGAAGTTGTTCATGTAATTGCCGTTCACCATGAACGGTCCGTTCACCGAGTTGTCGGCCATGGTGATGCCCTTGGGCGTCGTGTAGCCGAGCATGTCCGCGCAGGTGGTGTTCGGGGGCGTCACATAGATGAGGTCGTCATCCAGCATGATGTTGCCCGTGGCGGCGAGGAGCACCTGGCCGCGGACGTTCCCGCTCGCGGCGACGCTGCCGGCCACGTAGATGACACCCTGGATGTTGATGTTCCAGGAGCGATCCAGCGGCCACAGATACTGCGCCATGGCCGCGGCCTGCGCATTGGCCGCAGCGCCGCCCGCCGGCAGGCCGACGCGACCGGAGCGGGAGAGGCCGGTCACGATCGATGCCGGGGGGGCGCCGGCCCAGCCGGGGTAGGCGATCCAGTCGCCGTACGGCGACGTCGTTGGGGTGACCCGCCAGATACCACCAGTCAGGTTCTCATCGCCGCCGAGGTAGCACCGGCGTGAGGCACTGGTCAGCGCCTGACGAACGGCGAGGGCCTTGTTCGCGAGCGTGACGGTGCTGTTCGGCACCCGCATGATCGAGTCGGCGCTGACCCAGGTGGCCGCCGGGGCGATGGCGGCGTTGCCCTGCGTCCCGCCGCAGTTCGGCGAAAAGAGGTTGACGTCCGACGCCGCCGTCATGCCGGTGCCGGTGAAGCTGACCGAGCCGTTGTTCGGCCAGCGGCGGCCGTTGAGATAGGCGCGGTTGTTGTCGTCCGTGTTGGCCGTGCCGGTCGTGCGGGCCTTGAAGACCCGGAAGAAGCCTTCGTTTGCGTCGGTGACGTCGCCGTCGTTGTCGAGGTCGATCGAGATGAATTCGATCCGGGTGTCCGGATCGGTCCGTGTCAGGTTGGCGTCACCCGTGATGTTCATGTTCGCCGCCTGCGCGATCGGCAGCACCGAGGCGAGCTGGACGGGGGTGGGCATCGGGATCGGCGCCACGCCGGTCTTGAATCCCTTGTTGTAGGTGCCGACGCCCTGGTTGCCAATCGAGCCGACGACGGTCAGGGGGCCGTTGAAGATGGCCGGGCCGGTGCTGCAGAGGTTGTAGTTGGTGTTCGAATGCACCGGGCCGAACTTCACGTTGCCGAAGCCGACGCAGAGACCACCGGGGAAGGTGTCGGTGAACTCGGCGTACTTGGCGAAGGAATCCTGCGAGAGCTGCACCCGGCGCACGACCACGGCGCCACGGGCATCCCGGATTTCCGAGATCACACTCGCGTAGACGCCGAACTGGCCGGTCGTGTTCCCGCTCCGCCCGGCGTAGACCGAACGGGTGAAGCCCGGGATCACGGTGCCCGAGGCGTCGGTGACCGTCGCTCCCGAGGCCAGCGTGACGTAGCCCGTCAGCGGGAGGACGACGGCATTGGCGTTGAGCTGGTTGCGGCCCCATTCGAGCCCCGCATCCGCCGCGCCTTCCATCATCGCTTCCTTGGCGTGGAACTTGGTGATGAGGTTGGTATTCCCCATCATCATGATGATGCCGATGGCAAGGCTCGCGACGATCATCGCCAGCATCAGCGTCATGATCAGCGCCACGCCTCGTTCGTTCGCCACCATCCGGTTCGTCGTCCGCATAGCCTGCTCCTGCTGGGGGTCTTGGTTACTCAATGGGGCGTCACTGACGTCGCGACGATGAGCGGTGACTCATTCGGCGTGCAGTCCGACGCGCCGACGGCGTAGTCGTACGTCGTGCCCACTACGACATTGCCATCGAAATAGGTGTAACTCGGCTGGTTGGCCGGCATGCTCGACACGATGTCCCAGGTCGTCGCCGGCGGGATGCGCCGGTAGATGTTGTAGTTCTGGATATCGCGCTCGCCGCCGGACTCGTCGGCGGACGGCGACCACCGCAGGGTGTCGCCGGGCTGGGGCCAGGTGCCGGTGGTCGGACTTCCGATCGCCGTCAGCGGCCCGGCGAGAATTGGCACTGCACCACAGGTGCGGAGCTGGATGAGGCCGTTGTTCGGCAAGCGCGAGATGGAGGACACGTCGCGGAACCGCTGGTCGGCGCCGGTGAGGCCGTTGGTCACCCGGAGATTGATCTGCACCGCCTTGACGCTGTCGGCGAGGGCGGAACCGGTGCCGTTGGTGTCCGCCGCGCTGCTGTGCAGGGCAACCGTGTGCCTGATCGAGCCGACACAGGAAGCGCTGGGGCAGACGATGTTGGAGTCGCGGGTAGCCGGCGGCACCGCGAGCGTCGTCGGATGGACGTAATACCGGAGAAACGGCGTGTTCGGGATCTTGTAGACGTTGCGCGCGATGAGTTCCGCGGGCAGGGCATTCACCCGCATCATCATCACGAAGTCGTTCGGGTCCGCCGTGCTCGAGTCCGACCGGAAGTAGATGACGATGGTCTCCGCAGCTCCCGGCGTTCCGTTGACCGGGTCGAGGTAGGTCATCGACGGATAACTGAACGTCGTGTTCGGCAGGCTGTAGGCCGAACCGACCGGCAGGGCCGTGAAGGAGCCCGGCGGCGCGTCGGGATTGTAGTACACCGCGTTGGTCGGGGTCACGCTGTCGGTATAATCGGCGTTCACGGCCACGGTCACGGTATCACCGTAGACGAACATCGGCTGGCTGGCGGTCGTGCCGGCGCCCGCCGTGCGGATCACCCGGTCCAGCGTGCCGACCGCATACCGGAGGTTCTGTTCCAGTTCGAGCCGCTGGCCGCCGACCCGGAAGTTGGTGCTCTGGGACCGGAAGACGCTGATCGCGGCCCCCATCACGAAGCCGAGGACCACCATCGCGATCATGACTTCGACCAGCGTGAAACCCGCGCGCTTGCTGCTCATGGGGCCGCCACCACGGTTGTGATGTTGACGGTGTCTCTGAGGGTCGGTTCGGTCACCTTGACCGTCACCGTCGTATAGTCGGACCCGCCGGAGCTGACCCGGGTGGTCGTCGTCACCCGCTTCATGTTGGGGTAGCTCCCGATGCCGGTCACTGTGCCGGCATAGATCGCCGGCAGGGGATAGGTCGGGTCGGCCTGGATCGCGGCCATGTAGCCCGCGGCCGCCTCGGTGGCGGCGGTCTTCGTCGTCGTGGTACCGACGGTATGGAGGAAGCTCGCCACGAAACGACCGAGGCCGAGCAGCACGATGCTCAGGATCACGAGGGCCACCATGACCTCGATGAGCGAGAAGCCGCGACGATTGGACATGGTCAGTTGCCTCGCACCCAGGTGCTGTTGGAGTAGCTCCACCAGGCCACCCGGCCCGTCGATCGAATGATTTCGCCCGCCCGGACGTTCTTGGCGATGTTGCGGACCTTGCTCTTCACCGGGACGATGTAGAACCCGCCGTTCTCGCTGGCGGTGCCGTCGCGCCGGAAGATGATGACAGGAAGTCCGCCCTGGGTCCGGGTGAAGTTCACCGCGGCGCCACCGAAGGGCATCGCCGGCGCGGCGCCCCGGCTGAAGACGATGCTCGAGTCGAGCGTCGTGTACGTCACGCGTTCGTTGTTCTGGATGACGCCGTCGTTGTTCGCATCCTCATGGATGCGCAGCCGGCGTCCCGCCGTGTCGATCGACACCCGGATGTCGTGCTGCAGCGAGATCGCCTGCCGCTCGGAGTACATCAGGGCCGCGTTCAAGCCGCGCACCGCGGAGTTGATCCGGTAGACATCCGCATCGATGCTCGGGATCGCCATGGTGGTGACGATCCCGATGATGATGATGACGATCAGGAGTTCGATGAGGGAGAAGCCCGCGGTGCCCCGGCGGCGTGGCCGCGAGGCTGGGGACGGCTGAGTTGGGGTACCACGATCCTGCATGTTGTCTCCAGGCAGCCGGGCCATCTCGGGGAGACCCCTGGCTTTGCGTCCCGTCGTCGCCGACGGTTTGCCGTTCACTGGAAGCCCCGCGAAGCAAGGCCCGTCCAATGGTTGGCGCAGAGCCATCTGGGGTGATGTGAGCCCGGTCACCAGGTTGCACCGGAACTCACCGCCTCCTGATCCCTCGTCCGGCCTGGAGGGGCAAGAAGCAAGCCTATGTTCGTCAAATTCGCATCTGCTGGCCACACTGGGGCTTGGCCAGCTGTCGCGGCGTCACCGCGACAACTCAGGGCCCTGCGATCCGTCGCGAAACGCATGGCCCGCTTGAACTTGGAGGGGTGCGACCGATCGGCGGCCGCCGAGCCCAGCCTCCAGAGTATCATACTCGCCGCAATCCCACAAGCGATTATCCGGCAAGGAGTTGGAGGCCTGACGGCTTGCTGGGCGGCGGTCCCCCGCCTAGCTTTGCTCGCTTCGCACTCCCATTCCCCCGTTACCGAAACAACGCGCGATGGCTGATACCACTCTCATGGACAAGCTCGTGTCGCTCTGCAAGCGGCGCGGCTTCGTGTTTCAATCTTCCGAGATCTACGGTGGCCTCGGCTCGGTCTGGGACTACGGCCCGCTCGGCGTCGAACTCAAGAAGAACATCAAGGATCGCTGGTGGCGGGCGATGGTCCACGCCCGGGACGACATCGAGGGCCTGGATGCCGCCATCCTCATGCATCCGCGGGTGTGGGAGGCCTCCGGTCACGTGGCCGGCTTTACCGATCCGCTGGTCGACTGCAAGACCTGCAAGGCCCGGTTCCGTGCCGACAAGCTCGAGGACGCCCGCTGCCCGCAGAAGCCGAGCAAGAAGCCCGGGGAGCACAGCACCTGCGAGCTCACCGAGCCGCGGATGTTCAACCTGATGTTCAAGACCTTCATGGGCCCGGTCGAGGAATCGGCGGCGGTGGTCTACCTGCGTCCGGAGACGGCCCAGGGGATCTACGTGAACTACCAGAACGTGCTCAACTCCTCGCGTCAGCGCGTCCCCTTCGGCATCGCCCAGATCGGCAAGGCGTTCCGGAACGAGATCACGCCCGGCAACTTCATCTTCCGGACCCGCGAATTCGAGCAGATGGAGATGCAGTTCTTCGTCAAGCCGGGCACCGACGAGGAGTGGTTCGAGCGCTGGCGCGAATGGCGGATGGCCTGGCATCACTCGATCGGCCTGGCCCCGGCCAAGCTGCGCTGGCACGTGCACGGCCCGGGCGAACTCGCCCACTACGCGAAGGCCGCCTACGACATCGAATACGAGTTTCCGTTCGGCTGGAACGAGATCGAGGGCATCCACAACCGGAGCGACTTCGACCTCGGGAGGCATCAGGAATATTCGGGGAAGAAGCTGGAGTACTTCGATCAGGCGTCGAACGAACGGTTCCTCCCGTTCATCGTGGAGACCTCCGCCGGTGCGGACCGGGTCACGCTCACGACCCTCGTGGACGCATACCGCGAGGAAGAAGTCGAGGGGGAGACCCGCGTGGTGCTGAGCTTCCATCCGAGCATCGCCCCGATCAAGGCCGCCGTGCTGCCGCTGGTCAAGAAGGACGGGATGCCCGAGCTCGCCGATCGGCTCTTTCACGACCTGAAGAGGCACTTCCCCTGCTTCTACGATGACAGCGGCGCGATCGGCCGGCGCTACCGCCGGATGGATGAAGCGGGGACGCCGTTCTGCTGCACCATCGACGGCCAGACCGTGACCGACGGGACCGTGACGGTTCGTGAGCGCGATGCGATGACCCAGGTTCGGGTCCATCAGGATCAGCTCGCGGGCTGGATTCGCGAGCGCGTTGGCTGAGACCGGAGTTTGCCCCGGGGGGAGGCGCCGTCGGGCGCTTCCTCCCGGGGCTTTTTCACGCCCGTGGTTGCCGGAAGCCGCGTGCGGTTCCTGACCCTGCCGGCGTGCCCCGGCTGCGGGCCCGCCTCCTCCCCGGTGGGGCGACCGCTGACCTCCCTTCGAATCGTGTGATAGCTTTCTCGCATCACCACCCCGCCACCGGGAGTGCCCGTGCGACGCGACCGTTCGAAGGATGCCCATACGACCAGCATCAAGGGCACGCCGCTGCGGCCCGAGAGCCTGATGATGAGCTTCGGATACGATCCGAGACTCTCCGAAGGGGCCATCAAGTGCCCCATCTTCCA
This sequence comes from Gemmatimonadales bacterium, assembly GCA_044229445.1. Taxonomy (GTDB): domain Bacteria; phylum Gemmatimonadota; class Gemmatimonadetes; order Gemmatimonadales; family GWC2-71-9; genus JADJOM01. The sequence goes on along the minus strand of JBGASX010000023.1, from coordinate 28,201 downwards.
GACATCGACCTTCGTCTTCGAGAGTGCCGAACAGGGCAAGGCCTTCTTCGAAGTCGCCTACGGGCTGCGGGAGCCGGGGGCCGGGGAGCGCTCGGGCCTCATCTACAGCCGGCTGAACAATCCCGACCTTGAGGTGCTCGAGGACCGCCTGACACTGTGGGACGGGGCCGAGGCCTGTACCGTGTTCGCCAGCGGGATGGCGGCGATCGCCACCACACTGCTCGCCTACGCCCGTCCCGGCGACGTGATGCTGCACAGCGCTCCGCTCTACGGCGGCTCGGAGCATCTGCTCCGGCATTTCTTTCTCCAGTACGGCGTCACTCCGCTGGGCTTTCCGGCCGGCATCCCGCTGGAGCACCTCGAGGCCGAGCTGCTGGCGCGAATCGCCGGGCGCCCCGTCGCCGCGATCCTGATCGAGACGCCGGCGAACCCGACCAATGCGCTGGTGGACATCCGCGAGATCGCCGACTTCGCGCGCCGACTCACCCGGGACGAGCGCCGTCCCATGGTCGTGGTCGACAATACCTTTCTCGGGCCGCTCTGGCAGCAGCCGCTCAAGCACGGCGCGGATCTCGTCCTCTATTCCGCGACCAAGTTCCTCGGCGGTCACAGCGATCTCATCGCCGGCGCCTGCCTCGGATCCTCCGAGGCGCTCGCCCCGGTGCGCGGGCTCAGGACATTCCTGGGGACCATGGCCGGTCCATGGACGGGATGGCTGCTGCTGCGCAGCCTCGAGACGCTCAAGATGCGGATGACCGCCTCGATGAAGAATGCCCGCTACGTGGCAGACTTCCTCCGGGAGCACCCCCGCGTCCGGGCAGTCCACTACCTGGGGCACCTCGAGCCCGATCATCGGATGTATGCGACCTATCGTCGGCAGTGCACCGCGCCGGGCTCGCTCATTGCGTTCGAGGTCGACGCTGGGGAGCCGGGCGCGTTCCGGTTTCTCAACGCGCTGTCGCTGGTCAAGCTCGCAGTGAGCCTCGGGGGAACGGAGTCGCTGGCGGAGCACCCCTATTCCATGACCCATGCCGATGTGCCGGTCGAGGTCAAGGAACGACTGGGCGTGTCCGCCGGTCTGATACGGCTGTCGGTGGGTGTGGAGCACTTCGAGGACATCGTCGCCGACATCTCCCAGGCCCTGGAAGCGGTGTAGGGCGCGGACCCGCCGGTGCGCTACGCCGATTTCGAGGCTCTGGCCCGCCGGCTCTGGCGCGAGGTGCCGAGCGAGTTTCTGGAGGGAGTCACCGGCCTCGAGGTCTCGAGGAAGACGCTGCCGCATCCTGCTCGCGGCGACGTCTACACGATGGGCGAATGCGTGCCCCTTCCCAGCGAGGGCGGGGAGGTGGCAGGCTCGGTACAGAGCCAGGTGATCCTGTACTACGGGTCGTTCGCCGCGCTGGCCCGGGACGATGCGGATTTCGACTGGCGAGAGCAGGCGTGGGAGACGATCACCCACGAGTTGCGGCATCACCTCGAGTGGCGGGCGCAGGCGCCCGATCTCGAGCGCTTTGACTGGGCGGCCGAGCAGAATTTCGCGCGGAGTGACGGAGAGCCCTTCGACCCCACATTCCACCTATGCGGCGAGCTGGTGGCCGACGGGGTGTATCGACTGGACGATGACTACTTCATCGACCACCCCGTTCGAGGCGTGTGCGCGCGGACGGAGCTTGCGTGGCACGGCAGGAGCTACACGGTGGTAGTCCCCGAGGGCCTCTCCCTGCCGGCGTTTCTGGTGGTGGAAGGGATCGAGCACCCCCCGCCGGGTGACGTGGTGCTGGTGCTGCGCCGTGCGGCGTCACTGGCGACCCTGTTCCGGCGCCCGGCGCCCCCGGCCCGGGCAGTGGTGGTGGCCCGTCCCGTGGAGGGCTGAAGTCGGCTATCTTCCCCGGGCGAAACCATTGGCCTCCCCAACGAGGAATATGCGCATGAAACGTCTCCTGGTACTCGCCGGAATCCTCCTGCCTGGCGCCGTCGCGGCCCAGGGTGCGGATCCTGGCTATCGAGTCGGGGTCGTGAGTGAATCCGGGGATATCGTGACCTGGCTCAAGCCGGGCGAGGGGACCCTCGTGCAGGACAAGGTCATCCCGGTGGGGATCATGCCGGCCGACATCGACGGCCCCCACAACATCACCGTCTCCGCCGACAATCGCTTCTACTACATCTCCATTGCGCACGGGACGCCGTTCGGCACCCTGTGGAAGATGGACGCCGCCTCCGACACGCTGGTGGGTCGGGCACCGCTGGAGATGTTTCCGACGACGATCGGGCTGACGCCTGATGGCGAGCTGGCCTTCGTGGCCAATTCGGATTTCCATGGCGACCACCCGCGGCAGAATGTGATCTCGGTGGTGCACACGCCGACGATGTCGACGATCACGCATCTTCCAGCGTGCGACATGCCGCATGGGGTCAAGTCCAATCACGCCGGCACCTTCGTCTACATCTCCTGCATGAACAGCGACGAACTGCTGGAGGTCGAGGTGGCCACGCTCCGGATCACCCGCCGGGTCCCGACGGGAACCGGGCACGACATGAACGCGATGGCGGGAATGGATCACGGCGCGATGAACCATGCACCCGCCACTCCGCCGGCCTCGGCCCCCGCGCCGGCCGCCGACAACAGCTGCGCGCCGACCTTCGTCAGCGTGTCGCCCGACGACCGGACGCTGTATGCGGCCTGCAACCATGGCAATACAGTGCAGGTCTGGGACGCGGCAACCCTGACCAAGCGGAAGGACATTCCCGTCGGCACCGGGGCGTACAATGTCGAGCCGTCCGCCGATGGCCGCTGGATCATCGTCACCAACAAGAAGGCCCAGAGCTTCAGCCTCATCGACGCCCAGTCGCTGGCCGAGGTGGTCCGGGTCCCCACGACGAAGAAGATCGTGCACGGCGTTGCCTACTCGCCGGACGGACGCTACGCCTTCATCAGTCAGGAATCGATCGGGGCCGATCCCGGCGCGGTGGACATGTTCGATCTGGCGGCCCGGAAGGTGGTCGCGACGGTCGCGCTGCCGGCCCAGCCCACGGGAATCACGATTCTTCGGCAGACGCACTAGTTCCGTCACCCATACCAGCCACCGGTGTGAGCGCATGACGCACGAAACCATGACCTCGATGTCCGGCGCGGAAGTTCTCCAGCGCGCCAAGCGATTCTTCCAGGAGCGGGTGCCGGGCAACGCGGCCTTCCCCGAGAAGGAGGGCCCCTCGTGGCTGACCCTTCGCGGTCAGGGCGGCGAGGAGATCGCGCTGGCGGTGGCGGAGGCTCCCGGCGGCAGCCGGGTCCGCGCCTCGACGCTGTTCTTCGACCAGGCCATCGGACGATTCCTCTCGACGCTTCCGGCGATTCGCGCGGGGGCCGCATGAGCGCGCTGCCGATTCGGGTCATGGTGCAGGACGCCTGGGACCAGGTGGCGCTGCAGCTCGCGCCGGCCACGACCGTCGCGGAAACGAAGCAGCGAGCGCTGGCGCTGACGCACGTCGGCGGCAAACCCGAGGATTTTCTGGTGAAATTCCGCGGCGCCGAAGTGTTCGACGAGAGCCGGAGTCTCGCCGAGACCGGTGTGGTCCCGAATGCGGCGCTGATCGTGATGCCTCGGCGGCGGCGCCCGGTGCGCTGAGGTGCGGACGGAATGAGTGACGCCCCGGTGCGGGGCAGGGCACTCACGTTTGTCGCCGTCGGGTTCTTCCTGCTCGACGGCGTTCTGCTGCTCTGTGCCGGGCTGTGGGGCCATCAGCTCTCGGCGGCGGTCGGCGGGTTGCTCTGTCTCGGGGCAGCGGGAGGCGTGGTCTGGCTCTGGCGCCGGCATCAGCGCGCGGTCGCGGAACTCGCCGAGGCCAGGCGGGAGGTGCAGGAAGAGGCGCGCGCGCTACGGGAACTGCTGCGGAATCGTAGCGAATCGTAAATCGGTCCTCGTGCACACGGCGTGGGCGTGACGCCCGGCTGGCGACAGCAGAAAGCACCCCGTCCTCATGCCCGTCCCGGTCTACACCAACCTCGACTGTCTGCGCCATGATCCGGGGCCGGATCATCCGGAAACCCCGGAACGACTCCGGGCGATTCTGGACCTCCTGGCGCAGGACCCCCGTGCGGAGCTGCGGCGCGCGGAGCACGGGTCCCGTGACGACCTGCTGCTGGTGCATCCTGAGCACCACCTGCTCCGTCTCGAAGCGATGAGCCACACTGGCGGCGGGGTAATCTCGCTCGACACGGTCGCGAGCCCGGGCAGCTGGGAAGCCGTCCTCGGTGCGGTCGGCGCCGTTACCGCGGCGCTGCACCACGCCCATTCCGGGTCGTCGCACGCCTTTGCGGCGATCCGGCCCCCCGGGCATCACGCGCTCGCCCAGCGGGCGATGGGTTTCTGTCTGGTCAACAACGTGGTCGTCGCGGCCCGGCAGGCCCAGCGCCTCGGGCGCGGACGGGTGCTGGTGATCGACTGGGATGTCCACCACGGGAACGGGACCCAGGCGCTGGTGGAGACGGATCCAACAGTCCGCTACGTCTCGCTGCATCAGCATCCATGGTACCCGGGGACCGGGATGGCTGAGGAGCGGGGCGTCGGCAACGTCTTCAATGTCCCCCGCGGGCCGGGGGCACCGGCGCAGCTGTACGTCGAGGACCTCTGGGCCGCGATCGCTGCCGCGATCCGTGACTGGCCGCCGGAGATCGTGTTGCTCTCCGCCGGGTACGACGCGATGACGGGGGACCCGCTGGGCGGATTCACGCTCGAAGCCGAGGACTTCGCCCGCCTGACACTGCGGCTCCGCGATGCGCTGCCGTCGGTCCCGGTCGTCGGGCTGCTCGAGGGGGGCTACATCCCGTCGCGGACGGCGGAGGGGGTCGCGGCCACGATCGCAGCACTGGGGTAACCGCCGATCGTCACCTGCCTCTACCTTCGGCCTCGGCTTCGCCGTATTTTCCCCGCTCCGACGATCCATCCCTGAACTGACCGGAGTTTCCCTTGGCACAGCCACTGCGCATGGAAGCCGAGATTCTCAATCTCCGCACCACGCATCCGTTCATCATCGCCCGCGGCGGGCAGAGTGACTACCGGACCGTCATGGTCCGCCTCGTCGATGCCGACGGGCGTGAAGGCTGGGGCGAAGCGGCGCCCGCGCGGATCTACGGTGAGAGCACCGAGACCGTGCTGGCCGCGCTGCAGGCCTATGCCGAGCATCTGCCTGCGGATCCGTCGAACATCGAGGACATCGAGCTTCAGTGGGAAAAGGCGCTCGCGCTCAATCCGGCGGCACGCTGTGCGCTGTCGAGTGCGCTCCACGACCTGGTGGGCAAGCGCCTGGGGGTGCCGGTGTACTCGCTGTGGGGGCTCAATCCCGCCAAGGCGCCGCGCTCGACCTTCACCATCGGGATCGACGGGCCGGAGATGCTCCGCAAGAAGGTGCTCGAAGCGGAGCAATACCCGATTCTCAAGATCAAGCTTGGGTCTGATCACGACCTCGAGATCCTCAAGACCATTCGGGGGCTCACCGACAAGGAGCTCCGGGTGGATGCCAACACCGGGTGGACGGTGAAGCACGCGCTCCGGATGCTCCCGGTGCTCGAGGAGTTCGGGGTGACGGTGCTCGAACAGCCGCTGCCCGCGACCGATCTCGACGGCCTGGCGCAGGTGACCCGAGCCTCCCGAATTCCCGTCATCGCCGATGAAAGCTGCCTCACCGCTGCCGATATTCCCGGGCTGGTTGGCAAGGTCGATGGGATCAACATCAAGCTCGCCAAGTGCGGCAGCCTGCGGGAGGCGATCCGGATGATCGCCGTCGCGCGGGCGCACCACATGATGGTGATGGTGGGCTGCATGATCGAGAGCAGCATCGCGATCACGGCGGCGGCGCACTTCACGCCGCTTGTGGACATCGTCGATCTGGACGGCGCGGCCCTGCTCGCCAACGATCCGTTCGCCGGGGCGACCATCGCCAACGGGCAGGTCAGGCTTCCCTCCGGTCCGGGGCTCGGCCTGAGCCGGCGATGACCCCCGGCTACGGGCTGGTGGCCCTGCCGCTGCCCCTGGCCCAACCGTACACCTATCGCATTCCCGAAACCCTCGCGGACCGGATCGTGCCGGGCGCGAGGGTTGTCGTACCGGTGCGCCAGCGCGAGCTGATCGGCATCGTCACGGCGCTCACTCCGGAGGCCCCGGAGCAGAGTGCGCGGGACATTCTCTCCGCTCCCGATCCCGAACCGGCCCTTCCCGAGTCGCTGCTCGAAACCGCCCGGTGGATCAGCGGATACTACGGTGCGCCACTCGGCCTCACGCTTCGCGCGATGCTCCCCGCCGCAATGTGGGGGAGCTCGCAGGTCGTGGTGGAGCTCGAGGCCGGCGCGCCCGGCGGCGGCGTGGCCGGGGAGATCGTCGCCTATCTGGAGCGCAAGGGTGGTGAGGCTCCCGTCGCCACCATCGCCCGGGCGCTCAAGCGGCCGGTGTGGGATGCGGTGAACCGTCTCGCGCGGGTCGGCGGAGTGCGGCTCCGGGTCGAGACGCCGGAGACGGATGCGGCTGTCGTGACGGAAAAGCTGGTGCGGCTGGCCGAGGTCGTGCCGACCCTGCTCGAGCGCGAGGCCAGCCTGCGCCGGAGTCCGGCCCAGCGCTCGGTGCTCGAGGCCCTCGAGGAGCTCGGGGGGAGCGCACCGCTCCGGCATCTGGTCGAGCAACTCGGCCTCTCGCGCGCAGGCGTCGACGGTCTCGTGAAGCGCGGCCTGGCGCGGGTGGAGGAGGTGGAGGCCCCGCGGGATCCCTTCCGCGATCTCGCCGTGACCGCGCCGCCGCCGGTCCCCAATCTCGCGCAGTTCGCCGCCATCGCCGCAATCGATGCCGCGCCCTCCGGCGACGGGGTCCTCCTCTTCGGGGTCACGGGGAGCGGCAAGACCCTCGTGTATCTCGAGGCCATTCGCCACGCGCTCGCGGCGGGGCGGGGCGCGATCCTGCTCGTGCCCGAGATCGCCCTCACGCCGCAGACGGTGAGCCGGGTGCGTGGCGTCTTCGGCGAAGAAGTCGCCGTGCTCCACAGCGGCCTTTCGGACGGGGAACGGGCGGACGCCTGGCGGATGCTGCGCCGGGGAGAGCGGCGGGTCGCCGTCGGCGCCCGCTCGGCGATCTTCGCGCCGGTGCGGGACCTCGGCGTCATCGTCGTCGACGAAGAGCATGAGTCGAGCTACAAGAACGGGGAGTCGCCGCGCTATCACGCCCGGGATGTGGCCATGGTCCGGGCCCGTCTTGAGGGCGCGCGCCTCGTCCTCGGCAGCGCGACACCGTCTCCCGAGAGCATGCACCGGGTGGGACCGCGCCTGGCACGGATCGGCCTGCCGGAGCGGGCGGGCACCCGGCCGCTCCCGCCAGTGGATCTGGTTGACCTGCGTGTGGCGGAGCGCCTGCCGGAGGCCGGCGCCCTGCCGTGGTCACTGCAGCTCGACCGGGAGGTGCTCGCGGCGCTGGCCCGATCGGAACAGGTCCTCCTGCTGCTCAACCGCCGCGGCTATGCGGCGACGCTTCAGTGCCAGGCGTGTGGCGCCGTGCGTCAGTGCGACCGGTGCAGCATCGCGCTCACCGTCCACCAGTCACCGCCGGGACTCCGGTGTCACTACTGCGGGCGCGATGAACCGATTCCGGCCGCGTGCCTCGAGTGCGGCGGGGCGGTGCAGCGGATGCGCGGGGTGGGCACCCAGCAGCTCGAGCGCTTTCTCGCGTCCCGCTTCCCGGCTGCCCGCCTCGCACGGATGGATCTCGATACCACGAGCGCCAAGTGGTCCCATCAGGCGATCCTCGACCGGGTGGGCCGGGGCGATGTCGACATCCTGCTCGGCACCCAGATGATCGCGAAGGGGCTCGACTTCCCGAACGTCACCCTCGTCGGGGTGATCGACGCCGATACGGGTCTGCATCTGCCGGACTTTCGCGCGGCGGAGCGCACCTTTCAGCTGATCGCCCAGGTGGCGGGGCGTGCGGGGCGGGGGCCCAAGGGAGGACGGGTGATCGTGCAGACCAGGAATCCCGACCACTACGCGCTAACCGCCGCGGCGCAGCACGACACGGAAGGCTTCCTGCGTGCGGAGCTCGCCCAGCGGCAGAGTCCGCCCTATCCACCCATGGCCTCGCTGGTGAATCTTGTGGTCTCGGGGGAAGACGAGATCGGCGTCGCCGATGCCGCCGCGGCGCTCGCCAGCTGGTGTGGCGGGCTCGTCGCCTCGCAGCGTCTGGCCGTTGACGTGCTCGGGCCCGCCCCCTGCGCCCTCGCGCGGATCAAGCTCCGCTGGCGCTGGCACGTGGCGCTTCGCGGTGAGAGCGAGCAACTGGGCCGCATCGTGCGCTATGCGGCGGGGCGGCTGCCGGAGCCGCGCGGCGTACGGGTGATCATCGACCGCGATCCCGTCAGCCTTCTCTGAGGTCTGCCACTGTGGAGATGCCCATGCCTGATGAGGTCGGCGCGCTCTTCCTCCGGGATGTCACCGAACGGTTCCGGGCCCACAAGAAGCTGGGTGAAAAGGCGATCGCCCAGGTCTACGACAGCGGGCTGGTGTTCCAGCTCGACCCGGACGCGAACAGCATCGCGGTCCTGGTGAAGCATCTCGCCGGCAACATGCGCTCCCGGTGGACCGGGTTCCTCACCACGGATGGCGAAAAGCCGGACCGGAACCGGGATGGCGAGTTCGTCCTCGAGCGGTCCCCGTCCCGCGAGGAGCTGTTCGACTGGTGGGAGGATGGCTGGGCGAGACTCTTCGAGGCGCTCGACGCCCTCCGCCCTGACGACCTCACCCGGACAGTCGTGATCCGGGGTCAGCCGTACACGGTGCTCGAGGCGATCCACCAGCAGCTGGCACACTATGCCTATCACGTGGGGCAGATCGTGCAGCTTGCGCGCCACCTGGCTGGCCCGGCCTGGAAGAGCCTCAGCATCGCCAGGAAGCGGCCGGGATGACGACGGCGTTCGTGGCTGGGGCCACCGGGTACACGGGACGAGAGGTGGTCCGGGTCCTGCGCGAGCGCGGTCTCCAGGTCGTCGCGCACGTACGCCCGGATTCGTCGCAACTCGCGGAGTGGCGTGACCGGTTCACGGCACTCGGTGCCACGGTCGACACGACGCCCTGGGAGCCGGGCCCGATGACCGAGACGATGCAGCGGCTCAAGCCCGACCTGGTCTTCGCGCTGCTCGGGACGACCAGTTCCCGCGCGCGAGCCGCCCGTACAAGGACCGGGGCGGACGAGAGTTACGAGGCCATCGACTACGGCCTGACGATGCTGCTGTATGCCGCGGCGAACGGGTCAGGCGCAGGGCCGCGCTTCGTCTACCTCTCGGCCGCAGGCGTGAGGGATGAAGGGGGTAATGCCTATCTCAGGGCGCGGAGCCGGGTGGAGCGAGCCCTGCGGGAAGGATCGCTGCCCTACACGATCGCACGGCCATCCTTCATCACCGGCCCCGACCGGGACGAATTCCGGCTCGGGGAGCGAGTTGGTGCCACGGTGGCCGACGGCCTGCTCACGATCGCAGGATGGTTCGGCGGGAAGCGGATCAGGGATCGCTATCGCTCGACGACGAACGCCGCCCTGGCGCGCGCCCTGGTGGCCGTGGCCCTCGATCCGGCCTCGGCCGGCCGAACGATCGAGTCAGAGTCGTTGCGGGGGCACTGACGGGGGCAGCATCTCGTCGATCAGCTGAAGCAGCTCGCCCAGCCGGAGCGGCTTGGTGGCGACGCGGTCCACGCCGGCGGCACGCGCCAGCGGCCCCAGGTCGGGTTCGGTCGAACCGGTGAGCATCAGGATCGGGACCGAACGGGTGGCCGCCGAATTCCGGACGGCGCGTGCCACATCGAGCCCGTTCGGTCCCGGCATGAGGTGGTCGGTGATAATGAGGGCGGGGGTGTGCTCTCCGAGCCACTGGATGGCCGCCGCGCTCTCCGTGAAACCGCGAACCCGCATCCCGGCCCGGGTGTGAACCACCCGGGACAGGACTCCGACGATCGTTGGCTCATCGTCGATGAGGACGATGTCAGGCACGCGGCTCAGAACACAACCTGCAGGCCGGACGTGAGATACCGGTCGGTCTTCTTGAAGCCGGGCTCGGGGAGGTTGTCGAACTTCACGACGTAGCCCGCCTTGAAGGCGACGCGCTGCGAGAGCGGTGCGACGAGCGCCGTCTCCGAGTTGACCCGGACGTCCTTGCTGGTCTTGAAGTTCGGCAGCACCTCGACCATCTCCTGGAAATACGCGGCGGTCGAGAACATCTGCTTGAGCAGCAGCGCACCGCGGCCGCTGCCGAAGTTGTTGTCGACCCCGGCGAGATCCCGCTGCTGGTTGGCGGCGACGCCGGCCTCGAAGGTGAGGGTGGAGCGCTCGGTGGCGATGGCCTTAAACGAGAGACCGGTGCCTTCCTCGAAGCGGCGCGCGATGCCGGCGAATGCATCCCGGTTCCATCCGCCCAGCACGTACATGCCGATGCGGGGTGAGAAGGCGTAGTCGCCCCGGACGGCTGCGGCGTAGCTCTCCGCCGACTTCTTCCCTCCTGTCTTGCCGTACACGGCGCCGAAGGTCTGGCCCACGGTCCAGGCCCCCGCGGTATAACTCGCCGCCTCGCCGGCATTCAACGTCGTGGTCGAGGTGTTGCCGGCGGTGTTCACGAATCCGAAGTCCGTCTGCAGCTTCCAGGGACGCTTGGGCGCCTCCTGGGCCACTCCGTTGTGTGCAGTGGCGCCCGCGAGCACCGCGATGAGGAGGACGGCGATGAAACGATGGCGCATGATCTGAGTCGATTCCATGGTTGGTGTAGGTCTCACTTCTTGGCGACGGTCTCTTCCTTCAGGACCTTCTTCGAGAACCAGAAGACGAGGTAGGCGACGATGACGAAGTTGACCAGCGCGGCGAGCACGATGCCGATCTGGAACGGGCCCACCACGAGCTTCTGCCAGTCTCCGCTCGGCAGCACCAGCCCGATCACGGGCATCAGCAGGCCATCGACGATCGACTTGACCAGCTCGCCCGCCTTGCTGCCGATGATCACGCCGATGGCGAGACCGATGACGCCATACTCCTTCAGGAACTTCATGAACTCGCCCTGCATGTCGACTCGCTTTGCGATGAGTTGATGGTGGGTCGCTACCCGGTCGGGGCCGGCCTCCAGCGGGGAATCTCCCGCTGAAGGCCGGCCGCGATCAGTCAGGCATCAGTTGGTCTTGGTCAGCTCGACGCGGCGGTTCGCGGCGCGGCCGGCCACGGTGGTGTTGTCCGCCACCGGCTGGTCCGGGCCGTAGCCCTTCGCCGTGATCCGCGCCCCATCCACGCCCTTGCTGATCAGGTAGTCGCGCACCGTGCTGGCCCGCGCCTGGCTCAGCCGCACGTTCGCCGCCTTGCGCCCCGTGTTGTCGGTGTGCCCGCCCACTTCCACCGTCACCGTCGGGTTGTCCACCAGCGACGTCGCCACCCGGTCCAGGATCGCCTGCGACTCCGGCAGCAGCACCGCCTTGCCGGTCTCGAAGTTCACCCCCTGCAGCACCAGGCTCGCCCCGCCGCCAAACAGCGCCGGGCAGCCCACCGCATCCACCTTCGTCCCCGCCGGCGTGTCCGGGCACTTGTCCGTCGCGTTGATCACGCCGTCGTTGTCGCTGTCCACCGCGCAGCCCGTCGCATCCACGCTCGTCCCGGCCGGGGTGTTCGGGCACTTGTCCGCCGTGTCCACCACGCCGTCGTGATCGCTGTCCGGCGCGCAGCCCGTCGCATCCACCGCCGTCCCGGCCGGGGTGTTCGGGCACTTGTCGGCCGCATCCAGCACGCCGTCGCCATCACTGTCCTTCGGGCAGCCCGTCGCATCCACCGCCGTGCCGGCCGGGGTGTTCGGGCACTTGTCGTTCGCGTCCACCACGCCGTCGCCGTCGGCATCCTTCGGCAGGGTGCAGCCGCTGGCATCCACCCGGTCCCCGGCCGGCGTGTTCGGGCACTTGTCGACCCCGTCCAGCACGCCGTCCTTGTCGCTGTCCTTCGGCAGGGTGCAGCCCTTGGCATCCACCGCATCACCGCGCGGCGTGTCGGGGCACTGGTCCAGCGAGTTCTTCACGCCATCGTGGTCCTTGTCCCCGTCGCGCTTGCCGCCGAAGAGGAGCGAGAGCCCCGCCTGGCCGGCCACGTGGAAGTTGTGATCCTTCTGCTCCACGCCCGCCGCCGGCACCGCCCCCGCCTTGCTGCGCGGGCTGCCGAGGTAGTCGCCGGTCGCGTCGAGCCGGATCGAGAGCAGCTCGCCCAGGCCGAGCCGCACGCCGACCAGGCCGCCGATCCCGTTGGCGCTCTCCACGTAATTCTTGCGGAACATGTTGCGCACATAGCCGCCGCCGAACAGCAGCGCGCCGTGTTCGCCCACCGGGAGGTTGTAGACCAGCCGCGCGTGGATCGGGACGCTCTTCACCAGGTCGTTGTTCGTGGTGTAGGTCGCCGTGTAGGAGGCATCGCCCTCGATCTCGAGGTTCGGCAGCACGAACACGCCCAGCCGGGCGCCCACGCCCGCGCGGTCGTCGAAGTGGGTCGCCTTGTCGTACTTCGTGAACCGCCCGAAGCCCCCCAGCTCCACCGTGCCCGGCTGCTGAGCGGTCGCGGAAACGGCCGTCCCTAGCACGAGCGCACCCGTCATCCAGACAGATTTCAAACGCATACCACCCTCCCGAAAGTGTGTTGGTACCGCCGAACCGCGCCGACTGTAAGCGGGTGCACGGCGGCCGTCAATCCTTGTGTTATGCAGTCGTAAATCCCCCGGAAACCGGAGTGTGACACCGGTCACACTCCGGCCTCCTTGAGTGCCGCCAGGACCTCGGCGGCGTGCCCCTTCGGCTTCACCTTCTCGAAGATCTTCACGATTTTCCCCGCCCCGCTGATCACGAAGGTCGTCCTCAGGATTCCCATGTACTTCCGGCCGTACATGCTCTTCTCCCCCCAGGCCCCGTAGGACTCGGCCACGGCATGGTCGACATCCGCGAGGAGCGGAAAAGGCAGATCATACTTGGCCTTGAACTTGTCGTGGGATGCGACCGCATCAGGAGAGACACCGAGGACGACGGCACCGGCCGCCTTGACGGCCTTCCAGGTGTCGCGGAACTCGCAGGCCTCGGTGGTGCAGCCGCTGGTGTCGTCCTTGGGATAGAAGTACAGCACGACGGTCTTGCCCTTCAGGTCCTTGAGGGCGATCCGGCCACCACCGTCGGATGGGAGGGAGAACGAGGGTGCCTTGGCGCCCGGCTTGAGCATCGGAACACGATCCGTGTGAGGGTTCACGCGACGTCGGTTGCGGTCCTGCGCCCGCGAGACAGGCAGGATTCCCACGCCCGTACCCCGCAATGCAGGATCGGTTCCGCCTCACTCGACCAGTGACATCGGCAGCATCGGTGCCGTCCGCACCCGGAGGATGGGCGCCTCTTCTCCGCGGCGGAGATCGCGGTCGAGGTAGTTCCAGGTCGCGTAGCCATCCTCGGAGGCGGGCTCGAGCAGATAGGCGGCGAAGACGCCGAGCCGCTGTTCAGTGGAGACGAAGTACCAGCCGGCGGGGATTGACGCCGCACGCGGCTTCCACTGTCCGGTGACCGAGGTCGCGCGATGCCCCTCGAAGAGGAAGGGCGCCACTGCGAGGCTGTCGACCATGAAGGCCTCCGCCTCTCCCTGCCACGCCGCGTCGAGCCGCTGCACCAGGACGCCCTGGATGCGCAGCAGGCCGACCAGATCCGAGTGCTGTGGCGGAATCAGGTAGCCCGCCGGACGCGCGACACTCGCCGCCGCGACGAACCGGTCGACCACCGGCATGCGGATGGTGCGGAAGACCCCGGTGCGGCGGCGGCGGGCGAAGCCGTGGCTTCCGTCGCCATCGGGCTGGGTGATCTCGGCGATCACCTCCTGCATCGTCGGCGGCGCGAAGACCGAGCGGATCGCGATGGAATCGGGGCGCCACGCCGCGGAGGCCGCCACGACCCGCTTCACGGTGGCCCGTTCCTCGGCCGCGAGGGAGAGAATCGTCCGCAGAAAGAGGTAAGTGGATCGGATCCGGGTCGGGAATGGATCGTTGCTGTAGGCCTCGCTCAGGATCGCGATGCGGCCGCGGAGTCCCATCGCGTTGGTGCCGAAGCGCGGGCGGGCATCATAGGTCTCCCAGCCGAGCACGAGGGAGTCGGGGTCCTGGTTGCGGAAGTTGCCGTAGGGGAAGGTCTCGAGATGCTCGCGCTTGCGGAGCCGCTCCCGCACCGTGGGGAGAAAGTGGTCCCGAACGAAGTCGTTCGCGGGGCTCGAGTTGGGATTGAGGCCGGGGGACCAGGTGAGCGCGTAGCCGTGATAGCTGCCGTTGGTGGTGTGCAGGTCGATGAAGAGATCGGGCTCCCAGCGCTCCAGCAGTGCATACGAGGCGCGGGTTTCGGGGGCCTCGAGTTTGACGTAGTCGCGATTGAGGTTGAGGCCCTGCCCGTTGCCGCCGGTGCCCACGATGGCCGGTCCGTTCTGTCCCGGGCGGTTCTTTTCGCCTGGCCCGAAGCGCTCGTTGCCGTCGGCGTTGTAGATCGGGACCATCACCACGATCACGCTGTCGAGCAGCGGCTGCAGCGGCCCGACGGTGAGGTCGCGGAGGATCGCCTGCGCGGCCTCCTTTCCCTCGACTTCGCCGCTGTGGATGTTGCCCTGGATGTAGATGATCGGCTTGCCGCTGCGCTCCGCGTCGCCCGGCGAGTCGATCATGGGGCGCGCGGCGATCACATACGGAAGCGTGCGTCCCTCGGGACTGGTGCCGAGCGTGCCGAGGCGGATCGATGGCGTCCGGGTCGCGAGGGAATCGACGAAGGCGACGACGTCGGCGTAGCTCGAGGTCTCCGCGCCGCCGGTGCGCTCGGGACGGGTCTGCTGTGCCGCCGCCGACCCGACGGCTCCGAGAACGAGGGCGGCCGTGAGGCCGACGCAATGATGACGCATTGGAGGTCCGACACGCGAGGAGGGTGATCCCGCACACAGGGGCATCGCGGGGCGCGGTTCGTGCTAGATAATCGAGCCATCAGCCGCGCTGCTGGCATGGCGCGGCGCCCCCGTCCACTGGAGGCAAACATATGCAGGATGGTCCCTTGGGTCACGTGCGCCGACCCTCGTTTCCGCTCATCGACCGGCTGGGCGAGCTCTGCACGAGCGGCCGGGACAGTGCCGCATATCTCTGGCAGGTTCCGATGGACCAGACGGTACGGGGAGAAATCGGGAAGAAGCTGACTGAAATTCGCGCCGAGTGCGAGGTACAGAACCGGCGCGAGATGAACCGCATCGTGGCGGAGCTGGAGACCGCGCTCGCGGCCTCTCCCAGCCCGCAACAGGTGGAGATTCTGCAGGATGGTTTCGACCGCCTCTGCAAGCTGTGGCAGGCGGCGAAATCCGGCCTGATGTAGGCCATTGACATGAAGGGGGCCGGGCCGCCCAATTCAGGCACCTCTGAGGATCCGCGGAACTATGTCCGTCTTGCCATTCGAGACCCGGTTGATGGGCCGCACCCTTCGTGCGGCCCTCGCGCTGCTCTCACCGCTCGTGTTCGTGACCTGCACCAGCGACCCGGCGGCCCCCGATCGCCCGGGCCTCGGGACGCTCCGGGTGGCACCGCAGTTCAACGCCTATTCGCGGATCCCGCCGCTCACCCTCGACAACGTGCAGATCATCGTGGTGCGGCCGGCGGCCGACACGCTGGCCAACGTCAGTCGCGGCTTCAGTGTCTCGAGTCAGCAGCTGTCGCTCAACGTCCCGATCCTGATGTCGGGACTGAGCGATGACGTCGACGTCACCCTGCGGCTCTTCGCCGGCACGACGCTCCTCTTCGAGGGGACCAGCACCCTGCGGGTCACGGCGGGTGCCTCCAACCAGCCCAGCCCGATCCCGGTCAGCTACCAGGGCCCCGGCTCTTCCGTGGCGTCACTCGTCCTCTCCCCCCGCGACACCAGCCTGCAGGCGGGAGACTCGCTCGCCTTCCAGCTGAGCGCGGCGGACTCGCAGGGGGCGCCGGTCGCCCAGTACTACGTCTCGTGGAATCGCGTAGGCGGGACGGCGACGGGCACCCGGCTCGATGCGACCGGCAAGCTCCGCGCGCCGGGCAGCGCCGACTTCTTCTACGTGAAGGTGGCCACGCCGAACGGCACGGTGGATTCGACCAGCGTGACGATCGTCCCGCGGGTGCAGCCGGGCGTCGTGACCTGGACGGGCGTGGTCGATTCGCAGTGGAGCACGGGGGGTAACTGGAACGGCGGCAAGCCGCCGAGCGCGGTCGACAGCGTGATCATCCCGGCCACGAACACCAATCCGGTGCTGACGGCGAATGCGGTGGCGGGCGCGGTGAATGTCACCGGCGGCCGCATCACGCTGAACGGCGACACCCTCACCGTCGCCCGCGGCTTCGCGACGACGGGCACGGGGACACTCGCGATGACCAACCCGACCGACCTCCTGACCGTCGGCGGCAACGCGCGCTTCGCCGGGGGCAGCACCGCCGGCCTGCTCACGGCGGGGCATCTGACCGTCAGCGGCACCTTCACGCAGCTCGCCGGCACGAGCAGTCAGAGCTTCTCCGCCGACTCGAACCACGTCACCGAACTCGACGCGGCCACGCCGGTCATCAGCTTCGCGACCCCGGGGCTCACGGCGTCGCACTTCGCGATCCTGGAGCAGGGCTTCACCGGCACCGACTTCCAGTTCGCGACCGACGTCGCGGTCGCCGGCTACGTCACCAGCCAGCAGGACGGCTTCTCCGGGTCGCTGCGCGGCAACAACGTCGCCCTCACCGTCGGGAGCATCGGCAGCATGCGGCTGGACGGGGTCCGGCTCATCATCGACGATCCCAACGCGACGCAGTTCGCCGGGATCTACGGGGTGCAGTTCACCAACCTGCCGACCAGCGTCACGCAGATCACCATCCGCAACCCGGGCACCGCAACGAGTCCCTTCACCGTGAGCGGGGTGAACTTCGTGCCGCTCGCGGCGGGCAATACCGGCTCGTACGTCTCCGCGATCGACGTGGATGGCGTCACTCCGGCGCCGCTCATCGTCTACGTCGACTTCGATCCGGCCGGCAACGGGTCCTCCTTCACGCAGGTCACGGGCGGGGCGCAGGTCTTCTGGCCGACCACCCCGGTCGTGTGGACGGGGGTCACGAGCACCGACTGGTCCGACAACACCAACTGGAACGACCTCCGCACGCCCTTCGGGAGCAATGTGGTCATCCCGAGCGGCACGCCGAATTCGCCCCAGCTCCTCAGCTTCGGCGCGAACCAGCTGAGCCTGACGGTGCAGCCGGGCGCCACCCTCGACGTCGGCTTCAACTCGCTCTCGGTGAGCGGGGCCCTCGACGTCGGCGGGCAGATCATCGGCAACCCGCAGGGCGGCTCGGTCACCGGCGGTGGCACGGCCCGCGGCACCATCAATGTCCCGCTGACGCTCACCGGGAGCCTCAACGGCCGGCTGACGCTCGGCGGCGGTTCCGGCCTGACGGTGAACGGGAATCTCGACCTTGCGGGTCACACGCTCGATGTGGCGGGCAACGTGGTGGTCAACGGGCTCAGCAGCCTCACGATGACCAGCGGACTCGACTCGCTGCTCGTGGCGGGTGATGCGAGCATGTGCGGCGGGACCTTCTCGGCGGGTGTCGTGAAGGTCGGTGGCAACTTCGCCACCTGCCTCAGCGCCAACGCCTACTCGCCAACGGGAACGCACAAGACGGTGCTGGGCGGCGCCAGCCCGCGGACCATCACGATCACCAGCCTGAGCGGCACGCCGACGGGCAGCTTCCACGTGCTGGACATCTCGGGTGCGACCGGCGGTCTCCAGCTGCTCAGCCCCATCGTGGTGGACAGCCTGCTGATCGCGACGCCGGCGGGACGGCTGCTGCCGGGCCTCTTCGGCGGCGGGAACACGCTGTCGACGCGGCAGGTGCAGGTGACCGGGCTGGTCGTCGATCAGGTGCCGATCACGATCGACGAGCTGGGCACGGCACGGGTGCAGCAGTTCGACAACGTCACCTTCCAGAACGACACGACGTCGACGCTCTTGAGCCTCTCGCTGGTGGGATCGGCGCTGACGACGCGGACGGTGGCGTTCAACAGCACCACTGTCTCGTTCAACGGCAGCAATACCTACGTGCAGCTGGTCTCGAGCAACGGCCTCGGCGTGACGGTGATCCTGGTCGGCTCGAACAACCCCACGGGCGGCCCGTCGCGGAGCAATCCGTCGTTCGGAACCACGGTGAACGGGGCCCGGATCCTGTGGCAGTAATGCCCTAGGCGGGCCAGCTCGGGCCGGAAGACGGAGGCCGGGTACAGCGACGCGCTGGACCCGGCCTTTTTCTCACCCGTCCCCCCGCTCGCCGCGGCCGAAACCGGACCCCATTTCCACCATTGACAGGCGACCCGCCGCACTGCCAATTGGGGTATCCCTTTGACTCTGAAAAACATGTCCGAGACCACGGTTCAGTCCCCCCTGCACCGCGTCGCCCGCCGTTGGCTCCGCGCCGCCGGGGCAGCGCTCGCTGCCTTTCTCCTCGTTACCTGCAGCAGCGACAGTCCGGTCGGTCCCGGGCGGCGCGGCATCGGCAGCGTCCGGGTCGCTCCCGTCTTCGACGCCTTCGCCCGGGTGGCTCCGCTCACCCTCGACGGGGTACGGGTCATCGTGGTCCGGCCGCCGGCCGAGACGCTCGCCGTGGTTCCCAAGCCGTTCAATCCCTCCAGTACCCAGCTCCAGCTCAACATCCCGGTCTTCCTGCAGTCGGTCAGCGAGGATCTCCTCGTCACCCTCGAGCTCTATTCGGGGCAGACTCTTCTGTTCAGCGGCACGCGGACGCTCCGGGTCACGCAGGGTTCCGCGACTCCACCCGATTCGATTCCGGTGGCCTACCAGGGGCCCGGCTCCCAGGTCGCCGCGCTGCTCATCACGCCGCGCGACACCACCGTCAGCTTCGGGGCGCAGCTGCCGTACGTCGTGAGTGCCACCGATGCGCAGGCGGCGCCGGTGGCGCAGTACTACGTCTCCTGGAGCACCCCGGGTGCGCCGACCGGCACCACGATCGACGCGAGCGGGCGGCTCACCGCCCCGTCGGTGCGGGACACCTTCTACGTGAAGGCCATCACGCCGAACGGCGTGATCGATTCGACCAGCGTCATCATCGCCGCCACCCCGTCCGCGCTGGTGAAGGCGAGCGGTGACGGGCAGAGCGGCCTCGTCGGGACGCGACTGGCGCTGCCGCTCGCGGCGCAGGTGAATGGCAACGACGGCCTGCCGGTTCCGGGCGTGAGCGTGACCTTCGCCGCCGCCACCGGCGGCGGCAGCGTGGACAGCGCCACGGCGACGACCGACGCGCAGGGCATCGCACGGACCGGGGCCACGCTCGGTGCCACGGTGGGCGCGCAGACCTTCACCGCGAGCGCCACCGGGCTCACACCGGTGACGTTCACCGCCACCGGCACCAGCGGGTCGGGCGCGATCACCTGGACGGGTACGACCAGCACCGACTGGAGTCTCGCGGCCAACTGGAATCCGGCGCAGGTACCCACCACCGCGAACGACGTGACGATTCCGGTCACGACCAATCAGCCGGTCATCACGACCAGCTGCTCCGCCAAGAGTCTCACGGTCAATGTCGGCGCCACCCTCGCCCTCGGCGCCTTCAACTGCCAGGTGGACGGCGACGTCTTCGCCGACGGCACGATCTCTGGTTCCGGCGCACTCCAGCTCGCGACGACCACCCAGCTGCGCGGCAACGTCCCGAACCTGATCGTGAGCGGCACGGTGTCCGTCGCGGGCACCACGGCGATCGCGGGCAACCTGACCATCAGCAACGGCGGCCTCAGCGTCCTCGGCCACAAGGTGACCGTGGGCGGCGCGCTGACCACGCAGGGCAGCGGGGTGCTCGGCATGACGAGTGCCACCGATACCGTGCTCGTCACGGGCGCCGCCACGTTCGGCGGCGGCGACGAGAGCGCCCTCCTCACCGCCGGCTACCTCAAGATCGGCGGCAGCTTCGGCCAGACCTCGGCCACCAGCGGCGCGAGCTTCGCGGCGAGCGGGACGCACCGCACCGAACTCGGTGCCGGCGGCGTGCGGGTCATCAACTTCGCCTCGCCGGGCGCGGGGGCGGGCACCTCGCACTTCAACGACCTGATCGTGAGTGGCGCGACCGGCGGCATCAGCATCGCCGCGAACACCTTCGTCAACGGCCAGCTGATTTCGCACCCGACGGGCGCCACGCCGGTCATCGGCGTCATCGCCGCCATCAAGGTGCTCACCGTGGGCGGCGTGGACGTGTCGCGACTCGGCATCGACCAGAACGTGATGACGATCGGCGCGGGGACGATCACCCAGTTCGACAGCGTCGCATTCACCAACCAGGCGAACGGCGTCACCCAGCTGACGATCAACAACGCCGGCGGCGCGGCGCCTGCGACGTTCACCGCGCTCTCGTTCGGCGTCGCGCCGACGACGGGGCGCTACCTCGTGGCCAACGATCTCGATGGCGCCACCCCGAACGCGCTGACGATCAACATGGTGAACGCGTCGCCCGCGGCGCCGTCGCCGAGCCTCTTCAGCGGCACCAACGGCGCGGTGGTCAACTGGCCGCCGGTCGGACCCGTGCCTGGCACCTGGACCGGCACGGTCGATACGTCGTGGAACACCGCCGGCAACTGGAGCGACGGCAACGTCCCGACGGCCACCACCGACGTGACCATCCCGGCAGGCACGCCGTTCGCGCCGGCCACTTCGGGCGCGGTGCGCCAGGTGCGGAACCTCACGGTGCAGGCCGGCGCCACGCTGGCGATGGGCGGCGGCGGCCTCAGCGTGAACGGCTCGCTCGACGCGCCGGGCCTGATCACCGGGAACGTCGCGAGCTTCGTGCTCGCCGGCACCGGTACCGTGCGGGGCAACGTCAGCGGCACCTTCTTCAGCACCACGGTGAATGGCAGCTACACCCTCAGCGGGCGGCTGGTCACCCCGGGCCTGACGATCAATGGCACGCTGACCCTCGCGGGGAACACCGCGGTGGTGGGCTCGAGCGCGGGCGACGACTTCCAGACGGTCAACAACGGCCGTCTGGTGATGACCAATCCCCTCGACTCGCTCCTGGTGGGCGGCACGGGCCCGAGCGTCACGTTCGACGGCGCGAGCACGGTGGGCACGCTGACGGCCGGCGTCATCCTGGTGAACAGCACCGGCGTGGCCGGGTTCACCCAGGGCAACACCTTCAACGACTCGAGCTACGCTCCGTCAGGCAGCCACAAGCTGGTGACGAGCGCGACCTCGACCATGCTGCTCTCGATGGCGACGCCGGGCACCGGATCGCAGTTCAACATCCTGGATCTCTCGGCGCAGACCGGCGGCATCACCCTGCAGACGCCGATCCGGGTGAACGGTCTCTTCGTCTCGACGCCGTCGGCCACCGCCCCGGCGATCAACGGCGGCAATCGCCTGACCACGCTGGCCGGTCCGGTGCAGGTCACCGGGCTGACGCTGACCAACGCGCCCGTCGCGATCGTGGGCGACAACCCGGTGACCTTCGACAACGTCACCCTGCAGGGCTTCATCAACACGGCCACCCAGCTCACGGTCTCCGGCAGCGGGGCGGCGTCGCGGGTGTTCAACAACCTGACCTTCACGGCCACGCCGACGACCGGCTTCTACGTCAGCGCGACCGACACCGACGGCGCGGGCAGCAACGGCGCCCTGACGGTGGACCTGATCAATCCGACCCCCGCGACGGATGGCGGACACTCGGTGACGACCAACGGCGCGGTGATCAACTGGCCGTCGCTCTCGCCGAGCACCGTGACGTGGACGGGCGCGGTGGACACCGACTGGAACAAGCCCGGCAACTGGAGCCCGGCGCAGGTGCCAGCGGCGCTCGACAGCGTGATCATCCCGAACGGTCTCGCGACCAACCCGACCCTCACCGGCCGGGCGGTCGTGGCAAGTGTCTTCCAGGACGGGCGCCTGACCCTGAACGGCGGTGTGCTGCAGGTGACGCGTGACCTCATCGGCGCCGCGGTGCTGAACCGCGTCACTTCGCTCACCCTGCCGACGGACTCGCTCATCATCGGCGATAGCCTGAACGGCAACGTCAACGGTGGCGGCTCGGTGATCGGTGGCGGCGGCGTGCTCGTGGTGGGCGGGAGCATCGGCTCGGGCCTCGGCCCGGTGTTCCTGACGGTGGTGCTGAACGGCACCGGCGCCCAGAGCTGGGTGCAGGGCACCGGCCAGCAGGGTGGCATCCTGCTCGTCCGCAAGCCGTCGGGAAGCGTGACCTTCCCCGTCGGCGTCCGGATGGATTCGATCGACGTGAACACCGCGATCCCGCTGTCCGGCACGGCGATCGTCAGCGAGCGCGGCCTCGCCACGGCGGGCTCGCTCACCTTCACGACGCTGTCGGTCGCGGGACCGCTGACAGTCGGTGGGGCGTACAACGTCGGGAGCACGACCGTCGTCCCCGCGACCGGCGTCGCGACGATGACACTGCCGGTACTCCCCTACCAGTCGCTGCTGCTGGACGGCGGGAACGGGCCCACGACCGTCAGCCTCGCGGGGCGGACCACGGTCAGCGGCAATCTGTCGGTGGGCGGCACCAACCGGATGACGCTCGACCTCAACGGCCACACCGTTGCGGTCAGCGGCACCCTGACCACCAACGGCCTGGGCGGCAGCGTCGTCCGGATGGCGAATCCCCTCGACAGCCTGATCGTGGCCGGCAACGCCGACTTCTCCTCGGCGACGCCGCTCGGCCTGAACTACATGACGGCGGGCACCTTCGTGCTCGGCGGCACCTTCAACCAGGGCTCGCCGTTCGGCGGGGTGCCGTTCCAGGCCGCCGGCACCCACAAGACCGTCCTGATCGCGGCGAACCCGGTCGTCACCTTCGCGACGCCGGGCACGGCGAACAACCAGAATCGGTTCCAGGACCTCACCTGGACCGGCAGCGGGACGCTCACCCAGGGCAGCGGGATTCCCGTGAGCGGGACGCTGACGACGACGGCCACCTCGTCCGTGACCTTCATCGGGAACATCGGCACCAGCCGCTTCCTGCAGTTCGCCAACATCCAGGCGGCGGGGCCGCTGGTCTTCGACAGCGTGCGGGTGCTGGCGGTGCAGACCGGATCGGGGACGCCGATCGGGCTCGGCAATGCGACGTTCCAGAACCTGCCGAACAACATCACCCAGCTCACGATCCTGCATCCGGGTCTGGCGGCGGGCTCGCTCACGCTGCCGAACCTCACCTTCCTGAGCTCGCCGACCACCGGCGGTCTCTACCTCAGCGTGAGCGACAACAACACCGGCGACGGCATTCCGCTGGTGGTGGACCTCACCGCCCCGACGCCGTCTACCGATGGCGGGTTCTCGCAGGCGACGAACGCGACCATCAACTGGCCGTCGGCCTCACCGTCCGCGACCTGGACGGGAACCGCGAGCACCGACTGGTTCACCGGCGCCAACTGGAGCACCGGCCAGGTGCCGGCGGCCACCACCGACGTGACGATTCCCTCCGGCACGCCGAACGCCCCGGTGCTGACCAACACGACGACGATGCGCAACCTGACGGTCGCCGCCGGTGCGACGGTTGACGCCGGCAGTCATCTGTTCGTGGTCGCCGGGGACCTCGACGCCCAGGGCAGCATCCTGGTGAATCCGCTCTCGGGCGCGGTGCGCCTCACCGGCACGGCCCGCACGGTGAGCGGCAACATCGGGCTGATCGACGTGATCGGCACCTACACCCTGAGCGGCACCCTCACGGTCAGCAACGACATCATCGTGCACGGCACGCTGACGATCGGTGGCCACACGGCGGCGATCGGGAACAACCTGTCGCTGTTCTCGGCCGGCGTGCTGGTGATGCAGAACCCGGCGGACACCGTGCTGGTCACCAACCAGGCCACCTTCGCCGGCGGCGCGACGGCTGGCCTGCTCACCGAGGGGCTGCTCGAGATCCGGGGCAAGCTGCTGCAGAACAACAGCGGGACCGGCTTCCCGGCCAACAGCTTCAGCGCCTCGGGCAATCACACCACCCGGCTCGCGGGCTCGAATCCGCAGCAGGTGGACATCTTCAACGTCGGCACCGGTCCCACGACCAGCCACTTCGCCAACCTCGACGTGAGCCAGAAGACCGGCAGCGTCGACTTCACCCGCTTCAACACCGTCGTGGTCGAGGGCCTGCTCATCTCGAAGCCGGTCTCGACGCCGGCGGACCTCGGGAGCTCGAATACCGCCACCCTGTCGGTCGGCGGCGTCGACGTGAACGGCCTGACCTTCAACGCTCTGCCGCTCATCATCGGCAGCGGACCGATCACGCAGTTCGACAACGTCACGCTCAGCGCGCCGGCGACGGCGGCCCAGCTCACCATCAATCACCCGGGCCAGGCCACGCCGTTCCAGTTCAACAACCTGCAGTTCCCGGTCACGCCGACGAGCGGGCGGTACATTGTCGCGAACGACCTCGACGGGCCGACGCCGGACGCGCTCACGATCAACCTCGTGAACCCGGCTCCCGCCGCCGACGGCGGTCTGACCACCGTGACCAACGGCGCGGTGATCAACTGGCCGTTCAACGCGGCCCTCCACACCTGGACCGGTGCGGCGGATAACAGCTGGGAGAATCCGCTCAACTGGACCGGTGGCGGCGGCCCCGGCATCACGGGTGACGCGGTGATTCCCTCGGGGACGCCGAATTCGCCGGTGGTGGGCTCGAACCACCAGATCAACTCGCTCGTGGTGCTGAACGGTGCGACGCTCGACCTGAACGGCCACAGCCTGACGGTGAACAACGGGGTTGATGTCGCCGGACTCGCGACCAGCGGCGCGGCGGGTGCCTTTATCTCGACCTCGTTCGGGCCTGCACGCGGCACCTTCCAGAACCTGTCGGTGGAGCTCGGTCTCGGCGGGAATCCGGTGACCCTGAACGGACTGGTCAGCGTGATCGGCAGCGGCAACACCGTCTTCATCTCGGGTGACGTGACGCTGGCGGGCAACACGATCGGCAACGTCCAGGGCACCGTGAAGACGTTCAATGGCGTCGGCCGCCTCATCATGAGCGGCCCGTCGGACCTGGTGGTGGCCGACTCGGTGGACTTCAGCGGCGGCGACGAGACCGGCCGGCTCACCGCGGGTGTGATCCAGACCCGGAGCCTCACGCAGCACACGACCCCGACCGCGTTCGTCGCGGGCGGCAATCACAAGGTCGTCCTGGGCGGCACGACGCCGAGCACGATCTTCTTCACCAACCCGGCCAACAGCCACTTCCAGGAGCTGGACATCACGAGCGTCTCGTCGGCGCTCACCCTGGGGAGCAACGTGACGGTGGCCGGCCAGCTCATCGCGAATACGGGCGGGACGACCGGCGCGACGGTCACGGGCGCCGGCTTCACGCTCACCGCCGGCGGTGCCGACATCAGTGCGGGACCTGGCATCACGGCCCTGACGATGAACGGGGTGCCGATGGTGCTGTCCGGCGGGACGATCGGCAGCTTCGGCAACATCACCTTCAGCAATCAGAGCCCGGTCGGCATCGCGCTCACGGTGAACAACGTGGGTGCGCCCACCGCGTTCACCTTCGCGAACCTGAACTTCCCGTATGCCACGACGGCCGGCGGGTTCTACATCCAGGCGAACGACCTCGATGGGGCCACGCCGAACGCCCTGACGATCGACGTGGTCGGCGCGAATCCGGCGACACCGGGTGGCGCCGCGCAGGCGAACAACGGCGCGGTGATCAACTGGCCGCCGTCCTCCGTCTGGACCGGCGCCGTGAACACCGACTGGAGCAACCCGGGCAACTGGTCGACCGGATCGGTGCCGACTGGCACGGACGACGTCGTGATCCCGTCGACGGCCAACAAGCCGGCGGTCACCAGCACCTGCGATGCGAAGTCGATTCTCGTGAACAGCGGCGGGCAGCTCAACCTCGGCACCCTCAACTGCCAGGTGGCCGGGAACGTGATCTCGAGCGGGACCATCATCGGTACCACCGGCGCGATCCAGATCGTGGCGGCGGGACAGATTCAGGGCAACTTCCCGAACCTGATCGCGAGCGCCCCGGTGACGGTGTCGGGCGCGACCGGGCTGGGCGGCGGCAACGGCAACGTGACGATCACCGGCGCCGGCGCCTCGCTCAACCTGAACGGTCAGACCCTGGTGGCCCCGGGTGACCTCACGGTCACCGCGGGCGGCCTCCTGGTGATGACCAATCCGGCGGATGTGCTCACGATCCAGGGCAATGCGGTCTTCGACGGTGGCAATGAATCGGGCGCGCTCACCGAGGGACGGCTCAGCGTGTTCGGCAACTTCAGCCAGCAGGCGACGTCCAGCGCGGCCAGCTTCTTCGCCGGCGGCAGTCACCTGACGGTGCTCGGCGGACCGAACAGCACGGTCTCCTTCGCGGCGTCAGGCATCTCGCGCTTCCAGGAGCTGGACGTGAGCTCGAAGACGGGGACACTGACGCTGGGTTCGAACGTGACCATCGCCGGTCAGCTCATCTCGAATACCGGCGGCGGTAACGGACCGACGATCACCGGCTCCGGCTTCACGCTCACCGCGGGCGGGGCCGACGTCCTCGGGGGCGCGACCAGCACTGCGCTGACCATGGATGGCGTGCCGCTGATCCTCTCGGGCGGTGCGATCACCAGCTTCGGCAACGTGACGTTCACCAACCAGAGCCCGGTGGGAACGGCGCTCACGGTGAACAACAACGGGACGGCGGCGCCGTTCACCTTCGTCAATCTCAACTTCACCACCGCCCTCACCGCTGGCGGGTTCCACATCGTCGCGAACGACATCGATGGCGGCGCGCCGTTCCTGACCATCGACGTGATCGGCGCCACCCCGGCGACGGGCGGCGGCTTCTTCCAGGCGAACAACGGCGCCATCATCAACTGGCCGCCGGTCGGCAGCCTGGTCTGGACCGGCGCGGTCAGCAGCGACTGGTCCAACCCGGGGAACTGGGACCTGGGCCGCGTCCCGACGATCGTCGATGACGCGACCGTCGGCATCGGCACGCCAAACCTGCCGAAGCTGTCGGTGAGCACCGGCATCAACAACCTGACCATCCAGGGCGGCGCCACGGTGGACCTCGATACCACCGTGATGGTGGTCGCTGGCAACCTCGACAACAGCGGCAGCATCATCGGCGTCACGGGCACCGCCGGCATGAGCATCGTCGGTGTCGGCAAGACGCTGAAGGGCTCGATCGGGGTCGATGTCGCGCTGGCCGGCGACTACACGCTGAACGGGCCGGCGAACATTTACGGCGTGACGGTGACCGGCGGCAGCGGGAGCGGGACGCTGGTCCTGAACGGCAACCAGCTCGCGGTCACGACCAACTTCTCGACCGCCAACAACGGCACAATCACCATGAACAACGCCGCCGATCGGCTCACGGTGGGTGGATCGGCCTTCTGGCTCGGTGGCGACGAGAACGGCAAGCTCACCGACGGCGTGCTGCAGGTGGCGGGCGACTTCACCCAGATCGCGCTGTCGAGCACCACGAGCTTCGCGCCGAGTGGCAAGCACAAGACGGTCCTGAGCTCTGCCACGGCCCAGACGGTCGACTTCGGATCACCGGGCCTCGGCGCGGCCGGCTCGCACTTCCAGGTGCTGGATCTGTCCGGCGCCGCCGGCGGCGTGACGCTGACGGTCAACAGCATCGCGGACTCGGTGATCTCGACCAACGCGGCGGCGAAGCTCTCGAGCAGCGGCAGCTCGCTCACCATGCGGCGGGCGCAGATCTCCGGGCTGACGGCGGACAACACGACGCTCATCCTCGACGAGCAGGGTGTCTTCCAGACGGAGAACATGAGCGGCATCACCTTCCAGGGCTTCGGCACCACCGGTGTCACGATGATGAAAGTCAGCGGCCCTGGCGGCACGGTCTCGGCGCGGCCCACGTTCACGACGAACAACGTGAACTTCCAGTCGCTGCCGATCGGAGCCGGCAACCTCTACGTCGACCTGACGGCGACGAACGGCGGGTTCTTCACGCTGACGATGACCGGCTCGAACCAGAGCCCGCAGATCGGCGGCAACGGACCGACCAATTCCAACCCGCCAAACCAGGTACGCGTCTCGGGCGCGCTGGTCAGCTGGCCGTAGTCGCAGGAACTGATCCACCGAAAGACCGGCGGGGGGGGGGGGGCGGGGGGGGCCGCCCGGGGGGGGGGGGGGGGGGGGGGGGGGGGGGGGGGGGGGGGGGGGAA
>JBGASX010000124.1:0-7897 GCA_044229445.1 Gemmatimonadales bacterium | reverse complement strand
GGCCTGATGCTCATCGGCCTCGGCACCTGGGCGCTCTGGTCGAGCCGGAAGTTACACCTCCACCGGCCCTCGGAACACGGCGACCATGCGCACCTCCATCTGCACGGCGGCCCTGCCGCGCATGGCCATCCGCACCCGGCCCCGCACGATCACGGGCCTCCGCACGAGCACCACCATCATGGCCACGGCATCACCCTGGTCGGCCTGATGCACGGCCTCGCGGGATCGAGTGGCGTGGTGGCACTCGTGCCCGTCACCCTGATTCAGAGGATGGATGTGGGCCTGGCGTATCTCGCGGCGTTCGGCGTCGGGGTCACGGCGGGGATGATGGTCTACGCGACGGTCGCGGCCTATGCGATGCGGCAGGCGGCGGCACGATCGCTCCGCTGGGGCCAGCGCATCACTGCGCTGGTGGGGATCGCGGGGATCGTGGTAGGCGTGCTGTGGGTGTGGCGGGTGGCGGGGCGCTAGGACCGCTAGCCCATCACCGCGCCGAGCAGCAGGCCGGCGATCACGATCCGGATGACGCCGCCGACCATCGGCTTCCACGGGGCGACGCCTTCCGTCCGCTGCCGCAGCCGGGACGGGATCTCCATCAGGGCGCCCACGACGATGAAGAGGGTGAGGCCTCCCCCGCTGCCGAGGCTGCCGAACCAGAGGCCGGCGAAGAGGGTGAGCAGCGCCGCCTCGATCGTGACCGGCCCCAGCGCGCCGCGGAGTGCCGGACCCATCGGCTCCTGCCCTCCCCGGATTCTCCGCTCGGCTTCCCGCCAGGCCAGGAAGAGCAGCGTCACGGCTGCCCATCCGAGCAGTACCCGCGCGAACGTCATCTAGAACGAGGCGCGGAGCGAGTCGGCGCTGTAAAGCTGGCCGCGCACCATGACCCGCTGCACCGTGCGGGTGTTCCGGATGTCGTTCAGCGGGTTCGCCTTCAGCACCACGAGGTCGGCGACCTTGCCCGGCGCCAGGATGCCGATCGAGTCGGCTCCGAGCAGCTGCGCCGTGTTGAGCGTGGCCGTCTGCAGCGCGTCGGACGGCGTGAGTCCCGCCTCGACCAGCAGCTCCAGTTCGGTGTGCAGACTGAGGCCCGGCACCAGCATCTGGTTGGTCGCGTCGGTCCCGGCCACGATGCGACCGCCGGCCGCGCGGAACTCCCGCAGGAACAGGTCCTGATTGGGGCGCGATGCGCGGAACGCGGTGAAGTCCGCACCGGTCCACCCGGCCCGCGCGATCATCCCCGGTACATCCCACCGCCTGATCTGGCTGTCAGGCATGCTCTTGAGGTCGTCACCGGTGAGCACGGCGGGATCGTCGAGGCGGCTGAACGTCTCGTGCAGGATGAGGGTCGGGATCATCGTCGTCCGCGCTTCGGCAAGCGTCGCCGCGACCCGGCCGAGGCCCGCGCTGTCGAGCCCGGCCCAACTCTTCTCGAAATAGGTCCATCCGCGGAAGAAGCTCGCGCGATGCTCGGCGTAGAACTTCTCCGGCGTCTTGCTGACCGCTTCGGGGATGCCGCTGAGGTGCTCGATCGAGCCGACCCCCATCTGCGCCGCGGTCAGGGCGTCCGTGAGGCCGAGATGGGCCGTGACCTTCAGGTTGAAGTTGCTCGCCTCATCCATGAGTGGCTTGAGCAGCTCGGGGGTGATGCGGGTGTAGAGCTTGAGGTAGTCGACGCCGAGGACGGCGCGACGGTCCACGGCGCGCCGCGCCTGGTCGGCGGTCTTCACCTCGGTGGCGTCGGAGTAGGTGGCGGGTGCGCCATCGATCATCGCGCCCGCGCTGTAGATCCTTGGAGCGATGAGCCCGCCGAGACTGACCTGTTCGCGCAGGGCGAGAATCGAATCCTGGGTGCCGTGCACGTCGCGCACCGTCGTGACGCCCGCGGCGACGTAGCGGGTGAGCGCCCACCGCTCGGTGTGCACATGGCCGTCGATGAGCCCGGGAATGATCCACGATCCGGTGACGTCGACCTCGGTCGCCGTCTTGGGAATCTCGAATCCCTCGCGCGGGGCGATGGTCTCGATCTTTCCCTGATAGACCACGATCACCGCGTCGCGCAGCACCGGGTCGCCGGCACCGCTGATCAGGTTGCCGCCCACCAGGGCGATCCGGTCCTTGTGGCGTGGCGTGCAGGCGGTGAGGGCCACCAGCAGGAGGAGTCCGAGTCGGCGCATCGCAGTCGCTCGCGGAGTGGTCAGGTGGAGTATTCCATCCATCGGTCTACTGCTCCATGACCAGCGTGAAGGGTCGGCCGGAGCGGGACGCAGCGGTCTGAGCATCGGTGTCCGGTCGTCGAAGTGGATGAAACGTGCCGCCACGTGAATGGTGGCGCAAGATGAGACAGCTCTTCCATCAGACGGACGCCGGGACTACCCTGTGCCATGTCCCTGTTCGGCGGCTGGGGCCGCGTCCCCGAGAATCCGCTCATCATCGTGAGCAACCGGGAGCCGTTCATCCATCAGCGTGATGGTGCCGGTTCGCTCCGGCTTGTCGCGCCCGCGGGCGGACTGATCTCGGCGCTGCAGCCGGTGATGGCGCTTGCGGGTGGCACGTGGGTGGCCTGGGGCAGCGGCTCCGGAGATTTCGAGCTGACCGACGGCGGCGATACCCTCTCCGTTCCCCCCGAACAGCCCAGCTATCGGTTGCGCCGGCTCCGGCTCACCGCCGAAGAGGTGGCGGGATACTATCTCGAAACCGCCAACCGCGCACTCTGGCCGCTCTGCCACTCGCAGCTTCCCCGCTTCGTCTATGACGCCGCCAACTGGCTCATCTACAACCGGGTGAACGAGCGCTTCGCGGCGGCCGCCATCGCCGAGGCGCGCGGCCGGCCGGCCACCTGCTGGATCCAGGACTATCACCTCGCGCTGGTGCCTGACATCCTGCGGCGAGTGCGGCACCTCTTCGTCCACCAGTTCTGGCACATCCCCTGGCCGCCGCCCGAGATCCTGCGCGTGCTTCCGAGCGCGCGCACGCTGCTCACGGGCCTGCTCGGCAACAACCTGCTCGGCTTCCAGACCGCGGCCGATGCCAGCAACTTCCTCGAAGGTGTGCGACGGTTCCTGCGCGGCGCCATCGTCGATCCGGCGCGCGGACTGGTCCGCTATCGCGGGCGGCGCACCGTCGTGCGCGACTTCCCGATCTCCATCGACGTCCAGGCCTTCGCCGAGCGGGCGCTCGACCCCGCAACCGCGGCCGAATCGCGCCAGATCCGCCGCAGCGTGCTGCCGGGCGAGGGTCAGCTCTTTCTCGGCGTGGACCGCCTCGATTATACCAAGGGAATTCCCCGGCGCTTCCAGGCGATCGGGCGGCTGCTCGAGACCCACCCGGAACTCCTCGGCCGCATCAGCCTCATTCAGATTGGCGTGCCGACCCGCATGGAGCTCCCCGAATACGCATCGTTCGAGGGGGAGGTGTCGGCGATCGCCGCCGAGATCAACCAGCGTTTCGCCACGGCGGACTGGCGCCCGATTCACCTGCTCAGCGAGCAGTTCGATCACGATACGCTGGTCGCCTACTACCGCGCCGCCGACGTCTGCATCGTCTCCCCGCTCATGGACGGCATGAATCTCGTCGCCAAGGAATACATCGCCTCCCAGGAAGGGCGGCTCGGCGTCCTCGTCCTCAGCCGGTTCGCCGGTGCCGCGCGGGAGATGCGAGAGGCGCTGCTGGTGAACCCGTACGATGTCGGAGCGATGGCGGAAGTACTGTATGACGCCGTTACGATGCCGGCCTCGGACCGGGAATCGCGGCTGACCGCCCTCAGGCGCCGGGTCCTGCGTCACACGATTCAGCACTGGATGGATGATATCTTCGCGGAAGTCGATCGCGAACGACGGAGGACATGACCCGACCCCTCTCCCGCGGCGCCACGGCGCGCGCCGCCTTTCACCAGCTGGTGATGTCGGCGGAGCCGCTGCTCCTGCTCGACCTCGATGGTACCCTCGCTCCACTCAGGGATGACCCGATGACCGCCCGGATTCCGGCCGGCACCCGCCAGAGCCTCCAGGCGCTCCGGCGCTCCGGCGCGAGGGTCGTGCTCGTTTCCGGGCGCTCGGTCGCCGGAGTGCGTCGCGTCGCCCGGACGCCGGTCGAGGCGATCCTCGGCGACCACGGCGCACGAGCTTTCATGGCGGGGAAGACGACCGCCTGGATCCACGCCGACCAGCGCCGCCTGGCCATCGCGGTCCGGACCATCGAGCCCCTCGTAGCCGCGACGCCCGGTATCCTGCTCGAGCAGAAGGACCGCTCGCTCGCGATACATCTCAGGATCCTTGGCCACCACGCCCACCCGGCGACACGGGCGATCGCCCGGCGGCTCCGGCAGGCGGGGCTCCGCGTCCTGCCGGGGCACCGTGTCCTCGACGCTCAGCTGCCCGGCGTCAACAAGGGGGTCGCCGTGCAGCGCTGGCTCGCGCGCCATCGGTGGGACGCGGTCCTCTACGCCGGAGACGATATCACCGACCAGGACGCCTTCCGGGTGATACGCCCGCGGGGGATGGTGATCGCCATCGGGCCGCGGCCGAAGGGCGCGGAGTTCCGGACCCGGGATCCAGCCACCTTTGCGGTCTGGCTCGCGCGACTCGCCGCGGCGCGCATCAGCCGGCTCAACCGCCGATGACCACCAGCCAGCCCTCGATTTCCTCGTACGGGCTCATCGGCGACATGCGGACCGCCGCCCTCGTCGGCCTGCATGGTGGCATCGACTGGTGCTGCCTCCCCCGGTTCGACTCGGGGAGCGTCTTCGCGGCGCTGCTCGATCCGCAGCGTGGCGGAACCTGGCTGATCCAGCCGCGGGGCGAGTTCACCTCCACGCAGCAGTATTCCCCGGGGACCAACATTCTCGAGACGACGTTCCGCACGCCGTCGGGTGAGGCGCTGGTCACCGACTTCATGCCCGTGACCCTCGACGGCCGGCCGGCGAGCACCCACCCCGAGATCCACCGGCAGGTGCGCGGCATCGCCGGCGAGGTGCCGATGCTGCTCCGGTTCATGCCCCGCTTCGAGTACGCGTCGCGCGCGACCCGCCTCGAGGTGCTGCGGAGCGGCCTGTTCGCGAGCGATCGCACCGAACAGGTCGTGACCCTCTCGAGTGCCGAGCCGTTCGACTGGGTCCTCGAGCAGGGCGTGGCAAATGCCGGCTTCACCCTCTCCGCCGGCGCGGTCCGGTGGCTGGTCCTGCGCTATGACGATGACGACGTGCATCCGGTGGATCGCTACGAGAGCGCGGGCAAGCTGGAGACGACGGCGGCCTACTGGCGGCTCTGGAGCTCGCGCATCCGCTACGGCGGCACCTTTCGCGCCGAGGTGGAACGCTCGGCCCTGCTGCTCAAGCTGCTGACGCACGCGGAGACCGGCGCCATCATTGCCGCCCCGACGACCTCGCTCCCCGAGGTCATCGGCGGCTCGCGCAACTGGGACTATCGCTTCGTCTGGCTGCGCGATGCGGTCTTCACCCTGTCCGCGCTTCAGAGCGTGGGTCATGTGGAGGAGGCGGCCGCGTTCATGCGGTTCCTGCGCCGGGTCTGCCGCCACGAGTCCGCCGGGCACCTGCAGATCATGTACGCGGTGGATGGCGAACGGGATCTCGTCGAGCGGCAGCTCGATCACTTGTCAGGCTACCGCGGCTCCCGTCCCGTGCGGGTCGGCAACGGTGCCGCCGACCAGCTCCAGCTCGATGTCTACGGGGAGGTGCTCTCCGCGGTCGATCACTGGCGCCGCCACCACGAACTGGGCGAAGGGGCGTGGCGCACCCTGCATCCGCTGGTGGACTGGGTGAGCCGCAACTGGCACCGTCCCGACTCCAGCATCTGGGAGGTCCGGGGCGAGACCCGGCACTATCTCTACAGCAAGGTGATGAGCTGGGTGGCGCTCGACCGCGGCGTGCGGATCGCCCGGGAGCTGAGCCTCCCCGCCGACCTCTCCCGCTGGGCCGCCGCCAGGGATGCGGTCCATGCCGAGGTGCTGGAGCGGGGATGGAATCCGGCGAAGCGGTCGTTCGTGCAGGCCTACGACCATCCCGACACGCTCGATGCCTCGCTGCTCGCGATGGGGCTGGTGGGGTTTCTGCCTTGGGAGGATCCGCGCATGGTGGGGACGGTGCGCGCGGTGCAGCGCGAACTCACCTCCCCCGACGGCGACCTGGTCTACCGCTATCGCTCGCCCGACGGACTCGAGGGCGAGGAGGGCGCCTTCTCCATCTGCACCTTCTGGCTGGCCGAGGCGCTGCACCAGATCGGCGACCTCGCCCAGGCCGCTCGGATCTTCCGTCGCATGCTGACTCATGCGAATCACGTCGGGCTCTACTCGGAGGAGATCGACGCGGCGACCGGCGAATTCCTCGGCAACTTCCCGCAGGGCTTCACCCACCTCGCGCTGATCCACTGCGCGGTGGCGCTCGCCGAGGCGACCGCGCCGGGTGCCGCCTAGTCGCCCGTGGTGTCCGGCTCCGAGACGCTCTCCTCCTCGTCGGCGCCGGGCGCCTCATCGGCGAGCTGATCCACCTCGCGCTTCAGCCCATCCACCTGCTTGAGAAACTCGGCCGGCTTCACGCTCGGAATCCAGCGCGCGCCGATGGCCTTGAGCGGCGTGTCCTCGAAGTGACTGCTGTAGTCCATCTGATCGCGGTGCCCCGAGAGGGCCACGATTCCCGCGAGCCCGCCGATCACCCCCAGCGACCAGAGCAGCCGCGGCCACTGCGCCATCCCGGATACCCGGGCAAGGTGCGCGGCAAGCGTCAGCACGGCGATGGCCAGCGCCAGCGTGCCGGCGAGCACATCCCAGCCGAACCCGCCGGGAAAGAAGAAGCTCGCATACTCGAAGGCGCCCGAGGAGACGATGAACCCCGTCAGCGCCAGGCAGGCGATGGCGAAGTGCTCGAGGAACCGGAAGCGCTGCTGCGTCACCCGGCCGACGAGCGCCCAGGTGCCGGCCCACACCACGACCACCAGCAGCATCATCAGGGAATCGCCGGCCATCCCGGCCGGGGTGACCCGCGAGGTCTTGCCGAGATATTCGTTGACCGCGACGAGCACGCCGGTTCCCGCGGCGATCGCGAGCGCGGTATACGGGGCATCGCTCAGGCCGAGCCCGCCGCTCGGTGGGGCGTCGACCAGCGCGGGGGGCACCGGCTGGGTTTCGTCGAGAACGCGGATCGTGGTCCGGCCGAGACGGAACTCCGCGCCCGGGCGCACTGGGTACCGGGCGATGCGCTGGCCGGAGCCCGCATCAAACGTCCCGTTCACCGTGCCCTGATCCACGAGCAGCAGCGTACCGCTGCCATCCCACTCGAGCAGCGCATGCCGCGGATCGGCGTAGCGGTCGTCCAGGATGACGTCATTATCCAGCCCGCGACCGATCGTCGCGGGAAAGGCGCGGAGCCGCACCCGCTGCCGGACACCACGCCGGTCGAGCACCTCCACGATCATGGCGTCGCCCTCCCGATGCTCGCGAGGTAGCGCTCGATCACCCGGCGCGCGTTCTCGAACGTCACGCCGGAGAGCGTGAGCGTCGTGATGAGTCCCTGGTGCGCATCGCCGAGCGTCGCCGCCTTGAAGAAGGCGTCGTAGAGCCCCGGCAGCTTGCGATAGCGACGGGTGCAGAAGACTGTCTTGAGCGTGAGCGATCCCTGTTTCACGTTGTCCACCGCGCAGCGCTGCGGCGTGACGACGTCCCGCCCCTGGTAGCTGAGTCCCTCGCCGGCGAACTCGCGCGTGAGCAGGGAATAGAACCGGAGCCGGTTGAGTTCGTCGCTCGAGAGCACCGTGTGCTTCAGCTCCAGCACGCCGGACCACTGCTCTCCCGAGATGAAGATGTAGTCGTCCGTCGAGCACTGATGCGCGATCGTCTCATAAGGCCGCGAGCTGCCATGGGAGGCATCGCCCCAGCACTTGAAGAAGGC
>JBGASX010000022.1:0-58636 GCA_044229445.1 Gemmatimonadales bacterium | reverse complement strand
CCGCTGCCGAATCTCTTCTTCCCGCGTGACATCGGCATGGTCCTCGGCGGGCACGCCGTCGTCGGCTCGATGCGCCACGGGGTCCGGTGGACCGAGGAGCTGCTGGTGAAGACGCTCTTCGCTTATCACCCGCGCTTCGCGAACGACGGGCTGCTGTACGACGGGTCAGAGGAGCGGCGCAACGATTACACCCTCGAGGGCGGCGACATCCACATGCTCCGCCCCGACCTGCTCGTCGTGGGGTTCAGCCAGCGCACGTCGCCGGCGGCGATCGACAACCTGTGCGAAGAGGCGTTCCAGAAGACGGGGATCACCGATGTGCTGGTCGTGGTGATGCCCAAGGAGCCGACCGCGATTCACCTCGACATGCTCTTCACCCAGGTCGACCGGGAGTTGTGCGTAGTCTATCCGCCGTACTTCGTCGGGCCGGAGCGGCGCGCTGTGTTGCACCGGAAGAAGGGACGGGACGGGGTGCGCGAGATGCCGGACTTCTTCGCCGCGCTCCGCGAGGTAGGCTCCCCGCTCGAGCCGATCTTCGCCGGGGGGACGCACCGGTCCACCCAGGACCGGGAGCAGTGGACCTCCGGCTGCAACTTCCTCGCGCTCAAGCCGGGGATGATCGTCAGCTACCGGCGCAACGAAGGCACGATCGACGCGCTGCGGCAGGCCGGGTTCCGCGCCGTCTCGAGCGTCGACTTCGTGGCCTTCGACGACTGGCTCGACACCAAGCACCGCACCGTCATCACGATCGACGGAGACGAACTGGTCCGGGGCGGCGGGGGGCCGCGCTGCATGACACTTCCGCTCCGCCGGGCCGCGATATGATCGGGCTCACGAGTTTCCCCGAGCGCACCCTCGTCGAGCGCGCCCTGCTCCTCATGGGCAGCGGGCCGGTCGGCGCGGAGCGCCTGGCCCGCGAGGTGCTCGGTCTCGAGCGCGCGCCGCTCGCGGTGGCGGAGCGGCTCGCCATCGCGCTCTTCGCCTCGGACCCCCGGGTGCACCAGCTCGACGACGGGCGCTGGGCGCTGGTCGCGGAGGTGCAGGGCTCGCCGCTGCTGGAGGAGACGCCGTTCGCCGTCGTCGACGTGGAGACGACCGGCATGCGGGCCAGCGGACCGGACCGGGTGACGGACGTGGCGGTGGTCGTGGTGCATGGCACGCGGCGCGAACTGGTCTTCGAGTCGCTGGTGAATCCCGGCCTGCCGATTCCGCCGCGGATCGCGGGACTCACGGGGATCACCGATGAGCTGGTGCGTTCCGCGCCGACCTTCGACCAGGTGGCGGACGGTCTGCTCGGCGCGCTGGCGGGGCGGGTGTTCGTCGCCCACAACGCGCGCTTCGACTGGGGATTTCTCACCGCCGAAGTCCGGCGGGCGCGGGCGCTGGGGCTCACGGGACCGCAGCTCTGCACGGTACGTCTCGCCCGGCGGCTGCTGCCCCAGCTCGAGAGCAAGAGCCTCGACAGCCTGAGCTATCACTTCGGCCTCGAGAACCGTGCTCGGCACCGCGCCGCGGGCGATGCGCTCGCGACCGCCGAAGTGCTGGAGCGCCTGCTGGTCCTCGCGCGGGAGCGGGGCGCGCGCACCCTCGCCGATCTCGAGACCATGACGAAGAAGAGCGCCACCGCATGAGCCGCGCCCAGTCCTTCCAGCTGGGGGCGCTCCGCTGCCATCTGCTCGAAGGCGGACTGCAGCGCCTCGATGGCGGGGCGATGTTCGGCGTCGTGCCGAAGCCGCTCTGGTCGCGCCGTATCGTGCCCGATGACCGCAATCGCATCCTGCTTTCGATGCGCTGCCTGCTCATCGAGCATCCGGAGGGTCTCGTGCTGATCGACACCGCGCTCGGGGACAAGGAGGACGCCAAGTTCCTCGAGATCTACGGGGTCGAGAACACCGGTGCTCCTGGTCCGACCTGGATCGAGGATGCGCTGCGCGAGGCGGGTCACCAGCCCTCGGACATCCGCTGGGTGATCAACACCCATCTGCATTTCGACCATGCCGGCGGCAACACCCTGCGGGACGGGACAGGGGTACGCCTCGCCTTTCCCAACGCCACGTACGTCGTGCAGCGCAACGAACTGCACTTCGCACGGCACACCAACGAGCGGACCCGCGCCAGCTACATGCCTGCCAACTACGAGCCGGTCGCCGAGGCGGGCCGCTGGCGGCTGCTCGAGGGGGACGCCGAGATCCTGCCAGGCATCCGTGCGCGAATGACTCCCGGACACATCCCGTGGCATCAGAGCATCGTGGTGGAGAGCGGGGGCGAGACGGCGGTCTTCCTCGGGGACGTGATTCCGACCCACCATCATCTCCCGCTGCCGTGGATCATGGGCTATGACCTGGAGCCGCTCAGGACGCTCGAGTCCAAGCGGTCGCTGCTCGCCGACGCGGTCGCCGGTGGGTGGCATCTCATCTTCGAGCACGACTCTGATGTCGCCATGGGGCGGGCGGTTCAAGATGGAAAGAGTGTCGGACTCACCGACCTGAAAGCGCCCGCCTAGCCCCCTCCCGCAGAGCCTGCATGGCTCTGCCGAGTCCCTGCAATTCTGTCCCACAATCTTGTACGGCGCCGCCTCGGCCCCCACGGTGGCGTGGGGTCGCCCGGCCGCTCCGGCGACCGTTTGATCGGACATTCGCTGCCTCTTCAGGCTGCCTTCACGGTGCCTCACGCTGATTTCTGCTGTCGCTCCAACACCACACCGGCAGCAAGGTCGGACAAAGGCGTGGGCCACTTGACGTCACAGCGAATCGGTGCCAAAATCGTCACGCCAATGTTGGTCGCGGAGTCGGAAATCCTTCCCGCCGCCGGCACAGAGGCGCTTCTCCAAACATCACAATCATTGTCGTCCGCTCACGGGAAGAACTCCCAGGACGCTCGCATGCGGCAGTCGGGTTGCCGGCACAGGATCTCGGTGGACGCTCCAGCGCTACTCGTCCGGACCGCCCCGCCTTGTCTGGATCATCTGCGACAGACCTCTTGGTTCGGACGCCAGGTTCGAACCGCCTCCAGTGTTCCCACGCGACGGCACCCCCTCGGCCGGAGCTCGTTTTTCGTCAGGTGCCCCTGAAAGGAATTGTGAGTATGAGAAGGCTTGGCTACGGTCTTGGTGTGCTCCTGGCAGTACTCGGAGCCACACCGCTTCACTCTCAAACCACGACGGGCACGATCCACGGCGTCGTCAGCAATGGATCGACCAAGGCCCCGCTCGCGGGAGTGACCATCACGTTCGGGAGCCGGACCACGGTCAGCAAGGTGGACGGCCAATACACCCTTCGCGGCGTGGCACCGGGCACCGATAGTATTCAGGCCCGCATGATCGGTTTCGCGCCGACCGCGCAGCAGGTCACGGTGGCTGCAGGCGAGAACGTTGAGGTCAACCTCCTGATGGTCGAGAAGGCGGTCAACCTCTCCGAGATGGTCGTCGTGGGTTACGGCGAGCAGGCGGCGGGGAACATCACCGGCGCGGTCACCAGCGTGACCGCGGAGGAGTTCAACACCGGGCGCATCATCAGCCCGACCGAACTCATCCAGAACAAGGCCGCCGGTGTGCAGGTGGTCGAGAACAACGAGCCGGGTGGCGGGACGACGATCCGCGTCCGCGGCGCGACCTCGATCAACGCCAGCAGCGAACCGCTCATCGTGGTGGACGGGGTGCCGCTCGGCACCGGCGCCGGCGGCGGCATTTCGGCCGGCCGCGATCCGCTCAACTTCCTCAACTCCGAGGACATCGAGACCATCACGGTGCTCCGCGATGCCTCGGCCGCGGCGATCTACGGTGCCAACGCCGCCAACGGCGTGGTCCTGATCACCACGAAGAAGGGCCGTGGCGCGCCGAAGTTCGAGTACAGCGGCAGCTTCTCGTCGTCGTCGGTGACCCGGCTTCCCTCGATGCTCAATCCTGCCCAGTTCCGGGCGGCCGTCACCCAGTACGCGCCACAGAACGTGAGTCAGCTGAGCAACGCGACCACCAACTGGTTCGACCAGGTGGACCGCACCGCGTTCGGTCACGAGCAGAACTTCGCCGTGTCCGGCTCCGGCAACAGCAACAACTACCGGTTGTCGGCGAACTACCTGAGCCAGGACGGCATCATCCGCGGGACCAACACCCAGCGCGTGACGCTCGGCGTCAACTACAACCAGCTGCTGTTCAGCGACCGCATGAACCTGCGCTTCCTGCTCCGCGGCTCGCGGGCGCGGGACCAGTTCACCCCGGGTGGCGTGCTGTCCAACGCGGCCCAGATGGGCCCGACGCAGCCGGTGCACGATTCGACCACCCAGACGGGCTACGCCAACTGGCCGATCAACATCCAGTCGCCGGACAATCCGGTCGAACTGCTGAACCTCTCCAAGAATCAGGGCACGACCTTCCGCGGCATCGGCAACGTGCAGGCCGACTACAGCCTGCCCTGGATCAGCGGCCTGAAGGCGAACCTCAATCTCGGCTTCGACGCGAGCAAGGCGGAGCGGGTCAGCTTCTCCCCGAGCACGCTGCACGGCCAGATCAAGAACGGCAATTACGGCAACTACAACCGGCAGAACCCGTCGCAGCTCAACCAGCTCTTCGAGTCCTACCTGTCGTATGCGGTGCCCCGCAACATCGGCCCGGGCTCGCTCGACGTGACCGGCGGTTACTCGTATTCGACGTCGCATGCCGAATTCCCGTCGACCTCGGCGGACAGCCTCAGCACCGACCTGCTCGGCATCGGGGCCATCCCCGCGGCCAAGACCGTCAAGAGCACCCAGTTCATCGACGAGAGCAAGCTGATCTCGTTCTTCGGCCGGGCGAACTACAACATCAAGGACCGCTACCTCATCAACGCCACCATCCGGCGGGACGGGTCGTCCCGGTTCGGCAAGGACAACGCGTGGGGCACCTTCCCCTCCGTGGCCGTGGCGTGGCGCATCTCCGAGGAGTCGTTCCTCAAGAACATCGGGTCGATTTCAGACCTGAAGCTCCGTGGCTCCTGGGCGAAGACCGGTAACCAGGCCTTCGGCAACTACCTGCAGTTCTCCACCTACACGGTGGGCGACGCGCAGGCGCAGTACTGGATGGGCAATGGCTTCGTGACC
Organism: Gemmatimonadales bacterium; assembly: GCA_044229445.1. GTDB lineage: Bacteria > Gemmatimonadota > Gemmatimonadetes > Gemmatimonadales > GWC2-71-9 > JADJOM01. The sequence continues at coordinate 53,563 of JBGASX010000022.1, read as the reverse complement.
ACCATCCGTCCGAGCGCGGTGGACCCGAACATCAAGTGGGAGGCCACCAAGTCGTTCGATATCGGCCTCGACTACGGCTTCAAGAACCAGCGCTTCACCGGTGCCATCGACTGGTACAGCAAGAAGACCACGGACCTGATCTTCAACGTTCCCGCCGCGGCCGGCACCAACCTCGCCGACTTCGTGACGACGAACATCGGCAGCATGCAGAACAAGGGCCTCGAAATGAGTCTGAGCGCCCGGCTGCTCGAGGGTGGACGGCACGGCCTGAGCTGGACCGCCGACTTCACCGCGGCCCATAACAGCAACAAGCTGACGACCATCACCCCGTTCGGCGGTGGCGCCCAGCAGATCCTGACCGGCGGCATCGCTGGTGGCGTCGGCAGCACCATCCAGGTGCTCATGCCCGGCCAGCCGATCAACTCGTTCCTGGTCTATCAGCACAAGCTCAACGCGCAGGGCAAGCCGATCTACGCGGCCACCGACACGGCCATGTATGTCGACCGGAACAACGACGGCATCATCAACCAGAACGACCTCCGTCCGTTCCACGACCCGGCCCCGAAGTGGATCCTGGGTCACTCGTCCTACCTCGTGTACAACAAGTTCGACTTCGGCTTCACCCTCCGGGCGTACCTGGGCAACTACGTGTACAACAACGTGGCCTCGAACCTGGGCACCTACTCGGAAGTCACCCGGGGCTCGCCGTTCAACCTGCACACCTCGGTGCTCACGACCGGGTTCCAGACGCCGCAGTACTTCTCGGACTATTATGTTGAGAAGGCGTCGTTCCTCCGGATGGACAACATCACGGTGGGCTACTCGTTCAACCTCCGTGGGCAGCAGGCCCGGGCCTTCGGCACCGTGCAGAACGCGTTCACGATCACCGGCTACAGTGGCGTGGATCCGACCGCGGGCCTGAACGGGATCGACAACAACATCTATCCTCGCTCGCGGACCTTCACCGGCGGCATGAGCCTCCGGTTCTGACCGAGTGACCATGGACTTGAGCCCCTCAAAAGGAACCGACACATGAACCGCAGCATACGCCATGCGCTCACGACCGCCGTCGCCCTGCTGGGTATCGGCACGGTCGGCTGCACCGATACCACGGTGGAGCCGCAGAGCACGGTCAGTGAAGCCAACATTTTCAACAATCCGGCTGCCTACCAGCAGTTCCTGGCCAAGGTCTACGCGGGTCTCGCGGTGACCGGTCAGCAGGGTCCGGCCGGCAATCGCGACATCTCCAGCATCACCGACGAGGGCTTCTCCTCCTACCTGCGCATCTACTGGGAGGTCCAGGAGCTGCCCACGGATGAGGCGATCATCGGCTGGGGTGACCAGGGTCTTCCCGAACTGAACACGGCGACCTGGGGATCGGCCAACCGGTTCGTCGCGGGCATGTTCTCCCGGGTGTACTTCCAGATTGGGATGGCGAACGAGTTCCTCCGCCAGACCACCGATGCCAAGCTCTCCGAGCGCAAGGTCAGCGCCTCGGTGAAGACCGCGGTGCAGCAGTACCGCGCCGAGGCCCGTTTCCTCCGCGCCCTCAGCTACTGGCACGGGCTCGACCTCTGGGGCAACATCCCGATCGTGACGAGCATCCAGTCGTCGCCGCCGGCCCAGAACACCCGGCAGGAGGTCTATGACTTCATCGTGAGCGAACTGACGGCGATCCGTGCGGATCTGCCCTCGGCCGGCCCGGGCACCTACGGGCGCGCCACGAAGGAAGCCCTCGACATGCTGCTGGCGAACGTCTACCTCAACGCCGAGGTCTACACCGGCACCCCGCACTACGCGGAAGCCCTGACCGCGGCGCAGTCGGCCATCAACGGCCCGTTCAGCCTGGATCCGACCTACCAGAACGTCTTCCTGGCGGACAACAACACCTCGCCGGAGATCATCTTCCCGGTCATTCAGGACGGCCAGCACACCCAGTCCTACGGTGGCGTGAACTTCATCGCCCACGCGAGCTGTGGTGCGTCCATGAGCAATGCCGCCTATGGTCTGGACGGCTGCTGGTGGGGCATTCGTCTCCGCCCGGAGGTGTACAACCTGTTCGCGGCCGGTGATGCGCGCAGCGGCTTCTTCTACACCAGCGGACAGACGGTCGCGATCAACAACATCGGCGACTTCACCAACGGCATCGCGGCGCCGAAGTTCCAGAACATCACGTCGACCGGCGCCCCGGGCTCCAACAACCAGTTCGTGGACACCGACTTCCCGATGTTCCGGCTGGGTGAGGCCTACCTGATCTACGCCGAGGCGGCGGTCCGCACCGGGACCAACCTCGTCCAGGCCCTGGCCTATGTGAATGCGCTGCAGGATCGCGCGTATGGCGCCGGCAACAACACGATCACCGCGCCCCAGCTCACGCTGCAGTTCCTGCAGGACGAGCGGGGCCGCGAGCTGCTGTGGGAGGCCCACCGCCGGACCGACCTGATCCGGTTCGGGACCTTCACCGGTGGCAGCTATCTGTGGGCATGGAAGGGGAACGTGCTGGCGGGGACGGCGACCGACGTGCACCTCAACCTCTACCCGATTCCGGCCACCGAAATCTCGGCCAACCCGAAGCTGACGCAGAACACCGGCTACTGAGTCGGGAGCACACTTCACCTGGTAAGGGCCCGCAGCTCCGTCGCCGTCCTGGCGGCGGGGCTGCGGTTCTATCATGACCTACCTCAGGCGGTGGACGCCGTCTTTGCGGCGCGTGGTGATCCTTGGCGCCCTCGCGGCCCTCTCGGCCGCGTGCAGCAGCCCGACCGACAATCCCCCCACCGGCGGAGGCGGACCGCCCCCCGGACGTCCGAGCCTCCCCGCGACCTACCGCCCCAGCGGCCACATGGCGGCCGGGGATGTGTTCGTCCATCTCTTCGACTGGCGCTGGGCGGACATCGCGACCGAGTGCGAGAATGTGCTCGGGCCGGCGGGGTTCACGGCGGTCCAGGTCTCGCCGCCGCAGGAACACAGCATCACGCCGAGTCACGACTGGAGCGAGCGGTATCAGCCGGTGAGTTACAGCCTCGCCCACAGCCGGTCAGGGACGGATGTCGAGTTCGTGGACATGGTGAACCGCTGCAAGGCGGTGGGCGTCGGCATCTACGTCGACGCCGTCATCAACCACATGACCAACTTTCCGAGCCCGGGCGTGGGCAGCAACGGCACCGCGTACACCAAGTACTCCTACCCGGGGTTGTACACCGCCGCCGACTTTCACACGCCCTGCACGGTCAACAACTATCAGAGCGCGGCGAACGTGCAGGACTGCGAACTGCTGTCGCTCCCGGATCTCAACACCGGGCTGCCCTCGGTGCGGCAGAAGATCGCGGACTATCTCATCAGCCTCGCGCGGATCGGCGTGGCCGGATTCCGGATCGACGCCGCGAAGCACATCCAGCAGGTGGAGCTCAACCAGATCTTCGCGATCGTGGACTCCACCATGACCGCGGAGGCCCTGCCGATCCCGTACTACTTCCTCGAGGTGGTGGGCGGCTCGGGCGAGGCGGTGACGGCGCACGACTATTTCGGAGAGGCCTACGCCTCGGGCGGGGCGGCGGACATCACCGAGTTCACCTTCGTCGGTGTCGGCGACAAGTTCCGCAAGATCGGCGGGCAGCACATCTCGCAGCTCAATCCGAACGGTCCGACCGGCAGCCAGTTCTCGCCGCTCGCCTGGGGCATGATGCCCTCGGACAAGGCCGTCGCCTTCCTGCAGAATCACGACACGCAGCACTCCTGCGGCCTGAGTTACCGCGACGGCGATGTGTTCCGCCTGGCCAACGTCTGGATGCTGGCGGAGCCGTACGGCTACCCCTCCGTCCTGTCGAGCTTCGCGTTCAACTGCCCGGGCGGCAATTCGGCGGGGCCACCGTCGGACGCCAACGGCTGGACGCTGCCCGTGACCTGTGCCGCGAGCCTCGAGACGGCGGTGATCGGCCAGTGGGTGTGCGAGCACCGCGACCCGTCCATCCGCAACATGGTGCGCTTCCGCCGGCACGTCGCCGGTTCGAACCAGAATCACTGGTGGGACGACGGTGACAATGCGATCGCCTTCTCCCGCGGCAGCGTGGGCTTCGTGGCGATCAACCGGCAGGACACCACCGTGGCGATGACCATCCCGACCGGGGTGGCGCCAGGCACCTACTGCGATCTCCTGACCGGCGGGCTGAGCAATGCCGCGTGCGTCGGGACGACGCTGATGGTCGACTCGACCGGCGCGATCCAGCTGCAGCTCGCCCCGCGCTCGGCGGTGGCGATCGATACCTCGACCAAGATGTAGACCCTCCCCTGGAGGAAGTCATGCCCGCTGTCTCCGCTCTCTTCCGGAATCGCCTGGTCACCGCGGGGCTCGGCCTGGCGCTCGGGGCCGCCTCTCCCGTCCCGGCCCAGATCCCGGACCGTCTCACGGCCCCAGATACCTCCTGGGTGGCCCGCAGCGCGCTCTACGAGGTCTTTGTACGCGACTTCACCCCGCAGGGCGACCTCCGGGGCCTGACGGCCGGACTCGACCGCATACAGGCCTCTGGCGCGAATACCATCTGGCTGATGCCCATCCAGCCGGTCGGCGTGATCAACCGGAAGGGACCGCTCGGGTCACCCTATGCGCTCCGGGACTACCGGGCCATCGATCCCGCGTACGGGACGCCCGAGGACTTCAAGGCGCTCGTTGCCGCCGCCCACGCCCGCGGGCTCAAGGTCATCCTCGACTTCGTGCCGGACCACACCTCGCCCGACCATCCCTGGGTCAAGGACCATCCCGACTACTACTTCCGCGACGAGCAGGGCGCGCCGAGCGTTCCCCGCGACGCGAGCGGCAAGCTCACCGACTGGACCGACGTGGTCCAGCTCGACTACGGCAACCCCGCTCTCCGGCGCGAGATGATCGCGGCGATGCGGTTCTGGCTCACGGAGTATGACATCGACGGGTTCCGCTTCGACGTGGCGGGCTTCATCCCCTACCGCTTCTGGAGCGAGGCGGTCCCGGCGCTCCGGGCGACGCTGCCGCGGCCGATCATGATCCTCGTCGAATGGGGTGACCTGCAGATGCACCGGGTCGGCGTGGACCTGACGTACGCCTGGGACTCCTATAGCCGCCTCAAGGCCGTGTTCCGGGGCGGGGCGGCATCCGAGTTCGTCGACCGAGAACTCGAGGACATGCAGGCGATGCCGCCCGGCGGCGCGCGGATGCGCTTCACGACCAATCACGACGAGACCGCCTGGGACAATCCGCCGGTGGCGATTTTCGGCGGCTCGGCTGGCGCACGGGCCGCCTACGTGGCGATGACGATGCTGCCCGGCCGGCCGCTGCTCTACAACGGCCAGGAAGTCGAGAGCCCGCAGAAGCTCGGGCTCTTCGTGAAGGACAGCGTCGACTGGAAGCAGCCCGGCGCTGACGCCGCCCGCGCCTTCTACAAGAAGGTGCTCGCACTCGGGCTCCGCGAACCCGAGCTGCTCACCGGCGAACTGCGCGGCGCCGAGACCAGTGCCCCGCACGACGTGATCGCCTACCGCCGCGGACAGCTCCTCGTCCTCGTCAACACGAGGCCGCGACCGGTGCGCGTGGCGGTCACCGGCTTCAACGCCAATCGCGCCGTCGATCTGCTGTCGAAGCGCGTGCTGGCGGGCAGGACCGTCCTCCTCCCGGCGTATGGAGCCGTGGTGCTCCGGAAGCCGGGGAGCTGACCATCATCCGGGAGTACCTCATGTCCCGCTGCGTGTCGCCCCTCCTCCTCGCCCTCGTGCTGCTCGGAGGCGGGGCGAGGCCCACCGCCGCGCAGCGGCAGCATCTGTCGATGGACCCGGGGTGGCGCTTCACTCTCGGCGATCCCGCCGGTGCCGATCAGCGGACGTTCGATGATCACGCCTGGCGGCTGCTCGATCTGCCGCACGACTGGAGCATCGAGGGGACCCCGACCCAGGAGGCGAAGGGCGGGGGCGGCGTCGGCTTCTTTCCGGGAGGCACCGGCTGGTACCGGAAGGCCTTCCGGCTGCCGCCCGGCGCACGCGGACGCGAGCTCTGGCTCGAGTTCGACGGCGTCTACATGAACAGCGACGTCTGGATCAACGGCGTCCACCTCGGTCACCGTCCCTACGGGTACATCAGCTTCGCCTACGACATCACCCCGCATCTCGTCACCGGCATCAACGTCGTGGCGGTGCGGGTCGACAACTCCCGCCAGCCCAACTCCCGCTGGTATACCGGCAGCGGCATCTACCGGCACACCTGGCTGACCGTCGTCGATCCCCTGCATGTCGGACACTGGGGGACCACGGTGACGACTCCGCGCGCCGACTCGGCCGGAGCGGTCGTCGCGGTACGGACCCGGGTGGAGAACGATCGTGAGGCCGCGCGGAGCGGGATCCTGCGCTCCATCGTGACGGACAGCGCCGGCAATGAAGTCGCCCGCACCGAGACCCAGTTCACCCTCGCGCCGCACAAGCAGGTGCATCTCGATCAGACGCTCTCGGTCGAGTCGCCGCGGCTCTGGTCGGTGGACGCCCCCAGCCTGTATGCGGTCCGCACCGAGCTGCTGGAGCAGGGGCGTCCGGTCGACGCGGTCACCACGACGTTCGGCATCCGCAGCATCGCCTATGACCGTGACCGCGGCTTTCTGCTCAACGGACGTCAGGTCAAGATGCGCGGCATGAATCTCCACCACGAGGCGGGCGGGCTCGGTGCCGCGGTGCCCGAGGCGGTCTGGGAACGCCGGCTCCGGCTCCTCAAGGCGATGGGGGTGAATGCGATTCGCACCTCCCACAACCCGCCGGCGCCGGAATTTCTCGAGCTCTGCGATCGGCTCGGCCTGCTCGTGATGGCGGAGGCCTTCGACGAATGGACCATCGGCAAGGTGCCGGAGGGGTATCACAACTACTTCGCGGAGTGGGCCGAGCGCGATGTCACCGACTTTGTGCATCGCGACCGCAACCATCCCTCGATCGTGCTGTGGAGCGCGGGCAACGAGATCGGCGAGCAGGGCGCCCCCGACGGTGCGGAGGTGCTCACACGGCTGGTAGGGATCTTCCACCGTGAGGACCCGACCCGTCCCGTCACGACCGGCAACGACAACATCGCCGCCGAGGGGCATCCGGCCACGCTGGCCTTCCTGAATGCTGAGGACATCGTCGGCTACAACTACGTGGATCGCTGGCACGAGCGCCGCGAGCTCTTCGCCGAGCAGGACCGGCACGATCATCCCGAGTGGCGCATGATCGGGACGGAGAGCGGCACCCTCTTCCAGTCCATCGACGAACAGTACTCGCTCGGCGACGATCCAGCGGTCGTGCGCCCGAACTACAACAGCGGGATGACCCAGGCCGAGCGGCTGTGGAAGTGGGTCACGCTGCACGACTACTTCGTGGGCGACTTCATGTGGACCGGCCTCGACTATCTCGGCGAGAGCACCTGGCCGTTCAAGGGCTTCGCCTCCGGCGCGATGGACATCACCGGCTATCCCAAGGATGCCTTCTACTTCTACCAGAGCCTGTGGACCGACCGGCCCGTGCTGCACCTCTTTCCCCACTGGAACTGGCCGGGGCGCGAGGGTCAGGTGATCCCGGTGCTGGCGTACACCAACTGCAACAGCGTTGAGCTCTTCCTGAACGGCCGCTCGCTGGGTGAGAAGCGGATGGAGTTCCCCGCGCAGGGGACCTCGGGCGGGTGGAACAGCTACGCCAGGCCAGTGGTCCGGGCGACGACGAACGATCTGCATCTGAGCTGGGATGTGCCGTACGAACCCGGAGTCCTCAAGGCGGTGGGCCGGGGACGCGATGGTACGCCCGCCTGTGAGGCGGAGGTACACACCGCGGGGCCCGCGGCGGCGATCCGCCTTACGCCTGACCGCGGGACGATCACGACCGCGTCGAGCGACGTCGCGCATATCCAGGTCGAGATCGTCGATGCGAACGGCACCACGCTCCCCGGAGCGAGCGACCTGGTGCGCTACACGATCAGCGGCGGCACGCTGCTGCTCGCCGACAACGGGAACCTGCGCGACCTCGAGCCGTATCGTCCCGATCAGCGACGGGTGTTCAACGGACGGGGTCTCGTCATCCTGCGGGCGGCCGGCGCCGGAACCATCCGGCTGACCGCCACCGCCGATGGTCTGCCGCCCGCGAGCGTGATCCTGCAGAGTGTCGCCGGCCGCGGCCCCGCCGTGGTGCCGGGCGCTTCGGCACCATGAGCGCGCTCCCGGTGAACCGGCGGCGCGTGCTGGTTGGTGCGGCAGGTCTGTTGCTGTGTGCCGGGTCGGTGCGGGGTCTCGCGGCGCAGGCTGGTACCGACACGCTGCCGGCCACGCGCGCGGTCTACCTCGACAAGGAGGGCGTGGTTCGCTGGCGCGATGATCGCGGCGAGGTCACCCTCTTCGGCGCGAACTACGTGATCACGACGGCGTCCGACTATCGCGCGGCCGGGTACGTGCACGGCGATCGCAAGCGGATGATCGACGAGGACATGGCGCACTTCGCCCGGCTCGGCTGGGACGGCATCCGCCTGACGTTCTGGGGAGACTGGGAATCCTCCGACAGCGCGGGGAACCTCGTCGCCAACGATCACCTCGACCTGCTGGACTATCTGGTCGCCCGGGCGCGGGAGCGGGGCATCTACATGCTGTTCAGCCCCATCCAGCTCTATGGCTCGAACTGGCCGGACGCGCAGGGGGACACGACCGCCCCCGGTTTCGGACGCCACTTCGGCAAGGGGAAGATGGGGACCGACGCCGCAGCGATCGCGGCGCAGGTGAACTACCTGAAGCAGATCCTCAACCATGTGAACCCCTACACCGGGGTCGCACTCAAGGACGAGCCGGCGATCCTCTTCGTCGAACTCGTCAACGAGCCGTGGCATCATCCCGAGGATCTCCCCGGCTCCATCGCCTACATCAACACCCTGACCGACGCGGTGCGGAGCACCGGCTGCAGGAAGCTGATCTTCTACAACGTGAGCCAGGACTTCCGCATCGGTGAAGCGATCCTCCGCTCGAAGGCCCAGGGCCTCACCTTCGGCTGGTATCCCTCCGGCCTCAACTCGGGCCACGAACTGCAGGGCAACTACCTCCGCGCGGTGGACAGCTTCCCCGACATGCTGCGCCCCGACCTGGCCCGGCTGCCCCGCATCGTGTACGAGTTCGACACCCCCGACCTCCGGACCGGAACGCTCTACCCCGCCATGGCGCGCACCTTCCGCACGGTGGGAACGCAATTCGCCGCGATGTTCGCCTACGACATGCTGCAGACGGGCTCGCGGAATCTCGGCTGGCAGACCCACTACCTGAATCTGGTCTACACGCCCCGGAAGGCGCTGAGCGCGATCATCGCGGCCGAGGCGATGCATCGCCTGCCGAGAGGCAAGTCCTACGGGGAGTATCCGGCGAACACCCGGTTCGGGGACTTCCACATCTCTGCCGACGACAATCTCGGCGAACTGGTCGCCGGCGATGCCTTTCTCTATGCCGGATCGACGAAGGCCACGCCGCCCGAGCCGGCGGCGCTCAGGCGAATCGCGGGGTACGGCTCGTCGTCCATCGTGCAGTACGAAGGGGAGGGGATCTACTTCCTGGACAGGGTGCGCCCCGGCCTCTGGCGCCTCGAGGTGTATCCCGACGCGGTGCCGGTGCGCGATCCCTTCGAACTGATGAGCGTCGAGAAGGTGGTGACTCGCGCCATCAGCCGCCCCTGGCCGATGATGGTCACGCTCCCGGATCTTGGCCCGTCGTTCACGGTGCAGCCGATCGCCGCGGGCAATGCGGCCGCGGAAGTCGCTGCGTCCGGACGCTTCACGGTGCGCCCGGGGGTCTATGTCCTGAGCGCGTCCGGAGCCGTGGATGCCGCCACGCTACCTCATAAACTGGGGCACCTCGGATTCACCGAATTCCACGCCCCGCCGGCCGACACGGTGCCACTCACGGTCGTGCCGCTCACGATGCCGAGCTACCTGAGCGGACGCACGACGGAGTTTCGGGCCCGCGTCGTCGACACCACGCCGCCCGACTCGGTGAAGCTCTTCTTCCGTCTCACCGCCGGCGACTACTTCCACGGCCTTACGATGCGGCCGACGGGTGGGTACGAGTTCGCCGCGACGGTGTCCGGATCAGACCTCAAGCGGGGACCGCACCAGTTCGTGATCACGGTATTTCGGGGAGGGAAGGCCATGACCTTCCCCGAGGGTCTGCCGCACCAGCCGTGGGACTGGAACTACTACGGGTCGGAGGCGTGGAGCTTCGATGTCGTTGGCCCCGCGACGCCGCTACGCCTCTTCGACGCGTCCACCGATGCCGCGCATCTTGCATTCACGCGGATCGGCGACGCCGGCCGCCAGGGACTCTTCCGGATGGGACTGTCGGACGGGACCGGAAAGCCGGTCTTCCACCTCGAGCTGCCGGTCACGGAGGCGGGATGGAGTCCTCCCGACTACACCGCCTCGCTCGTCGTGAGGGATCGGGTGCGGGCACGACAGGAGACCGTCACCGGTGCCGAGGCAGTGCACCTCCTGGCACGCGGCCTCGGCGCACACCAGCTCCTGCACATCACGCTCATGGAGGACGACGGCACTACGTGGAGTGCCGCGATGGCGCTCGGTCCTGACTGGAGCGAGGTGTCACTGCCCCTCGCGACCTTCGCGCCTGGTCGTGGTGTGCTGCTCCCTGAGGGGTTCCCAGGCGAATGGAACTACTCGGTCGGGCCGGCCGCGGGGCGGGGCGGGGCTGGCGACCATCCCCGGCTCGAACATGTGGAGCGCCTGCAACTGTCCCTGAGACCTGAACCGGGTGTCCGCGTGAAGCCCGGGGACTACGGCGTCGAGCTGGAATGGCTGCAACTCGAGTTCGGACGCGGCACTGGAACGCCACCGTGACGCCCGGCCGAAGGACGGCCGCGATCGTCGTCGGGCTCGCACTGCTCTCGGCGTGCGGCAGCACGGCCCCTTCGGACTCCCCTGCTGCCGTGCCGCTGGCGGGCGCCGACATCTCCGCGCTGGAGCGCATCGAGCAGGCGGGGGGAGTGTTCCGGAACGCCGGTGTCGCCGGGGACGCCATCACGATTCTCCGGGCGCATGGCAGCACTCTCTTCCGGCTGCGACTGTTCGTGCATCCCAGCGGCCAGGAGGTGCAGGTCAACGATCTCGGCTACACCATCCGCATGGCGACGCGGGTGAGGGCCTCTGGCGCGAAACTCCTTCTCGACATCCACTACTCCGACACCTGGGCCGATCCCGGCCACCAGGTGACTCCCGCGGGGTGGGACACGGTCGACGTGGCCGCGCTCGAGCAGCAGGTCGAGAGCTACACCGATAGCGCCGTCACCCAGCTCCGTCTCGCCGGTGCGCTGCCCGATATCGTCCAGATAGGCAACGAGATCGATGGCGGGATGCTCTGGCCGCTCGGCAGGCTCAGCAGTGCGGGCGACTCGTCGGTCCAGTGGGACCGCTTCACCCGGCTGCTCAAGGCCGGCATCCGTGGCGTGCAGGGCGCGCTCGCACCGGGCGACAGCGTCCGCATCATGCTGCAGTTCTCCGGCGGTGGAGATGTCGGCGGGACCGCCTGGTTCTTCGATCATCTGGCTGCCTACGGCGTGCCGTACGACCTCATCGGTTTGAGCTACTACCCCTGGTGGCACGGCGCGATCGCCAGTCTGCGCACGAATCTGCAGGCCACGGCGCTGCGCTACGGGCGCGACGTCATGGTCGTCGAAACGTCCTATCCCTGGCGCGCGGGCGGCTGGGAGGCGATCGCCACGAACCGAACCTGGATGAGCTGGCCCGTCTCGTCACGAGGCCAGGCGGGCTTCCTCCGGGACGTGCGCGATGCCGTCGCCGCGGTGCCGGGGGGACATGGTGCGGGAGTGGTCTGGTGGTATCCGGAGGCGGTGTCGGTCCCCGGCGTCTACATCTGGGGGGGAGGGTCGCTCTCCCTGTTCGACGACGCCGGCAATGTGCTGCCGGCGGCGTCGGAGCTGCGGGGGGAGTGAACGAACGCGCTAGGGGCGGATAGTCGCGGTGCTCGCGAAGAGCTGGACGCCGATCACGAAATCCACGACCGCCCCGGGGGCGAGCAGCAGGGGGCCGGAGCGCGCCACGTCGCGGGTGTTGCCGGTGGGGTGGGCCTCGAGCTCAGCCGATCCGTTCCCCACGATGTTCTGCGGGAGCACGTACGCCGTGACGGTTCCGGGATAGACCGTTCCGAGCCGCTGGTTGGACCCGCCTCCCGTCACGTAAATCTCCATCGGCAGCGAGTACTTGTTCCGCACCTCCACCCTGACCGGTGGAAGATCCGCTGGCGCGGGCTCGGTGTCGGGATCGGCCTTGTGATGCGCGCAGGCCGCCGCCACCAGCAGGAGTCCCGGAACGAGGTACCGCCGCAGTCCGTGGATCACACACCCCTCCATTCACATGGTTGCCCGGTCCGGCGCGTCGACGCCGCCAGGGAAGGCACGGCCGCGAGGCGCCTGACTCGGTGTGGTGACGTCAGCGGGCGGCCCGGCTCGCACGCAGCGCCAGCCCGAGCATCAGGAGTCCGAAGGTAAGCAGTACGAGGCCCCACCAGAGGTTCACGTTGATGCCCAGCGACTTGGCGTAGATCTCGTTGTCCGAGATCACCCCGAAGCCCGTCAGCAGGGCGCCGAAGAGCGTGAACATGAGCCCCATGGGGAGCCGCAGGTCGAGATTCATGTCGCGATCACCAGAAGAGAATGTTGAGGGCCAGCGTGAGGCCCAGCACGATGACGCCGAGGGTCGCGGGCCGGCGGTACCAGATCTGCTCGCCGTCCGAGATCCGTGGCGTGAGCGAGTAGACGAGTCCGGTGAGCTCCTCGTCGGTCTTGTTGCGCCGGGTCGCGAGCGAGATCACGATCGTCGCCAGGAAGCAGACGCTCCAGGCCACGATGGCCGTCCAGAAGTTCTGCGCCATCTCGCTCGGGTAGGTGTGCACGACGCTGCCGAGGAAGCCGCCCTTGAGGCCCGGAACGCCGCCATGCGGAAGGGTGAGCCCGTGGTGGGCCGCCGCCGCCAGCGTGCCGGTGAGCAGGCCGAAGAAGGCGCCATGCCCGGTCGTGCGGCGCCAGAACATGCCGAGCAGGAACGTGGCGAAGAGCGGCGCATTCACGAACGCGAACACCAGCTGCAGCATGTCCATGATGTTGTTGAAGCGCGTCGTGGCGTATGCCGCCCCGACGCTGAGCACGATCCCGAACACCGTCGCCACGTGGCCCATGTGCAGGTAGTGCTTGTCGGTCTGCCCCGGCCGGATGTACGACTGGTAGATGTCGTAGGTCCACACCGCGTTGAAGGCGGTCACGTTGCCCGCCATGCCCGACATGAACGAGGCCATCAGCGCAGTGAGCCCGAGGCCGAGGAGACCGGACGGCAGGTAATGGGCGAGCAGGACCGGCACGGCGAGGTTGTAGTTCGGCAGTCCATCACTGCCGAGGGGCAGCAGGCTGCCGCGGGAGTTGTGCAGCGCGATCGCGATCATCCCGGGCAGGATCACCAGGGCAGGGAAGAGCATCTTGGGGATCGCGGCGACCAGCGGGGTGCGCCGGGCGGAGGACATCGACTCCGCTGCCATGGCGCGCTGGATGACGAGGAAGTCGGTGCACCAGTAGCCGAACGAAAGCACGAAGCCGAGGCCCATCACCATGCCGAACCACTCGACCCCCATCGGATTCGCGCTCGCCGAACCGAGGTGGGTCCACGAGTGGGACCATGCGCCCGCGTCGTACCCGGCGCCGGTCGCGACCGGCTCGAGCTTCTGCTTGAGACCCGTCCAGCCGCCCACATCCTTGAGCCCGAGGAGCACCAGCGGCAGGAAGCCGAGCACGATCAGGAAGAACTGCAGCACCTCGTTGTAGATCGCGGACGTCAGCCCGCCGAGGAAGATGTAGACCAGGACGATGATCGCGGAAAGAATGACGCTGGTGTGGAAGTTCCAGCCGAGCACCAGCTCGAGCAGCTTGGCCAGCGCGTACATCGAGATGCCCGAAGAGAGCACCGTCATGGTCGCGAACGTGATGGCGTTCAAGCCGCGGGTCTTCTCGTCGAAGCGGAGCCGGAGGTACTCCGGCACCGACCGGGCGCGCGAGCCGTAGTAGAACGGCATCATGAAGACGCCCACGAAGACCATCGCGGGAATGGCGCCGACCCAGTAGAAGTGACTGGTCATCATGCCGTACTTGGCGCCCGAGGCCGCCATCCCGATCACTTCCTGCGCACCCAGATTGGCGGAGAGAAACGCGAGCCCCGCGATCCAGGTGGGAATCGACCGCCCCGACAGGAAGAAGTCCTCGCTGCTCTTCACGCCGTGGCGCAGCACCCAGCCGATGCCGAGGACAAACACGAAGTAGACGATCAGGATTGCGTAGTCGATCGCGCCGAGCTGGATCTGATGCACAGTCGGAGTTCCCGGGAAACGGAAAGGAAGGATGGGTCGGGACGGGGGGCTCCGCCCGGCCCTGGTCGCGCCGGTGGTGCGTGGAGCCCCGGGTATGTTCGGTCACGCGGTCCTATCGCGCAAGGTCCGCTGGCCAGAGGGCCGCGGGGGTCGTACCTTGTGTGTGACAGCAATTTCGACCCTCGGCAACGCGGCCGGAGGTCACGCACCGCTGGACCCGATTCCAAACACAAGGAATTCTTCATGCGCCGCCTTTCCGGCGTGCTCGTCGCCGGCCTCGCCGCGGTCGCGCTCGCTGCCACCCCGCTGCGGGGCCAGGTCAGCGTCGCCTCCCCGGACGGCCGAACCGTCGTCACGGTCCAGGTGACCGAGGGTCGCCTTACGTACGCTCTCGCCCGCGATGGGCGCCCCCTCCTGCTGCCCTCCGCGCTGGGCTTCGAGTTCAAGGGCGCGCCCGCGCTGCGTGACGGCCTTCGCATCACCGATGCAACTCGGCAGTCCCACGACGAGTGGTGGACGCAGCCCTGGGGCGAGGTCGCCCGGGTCCGCGACCACCACAACGAACTGGCGGTCTCGGTGGAGGAGACGGCAGCCCCGGCCCGGCGGTTCACCCTGCGCGTGCGGGCCTTCGACGACGGCGTGGGGTTCCGCTACGAGGTCCCCGCGCAGCCGGGACTCGGCGCCTTCGCGATGACGGGAGAGCTCACCGAGTTCGCGCTCGCCGACAACGCGCGCGCCTGGTCGATTCCCTCGGACCGGCCCCGCATGGATCGCTCCGAGATGCTGTACTCCTCCGGACCGATGAGCCTGCTCCAGCATGTGCAGACCCCGCTCACGATGGAGACCCAGGACGGTCACACCTATCTCGTGATCCACGAGGCCGACCTCGAGGACTACGCCCGCATGAACCTGCAGGGCTCCTGCATCGAGTGCCGGACCCTGCGGGCCGAACTCGCGCTGATGGGCGACGGCATCGCCGTCCGGGGCCAGACCCCGTTCAAGACCCCATGGCGCACCATCCAGATCGCCGATCGGGTCACCCAGCTCGCCCCCTCGCTCCTCGGCCTCAATCTCAATCCGCCGAATCAGCTCGCCAGCACCGACTGGATTCACCCGATGAAGTACGTCGGCATCTGGTGGGGGATGCATATCGGCAAGATGACCTGGTCGTCCGGTCCGCTGCACGGCGCCACGACCGAGAATACCAAACGCTACATCGACTTTGCGGCGGCCAACGGCTTCGGGGGCGTCCTCGTCGAGGGCTGGAACACCGGCTGGGACGGCGACTGGATCAAGAACCGCGACGCCTTCTCCTTCACCCAGGCCTATCCCGACTACGATCTCCCGGCCGTCGCCGCCTACGCGAAGCAGCATGGGGTGCGCCTCATCGTCCACAACGAGACGTCGGGCGGGATCGAGAACTACGAGCGGCAGCTCGACTCCGCCTTTGCGCTCTACCGCTCGCTTGGGCTCGACGCGATCAAGACGGGCTACGTGACCGATACCATCGCGGGCGGGCATTCGCACTGGTCGCAGATCATGGTGCGGCACTACCGCCGTGTCATCGAGACAGCGGCACGCGACGGCATCATGGTGGATGTGCACGAGCCGCTTCACGACACCGGCGAACGCCGCACCTGGCCGAACATGATGAGCCGGGAAGGGTCGCGCGGGCAGGAGTACAACGCCTGGAGCGGCGACGGCGGCAATCCGCCGGAGCATGAGACGATCCTCTTCTTCACCCGCCTGCTCGCCGGGCCGATGGACTACACGCCCGGCATCTTCGACATCCTGCGGGACCGGAGCACCGGGACGGCCCAGCGCCCTGACCAGCCCCGGGTGCGCACCACACTGGCCAAGCAGCTCGCGCTCTACGTCGTGCTGTACTCGCCGCTCCAGATGGCGGCCGATCTCCCCGAGAACTACGAGCACCAGCCCGCCTTCCAGTTCATCAAGGATGTGGCGGTCGACTGGGACACCACCCGCGTCCTCGATGCCCGCATCGGGGATTACGTGGCGGTGGCGCGGCGCGAGCGCGGCGGCCAGAACTGGTTCATCGGCGCGATCACCGACGAGGAGCCCCGTACGCTCGACGTCCCGCTCTCGTTCCTCTCGCCCGGCAAGCGCTACATCGCCGAGATCTACGCCGACGGCCCGAAGGCCGACTGGCTGACCAATCCGCTGCCCGTCACCATCACCCGTCGCCCCGTGACGTCGGCGACCCGGTTGCGCCTCCTGCTGGCGCCCGGTGGCGGTCAGGCCATTCGCATCCGACCCGCACGATGAGCACACCCACAAAAGAACTGACACCCCTTCGCGCGCTGGCCCGTGCGATGGGGGTCGCCACCCGCTACACCGACGGACTCGGCCGCAAGGTCGTCGTCGGTCCCGAAACGCTGCTCCGCGTCTGTACCGCCGTCGGTGCGCCGGTCAGCACCGTCGCCGACGCGACGGAAGCGCTGCGCGCCGTCCGCGCTGGGCGCGGGGGGGGACTGATTCCCCCCGTCATCGTGGCGTGGGACGGCGTCTTCGCCCCCGTGCCAGTCGCGGGCCGCGGGAAGCCTCGTGCGGAACTGCACCTCGAGCAGGGGGGACAGGCCGGCGTCGAATGTGTGGACCGCTCGGTCCGCCTGACGGCTCCCCTGCCGCTTGGCTATCACCGCCTGACGGTGGAGGCGGCAGGCCGGCAGGACAGCGCCACGGTGATTGCGACCCCGGTGCACGCCTGGCGGCGGCCCGGGACGCACCGGAGCTGGGGGGTGGGGACGCATCTCGCCGCACTCCGGTCCGCACGCAGCCGCTCGGTCGGCGACTTGCGCGATCTGCGCACCCTCTGCGAGTGGGTCCGCGAACGCGGCGGCGATCTGGTGACCGCCCTGCCGCTGCTGCCCACCTTCAACTCGCCCTGGCCGGAGCCGAGTCCCTACTCGCCGGTCAGTCGGCTCTTCTGGTCGGAGCTGATTCTCGATCTCGGCGAGGCGCATCACCCCGTGCCGGCCCCTGCGCGCCTTGATGTGAGCGCCGCCGAGGCCGAGGTGCGTGCGGCGCTCGCCGGCCGGCCGGCGCCGGATCCCGCGGAACTCGATGAGGAGCTGCTGCGCTACGCCCGCTTCCGCGGCGCGCAGGTGAAGTTAGGCAGGAACTGGCGCGAGTGGCCGGCGGCCGCGCAGGGCGGCACGCTCGCTCCCGAGCATGTGGACCCGGACGAGGAGCGCTTCCACCTCGTGGCGCAGACGATGGTGCGCCGCCAGCTGCAGGAGCTGCGGCAGCATCTCGACGGGGGAGGATTCCGGCTGGGCCTCGATCTCGCCGTCGGCAGTCATTCCGACGGCTACGACACCTGGTCCCGACAGGATCTGTTCGTCGCCGGGATGTCGGTCGGTGCGCCGCCCGACGCCGGGTTCCCGGGTGGTCAGGACTGGGGCTTCTCGCCCGTGCACCCCGGGCTCTCCCGCCGGGAAGGGCACCGCTATCTCGCGGCGTCCATCGCGCATCAGGCGAGTCTCGCGGGGGTGCTCCGTGTCGATCATATCATGGCATGGACCCGGCTCTACTGGATCCCGCACGGCATGGGCCTGCACCAGGGTACCTATGTCACCTATCCGGCCGATGAGCTGTTCGCGATTCTCTCGCTCGAATCGAACCGGTATCGCTGCGAGGTCGTCGGCGAGAACCTCGGCACCGTACCCCCCGAGATCTTCGAGGCGCTGCCGCGGCATCGCATCTGGGGGATGTACCTCGCGATGTTCCAGGCCTCGGGTGGTCCCAATGTCACGCCCCCGACGTCGGCGGACATGGCGCTGGTCGGGACGCATGACACACCGACCTTCGCGGGCTGGCTCGCCGGGAACGACATCAAGGACCGTGTCCACTACGGGATGCTGGCGGAACGGGCGGCGCCGGCCGCGATCGACGAGCGGGTCCGCGCCATCGGCTGGCTGGCGGACACCCTCGGCGTTCACGCCGAGGACCGAAAGGTCTTCTTCGCGGCGCTGCTCACCTGGCTCGCCCGGTCCGACAGTCCGCTCGTGGTGCCGTGGCTCGAGGACCTCTGGCTGGAAGAGGTCGCGGTCAATCTCCCGGGCACGCCCTCCTCGCTGCGGCCCAATTGGCAGCGGCCGATGCGGCGCCTGCTCGAGGAGATCTACGCCGATCCCGAAATCGACGCGCTGCTCCGGCAGTTGCATGCGACCCGCAATGCTGCGCACTAAGCACTAGGCACTAGGCACCACGCACCCGGTTTCCCCGACGCCCCAGGTTCTTCATGGCCGCGCACGCCACCACCGCTCCCGCCGTCACCGCCGCGCACTCCAAGCCGCGGCTCTCGTTCTGGGAAATCTGGAACATGAGCTTCGGCTTCCTCGGGATCCAGATCGGCTTCGCGCTGCAGAACGCGAACGTCAGCCGGATCTTCGAGACCCTCGGCGCCAAGGTGGAGAACATCCCCATCCTCTGGATCGCCGCGCCAGTCACCGGGCTCGTGATCCAGCCGATCGTCGGGTATTTCAGCGATCGCACCTGGAACCGCCTCGGGCGGCGCCGGCCCTACTTCCTCGGTGGCGCGATCCTCGCCTCGCTCGCGCTCCTCGCGATGCCGAACTCCGCGACGCTCTGGGTGGCCGCGGGGATGCTCTGGATCATGGACGCCTCGATCAACATCTCGATGGAGCCGTTCCGTGCCTTCGTGGGGGACAATCTCCCCTCCGAGCAGCGCACCACCGGCTTCGCCATGCAGAGCTTCCTCATCGGAACCGGCGCGGTGGCCGCCTCCGTCCTTCCCTGGCTGCTCACCAACAAGTTCGGCGTGAGCAACGAGGCCCCACCGCACATCATCCCGGATTCGGTGCGCTTCTCGTTCATCTTCGGGGCGGCGGTGTTCTTCGCCGCGGTGCTCTGGACCGTGCTCCGCTCCAAGGAGTATTCGCCGGAGGAGATGGCCGCCTTCTCCGAGAACCAGGTCCGCGAGGTCGCGATGCGGGAGCGGCGCAGCGCGGCGGAGTTCGCCGAGAACGGCAGCCGCCAGATTCGTCTCGGCTGGATCGTCTTCGCGATTGGCGCGCTGTTCAGCGGATGGCTCGCCAGTCAGGCGATCTACCAGGTCATGATCCTCTCCGCCGGTCTCGCCGTCGTCGGCCTCCTGCTGGTGCTGAGCGGCTTCATGCAGAAGAGCGGCAGCTACGACAACGGGTTCGTCACCATCCTGAACGACTTCCAGGACATGCCGCGCACCATGAAGCAGCTGGCCTCGGTCCAGTTCTTCTCCTGGTTCGCGCTGTTCGCGATGTGGATCTACACCACGCCCGCGGTCACCAGCCACCTCTACGGCACCACGGACACCAGCTCCGCGCTCTACAATGAGGGGGCGAACTGGGTCGGGGTCGGCTTCGGGGCCTACAACGGCGTCGCCGCGGTGGTCGCCTTCCTGATCCCGGTGCTGGCCCGCAAGACCAGTCGCAAGATCGCCCACGCGATCTGTCTCGCCTGCGGTGCCGCCGGGCTCCTGTCGATCATCCTGCTCAAGGACCCCCGCTTCCTGCTGGGGTCGATGGTCGGCGTGGGCATCGCCTGGGCAAGCATCCTCGCGATGCCCTACGCGATCCTGACCGGGTCGCTGCCGCCGTCGAAGATGGGCTACTACATGGGCGTGTTCAATTTCTTCATCGTCATTCCCCAGATCATCGCCGCCGCGGTGCTGGGTTTCTTCGTCGGGCACTTCTTCGGCGGTCAGGCCATCTACGCGCTCGCGATCGGCGGCGCCTCGCTGCTCCTCGCGGCGGCACTCACGCTCCGGGTCGAAGACCGGGACGACAGGGACGCGACCACATGGCACCCAGGCTTTCCGCCCGCGGTCTGATCGGGACCGGGGCACTCCTTCTCGCCGCGTGCGCCCCCCGCGCGCCCAAGGCGGCGCAGGAGCACACCGTGGCCGTGCCGGCGGCCACACCCGCGCTTGCCCGCTTCTGGAACGGCGCGACGGTCTATTTCCTTCTGCTTGACCGGTTCGCCAACGGCGACAGCACCAACGACCATGCGCTGGGCCGCGCCCACGATGGCGCCCTGCTGCGGAACTTCGAGGGCGGCGACCTGGCGGGCGTGCGCGCCCGGATCGAGGCGGGGTACTTCGACAGCCTCGGCGTCGACGCGATCTGGATGACGCCGTTCGTGGAGCAGATCCACGGTGCCGTCGACGAGGGCACCGGCAGGACCTACGGCTATCACGGCTACTGGGCCCGCGACTGGACCGCGGTCGATCCCGCCTTCGGCACCCGGGAGGAGCTGCACGCGCTGGTGGACGCAGCGCACCGCCACGGGATCCGCGTGCTCATGGATGCGGTCATCAACCATGTCGGCTCACCCACGTCGGTTGACCCTGCGTGGCCCACGGACTGGGTGCGCACCAGCCCGAACTGCAGCTACAAGGACTACGCGACGGCGACCGCCTGCACCCTGGTCCCGACACTGCCGGACATTCTCACCGATCACGACGAGCCAGTGGAGCTTCCCGCCGCGCTCACCGACAGGTGGCGCCAGGAGGGGCGGCTCGAGGCGGAGCGGGCGTCGCTCGACAGCTTCTTCCACCGCACCGGCTATCCGCGCGCGCCGCGCTACTACTTCATCAAGTGGCTCACCGACTGGGTCCGTGAATTCGGCTTCGACGGCTACCGGATGGACACCGCGAAGCACTTCGCCCCGTCCGTCGCGGCGGAGCTCAAACTCGAGGCCGATCGCGCCTATGCCGACTGGAAGGCCGCCCACCCCGGCCAGGCGCTCGACAGCCTCCCCTTCTACATGGTCGGTGAGGTGTACGGTTACGGCCCCTGGCAGGGACGCACCTACGACTTCGGCGACCGGAAGGTGGACTACTTCGCGAACGGGTACGACGCCCTCATCAACTTCAGCTTCAAGGGCGACGTCGCGGGACCGCTCGACAGCGTCTTCACACGCTACTCGGCCTCGCTGCACGGAGGACCGCTCGACGGCGTGGCGCTCCTCAACTATGTGAGCTCGCACGATGACGGCTCCCCCTACGACGGGGAGCGGAAGGATCCGCTCGGCGCCGGGACGAAGCTGCTCCTCGCGCCTGGGGGAGCCCAGATCTACTATGGCGACGAGACGGCCCGGCTCCTGAAGGTGGAGGGAGCGGAAGGGGATGCCAATCTCCGCTCGCTGATGAACTGGAGTGCGCTCAAGCCCGGCAGCGCCACCGCCGCGACACTCGCCCACTGGCGGAAGCTCGGCCGGTTTCGCCACGCCCACCCCGCCATCGGCGCGGGCGAGCATCACACGCTGCAGGCCTCGCCCTACATCTTCAGTCGTATCCTCGACACGGATGGCATCCACGACCGGGTGCTCGTCGCGATGGACCAGGGAAGCGGCGCCCGGACGATCCCGGTCTTCGGGGTATTCCCCGACGGGACGCCGCTGGTCGACAGCTACTCGGGAGAGAAGGGCACGGTGGCAAAGGGCGCGGTGACCCTGAAGGGTGGAGCCCCGCTGGTCCTGCTGAGTGAGGCACCGGTCGCACGCTGATTCGTGGGGAAGGGGGCCGCTGCCTTACACCACCCGCGGCCCGTCCAGTTGCTGCAAGTGGACACCCGGTTACTCCCGGACCCATACCCGCGCCGTCCGCGGCGGCAGTTTCGTCGATAGCTTGCCCGCGACGGCGCTGACGACCTCGCCCGCGGGATAGGCCTGCCGATAGCTGCCCTCCGCCGCGACCGAGATCTCCTGCGGCCGGTCGGAGTTGTTGAAGGCCACGATGGCCCGTTCAGTTCCGAGGAGCCGGGCGTAGGCGAGGAGCGATCTCGCGTCGTCGGTGACCAGCCACTCCAGGCTCCCATCGGCGAACAGCCGGAGGTGAGCCTTCCGGAGCGCGATCAGCGCCTGGTCGATCCGGAACTGATTCGTGTCAGGCACCACCCGGTCGCGGCGCCGAGGCCGTCCGTACGGGTGAGTGGTCTCGTCGTCGTAGCGGAGGTCGCTCCAGACGACGGGCTTTCGTTCGTCGGGGTCATCCGCACCCCACATGCCGACCTCGTCGCCGTTCCAGATGTGCGGCGCGCCGATGTAGGTGAACTGCTGCACCAGGATCATCTCCTCGATCTTCCGGGTGCGTTCGTCGGGCCGGTCGATCTTGTAGGCGGGATCCTCGCGCGGATTGGCGTGGTACTTCTCCTTGCCGGGATTGTAGATCGAGGTGCTGAAGCGCGGTGTGTCGTGGCTCGCGGTCAGGTTCATCATCGCCTGCTGGTGCGCGACGCCGATCCCCGTTCCCAGCGAATCGAGGGCGGCGGCATAGCCGGAGGCGGTGAGGGCGGGGGGAGCCCCCGCGAAGAAGCGCCGGGTTGGCGTGAACCACTGATAGTGCATGACCGCGTCGAAGACGCTGTCGACGACCCACGGCGCGGGGTCGTACATCTTGTCCGGCCATTGCTCCCACCAGATCTCACCGACCAGATACGCCTCGGAGTTGATCCCCCGCACATAGCGGCGGTAGTCGCGCCAGAAGCCGAGCGGCACGACATCGGCGACGTCGAGACGGAAGCCGTCGATGCCGTCGGAGGGGTCGCCATCGCCGTTGGGATCGAGCCAGCGCCGGGTGACCGCGAAGACATGATCCTTCACCCCGGGCATGAGGTTGCCTTCGATGGCGCCCTTCGTCTGCCCCGCCGGCCGGCCGACCTTCTTCCATTCCGGCAGCGACTTCGCCCCGGCCCAGCCCTTGTAGGAAAACTCGTTGGTGTCAGGCGTGGCGGGGTCGTCGAACCGTTCGACCTCGTACCAGTCGGCGAACTTCGACTGCCGCTGCTTGGCGAGCAGGTCGCGCCATGCCCAGAAGCTGGTTCCCGTGTGGTTCCACGAGTAATCCATGATGATCCGCATGCCTCGGCGGTGGACCTCGTGCACCAGCTTCAGAAAGAGGCTGTCGGCCGAGGTCCACTTCCACGTGGCGGGATCGGCGGGATCCTCCGCCGCCATGATCGCCTCGTCGCCCAGCGGGTTGGGGCCGAAGTTGCGATCGACGTGCGTGTAGTTCCGGGCGTCGTACTTGTGCAGCGACGGCGCGTCGTTGATGGGGTTGAGGAACAGCGCCGTGACGCCGAGGTCCTGGAGGTAGTCGAGCCGATCGAGCACCCCCTGCAGATCACCGCCGTAGCGCCTCGCCTGGACCGTTCCGTAGAAGTCCTTGCCGGTCGCCTTGGCCCACGGTTCCTGGCGATACCAGTCCCAGGTCCATGGGGTCGGGGCCCATCCGGCGGGAAGCCCGGCCGGACTGTAGCTCTCGATGTCGTGCGCAGTCGGATCGTTCTTCGGATCGCCATTGCGGAAGCGCTCCACGAAGATCTGGTACCACACGACGTCCTTCGACCAGGCGGGGACGGCGAGGTTGACCGGGGTCTTGTTGCCGGTGGGCGCGCGTCCGGAGCACGCCGTGAGAAGAACCAGGACGACACATCGAGAGAGGTTCACGGGGAACTCCCGCCGAAGAGGAAAGTCAGCGGATCCTCGAGGCGCGCGCGCCAGGCCGATTCGCTGTGTGAGGTGCCAGGATAGGGACGGACCACGAAATCGCGGCCTTCGCGGCGGCCCTGGGCGAGCAGCCAGGCCTGCACCGCCGCGTGGGTGGGGCCGTAGGTGGAGTCGAGGCCGATGCTGCCGTAATCAAACCAGTAGCGCGCGCCGGCGGGCGCCCGCAGTCCGGCCGCGAGGTCGCGAATGATGTAGGGAGTCGTATCGGGGTGTGCCGGCGCGGCCGTGTCGTGCAGAACCTGCGCGATGAACGCCTCCGAGAGCGGGAAGTGGCTCGAGAGACAGCCGCACGCACCGAACACCTCGGGGTGGTGCGTGACCAGATAGAACGACACCAGGCCGCCCATCGAGGATCCCATCACTGCCGTGTTCGCGGGGCCGGTCTTGGTCCGGAAGGCCGCATTCACCCTGGGCAACAGCTCCTCGATCAGGAAGCGGGCATACTCGGGTGCGCGATGCCAGGGGGAGTACTCGGCGAAGCGATCCGCCGTGTTCCAGATGCCGACCACGATGATCGGCGGGATCGTACCGCTGGCCACCAGGCGTCCGACCGCTTCGTCCACGCCCCAGTCCACGCCCTCGTTGGCCGTCCGGGGATCGAAGAGATTCTGGCCGTCCTGCATGTAGAGGACGGGATAGCGCGCCGCCGGATGCTCGTCGTAGCCGGGGGGGAGCCAGATTTCGACAGGCCGGCTCCGCGCCAGATAGGCGGAATGGACGTCGGTCCAGTAGACCAGCCGGCCCTGGACGCCCGATCCCTGCCAGTCGGCGATGTACGCCTTCGGGTCGCGGCTGAAGCTGGCGATCTCGTGGACCACGACGGTGTCGTGATCGACGCGCAGGGTGTGGCTCGGCATGACCGCACCGGCATAGCCGAGTTCGACCCGGTCCCACGAGCCGAGGGTGAACTTGTATTCGATGGCGGTGCCGGGGGGCACGATGACGTCGGCGTGGCGCTCTCGTCCCTCACCCGCGAGCGCGAGGCCATCCACCCGCCAGGGGCCGAGCTGAGGCAGACTGCCGGTGAGATAGACGACGCCGGTTCCCTGCGGCACGGTCAGCCGGAAGGTGACGGTGCAGCAGGTTGCCTGACGCAGAGTCCCCGCATCCCTGGATGCGGCGGTCGACAGCAGGGCGAGGAGCGCGAATGCCGGGAGCAACGGGGGACCCCCGATGGGAACGCGAGTGAGCTAGCTGGGACTCGACTGGGGCGCCGGCCGGGACAGGATGATGGCGAGTGCGATCGCACCGACGGTGATCGCCGCATCGGCCACGTTGAAGACCCAGAAGCGCGTGCCGCCCACCCCGACGTCGATAAAGTCCACCACGCCGCGCGACATCCGCAGCCGGTCCCACAGGTTGCCCGCCGCGCCGCCCCACACCAGCGCGATGGCCGTGACCTGCCATCCCGCCGACGGTCCCGAGCGCCGGTACCAGAGCCACAGCACCACCAGCGCCGTGGCGGCGGCGAGGCTCAGCAGATAGCCCGCGAAGGGTCCGGTGAGGAGGCTCATCGCCGAGCCCCGGTTGTACACCAGGGTGAAGCGGATCAGCTCACCGACGACGGGGTGGGGGACATGCTCCGGCGCGAGGTTGCGCTCGGCCACCGTCTTCGTGGCGCAGTCGGTCAGGAAGACCGCGGCGGCGATGGGCCAGAAGTGGTGGGCGCGGGCGGGGGTCTGCATCGGATCCTCTGGCCTGGTGACTCGGGGTGCCGGTGAGGCGTCGGCTGTTTCAGGTACCCTGTTCGGTCGCAGCCGTGCTGAGCCGTTCGAGCAAATCGTCGAGTTCCGCCACCCGTCGGGCCGCGGCCTTCTTGAAGAAGACGCGCCCGAGGGCATAACTGCCGGAGACGGCGGCGAGGGTGCTGAGGATGGCGGCCAAGGGTGAGTGGAACACTCCCATGCCGATCCCGAACCAGATGCCGGTGCCGCCTCCGCCGAGCCCGCCGACCAGCCCCCCGAAGAGTGCCGCCGCCAGCTTGTTGAGCGGCTCGTCTACCCTGAGCACCGTGTTGCCGTCGTGCACCGTGGCCGTGACCGTCACATGCCGCTGGGTGCCGGCGTTCCCGGTCTGGGAGAGGGCCGACCAGGTCCGGTTGCGCCCGACCTTGGAGACGAAGCCCGGCATGCCGAGGCTCCGCTGGACCTCCCCCACGATCGCCTCCCACGCCGCCTCGCTCAGTTCGCCGGGAATCACCCGTTCGAGCCCGACCCGGCGCGGCCCGCCGGTCCAGGGCGACGGTTGCAGGCTGCTCCGGAGGGAGACCTCGCGGGCCGCCCGGCGGACCAGCTCGGGGGAGAGTCCGGCCTCGCGGGCGAGCGCCTCCATCTCGTCGACCGTGAGTCCCCGGGACTGGCTGACGGCCTCACCTCCGGAAGCCAGCTCGGCGGTCCGCCGGAGGATGGCGTCGGTGTCCGCCTCGCTGAAGCGGCGGAGCGGGACGGGCTCGTTGGACATGGCTCAATTTCTCCCGACCGGGCGGCGGGGGCAACTGGCCAGTTGACCGGAAGGGGTTGTGGGGGCTAGGTTTGTCGCCGGTTTACTGAAGCGGGAGCCGGTGGCTCCCCACCCCCAGCCCGGTTGGTCGACGGTGCGACAGGGTCCTGCACAGTGGGTCACGCAGCCGGCGCCCTTGGGGCGGCGGGAACGTGAGTGCCGGACACCCGGGGAATGCCACGGGTGTCCGTTTTGTTTTCCTATCACGCGGGAGTTGGGCACTGTCCACAAACGAGCGCGAACGGCGGACACGCGTCAACCGCCAGATCCGGATCAGTCCGGTCCGGGTGATTGGTCCTGACGGCGAGCAGCTGGGGGTTCTCACGATCGACGAGGCCCTGGCCGCCTCACAGGAGCGCGGGCTCGACCTGGTGGAAGTGGCCCCGATGGCTCGGCCCCCCGTGGTCAAGATCATGGACTACGGGAAGTACAAGTTCGAGGAGGCGAAGGCCGCCCGGGCTGCCAAGAAGAAGCAGCACGTGATCCACCTGAAGGAAATCAAGGTGCGTCCGAGCATCGAAGAACACGATTTCGAGTTCAAGAGCCGGCACGCCCGCGAGTTCCTCGGCGAGGGCAACAAGGTGAAGGTGACGATGATGTTCCGCGGCCGGCAGCTCGCGCACATCGAGCTGGGACGGGCGGTGCTGGACCGGTTCGCCACCGGGCTGGCGGATATCGGCAAGATCGAGCAGGACGCCAAGCTCGAGGGCCGCAACATGGTGATGGTGATGGGGCCGAAGTAAGGCCGGGGACGGGCACTGAGGCCCGCCCCCACGACCGTAGGACCGGCCTCCGCGCCGGTCCACGAACGGAGATCGCAATGCCCAAGCAGAAGACCAAGCGCGCCGCGATGAAGCGCTTCAAGCGGACCGGTACCGGAAAGCTGAAGCGGTGGCACGCCAACCACAGCCACATCCTGACCAAGAAGACCCGCAAGCGGAAGAACCGGCTCAAGAAGGGCGCCCTGGTGGCGTCGGCCGACTTCCCACGGGTAAACCGCCTGCTTCAGGCGTAAGGGAGAGAGACCATGCCTCGCGTAAAGAGCAACGTCGCTCACCACGCCCGCAAGAAGAAGATCATGCGCGCCGCCAAGGGCGCGCGTGGAGCCCGCAGCAAGCTCTACCGTCCCGCCAAGGAGACCGTCGAGCGGGCCATGCAGTATGCCTATCGGGACCGCCGCAAGAAGAAGGGCGAGTTCCGCAGCCTCTGGATCACCCGCATCAACGCGGCGTGCCGGATGCACGGCTTCAACTACAGCGGCTTCATGGCGGCGCTCAAGAAGGCCGGCGTCGAAGTGAACCGGAAGGTCCTCGCCGACCTCGCCGTGAAGGACATGGACGCGTTCGCGAAGATCGCCGAGGTCGCGAAGGCCCACGCGTAGGGCGAGCCCGATGTGACGTACTTCGTGGGGTCGCCCGCCCGAGGTGGGTGACCCCGCGTGCATTCTGGTCCCCAGGGTCCCATGACTGACCACGCCGCATACGACCGCGATCTCCAGGAGATCGCTGCCCGTCTTCCCCTGATCGCCACGCTCGACGAGCGCGCGCTCGAGGCCGAGTACATCGCGCTGCTCGGCCGCAAGCAGGGGCGCCTGACACTGTTCCTCAAGACCGTCCTCCCCGGACTCCCCCCCGACGAGAAGCGCTCGGCCGGCCAGCGCGCGAATACCCTGCGGGCCGATCTCGAGGCCGCCGTCGAGGCGCGTCGCGCCGTGCTGGCGGAGGCCGCGGCGGTGAAGAGTGCGGCGGCCACCGACCTCACCATGCCGGCGCGGCCGCGCTGGCGCGGCGGGCTGCATCCGGTGACGCAGGTGGTCGAGGAGATCGTGTCGATCTTCCACGGACTCGGCTTCGCGCGGGCAACGGGGCCCGAGGTCGAAACCGAGTGGCTCAACTTCGGGGCGCTCAACTTCCCGCCGGACCATCCGGCGATGGACATGCACGACACGCTGTACCTCGACGTGCCCGATCGTCGCGTCAATCGCACCTCCGGCCTCGCCGCCGAGCACGAGCGGCGCGAGCGGAACGAGGGACGGCTCCTCATGCGGACCCACACCTCGCCGGTGCAGATCCGGGTGATGATGGAGACCCCGCCGCCGATCCGGGTCGTCATTCCCGGCGCGGTCTATCGCAAGGACACCTTCGACGCCTCGCACGCGCCGGTGTTCGCCCAGATCGAGGGGCTCGCCGTGGACGAGGGGATCTCCTTCGTCGACCTCAAGGCGACCCTCGCCCACTTCGCGCGGGAGTTCTTCGGCGCGAGCACCGCGGTGCGCTTCCGGCCGTCGTTCTTCCCCTTCACCGAACCGTCGGCGGAGATGGACGTGACCTGCGGCGTCTGCGGCGGCAAGGGCTGTCCCGCCTGCAAGGGCACCGGCTGGATGGAGATTCTCGGCTCGGGAATGGTGCATCCCAACGTGCTCACCAACTGCGGCATCGACGCCGAGCGCTACACCGGCTTCGCCTTCGGCATGGGCCCGGGCCGCATCGCGATGAACCGCTTCGGGATCAGCGACATCCGCCTGCTGTACGAGGGGGACATGCGCTTCCTCGACCAGTTCGCCGATCCGGGAGCCCGCCGATGAACGTCTCCCGTCTCTGGCTGGAGGGGTTCCTCCGCCGCAAGCTCGATGCGAAGGATCTCTCCGCACGCCTCGCGATGCTCGGCGTCCCGGTGGATGCCATCGAACCGCTCAACCCGGGCCTCGACCAGGTCGTGGTCGGGCTGGTGGAATCGGCACGTCCGCATCCCAACGCCGATCGGCTGCGGGTCTGCCTCGTCAACGACGGGAGCAGCGAACGCCGCCACGTCGTCTGCGGTGCGCCCAACGTCACCGAAGGGAAGAAGTACCCCTTCGCCCGCGTGGGTACGACGCTGCCCGGGGGGCTCACCCTGGAGCGCCGGAAGATCCGCGGCGAGACCTCCGAGGGGATGCTCTGCTCCGCCCGCGAACTCGGCCTCGGTCAGGACCACGATGGGATCCTCGAGCTGGCCACCGAAGCGGCGCCGGGCACGCCACTCCTCCAGGTGCTCCCGGTCGACGATGACCGGCTGATCCTCGACGTCACGCCCAATCGTCCCGACCTGCTGGGCCACAAGGGCGTCGCGCGCGAACTCGCACAGGCCTACGGTGTTCCCTTCCGGTTGCCCGAGATCCCTGGTGCCCCCGAGGCCGGACTCGGTTCGCTGCGCCGGGTCGAGGCTCCACGTGGCACCATCGCGGGCGTCACCATCGGCACCGACGATCCGCACGGCTGCCCACGCTTCACCGCCACCATCATCCGCGGGGTGAAGATCGGGCCGTCGCCCGCGTGGCTGAGCGACCGCCTGCAGGCGGCCGGCGTCCGCAGCATCAACAACGTCGTCGACGCCACGAACTACGTCATGCTCGAACTCAACCACCCGATGCACGCCTATGACCTGGCGCGGGTGGAGGGGGCAATGATCGTGGCGCGCCGGGCGGCAGCTGGAGAGAAGGTCACCACGCTCGATGGGACGGCCCGCGCCCTCACCGAGGACATGACCGTCATCGCCGACGGTCGCCGGGTGGTGGGGGTCGGCGGGGTGATGGGTGCCGAGAACACCGAAGTGACCGACGCGACGACCGACCTGCTGGTCGAGTGCGCGTACTTCGAGCCGGCCCGGGTGCGTCGCTCCCGCCGCACACTCGGACTGTCGACCGATGCCTCCTATCGCTTCGAGCGCGGCGTCGACCTCTGGGGACTCCCCGAGGCCCAGCGCCGCTGCGCGGAGCTGATCCTCGCCACCGCCGGCGGCCGGATCGAGGATGCGATCGATGTCTGGCCGACGCCCGCCAATCCGCCCCGCATCTTCGTCCGGATGGCCCGTATCGCTCAGGTGCTCGGCGCCGAACTCGGCGTCGGCGCGATCGAGAAGTACCTCGTGGCAATCGGCTGCACCGTGCTCAACAAGCCCGAGGATGCCCGGCTTGCCGTGGACGTCCCCGGGTGGCGACCCGATCTCATCAGTGAAATCGATCTGATCGAGGAGATCGCCCGGCTGCACGGCTACGACAACTTCCCCGTCGACCTGCGCCCCTACCGAGTCGGCCGCCTGGGCGACCTCCCGAAGGAGCAGGCGATCGCCCACGTCCGCGACGGGCTCGTCCGACTCGGGCTGCTCGAGGCCGCGATGCTTTCGCTCGGTCCCTCCGAAGGTGACGGCAGTGTGAAGCTGCTGAATCCGCTCTCCGCCGAGGACGCCTGGCTCCGGCAGACGCTGCTGCCGGGCCTCGCGCGCGCGGCCGAGACCAACTGGTCGCGGCAGGTGCGCGACATCCGGCTCTTCGAGGTCGGGACCGGCTTCCGCGCCTCCGCCGCCGGGGGACGTCCCGAGGAAACCAGTCGGGTGGCCGCCGTGATCTCCGGTGGGCGGGTGGCTGGCCACTGGACCGAGGGAGGCCAGGCGCCGGACGTCGATCTGTGGGACCTCAAGTCCCTGTTCGAGGCGGTCGTGGCTCTGGCAAATCCCTCCGCCACGGTGCAAGTTGATGCAGGTGGCTGGATTGCGAAGGACCGGGAGGGGCGTACCGTCGGGCATGCCCGGACCCTCCCGCTCGACCCGCCCGCATGGGCGGCGCCGGTGCTGGGCCTCGAGGTCATCATCAGCGAAGCCCCGCGACTCCCGGTGCGCTACAGTCAGCTGCCGACCACTCCGTCTTCCTGGCGCGACATCAATCTCCTGCTCAAGCCCGCGACCTCGGCCGCGGACGCCATGCGGGTGATGCGGGCGAGTGGCAAGCTCCTCGAGGCCGTCGAGGTGGTCAGCGAATTCCGTTCGGAGCAGCTCGGCGAGGACCGCCGGGCCGTGCAGTTCCGGCTGGTCTTCCGCGCGCCGGACCGCACGATTCGCGACGAGGATGTGGACGCGGCGCTCAGCCGGATCCTGAAGGCTCTGGAGAGAGAACTTGACGCAAGGCTACGAACGTCCTGACGAGCGGGCCGTCCACGATCTGGGGGAACTCCTCCAGCACGTGGGCGAGGAACTCGCTGCCTGGCGTCGCCGCTCGCTCAAGGCCGAGGCGGAGCTCGGCGAGGCGAAGGCGAAGGGCGGAGTCGTGGCCGGCCCGGAGCTGGTGCATTCGCGCCAGCGGGTCCTTGAACTCGAAATCGAGAACCAGGCGCTGCGCGAGCGGGTCGATGCTGCTCGCGACAAGCTCAGGATCCTCGCCAACCGGCTGAGCTTCCTGGAGCAGGACGCCGATGAGGGGGCCGCATGAATCAGCCCAAGCACGCGGTACGTGTCACGATCGGCGGCGAGGACTACACCGTCCGCTCGGAGCTTCCGCCGGAGTACACCCGCGAGGTCGCGGCCTACGTCGATGCCGCGCTGCGCCGCATCCGCGACATGCTGCCCCAGGTCGAGACCCACAAGGCCGCGATCCTGGCTGCGCTCGCGATCACCGACGAACTCTTTCAGGCCCGGCGCGGCGACCGCGAGCATGCGGCCCGCCTCAACGCCATGGCCGATGATCTGGCCCGGCTGCTCCCGCCGTCCAAGCGGGGCCGCCGCAGCGGAGCCCAGGGGATCCCAGGCTAGGTGAACCCTCGGCGCGCACGGCCGTGCGCGCGGGGGAGAGGTTGCAGGATGGCGCGCGCGGCCGTACGCGCGCCCGAAGCAAACAGGTTGGCGTGCACGTCCGTGCGCGCGTATCGGATTTTCCCGGCGTCCTGATGGGCCAAGTGAGCGCGCGTCTCCGGACGCGGCGCTTTGGAGATAGATCGCATGTCGCCATTCCTCTCGCCCCTCCTCGAGGGGCTCGCCGCCGGGCTGGTAGCCGCCTCCGTCATCTTCGGGATCTACAGCCGCCTGCAACGGCAGAGCGCCGCCCGGACCCTCGTCGCCGCCCGCAAGGAAGCGGAGACCCTGGTCAGCGACGCGGCCGCGAAGGCGCAGGAGGCCCGCAATCAGATCGTCCTCGAAGGCAAGATGGAGACGCTCCGTCTGCGCGAGGATCTGGACAAGGAGGCCCAGCGCCGGCGGGAGGAGTGGGACCGCTTCGAGCGACGGGCGGAGGAGCGCGACAAGTCGCTCGAGCGGAAGCTCGAGGAGGTCCGCAAGCAGGAGTCGGGATTCGGCCAGCGGGAATCGACGCTCGCCAAGCGCGAGGAGGCGATTCGCCAGCGTGAGGCGGAATCGGAGCGCTCCGCGGGCGAGGTGCGGCAGCGGCTCGAGCGGATCGCCGGTCTGACCGCGGAAGAGGCCCGGCGCGAGGTGCTGCAGCGGGCGGAGGACGAGGCGCGGAGCGCGGCGCAGGCCCTCGCGCGGGACATCCGGGAGCAGGCCAAGCGGGCCGCGGACAAGGATGCCCGGAAGATCGTCGCCCTCGCGGTCCAGCGGATCGCGGCCGAGCACACCGCCGAGACCACCGTCTCCGCAGTGGCGCTCCCGAGCGACGAGATGAAGGGCCGCATCATCGGCCGCGAGGGCCGGAACATCCGCGCCTTCGAGCAGGCCACCGGCGTCGACGTGATCATCGACGACACCCCCGATACCGTCATCATCAGCTGCTTCGACCCGGTGCGCCGCGAGGTGGGCCGCCGGAGCCTCGAGGCCCTCATCGTCGACGGCCGCATCCATCCGGGGCGGATCGAGGAGCTGGTCGCCAAGGCCCAGAAGGAGCTCAACGCCGAGATGCAGGAACTCGGCGACAAGGCCGCCTTCGAGACCGGGGTCCATGGTCTTCATCCGGAACTCATCCGGCTTATCGGTCGGATGCGCTATCGTACCTCGTACGGCCAGAACATCTACGACCATTCGAAGGAAGTCGCCTGGCTGGCCGGCATGATGGCCGCCGAGCTCAAGCTGGACGTCAACCTCGCCAAGCGCGGGGCGCTCCTGCACGACATCGGCAAGGTGCTCACGCACGATCACGAGGGCACCCACGTCGAGCTCGGCGTCGAGATGGCTCGGAAGTACGGCGAGAGCGCCCTGGTCATCAACTGCATCCAGGCGCACCACGACGACGTGCCGCACGAGACGGCCGAGTCGGTGCTGGTGCAGGCGGCGGACGCGATCAGCGGTTCCCGTCCCGGCGCCCGGCGCGAGGCGTTCGAGAGCTACGTGAAGCGCCTGACGAAGCTGGAGGAGATCGCCAACGGCTTCCAGGGGGTCGAGAAGTCCAACGTGATCCAGGCGGGGCGCGAGGTCCGGGTCATCGTCACCCCGGAGAAGATCGACGACGGTGCCGCCGTCGCGCTCTCCGACCAGATCGCCCGCCGCATCGAGAACGAGTTGCAGTACCCGGGGCAGATCCGGGTCGTCGTCATCCGTGAAACCCGAGCCGTGGATATCGCCCGATGAGTGCACGCATCATCGACGGAGTCGCCCTGGGAAAGACCATCCGCGCCGAAGTCGCGGAAGAGATCACGCGCCTGAAGGGGAAGGGCGTCGTCCCCGGGCTCGCCGTCGTCCTGGTGGGAGAAGATCCCGCGTCCAAGGCCTATGTCGGCAGCAAGGAGAAGGCGTGCCTCGAGGCGGGGATGAAGTCGGTGAAGATCACCCGCGACGCCACGCTCCCCGAGGCGGACCTGCTCGCGATCGTCGATCAGCTCAACAACGATCCGACGATCCACGGCATCCTGGTCCAGCTCCCGCTGCCGAAGCACATCAACACCGAGAAGGTGCTGCACCGCATCGACCCGATGAAGGATGTCGACGGCTTCCACCCGGTGAACGTCGGCAAGCTGGTCATCGGGGACCCGACCGCGCTCCGTCCCTGCACGCCGTGGGGCGTGATCCAGATGCTGATCCGGAACGGCATCGAGACGAAGGGCGCCCACGCCGTCGTGGTGGGCCGCAGCACGATCGTCGGCAAGCCGATGGCGAACCTGCTCATCCAGCAGGGGCCCGGCGGCGACGCGACGGTGACCGTCTGCCACTCGAAGACCCGCGACCTTCCCGCCGTCTGCCGCAGCGCCGACATCCTCATCGCGGCGATCGGCAAGGCGGAGTTCGTGCGTGGCAACATGGTGAAGCCGGGCGCGGTGGTGATCGACGTCGGCATCAACCGGGTCGATGATCCCTCCCTCCCCAAGGGCTACCGCCTGACGGGCGATGCGGCCTACGCCGAGTGCGCCGAAGTCGCCTCCGCGATCACGCCGGTGCCGGGCGGCGTGGGCCCGATGACGATCGCGATGCTGATGGCCAACACGCTGCAGGCGATGAAGCAGCGGATGTGAGCGAAGGCCCCGATCTCTTCACCCAGGGGGACGCCCCCTGGACCCCCTCGCTGCTCGCCAAGGCGGCGCGCCGGGTGCTGGAGGGCGGCATCGGCCCGCTCTGGATCCGCGGAGAGGTCTCCGGCCTCAAGGCGTATCAGAGCGGGCACTGGTACTTCACCATTCGCGACGCCGAGGCGCAGATCCGCTGCGTGATGTGGCGGACCTACTCGGCGCGGGTGAAGACCCAGCCCGCCGAGGGCGCTCAGGTCTTCGTCTTCGGGACGCCCACCGTCTGGGAGGAGCGCGGCGAGTTCCGCCTCACGGTGACCGAGTTCCTGGTGACCGACCAGGTCGGACAGGCGCAGCTCGAACTGGAACGGATCCGGAAGGCGCTCGAGAAGGACGGACTCTTCGATCCGGCGCGGAAGCGGTCGCTCCCCGCACTGCCGGAGCGGATCGCGGTGGTGACGAGCCTCGACGGCGCGGCGCTCCGCGACATCATCACCGTCACCCGCAAGCGCTGGCCGGCGATCGAGCTGCTCGTGGTCGGCACCAAGGTGCAGGGGGCCGAGGCCCCGGCCGAGGTCGTCCGGGCGCTCGGGATTGTGAACCGGCTGGAGCGGGTCGACCTCTGCATCCTCGCCCGGGGCGGGGGATCGAAAGAGGATCTCGCGGTGTTCAACAGCGAGGCGGTCTGCCGGGCGCTCGCGGCGGTGAATGTGCCGACGGTCTCGGCCGTGGGCCACGAGACCGACGTCTCGTTCACCGACCTGATCGCGGATGTGCGGGCGGCGACACCGTCTGCCGCGATTGAGCTCGCCGTGCCGGACCGCGCCGACCTCGCGCGCCAGGTGGCGGGACTCGGCATGCGGCTCGGTAACGCGCTGGGGCGGGGCACCCGGCTCGCGCGGGAGCGCCTCGCCCGGAGCGCCGACCGGCTCGAGGCGGCGCTCACCCGACGGCTCGAGGTGCCCCGGCGCGATCTCGAACGGCTCTCGGCGCAGCTGGATGCGCTCTCGCCGCTCAGGGTGCTCGAGCGCGGTTACAGTGTGGCACAGGACGGTGAGGGACGGGTGCTTCGCCGTCGTGCCGACTTCACTCCCGGTTCTCCCTTTACGCTCCGCGTCACGGACGGCACCGTCCCGGCGCGGGTGGATGACGCCTGATGCCGCCGCGCCCGAAGGAACCGAAGGCCACGCCCGAGGAGCGCGCCTCGCTCGCCGAGGATCTGCGGCGGCTGGAGGAGATCGTGCGCCAGCTCGAGCGTGAGGACGGCGATCTCGATCAGTCGCTGGCCCTGTTCGAGGAAGGGGTCGGCCGCCTGCGCAACGCCCGCGGCCGCCTCGGCGAGGCCGAGGCGCGGGTGAAGAAGGTCCTCGAGGATGCCGAGGGAACGCTGCGCGCGGAGGAACTCGACGGTGGGACCTGATGTCGCACTGATTCTCGCCGAGGCGCGCGAGCGGGTGGATGGCCTGATGGGCGCGTGGAGTGAGCGTATCCAGACCATCGTCCCCGGCCGTACCGGGGAGGCGCTGGGATATTCGCTCTCGACGCCGGGAAAGCGGGTGCGCGCGGCGCTGGTGCTTTCCGCCTATCGCTCGGTCGGCGGGCTCTCGCCCGCGATCGCCGCGGTGGCGGCCGCCGTGGAGACGGTGCACACCTATTCGCTGGTGCACGACGATCTCCCCTGCATGGACGACGACGACCTCCGCCGCGGCCGTGCCACGACCCATCGGGCCTACGATGTCCCGACCGCGACCCGGGTCGGCTTCCTGCTGGTCCCGGTCGCCGGTCTGGTGCTGGCCCAGGCTGCGAAGGACCTGGTGCTCTCGTCCGAACAGCTCGGCCGCATGGCGCGGGAGCTGTTCGAATCGGGCGGCATCGAGGGGATGGTCGGCGGGCAGTGGCTGGACCTCGAAGCGGAGCGGAAGACCCTCGACCATGACGGCCTCATCGCCGTCCACCGGGGGAAGACCGGGGCCCTGATTCGCGCCGCCTGCGTCCTCGGCGGGATGGCGGCCGAGGCACCCCCGTCGATCATCGAGGCCCTGGCGAATTACGGCCACGAGATCGGGCTCGCCTTCCAGATCGCCGACGACGTGCTGGACGTAACCGCCACCAGCGCGCAACTTGGAAAGACGGCCGGCCGCGATGCCGCCCTCGCCAAGTCCACCTACGTCAGCGTCTTAGGCGTGGACCGGGCCCGTTCCGAGGCCGCCGCACTGGCGAGCCATGCCATCCGCCACCTTGAACAGGCGGGAATCCCGACGGCGACCCTCGGCGCGCTGGCACACTATATTGTGAGCAGGAAGTCCTGACACAGTTCGCGTCATCCTGAGGCAACCGCCACCAACCCGGGTTGCACGACTATGAGCCTACTCGACACGATCAAATCCCCCGCCGACCTCAAGCGCATTCCGCGCGAGCAGCTTCCGGCGCTCGCCCAGGAGATGCGGGAACGGCTGATCGACTGCTGCTCGCAGACGGGCGGGCACATCGGGGCGAGCCTCGGGGTCGTCGAACTCTCGATCGCGCTGCTGTATGAGTTCGACCTCCCCGCCGACAAGGTGGTCTGGGACGTCGGGCACCAGGCCTACGCCTGGAAGCTGCTCACCGGCCGCAACGACCGCTTCCCGACGCTGCGCCAGACCGGCGGCATCTCCGGCTTCCTCAAGCCCTCCGAGAGCGAGTACGATGCCTTCGGCGCCGGCCACGCCGGCACCGCGATGTCCGCCGCCCTCGGCATGGCCACCGCGCGCGACCTGCAGGGCGGCAGCAACAAGGTGATCGCGATCGTCGGCGACGGCGCCCTCACCTGCGGCCTCTCCTACGAGGGGATGAACAACGCCGGGCACTCCGACCGCGACGTCATCCTGATCGTCAACGACAACGGCATGTCGATCTCGCCCAACGTCGGCGCGATCAGCAAGACCCTCGGCACCATCGCCGCGAGCCCGGCGACCAACCGGCTCCGCGAGCACATCAAGCACTGGACCCTGCGGCTGGGCAAGGTGTTCGGCCCCGAGGTCGTCGACTTCGCCAAGAACCTCGAGGAGAGCGCCAAGAACCTCTTCTCCGACGGCATGTTCTTCGAGGAACTCGGCTTCCGCTACTTCGGCCCGATCGACGGCCACGACCTCAAGAAGCTGGTGGACACCTTCCACTTCGTGAAGCCGATGACCGGCCCGCGGGTGATCCACGTGCTCACCGAAAAGGGGAAGGGCTTCGAGCTCGCCGAGAAGAACCCCGAGAAGTGGCACGGCCTCGCGGCGTACGACCCGGAGACCGGCGAACCCCGCAAGAAGTCGAGCGGACCGCCGACCTGGACCCAGGTCTTCGGCGACGCCCTGACCGAACTCGCGAACGAGCACAAGGATCTCGTCACGATCACCGCGGCGATGCCGAGCGGCACCGGCACCAACATCTTCCAGAAGAAGTGGCCCGAGCGGTTCTTCGACGTCGGGATCGCGGAAGGGCACGCCGTGACCTTCGCGGGCGGGCTCGCCACGCAGGGCATCCGCCCCGTCGTTGCGATCTACAGCACCTTCCTGCAGCGGGCCTACGACAACGTCATCCACGATATCGCCGTGCAGCACCTGCCGGTGGTCTTCGCGATGGACCGCGCCGGCCTCGTCGGCGAGGACGGCCAGACCCACATGGGGCTCTACGACATCGCCTACATGCTGGCGGTGCCGGAGATGACGGTGACCGCGCCGAAGGATGGCGACGAACTCATCGGCCTCCTCAAGACCGCGCTGGTACACGAGGGCGGCCCCTTCTGCACCCGCTATCCGCGCGACAAGGTGCCGGTCGATGTGAGCCCCGTGTCCGCGATCAAGCCGGTGCCGTACGGGACCTGGGAGCAGCTCCGCGAGGGCAAGGATGTCGCCATCCTCGCCGTCGGCACGATGGTGCAGCCGAGCCTCCAGGCCGCGGAGCAGCTCGCGGCCGAGGGGATCGATGCCACCGTCGTGAACTGCCGCTTCATCAAGCCGATGGACTCGGCCATGCTGCAGGTGCTCGCGGCGCAGCACCGCACCCTGGTCACGGTCGAGGAGGGGACGATCGTCAACGGCTTCGGCGCCTACCTCGCCGAGACGATCCAGACCACCCACCCCGAGGTGCGGGTCATCGCCCTGGGCGTGCCTGACAAGCTTGTCGAGCAGGCGCCGCGGACCGAGCAGCTCGAGAACTTCGGCCTCACTGCCGGCGGGATCGCCCGCCGCCTGCGCGCGCTCCATAGCGAGGAGGGCGTCGAAGCACGATGAAGGTTGGGGTAGTCGGTAATCCTCGTTACGCCGACCTCCGGGCGCTGCTGCGTGAGCTGGCGGATCTCACGCCCTCACGCGGCATCCGACTCCTCACCGAACCGAGCCTCGTCCCCCTCTGGGACGAGGTGCTCCCGCTGCTCGACCAGGACGTCCCCGACGTCCTCATCACCTTCGGCGGCGACGGCACGCTGCTGCGCGGCGCCCGTCTCCTCCACGGCCGCGAAGTCCCCATCCTCGGCGTCAATCTCGGCCGGGTCGGCTTCCTCACCACCTCCACCCGCGAGAAGCTCGCCGACGCCCTCGACGCGGTGATCTCCGGCCGCTACGTCCTCGAGCGGCGGCTCTCCCTCCACGCCACGATCATCAGCGACGAGGGCGGGGTGCGGAACGAGCAGGTCGCCCTCAACGACGTCGCCATCCACAAGTCGGGCGTGGCGCGCGTGGTGCGGGTCCGGGTGAGCATCGACGGCGAGGACCTCGGGCCCTACAGCGCCGACGGCATCGTCGTCGCCAGCCCGACCGGCTCGACCGCCTACTCCCTCTCCGCCGGCGGACCGATCGTCGCGCCGGGCGTCGAGGCGATGATCGTGACCCCGGTCTGCGCCCACACCCTCGCGGTCCGTCCCGTCGTGGTGCCACCCGATGCCACCATCTGCGTCGAGCCGGTCTCGCCCGGCGCCGACGATCTCCTGGTGTCCTACGACGGCCAGCTCGGCACCACGCTGACCATCGGCGACCGGGTCTACGTCCGCCGGGCGCAGTCCTCGGTACTTCTGATCCGTCTCGGGTCGGAAGGGTACTTCACCCGCATGCGTCAGAAGCTCAATTGGGGCGACCTGTCGGAGCGGGAGGTCATCCGATGATTGCCGAACTGCGAGTCCGCGACCTGGTGACGATCGCGGAGGTGACGCTGCAACTCGGCCCCGGTCTCAACGTCCTCACCGGCGAGACCGGGGCCGGAAAGTCCATGGTCGTGGACGCGGTCGCCCTCTTGCTCGGCGCCCGCGCCGAGAGCGGCATGGTCCGCCCGGGCGCGCCCCGCGCGATCGTCGAGGGGGCCTTCGAACTGGAGGATGCTTCGCTCCGCCGCCGCTTCGAAGGGCAGGGGCTCGACGTCGAGGACGGTCGCCTCGTCATCCGGCGCGAGATCGGCGCCGATGGCCGCTCCCGCGCCTGGGTGAACGGGAGCCCGACGACCATCGGCGTGCTCGCCCGCATCGGCAGTCTCCTCGTCGATCTCCACGGCCAGCACGAGACGCAGTCGCTGCTCCACGCCGAGGCGCAGCGGGACATCCTCGACGCCTTTGCGGGCGCCACCCCCGAGCGCGCCGCCCTCCTCGAGGCGCACGAGACGCTGCAGGTGGTGCGGGAGGAAGAGGCCACGCTCACCGCCCGCCGCGACGAGGTCCGCCGCCGCGCCGACTATCTGCGCCACGTGGTGCAGGAGATCGACCAGGCCAAGCTGGTTGCCGGAGAGGACGAGGAACTCGAGACCGAGTCGCGCCGGCTCGGTCACGCCGCGACCCTCGCCGAGCAGGCCCGCCGGCTCGGCCAGCTCCTCGATGGGGACGAAAGCGGTGCCCTCCCGATCCTCGGTCAGGCCGACCGGCTGCTCGCGAGCCTCGAACGGATCGATACCGCACTGCCCGGGTGGCGGGAACTCTTCGACGGCGCCTACGCGAGCCTCAGTGAACTCGCCCGGCTCGCGAATGATTACGGCGACGGGCTGCAGGAGGATCCGGCGCGCCTGGCGGAGATCGAGCGGCGCCGCGACACCATCTATCGCCTCAAGCAGAAGCACGGCGCCACCCTGGAGGCGGTGCTCGCGGCCCGGGCCGAGGCCGGTGCCGAGCTCGATCTGCTCGACTCCGCCGATCTCGATCTTCGCCAGCTCGGTGCGCGTCGGGTCGCCGCCGAGGGTGCCTGTCAGGCGGCTGCAGACGCGCTGAGCGCCAAGCGGCGCGAGGCGGCGGGCCGCATGGGTCGGACCGTCACCCGGCTCCTCCCGCAGCTCGGCCTCACCGGCGGCAAGCTGGACGTCGAGCTCACTCCACTCGGTCGGGTCGAATCGGTGGGGCAGGAGAGTGTCACCTTCACGGTGCGGCTCAACGCCGGCCTCGATGCCCGGCCGATCGCCAAGGCGGCGTCAGGCGGTGAACTCTCCCGCATCATGCTCGCGCTCAAGGTCGTGCTGGCGAAACACGATGCGGTGCCGACGCTGATCTTCGATGAGGTGGACCAGGGGATCGGTGGGGAGATCGGGGCGCAGGTCGGTGAGGCGCTGGCGGAGGTCGCCGCGCGGCGGCAGGTCCTGGTGATCACCCATCTGCCGCAGATCGCCGCGAAGGCGGAGCGGCATCTCGTCGTCTCCAAGGCGGCGCGGAAGGGGCTCGCCACCAGCGACGTGCAGCAGATTCACGGCGAGGACCGGGTCACCGAACTCGCCCGCATGCTCGGCGATGCCGATGCCGAAACGGCCCGGCGTCACGCCGCGGTGATGCTGGGGGCCGCGCGGGCGTAGTCGCGTACGGCGGTGCGCGCCTACACCCGCGCCCCTACCGCCCCAGCATTTCCGCGAACACCGCCAGCCGCTCCGACCGGTCGCAGATGATCTTGAGCGTCACCAGGATCGGCACCGACAGCACCGCCCCCGGCACCCCCCAGATCCAGAGCCAGAAGAGAAACCCGACGAAGATCGCGAGCGGATTGAGTGGCAGCCGCCGGCCCAGCAGGTGTGGCGTCAGCAGGTTCGCCTCGATGGCGTGCAGCGCCAGATAGCAGAGCGGCGGCAGCAGCGCCTGGCCGACATCGGGCAGGGTGATCAGCGCCACCATCGCCAGCAGCGCCGCCATCACCACCGGCCCGAAGTAGGGCATGAAGTTGAGCGCCGCGGCCACCGCGCCGAGGAGGAGCGGCGTCGGCATGCCGAGCAGCGCCATGATCGCCGCCGTGAGCAGCCCGATCCCCACATTGATCGCGGTGACGGCGATGAGATAGCGCGAGATCTGCGACTCCGCCTCCTGCACGATCCCCAGGATTCGCTCCGCCTGCTCCCGGTCCAGTACCCGCGGCAGCCGCCGGATGAGCGAACCGCCCGAGGCGAGGAAGAAGAACGTCAGCACCAGGGTGATGAGCAGCCCCGCCGCGAACGACCACGCCCCGCCGAGGATGATCTCGCTCAGGCTCGGCTCCTTGATCGCCACTTGGGGCGTGTCGGAACCGGTCACGTCGGCGATCTGGTCGACCTGCGCCGCGGTGCGGGTGACGCTCTCCACCGAGCGCATGATCTTGCGGATCCTGGTGTCGAGCTTCTTGAGGTCCTGCGGCGCGCGCGCCACCCACTCCGAGGCCGGGGTCCACAGCTCGTAGCCGGTCACGAAGATGCCGGAGACGAGGAGGAGCAGCACCAGCGCCGGTGCCGCCGTCCCCCGGATGCGGATGCGATTGAAGAGGCGGACGACCGGGGTGAGCAGCAGCGAGAGGAAGAGCGCCAGCACGATCGGCAGGAAGAGATCGCGGGCGAGATGCAGCGTGTAGAACACCGCAAGGACGAAGAGGCCGGTGATCGCCACCGAGCGCAGCTCCGCGGGACGAAACCGTGAGGGCGGTGTCGCGGCGGATGTCAGGGTCATGGGAGCCTCAGCGCCAGATGCGTTGGTACCAGCGGATCTCGAGCCTCGTGGTTCGGAATTTCAGCACCCGGTCCCCGCTGCCCTGGACGACCGTGGTGTAGTTCCAGGATGCTTCGACCGGCCAGCCGCACTTCTTCCCCGCCTCGCACTCATGCGGCGAACGGCCGACGTAGGTGACGCCGACCCCCACCGCGAGCGAACTCCGCTGTCCGAGCGAGAGGATGTTGGGGTTGAGTCCGCCGATCGAATCGCTCGGTGCGTCGTAGGCGTTCCGGTCGGACCCGATCCGCTGGTAGTCGATCTGGCTCACCAGCGCGAGATTCCG
The DNA here is from genome assembly GCA_044229445.1 of Gemmatimonadales bacterium. Lineage (GTDB taxonomy): Bacteria > Gemmatimonadota > Gemmatimonadetes > Gemmatimonadales > GWC2-71-9 > JADJOM01. The sequence goes on along the minus strand of JBGASX010000022.1, from coordinate 10,744 downwards.
CGCGACCCGGATGTAGGGCTGGACCCCGACGGTGAGGATGTCGCCGGCGTTGAAGCGAATGTTCGAGAGCCGGCTCGCGTCGGGATAGGCCTCGCTCGGTGCGGCGAGGCGCCGGACCCGGAGCGCGGAGAAGCGGACCAGGTATCCGCCGGTGAAGCGGGCGCCCCAGACTCTGCTGGAGACATCGGCGGTGCCTGACGCGCCTGCCTCGTAGCGGCCGTTGCCGGTGCCGACATCGAGGAAGTTGTTCGGGTTGTCCCGCTGCCCGGTCGGCAGACGCAGGAGTCCGGAGACCGCGAAGCGAACTCCGCCGGTCTTCCCCGGCCGGTCGAAGTCGTCGATGATGGTATACGTCGCGCCGACATCCATGTCGCCCATGCGGGCGATCTTCGATTCCGCCAGCGGAAAGGCGGCGATGGGCCCCAGCTGATCGCCGATCGCGGTCGCGAAGTCGGCATCGCTCAGCCGGCTGGCCGGCAGGAACGGGGCGCCGGTGAAGCCGGACACGGAGAGGCTGGTCGAAAGCGTATCCTGCAGCGCCTGGATCTGGGCGAGGATCTGCTGGCCAGCCGCACTCCCCCGCGAGGGCAGGAAGCTGGTGGCGGTCCCCGGATCGATCGTCAGGGCGCGGAGCTGGTCGCGGAGGGTGGCGGCGCGGGCCGAGATCGACTGCGCCAGCGCGAGTTGCGTCCCCGAGTAGCTTCCGTTCGTGATCCCGTTGTCGAGCGTGGCAAGCGCGTTGTCGAAGCTGGTGAAGAACGCCACCGCGGCGCCGTTGTCGGTGTGACCGGGGAGCGCCGTGTTGAGGCCGGCATTCGCCGCGGCGGAGTCGAGCTTGAAGTGGGCCTGGACCCGTGTGGTCACCAGCGGGATGTTGCCGAACAGCGTCAGCCGGCTCGTGATCCCGAGCGCGGCGCCGATCGTGCCGGTGCCGATGGTGAGCTGGCCGTTCGCGCGCTGGGCGCCGAGATTGAGGCGGCTCCCGGACTGGCCGAGGATGGCGCTCAGCAGGGAGTCGGCGGCGTGGAGTCCGGGCAGGCGGTCGCTGCCCAGGGCGGCGCTGCCGAAGTCGGCGAGGTAATCTTCCGTGTGCCCGCCGAAGATCCGCTGGTCCACGCTCTCGAAGCTGCCGCGGAAATCCACCCGGAGCGTCCCCTTCGGGGCGCCGACGGGGGCGAGCTGGGCCGAGAGCGGTCCGGCCGCTGCGAGGAACAGTATCGCGCCGAGCTGCACGTACCGATGCAAGAACCCTCCGGGAAGGAACGCCGACGGTGAGACCAGAGTCGCCAGTTCGACAGGCAACATCGCTCTTTACGGAGCGGTTTGGAAGCGGGCCGACGGTGCTGGTGTCCGCCCCGGGACGGGTCAATCTGCTCGGAGAGCACACCGACTACAACGGCGGGCCGGTGCTGCCCTTCGCGCTCGACCGGCGGACCGCCGTTGCCGCCGCGCACGCCGAGCGCTGGGAGGTCATTTCGGCCAACGATGCCGAGCTGCACCAGCTCGATCCCGACCGGATCGTGCCCGGGGCCTGGACCGGCTACATCGTCGGCGTCATCCGGGTGCTCAAGGCGCGGGGCATCACCGTGCCGCCGGCCCGGCTCGCGATCGCGAGCCGGGTGCCGGTCGGCGCCGGGCTCTCGAGTTCCGCCGCGCTCACCGTCTCGACGGCGCGGGCGCTGACCGCGCTGGCCGGCCGGCGCACCCACGCGGCCACCCTTGCCGACATCGCCTATTACGCCGAGCACGATGAAGTGGGGGTGCACTGCGGCCGGATGGACCAGACCATCTCCGCCCTCGCGAAAGCGGGCCATGCGATGCTGTTCGAGACCGGGAGCGGCTCGGTGCGTCACCTCCCCTTGCCGGGACGAGTCTGGGTCTTCGACACCGGCGTCTCCCACCGGCTCACCGGCGGACATCTCAACGAGCGGCGCCGCGAGTGCGAGGAGGGACTGCGGCTCGCGCGGGAGCAGGGCGCCTCGGTGGCCCACCTCGCCGACATCAGCGAGCAGGCGCTGCCCGGTCTGCTGCGCGGCATGCCGGCGCCGTGGAGTGCGCGGGTCCGCCACGTCGTCTCCGAGACCCACCGCACCCGCGCCGCGGCGCAGGCCCTCGCCGCCCGCGATCTCACCACCCTCGGCCGGCTGATGCTCGAGGGACACGAATCGCTGCGGGTCGACTATCAGTCGAGCTGCCCCGAGGCCGACCTGCTGGTGCAGTCGCTCGTGGCGCACGGCGCACTCGGTGCGCGGCTCACCGGGGCGGGGTGGGGTGGGGCGGTCATCGCGCTCCTGCCGGAAGAACGGAGCGCCCGGATCGCCGCCGAGGTGCAGGAGGTCTACCGCGCCGCCTACGGGCGAGTGCCGCTCGTCTGGTCGACCCGCGCAGGCGCAGGAGTGCGGAGCGAGAAGTGAGGCGCGACGAACGGGCCCGCGATGCGGGGCCCGTCGTCACGTTCACGGGCGTCAGGGGCTGCCCGAGATGAACACCTGGTCGATGTCGATGTAGTCGGTGCGGGTCCGGGTGCCGCCCGACCCGCCCCAGGTCGGATTCCACTTCCAGGAATTGAAGCCGGAGGGCGCGCTCGGGGTGATGAAGACAACGTTGCTGTAGTTGTGGGTCTGCACGCCGTCGATCCACATCTGGAAGGTCCCGTTGGCGCTGCCCAGCGTATTGACCGCCATCGTCACCTCCCAGTGATGCCAGGTGCCCGCCGTCATCAGGTGGGTCTTGGTGACGTTCTGATTGAGGTTCCTGGACGTATAGCCGTTGGGCTGAAGGATATTCTGCTCGAGGAACTTCACCTCGAAATCACTCTGCAGCCGCTGGACGGCGAGACCATTGTCGAGGCCGAAGAAGACTTCGTTCAGGCTTGACGACGGATCGCCCACCCCGAAGAAGCCGGCCTTGGTCAGGGTCTTCTGGTTCTCGAAGTTCGGCCCTTCGATCTTGATCCACATCGAGAAGTAGAGCTTGCGGTAGCTCATCGTGGAGGCGCCGATCCAGCCGCCCATGTTCACCGGCGCCACTCCGGCATTCATCCCCGCTGGAAACCGGCTGCGGACGACCGAACCCGGACTCGCCGGCGACGTCGGATCGCTCAGGATCGTCAGGTTCGGGTTGGTGGAGAGATAGCTCCACCACGAGCCGGCCGTACCGCCGCTGGCACGCGGCCAGGTGGGCTTGGTGTCGAACTGATTGTCGGCCAGCGTCGTGTAGCCGACGGGGGCGTGCGTGTTGGCCACGATGAGTCCTGACGGCGCACCGGAAACGGAGTCGCCGCTGCCAGTGGTCGTGGAGGTCATGGTCGGGGGAGCGATCGGCTCCCCGGTGCAGGCAATGCTGCTGAAGGCGGCCGCGAGAACGCACACGGCAAGCCGGTACTTTCGGGAGTACATGTCGAGACCTCGGTCGGGCAAGTCGTTGGTGGGCGCACTGGCGTCCGTGCGGGGTGGTGGAAACGCACCACCCCGCTCGCGCGAGCGAGCCACAAGTCGTTGTGAACGGATGCCGAGCGGGTGAGTGCTGCGTCGGACACGCGGGGACGCTCGACCGGTCGCCGTGCCATCACGGGGCACGCGGGCGGACCAGGACCGTCACGCGGGGACTGTCACCGCCTCACTTCACCAGGCGGGCCCGTTCCCGTGTGCCGGCAACGGACGGGGCTGCATCGCGTCATGCTGGACTTCCGCCATGCGTCGCGTTGCGTGTGGGCGACGTGCGCTGCGTCGTCGAGGGCCACCATCGCGAGTCATTCCGAGAGTCGCGCCCCCCAGTGGCAAGCGGTGTACCACGCGCGCGCGACCAATGCACTCGGCGCCAATCGCGCCTCACGGAACGGCTTAGCTGCTCCGCCGATTTCCGCCATCAGGAGTGATGGCGCACTATCGCTCGGCGCCGAGTGCCGCGCGGCAACGCCTGTTGCCGAATGAGAGCGGAAACGCGCTGACGCGCGCGAACGCCGCGCCGGTGGAGGCGCGGACGTTCGTGAGGCGGAGATGAAGGGAGGAGAATTGTTAGGCTGGTGAATCCGCCGCGAAACGCGCCGGCGCCAGGGCGGACCCCGCCGGCGTCACGGTGTGCCGGAGATGTACACCTGGTCGATGTCGATGTAATCGGCGCGGGTGCGCACGCCGCCCGATCCGCCCCATGTCGGATTCCACTTCCACGAGTTGAAGCCGTAGGGCGCGCCGGGCGTGATGTAGACCACGTTGCTGTAGTCGTGCGTCTGGGTCCCGTCGATCCACATCTTGAAGGTGCCGTTGGCACTGCCCATCGTGTTCACCGCCATCGTCGCCTCCCAGTGGTGCCAGCTGCCGGCCGTCATCAGGTGGGTCCGGCTCACGTTCTGGTTGAGATTGCGGGACGTCCAGCCGTTCGGTTGGGGGATGTTCTGCTGCAGGAACTTGACCTCGAAGTCGCTCTGCAGCCGCTGGACGGCGAGTCCGTTGTCCAGACCGAAGAACAGCTCGGATTGCCCGGATTTCGGGTTGCCCACCCCGAAGAAGCCGGCCTTCGTGAGGGTCTTCTGGTTCTCGAAGCTGGACCCTTCGATCTTGATCCACATCGAGAAGTAGAGCTTCCGGTAGTTCATCGTTGCGGGGCCGATCCACCCGCCCATGGCGACGGGCGCCACGCCCGCGAGCATCCCGATGGGAAACCGGGTACGGATCACCGACCCCGCACTCACCGGCGCGCTGGCATCGTTCATCAGGGTCAGATTGGGGTTGGTGGCGACATAGCTCCACCACGAGCCCACCGTGCCGGTGGCCGCCCGGGGCCAGAGCGGCTTCTTGTCGAAGCGGTTGTCGGCCAGGGTGGTGTAGCCGGCCGGCGCGTTGACGTTGCCGAGCACAAGCGCGGCCGGTGTCGTCGGCACCGTGGCGGTCACCGGTGTCACGGCTGAGGTGGTGGCGTCGGGGAGCGAGGGAGTGAGCGGTTCTGAACTGCAGGCGGCGAGGATCAGGATGCTGGCGAGCGAAAGGGCCGAGAAGCAGGCAGTCCGGAGGAAGGCGGAGAGACGGAGATCGAAAGCCGAGAGGGCTGACGACCGGGAACGCGCGTGGCCGCGCACGGCCGAGAAGTGCGAAGTCAAGGAATGTGCTCCACTGCGTAGGCTGTTGGCATGCAACCACTCGGCCCCACGAATGCACGGTGGTTGGCGTGGTCACATCGAGTGTCGTGTGTGGGAGAGCGAACCGTGGGGTAAGGAAGGCACCCACTCCCGGAAGCGGCGCGGTGACGACTCATCTTCGTCACCGTCGCTCAACCTAGGGATGTAGTGCGGTGAGCGCGGTGACGCAGGCAAGCATATTTGTGAGATGTGCGTTGCGTTTATTCGGAGAGCAGGCGCACGTTCCTGCGCGCGAGGCCGGCGGCGCTTGCCCTCACGCGCGAGATGGACGACTTTCCGCTCACTCGCTCGGGTGGCGAAACTGGCAGACGCATGGGACTTAAAATCCCAAGAGGAGCAATCCTCATGTGGGTTCGATCCCCACCCCGAGCATTACGCGCCACCGTGAGCGAGTCTCCCGGTGGCGCGTTGCCTCTGCAGAGCAGACGATCGGGAAGCGTCTCGACCGGAAGGACGAGTTTCCCTCACCCCTCCGCCTGATACCCCACCCGGAAGCAGCCCCAGTGCCGGCCACGGACGTGGATCGGCGCCGACACATCCTTGACGATCGCGAACACGCCACCGCCCAGGTCCCGCCGATAGGTCTGCACCAGGATCGGCTGGAGGTTCCGTGCGCTCGAGCGTCCCACCCGGTCGGTGTAGATCCGCCGGTTGCGGCAGTGGGCCGAATTCCATGCGGGGTCGCTCCCCTGCGGCTGGGAGAAGGCCCGGTTGTGCGTCGGGACGTAGCCGTGGTCGTCCGCCGCGACCGAGAAGACGATGCGCCGGTCGCTCGCGAGTGCAGCCTCGAGGATGGGCGGCAGCACCCGGTCCATGTACTCGGTGTACCGGGTGAGATGCTGTTCCGGGCGGGTGCCGGCGATGGGGCGGTAGTCCCGGTCGAAAAGATCCTCCAGCGAGAGCTCGCCCCGGTCGACCGCCTCGGCGAAGAGCCGGGCCAGTCGCTCGGCATGCCCCTGGGCGAGCCGGACAAACGGGGTGTCCGGCGTCTCGACGCCGCTCTGCACCGTGATGCCGATGAGTGCCTCGCCGACACCGATCAGGTTGTTCACCCGCTCCCGGGTCTGCTCGAGGGTCTCGCGCGACTGCTCGACCTCGCCGGTCATGCCGCGGAACTCCTGCACCAGCGCGGTCGCGCGCCGGCCGTTCTCGACCGCGGCGCCGTCGATGACGCCCGCTTCCCGCGTGACCACGGCCAGCGCCTCGCCGGCGGTCTGCATCGCCTCGCCGATCGCCGAGGTGCCGCGCTCGACCGCCTCCGCGATCCGGGTGGTGGCGCCGCCCTGTTCCACCAGGCGCGCCGCGTCCGCCCGGAACTGCTCCAGGGTGGCTGCGATCTTCCGCGTCGCCTCGCCGGTCTCGCGGGCCAGGGTCTTCACCTCGCCCGCCACGACCGCGAATCCCCGCCCCAGCTCCCCGGCGCGCGATGCCTCGATGGTGGCGTTGAGCGCCAGCAGGTTGGTCTGCTGCGCGATGGCATCGATGGTCCGCGCGATCCGCGCCACCTCCGCCACGGTGGTGGTGAAGCGGCTCGCCTGCGCGGCGCTCTCGGTGACGGCCCGGAGCAGCTCGTGCACATCCTTGAGCGCCGCCTTGGCGGCTTCGCTCGAGCCCTGCACATCGGCTTCCGCGGCGCGGATCCGCTCCGCCGCCGCGTCCGCCGCCTGCACGATGCGCTGATTCGCCGCCGCCATCTCCTCGGCGGAGGTCATCACCTGCTGGAAGGACTCGGCCTGGCGGCCCACCAGCCCGGCCACCCGTTCCACGTCGCCGGCCACATCCACGATCTCGGTGCTGAGCCGGCCGGCCTGGCGGGAGATGTCGCCGATCACCCGACGCTGGGTTTCCTCCGCGGGCGCCACCGGTTCCCCGGCCGCACGCATCGGCATTTCGGCGAGTTCCGCCACGGTCTTCTGCCCGGTATGAGGTCAGTCCCATTATCGGGTCGTCGGGCGCCGTGGTTGAATGCCCGGAGCGATGCGTCGCTCTCACCGGCGCCGGCCGCTGGAGCAGGCTCCTCCACCCAGGGGCCGCCGGTCCCCTGAACGGAACGTCATCCCTGCTTCACTCCCCGTTCGGCACTGGCATGCCACCATGGTTCCGTCCCCTCCCCGGGGCTGGACCATGACACTCCGCCCGAGTCCCCGCGCGCGCCGCGTCGCGGCCGCCGGCAGCACCCTCGCCGTCCTCCTCGGCGTGACCGCCACCTGCCAGTCGAACACCGAGCCGCGCCCGGCCGCATCGATCACCATGTCCGCGACGATCGACGGCGCCGCCTGGGTCGCCACCCGGCCGAAGCACGGCGTGCCGCCCTACGCCAACTACACCGCGTGGGACAGCACCCTGGTCCTCTCCGGCCTCCGGGCCTTCGGCAGCGACTCCTCCCTCGGCATCGTGCTCGTGGCCGGTCCCGTCACCGGCGCGGGCGTCTACCCGCTCGGCGCGCATTCGTCGCGGAGTTACGCCACCCTCTTCCGGTCCACGGGTGATGTGTACGCGGGGACCTACCGAACCCGCTGGTGGTACTCGACCGACTCGACCGGCGGCACGCTCACCGTGACCGGCTTCGATCCCGCGACCCGGCATGTCGAGGGGAGCTTCAGCTTCGCCGCGACCGACAGCACCGGGCTCACTCGTCAGGTGGGCGCCGGGGTCTTCGCGGGCACCTGGCTCGTCCCGCTCGACTAGCCGCACCGGCGACCGCCTGACTAATCTTCACGCTGCCCCGGGGCGCTCTCGTCAGGCTCCCCACCGGGCGCACTTCCCAACTCGATCGCCCGAGCCCGGAGTCCCCTCATGCCCAGCCGGACGCGTCCGTCACGCCGACTCCTCGCCACGCTATTTCTGCTCGCCCCGGCCGCGCTCACGGCCCAGGCGGCGCCGAAGACGGGGCTCGACGTGCTCAAGCGGATGCACGACGCCTACGCGACGACCTGGTATCACACCCTGACCGCCACGCGAACGACGAAGAGTTACGGTCCCGGCCAGCGGCCCGGCGTCGAGCTCTGGTTCGAGAGCCGCGCCGCGCCGGGACTGCTCCGCTACGAGATGGGCCTCCGGGGCGGCAACGTCTTCGGCGTCATCAGTACCACCGACTCCTCGTTCATGTTCAATCATGGCGCGGTGGTGCAGCGCTCCGGTGGATCCAACCATCTGATGGCGCTCACCATGGGGGTCTACCTGCAGGACCCGGCGAAGACCGCGGCCCAGCTCCGCGATTCGCACATCGACCTGACGAAGGTCTCGAGTGCGGTGGTCGAGGGGACCCCGGTCTGGATCGTCGGCGCCACGAGCGCCGGCGACACCACCTCGCCGCAGTTCCGGGTGGAGGTGCAGCGGCTCGTCCTGCTCCGACTGATCGACAGGCCCGGGGATGTGACGAGAAACTTCGATACCCGCCTCGAGGATTACCGGCAGGTGGGGAAGGGGTGGCTCGCCACCAGGGTGACGAAGAGTCCCAGCAGGAGTTCCAGGCAGCAGGAGGTCTACAGCGACTGGGTGGTCGATCCGCCGCTCTCGCCCGATCTGTTCGATCCCGCGAAGCTCGCGACTGATTCCCACTGAGGGCACCACATCGCCGAACGAGACCGGGCCGGCGGCAGACCTGAAACCCGCTCCGGGTCGCGCCCGTCCGGCCCCCGTCCTGCTTCACGCCCCAACTCGACCGAACCATTCCGGAGCCCTCCCATGCCCAGCCGGCCGCGTCCCACACGCCGACTCCTCGCGACACTGCTGCTCCTCGCGCCGACCCTCCTCGCGGCGCAGTCGGCACCGAAGACGGGGCTCGAGGTGCTGACGCGGATGCACGATGCCTACGCGACGACCTGGTATCACACCCTGACCTTCGTGCAGAAGACCAAGATCGATCGCCCCGGCCAGCCCCCCGCCGACCAGACCTGGTATGAGAGCGTCGCCGCGCCGGGCATTCTCCGCATCGACATCGCCGATCCCGACAGCGGCAACGGCGTCATCTACTCGACCGACTCGACCTTTATGTTCAGGGGCGGGAAGCCGGTGCGGAGCGTCCCCGGCGGGAATCCCTTCCTGCCACTCATCATGGGGGTGTACCTGCAGGACCCCGCCACCACCGCGGCCCAGCTCGGGGAGTATCACATCGACATGACGAAGGTCTCGAGCGCGGTGCTCGACGGGAAGCCGGTCTGGATCGTCGGGGCCACATCGGCCAGCGATACCACCTCGGCCCAGTTCTGGGTGGAGGCCCAGCGGCTGATCGTGCTTCGGGTGATCAGCCCGATCGGCAACTCGGGGCTGACGTTCGATGCCCGGCTCAACGACTACCGCGAGGCGGGGAAGGGGTGGCTCGCCACCCGGGTGACGATCGCCATCAGCAACGGCACGAAACAGGAAGAGGTCTACACCGACTGGAAGGCCGATCCGCCGATCTCCCTCGACCTCTTCAACCCCGCGAAGTACTCGACCGCTCCCCACTGGGCCCACCCCGCCCACTGAACGCGACCGGGGCCGGTGCGGAAGAACCTTCGCAGCGACCCCGGCCCTTCCGGCGGCTGGATCACGCCACCGTTTCCTCTCCGCCCTTCTTCTTCGCCTTGGCCGCATTCGCTGCCGGAGCGGGCCAGACGATGGACTTCGCCCGCGTCCAGACAGCGAGCTGCTCGGGGTTGTCCCGGAACCGCAGCCGGTTGATCCCGTCAAGGCGTTTCACGATCAGCGCGATCTGGCGCAGCACCTCCCCGATCTCCACCCGCGCGGCGACATGCAGCGCGGTCGCCGAATCCTGTGCGGCATGCGCCGCCTCATACCGCGCCAGCCGCGCCGTGAGATCCTCGATGAAGGTGGCCGGCATCCCGTCCCGGACGAAGATCTCCTTGTAGCCCATCGCCTGTTCCAGCAGCGCACGCGTCGTGGCCAGGAAGGTCGGGTGATTGATGCTCTTTCTCGGTAGACGGAACCGCTGCGGCAGTTCCGGCTTCTCTCCCCCCGCACCCCGAGCGATGCTCGCCACCAGCCCCAGTTCTGCCCGGATGCCGTCGTGCTCCTCGGTCTTGGTCGCGGTCGCGGCCGTGGACGCCAGGTACCCGCTCTGTTCCTGCGTCGCCAGCACTTCCAGTCTCGCGACCCCGTCGGTGAGTGCCTTGACCAGGTCGGCATACCCCGGGGCGGTGCTGGGGTGGGCGAGGCTGTGGTCCCTCACCCGGACGGCCCGATCGACCTTGTTCAGCGTACGGTTTTCCATCTGAGCCTCCTGCTCGCGAGACGAGTCGCGACTCGGTGCCGAGTGAGGCGGCGAACCGAGAATGTCGTAGGGAAGTGCACCGACACCTGTCCTCACCCCGGTGCGGCCGGGAGGGGGGAGAAGCAACGGGTGTGCCAGCGCACGAGTGCGCTGTGTGAGGCAGCACAAAGCTGCCTGACGCCGCGCGTGAAAGTCGCGACGGGGCAAGCAGATGCCGAACTCATGCGAGCGGTGCACGCCGCCGTCACGCCGCAGCGCACCGTCCTGGTCGAGTGTCCTCGATCGGAGACGCGTGGACACTCCGCTGGACACTCGAGGACGCCCACGACGTGGTCGGCACGTGCCACGATATGATCGGGAGAAGCCGCGATGCGGCCGGGACGGGCACCGACATG
>JBGASX010000123.1:0-8001 GCA_044229445.1 Gemmatimonadales bacterium | reverse complement strand
CTGATGTAGTTGAGCAGATTGAACAGGAGGTAATGCTTGCCCAGCGGCGCGAGCAGTTCGTAGAGCACGTCGCCTCAGTGTGTCGGGTGATCCTGTCCGGTGAGGTAGGGAAGTATACGTTCGAGCGCCGCGCCGCGGGATGCTTTGAGGATGACGAGTTCGTCTCCGTTGAGTCGGGCCTTCAGGAGCGGCCCCATGGTCGGGGCATCCGGCGCCACGAGGAGCCGGTCCCCGAGCTTGCCGGCATAGAGCTGGAGCACCGGGACGAACTCGCCGGTGGCCGCGAGCAGGTCGGGCTCGAGGCCGACGAGTGCCGCCGCCACGGCCGCGTGGTGCCGAGCGGCCTCGTCGCCCAGCTCGCGCATCGTGCCGGCCACGAAGACCAGGCGCCGGCCGCCGCGCATCGCCCGCGCGGTGGCGATCGCCGCCAGGAACGACGCCGGATTGGCGTTGTAGGCGTCGTTGACGATGGTCAGGCCACCGGCCTCGATGACCTCGCCCCGGCCGCCCGGAATGCGGAGCTGACGGAGGGCCTCCGCAACCTGCCCGAGATCGAGGCCCAACTCGATGGCGAGTGCCCAGGCCAGCATCGCATTGCCAGCCTGATGCTGCCCGAGGAGCGGCAGCGTGATGCGCTGCCCATCCACGGCGACCGTGGCTCTGCCCGTCGAGTCCATCGACACCGAAAGCGGCACCCGGTCCGCCCGCGCGAGCCCGGCGGTGACCACCCGCTGGGCGCGGCTCCGTGCGCCTTCGGCAAGCGCCGAGGGTTCGGTTCCGACGATCGCCAGCGGCACGCCCTCGAGCAGGTCGAGCTCCTCGGCCAGGACGCCCTCGAGCGAGCCGAATCCGTCGAGGTGAGAGACGGCCACGTTCGTCGTCACCGTAGCGGTCGGTTCGATGATCGGGCGGGCCCGGGCCAGTTCGCCGCGCACGCTCGCGCCGGCCTCGATGACGAGCGCTTCGGTATCGGGGGGCGCGGCGAGTATCGTCTTCGGCACGCCGACCAGGTTGTTGTCGTTCGCGGGCGTCGCGTGGACCCGGTACCGGGTACGCAGGGCCGCGGCGCACATCTCCTTGGTGCTGGTCTTCCCGTTGGCGCCGCCGATGGCGATGACCGGCCCGCTGATCGTCCTTCGCCGCGCCCGAGCGAGGAACCCATAGGCCTCGAGCGTATCGGCGACCGGGTACAGCATCAGGCCCGGCACCCCCGGCGTTCCCTCGCGCACCACCGCGCCGGTTGCCCCAGCGGCCTGGGCCGCCAAGAGGTGATCGTGACCATCGAACCGTTCCCCCTTGAGCGCCACGAAGAGCGCCCCGGGAAGCATGCTTCTGGTATCGGTGGAGATCTCGCTGTAGGCCGCGGGCACGCTGCCGACCACCCTCGGGATCCCCAGCGCCTCACGAACGACGGCGTCCGTCCAGAGGATCATCGGCCCACCAGCCCCTGAACGATCTGCCGTTCATCGAACGGCACCTTCTCCGTCCCGATCACCTGGTAGGTCTCGTGTCCCTTCCCCGCGAGGAGCACGGTATCTCCGGGTCGCGCGGCCGTGATCGCGGCGGCGATCGCCTGGCGGCGATCGGCGAACCGCTGGTGCGGGGCCGACCCCATTCCCTGCTCCACTTCGTCGATGATCAGGTCCGGATCCTCGGTGCGGGGGTTGTCGGAAGTGACGATCGCCAGGTCGGACAGCGTCGCCGCGATGCGTCCCATCACGGGGCGTTTGCCCCGATCGCGGTCACCGCCGCAGCCGAATACGACGAGGAGCCGCCCCGGCGTAAGAGGCCGGAGGGCGGCCAGCGCCCGCTCGAGGGCATCGGGCGTGTGGGCGTAGTCGCGCAGCACGACCGCGGGCGAGGCGACCAGCTGTTCCATCCTTCCCGGAACCTGGGGCGCCGCCGTCAATCGCGCGGCGATCGTGGCCAGCGAGAGGCCAAGCGCATACCCGGTCGCCGCCGCACCCAGCGCGTTGGCCACATTGAACTCACCGAGCAGAGGCAGCCGCACCTCCTCCGCACCGGCAGGAGTCACCAGGCGGAAGGTGCTGCCCGCATTTCCGAGTTGCAGCTCCTCGGCCCGTACCTCGCCGGTCCCACCGACACTGAAGCGCACCCGCCGCCGTCCCGGCGGCAGGACCGCCCAGGCGGAATCGTCGGCGTTGACGACCTGGACGCCATCGATGGCCAGCAGGGCATCGAGCTTGAGCTTCGCGGCGAGATAGGACTCCATCGTGCCATGATAGTCCAGATGGTCGCGCGTCAGATTGGTGAAGACACCAGCCGCAAACGAAAGCCCGTCGAGGCGACCCTGATCCAGGCTGTGGGACGACGTCTCCATCACCACATGGGTCGCCCCCCGTGCCAGCAGGGCCGCGAGAGTTCCCTGGAGGTCGATTGGACCGGGGGTCGTGAGTGAGCCGGCCGTGGAGTCCACTGGAAGCCCGGCGCCGTCAAAGGCGCCCAGGGTGCCGATGCTGCCCGCGGTGCCCGCGGCGTTGAAGAGATGCCGGACGAGCGCGGTGGTCGTCGTCTTGCCGTTCGTGCCCGTGACGCCGATCAGTGTCAGGCGCCTCCCGGGGTCGCCATGCCAGGCGCGTCCCGCCACGATGGCGGCCCGCCGGCCGTCCGCCACGATCACCTCGGGGACACCGGAGTCGCAGGCACGCTCGGCGATGACCGCGACCGCACCGCGCCGAACCGCGTCGGCAACGAAGCGGTGGCCATCCATCTGCGATCCACGCACCGCGACGTAGATTGCGCCGGGCATCACGCTCCGGCTGTCCGCGGTGATGCCAGTCAGCGCAGGTTCGGCGTCCGGCGCGGACAGCAGCAGCCCTTCCCGTCGAAGGGCGTCGGCCAAGTCGGCGAGCCGCATCGGCGTCACTCGGCCCACACGGTGACGGTGCTGCCGGACCGGGCGGAGTCCCCCGCGGATGGTGTCGTGCGGCGCACGGTGCCTCCCCCACGGATCGCGACCTGGAAGCCGCGGCGATGCAAGGCGTTCGTCGCGCGGCGGAGCGTCGCCCCCGCGACATCCGGAACCAGCTGCCGGTCAGGGCGCGGGAGGGTATCCGGCGTCAGCGGGAGCGCCACGATCACCCGGCGTCCCTCGGCGAGCGAGTCGTCGGCGGCCTCCGCCGGCTCCTCCTGTGCCACCACCGGCGGCCCCGTCAGGCGGCTCCGGTCGATGGCGCTCCGGTCCGCCGCGAGCGCCTCCTGCAGCATCGTCCGAGTGACGGGCGCGGCCGTCTGCCCGCCGTACTGCCCCTTCTTCGGGTCGTCGATCTTCACCACAACCACCAGCTGCGGGTCGTTCGCGGGGAAGATCGACGCGAAGGAGGCCGTGTAATGGCCCTTCTGGTACGAACTCCCGTCGTGACGCACCGCCGTACCGGTCTTTCCCGCGAGCACGTAGTTGGCGAGCTGCGCCGCCTCCGCGGTGCCTCCCTGCTCGACCACGGCCGTCAGGTATCCGATCAGCGTCTTGGCGACCTCCGGCGGGATGGCGCGGCGGACCGGCTCCGGTCGGTGCCGGTACGAGACCCGCCCGCCGAGATCGTGGACTTCGCGGACCAGCGTGGGTGTGAGCAGGATGCCCTCGTTCGCGATCGCCGCGTAGGCGGCTGCCAGCTGGATCGGCGTCAACGTGAATTCGTAGCCCATCGCGATGCTCGGCTTGCTGTAGCCGTCCCACTCGTTCGGCATGCGGAGCGACCCCCGGGCCTCCGAGGGGAACTCGACGCCCGTCGGACTGCCGAAGCCGAAATCACGCATCGTCTCGAACTGCTCGATCTTGGAGAGCCGCGTCGAGAACTTGCCGATCGCGATGTTGCTCGAGACCTGGATCGCCTTGGCGAGCGTGAGATTGCCCTGCACCGGGTGCGCATCCGTGATGATCCGGGTGTCGCCACGACTGTCGACCTCCATCTCCCACTTGCCGTGCTCCGCGAAGACCTCGTCGGTCGGCTCGACCCGGCCGCGTCTGAGCAATCCGGCAGCCGCGAACAACTTGGCGGTGGATCCGGGCTCGAAGGGGTCGGTGAAGAAGGACGCCTTGTTGCTGACGAGCTTCCCGTCGACGGTCTGCCGCGAAGCCAGCGCGAGCAGTTCCCCGGTCCGCGGATCGAGGAAGACGACGTCGCCTCCGAGCGCGTCGAACTGGGACATCGCCTCGTCGAGTGCCCGCTCGGCGATCTCCTGCAGTTCGGCATCGAGCGTCAGGTAGACGTCTTTCCCCGCGACCGGCTCCCGCTCGACGCGGCCGGGCGACTGGTAGCGGCGTCCGCTCGGATCCTTCAGGAATACCGCGAGTCCCGGTTGGCCGGTGAGCGTCGAATCCAGGGCGAGTTCGATGCCGCTTGCGCCGCGACCGCCGTCAGGCAGGAGCCCCCCGATGACGCCGCGTGCGAGCGGGCCCGCCGGATAGTGCCGCGCGAACGAGCCATCCAGGTAGACCCCCCGCATCCCGCGCAGCGGCTGGACCTCCAAACCGGTGAACGGTCCGTTGTAGGCGACCCACTTCTTCGTCGCGACGGCACGCTGCATCTGCGCCAGAGGGAGGTCCAGCGCCTTGGCGATCGCCCGGACGTCCTGCGCCCGGTTCTGCAGTTCGTTGGGCGCGATCCCGACGCCGAAGTATTCCTGCGTCACCGCGAGGGCGACGCCGTTGCGGTCGTAGATGCCGCCGCGGCGCGCCGGGGTGACCACTCGCTCCCGCCGGGTGCGCTCCGCCTCGGCGCGCCACTTCGCGCCCTCGACCAGCTGCAGCTGCGCCGCCTTGACCACGACCGCCAGGGCGGCGAGGCCCAGGACGACCTGCAGCATGTCGATCCGGGCGCTGACCTTGGCCATGCTCAGCGACCGTGCGATGGAAGGGGGAAGACCACGAACTCGGAGTCCTGAGGCATGTGCAGGCCGAGGTCGGCCTCCGCCTTCTGCCCGAGCTCCTTCAGCCCGGTGGCCAGGCGGATGCTGCGCTGCAGTTCCGCCCGTTCCGCCTCGAGCGCCTGGCGCTGTTCGGCGAGTCGGGCGACACGCTGCGCCGTGAGGACCGCGGCGGTCTGTCGTGCCTGGATCGCGACGGCGGCGGCCAGGAACACGAACAGCCACAGCATGACCCAGTGGCGTCCCCTAAACTTCGACTTTCCGGAAGATGCGGAGGGTGGCACTGCGCGCTCTCGGGTTAGTCGCGATTTCGGCCTCGGCGGGCCGCAGGGACTTCTTCGGATCGAGTCGCCCCAGAGGCCTGCCCCGGCAGGTGCAGATCGGGCTCTCTGGCGGACAGATACAGCGCCGGCACCATTCCTGGAAGGCATGCTTGACCACGCGATCCTCCCCGGAATGATAACTGATCACCGCCAGTCGCCCACCCGGGGCGAGGGCGTCGCGCATGGCGGGCAGCGCCCTGGCCAGTCCTTCGAGTTCGCCGTTGACCTCGATCCGTACCGCCTGGAAGAGCCGGGCGAAGTCCCCCGGGCCGCTGCGCGGGCCCAGGACGGCGCGGATCGCGTTGACGAACTGGTCGCTTGTCGCGAACGCCTCGGTCGAGCGGCGCCGGACAACCTCCCGGGCCAGCCGTCCCGCCTGGCGCTCGTCACCGTACTCGGCGAACACCCGCTTGAGCTCCGCCTCGGAATCGTGATTCAGCACATCCGCGCCGGTTCGCCCGGACTGTCCCATCCGCATGTCCAGCGGCGCGCCGGGCCGGAAACTGAATCCCCGGGATTCGGCGTCGAGCTGATGCGAGGAGACCCCGAGATCGAGGAGGATGAACTCCGGCTGGAAGGCACGAATCGCCGCGAGAGCCGCCGCGTCGGCGTAGGGCGACTCCAGGTACCGGATCCTTGTTTCCCCCAAGCGCGCCCGCGCTGCTCGGATGGCGTCGGGGTCGCGATCGATGCCGAGCACCTCGGCGCCCGCGGCGAGAAAGAGGCTGCTGTGCCCTCCGCCACCGAGTGTCCCGTCGACGACCCGGGACGCACCGAGGGCCGCCTCCGCGATCTCGGTGGCGAGGACGGGCCGGTGATACGCAGAACCGCTGGAGTTCACATCATCGCTCATGGGGCTCAAAGCAGCACACCCCGCCCGCTGAGGCGGACGGGGTGGCGGTTGATGACCAACGGGGCTGACGGGGCTCGAACCCGCGACCTCCGCAGTGACAGTGCGGCACTCTAACCAAGCTGAGCTACAGCCCCTGGATGCGGGCCGAGAATATAGGTAAGGGCGGAGTCTGACGGTAGTGGCAGGGCAAAAGAAAGAGGAGCCGGCGCCAGCGGCACCGGCTCCTCCCAAACCACTCGCTCGAGACTACTTGCAGTAGACCCGGATCATGGAGGCCGTGCGCGGCTTCAGACCCGTCAGATAGGCCACCATCTGGTCCCGCGCGGCCTTCTGGGCTTCGTAAGGCCCGGCGAGGCCGAACGCCGTCTCTGCTTCCGCGGTCATGGTCGCAACCGACTTCGCCCCGTCACACGACTTGCCGCTCTCGGCCTCCTTGTCGGCCTTCGAGATCAGGTTGACGAGTGCCAGCCCGAGGAAGTGGTTCGCGATCGGCGCGTAGCGCCCCTGCGGGTTGGCCAGTGTAATCACCCGGCGGAGACCAGTGGCGGCCGCCGTGAAGTCCTGCTGCGCCGGCTGCAGGTATGGCAGCGTCCCGTTGAGCAGCAGCCCCGCCGCGCCCTCCTTCGAGGCTGCGTCGCCGTACTTGGCGGCAAAGTCGATGAACGGCAGGGCCGCTGGATGGTTCTTCGCGTCCTGCATCGCCTTTGCCTGCTGCAGCGCATAGCCGACCGCACTCGCGGTATCCAGCGGCACCAGGGCGTTCAGCGCCACCATCAGGCTGTCGCTCATGCCGACCTGGGAATAGGCACCAGCGACCTGCTTGAGGATCGTGAGGTTGTCGGGGAACTTCCGGGCCGCGATCGAGGCGAACTTCACCAGCCGCGCCGTGTCAGGCTTCACGCCCGCCGTCACCATGTACTTGATGTAGAAAGTGCTGTCGGCACGGGCCGAGTCGAGCGCGATGATCTGCTCGAGGTCGTTGAGCGCGCCGGAATAGTTCTCCCGGAAGATCCGCGCGTTGGCCCGGAGTTCGAACAGGTCGATGTTGCCCGGATCGAGCTTGAGCCCGTCGTCGGCCACCTGCTCGGCGATTTCCGGATGCCCGTAGGCGAGAAACTTCTTGAAGGCGAGTTCGCGGAGCGGCTGATTGGTCGGCGCGATGAGCAGCATCTCCTTCAGCGCGTCGATCGTGCGAACGGTATCCCCCGCCGCTTCGTACCCGGCCGCGAGATTCGTCCACGCCTTCAGGCTCAGCGGATCGCCCTTGGTCGCTGTCTGGAAGTAGGCCATCGCCTCGGCGCTGTCCGCCTTCTTGCCGCGCGCGAGCGCCAGCTCACCCAGGCAGAGGTTGGCGAGCCCGTGCGTGGGCAGTACGGCGAGCGCCTTCTTGGCCGAGGTGATGGCCTTCTCGGGCGCGTTGCGAGACTGCTCGACGCAGGCCTTGGCGTCGGCGAACGCCTTGAGCGCCGGCCCAAAACCGTCGGCCAGCTTCGCGCCGAGCTGGGCGTGGTCCTTGAATTCGCCCTCAGGGGTCGTGACTACCACGCCGGCGTCGTCGTTCAGTCCCGCCAGACGCGCATTGACGAGGTGGCCGCCCTTGCCGTCGTGAGAAAAGGTCGTCAGCACCATCACCCTGGCGTTGAGCGACTGTGCGAGGCTCCGCAGCGGCAACGGCCCGAGGATCGCATCCACGGGATAGCCGAACTGCTTGAGCGCTTCGTTCATCTCGACGCGGGTCACGACGCGGAAGTCGCCGTTGACCATCTTGTCCATCCGCACGCGAAGCCCTTCGCCGATGGCGACGGCGTGGGAGGAATCTTCGGCGTTGTACGAGAAGGGATTGCCAACCAGCAGCCGGACGGCGTTGGGGGCTGGCCCCTGCGTCTGGGGACGGCGGGTCGGGATCTGAGCGGACAGCCCCATCGCGGTCGTCGCCGC
>JBGASX010000021.1:0-59384 GCA_044229445.1 Gemmatimonadales bacterium | reverse complement strand
AGATGATCGGCGAGATCGGTCTCCCGGTCTTCGCGCGTGAGCCAGTTCGCCCCGATCACCGGACCGTGCTTGCCCTCGAGCGTCGTCTCGAGGTAGAAGCGGGAGAGCGCCTCGGGCGCAACGATCAGCGTCGCTCCGTTGTCGAGCGGGGCGAAGTCCCGCAGGAATCGTTCGGCGGTCTGGGCGTACCCATGCAGGACGATCCACAGCTCGGCGACCTCGCCGGATGCGGGGCCGAGGGTGCGGTACCGGGCCGTTCGGGTCACCGGCAGGTGATGGGCGCTCATCGGAGCGCCGCCCGCCGTTGGCAGACGCGCCCCATCATGGGCGTGCCGGGAGTGTTCATGGAGAGGTACATGCCGCGTCACTCCTCGCCCGGGGAGCCGGGCCGTTTGACGAAAGGGATGAGCCGATCTTCATGGCCGCGTTTCGCACTTGCGCGGCCGCACATTTCCGGAGAGGTATTCAATCGACGGTTCACGACGACCTCAACCCATGGACTTCCGATGTGGCGCCGAGCCCTGATTCTCCTGTCCGTCACCGTTACCGGCCCGGCGGCTGGACAGCAGGCGCCGATGATCGCAGACTCGCTGCTGGTGACTCCCGCTTGGCTGGAGGCCCACCTGAGCGACCCGGACCTTGTGCTGCTGCAGGTCGAGCGCGACCGGACGATCTACGCCGACGGGCATGTGGCGGGAGCGCGACTGGTGCCGATGAGCACCATCGTGGTGACCCGCGATGGCCTCCCCAACGAATTGCCCAGTATCACCCAGCTCGACTCCGTCCTCGAGGCCGTCGGCGTCTCGAACGGAAGCAGGGTCATCATCTACGGCGATCCCCTCGCCGCCGGTCGCCTCTTCTTCACGCTCGACTACCTCGGCATGGCGGGGCACGCCGCGCTGCTTGATGGTGGCCTTCCGGCCTGGCGCGCCGGGGGCCGGCCGCTCACCCAGTCCGTGCCACCGGCGGGCGCAGGCCACTTCGAGCCGCACGTCCAGACCGACCTCGTCGTCGATGCCGCCTGGATTGCGGCCCGGCTCGGGGACACGACCCTCGCGCTGCTCGATGCGCGACCGGACGCCGAGTATCGGGGCGAAGTCGCTGGCGACGGCGTCCCGCGCACCGGGCACATCCCCGGCGCCGGCTCCGCGTACTGGCGAATGCTGCTGAACGGACCGGAGCCGATGACGTTGAAGGACCCCGCGATCCTCCGCAAGCTGCTCGGCCGCGCCGGCCTCACGCCGGGCCGGGAGATCGTGACCTATTGCCGCACCGGTGTGCAGGCAAGTTACCTGTATTTTGTCGCAAGATATCTGGGTTACGCTCCGCGACTCTACGATGGCTCCTTCATCGACTGGAGCCGCCATGCCGATCTGCCGGTGAGCGCGCCCTGAGGATTTCCGAAGCCAACGGGGGCACCCCCAAAACTTCCTCTGGAGGCGCCCCCGTCCCGCGCCGTGACGCCGAAGCTTCCGCGCGCGGCCTAGAAGGCGAGCACCATCCCCAGCGTCAGCCGGGCGAGATCCTGCCCGACATCGTAACCGAACTCCCCGCTCACCTTGACATTGCGCCTGACGAGGTGGCCGACGCCCCCGGCGATGCTCTCGTAGCGTTTGACATTGGCCGGACCACCGACGCGCACGTCAAGGAGCGGCCGGTTGGCGGTCACCAGATTGTAAAGGGCAAATCCGTAGAAACGGCTGTTGGGCGGGCGGATGATGAGTTCGCCGAAGCCCCCGTTCATCCGTACCTCGGGCTCCCCCGGCGTGTAGGTCGGCGCATCATCCCGCCGGTGGATGTACTGCACGTTGAGCTCGACGGGACCGGCGCTGACCGTGCCATCGAGCCCGAGCATCCGGGTCCGGTCGGTCACCCCGTTGCCATGGGAGCGGCCGTAGTACCCGAAGGTGCCGATCCGCAGGGGCGAACCGAGATTGCGTCTCAGGTGCAGGAAGACGTTCTTGCTCGCATCGACATCGAACCGGCGGTTGGCCTGGGCCGGTGCGACGCCGTTGCCGTTCACCAGTTCGCCGGTCGCGGTGATGCCCGCGACATCGAACTGGGTCATGAGCCCGCGCTCGTAGGTGAGGTCCGAGGGCACGCTGCCGAGCCGGGTCCGGTAGATGGCATAGTCCTCGAACTCGAGCCGGAGTTCCCGCTTGAAGATCGGGTCGGAGACCTGGAACTGGCCCACCAGCACATCGAGCGGCGCGCCCCCGATGTCGTTCACGTGAACGAAGGCATCCTCGACGCCACCGATGTCGCCGCGCTCGACCAGGAAGGTGTAGAAGAAGTAGGAGATGTTGCGCGAGATCGCCCCGCCGGAAAGGAGCTTGAGCCCGTACGGCGTCTGGAAGTCGGTCGCGGCCTTGCCGTTGGCGTAGCCTTGCGCATACATGTCGAGCCGGATCGCGAGCGGCACGTCCTTGAGCAGCGCCAGCAGCTGGTCTCCCGTGTCGATGGTGTCGCGGTACTCCTCGCGCGGCGCCATGCGATACCCGTTGGCGGCGAACTGCTCGCCGAACGGGGTGAGCTTGGGGATGGGGTTATGGCAGAGGAGACAGCTGACCTTGTAGCGGCGCGCAAAGGCGGGGATCGCGTGCGCGTCGGGCACCGCGAGCAGCAGCAGGCCGAAGGCCAGGACGAGAGCAGCGGACCAACGATATCGGAGCATGACACCTCCTTCGGGTAGCGGTGAGTCAGGCGAGTACGCGCAGAGTACCGAATCATCATGAACTGGCTATGAACCCAGGCGGGGCCCGCCTACTATTCCTCGATGGCCTGGCTCAACTACCACCACCTGCTGTACTTCTGGACCGTCGCCCGGGAAGGGAGCATCGCCCGCGCGACGCGCGTCCTGCACCTCACGCAGCCGACGATCAGCGCGCAGATCCGCACGCTCGAGGAGAGCCTGGGCGAGAAGCTCTTCGTGCGTGGCGGGCGGCGGCTGGTGCTGACGGAAGTGGGACAGGTGGTGTATCAGTACGCGGAGGAAATCTTCGGCCTGGGGCGGGAGCTTCAGGACGTGCTGGCCGGCCGTCCGACGGGGCGGCCCGCGCAACTGAAGGTCGGCGTGGCGGAGCAGGTACCCAAGATGCTGAGCTACCGGCTGCTCGCCCCCGTCCTCAAACTGCCCGACCCGGTCCAGCTGGTCTGCCGGGAGGACAAGGTCGAGCGGCTGTTCACCGATCTTTCCACCCATGCGCTGGACCTGGTCATCACCGACACCCCGCTCACCAATCAGGTGAAGATCAAGGCGTTCAATCACCTGCTCGGGAAGAGCGGCGTTTCGATCTTCGGCACCGCACCCCTCGCCGAGAAGTACCGGCGCGGTTTCCCCGGCTCTCTGGCCGGCGCCCCCTTCCTCCTCCCAACCGAAGGCACCAGCCTGCGCCGCACGCTGGACGGCTGGTTCGAGCGGGAGCAGGTCTTCCCCCACGTCGTCGGGGAGTTCAGTGACAGTGCGCTGCTCAAGGCGTTCGGCACCGCCGGCGCCGGCCTCTTCGCCGGACCGACGGCCATCGCGGCCGACATCCGGCGGCAGCTGGAGGTGCGCGCACTCGGCGAGCTCGCGGGGCTCGAGGAGGCTTTTTATGCCATCACCGTCGAGCGGCGCCTCCGCCATCCGGCGGTCCTGAGCATCTCGGATACCGCCCGCCACCGGCTGTTTGCCTAGCGGACCCCATTCCGACCCATCCCACAGATAGAGATTTATTCTATCGATTGATTCGCATAATTCCATTTGTTCGAAGCGTCGCACGCGGGTATTGTTGCGCCCATGCTGCTGCTCACTCTGACCGCCGCCCTCGCACCGTCCCTCGACGCCGTGCCGCCCATGATCTGGGCCTATGCCGGCTTCCTCGGAATCGTCTGCCTCTTTCTCGCCCTCGACCTCGGCGTCTTTCACCGCGAGGCGCATGTCGTCCCGATGCGCGAGGCGGTGACCTGGAGCCTCATCTGGGTGGCGACCGCGCTGGCCTTCGCGGTGGCGGTCTTCGTCTTCTACGACCGGCACTGGCTCGGGCTCGGGCTCAACGTACCGCAACTCGATGGCAGTGTCCGCCCGATGGTTGGCGGCCTGGAGGCCGCCCGGCTCTTCCTGACCGGGTACGTGGTCGAGAAGTCGCTGAGCATGGACAACGTGTTCGTCATCGCGATGATCTTCGGCTATTTCGCGACCCCGGCGAAGTACCAGCACCGGGTGCTCTTCTGGGGCATCCTCGGGGCCCTGGTCATGCGCGGCGCCATGATCGCGATCGGGGCCCAGCTCATCCACTCCTTCTCCTGGGTGATCTACGTCTTCGGCGGATTCCTCATCCTCACCGCGATCAAGATGGCCGTCGTGCCGGCCGGGAAGATCGACCCCGAGAAGAACCTGCTGGTCCGCCTGGTGCGACGGCTCATGCCGACCAGCCCCGACTATGACGGCCAGCGGTTCTTCACCCGCGTCGATGGCCGCGTCGCCGCGACGCCGCTCTTCCTCGCGCTGGTGATGGTGGAGTTCACCGACGTGATCTTCGCCGTGGATTCGATCCCGGCCATCTTCGCGATCACGGCCGACCCGTTCCTCGTGCTGACGTCGAACGTCTTCGCGATTCTGGGGCTGCGTGCCCTGTACTTCTGCCTCGCCGCGATGATGGACCGCTTCCGCTATCTCAAGCCCGCCCTGGTCGCGGTGCTCCTGTTCGTGGGCGTGAAGATGCTCCTGGTGCATACGCCCTATAAAGTGAACCCCACTCTCTCGCTTGCTGTCGTGCTCACGATTCTCACCCTAGGCGTCGTGGCCTCCGCCATTGCAGTCCGGCGGAGTGGCGAGCAGACGACGGCGTGATGCGACCGGCTCCGCCGTCCGGTCCGGGCGTCTGTCCCGGACACCCCATCCGGTCCCCTTCTCAGGAATCCTTCCGGCCCGTCCCCTCGTGGGGCGGGCCATTTCCTGTCTCCTAGCGCCCGCCTGGCGGTCGCTTCACTCGTCCATCGCCAGCACCTCGGCGCCAGGCCGGTCCAGCAGGGATCGAAGCAGCGGGTGCTGGTACTGACGACGCACCCCGACGGCCCAGAATTCCTCGTAGAGGTCGGGCACGGCGCAGTACTCCTCGAGCAGCCGGTCATGCAACTCATCCCGCACGACGACCGCCGGGACGAGTGCGACCGCGCCGCTGTCGCGCGCGAGCAGGCGCAGCATGGCCATGTCGTCCACCTCCGCCACGACGTTGAGCCTGAGGCCGGCGCGCTCGCACACCAGATCGAAGGCCGACCGGAAACCGTTGTCGCGGCTCGGCAGCAGCAGCGGGACCCCGGCCAGGTCGGCCGGAAACCGGAATGGACGGCGCTTCGCGCGTCGTGGGCCGACGAGACTGACCTGCTGCCGGGCGATGCGCACGCAGCGCCAGGCATTTTCCGCGTCCTCCGGCACTCGCCGGTTGGAGAGCACGAGATCGACGGTGTGGGCCTGGAGGCGCGAAAGCAGTTCACCGAGCGTGCCCGACTGCAGCACCAGCTCCACTCCGGTCATGCCGAGGAGCGGGGCCACGAAGGTGCGCTGAAAGTTCCGCGAGAGCGTCGCCACCGCCCCGAGTCGCAACACCTGCCGCTCATGGCGGCGCCCCTCCCGGAGCGTGGCCACCAGTTCCTGCCCCGCGGTCATGATGGTGTCGGCGTACTCGAGCGCGATGCGCCCGGCCTCGGTGAGCACGAGGGTCCGGCCCTGGCGGTGGAAGAGTCGCTGGCCGAGCTGCTCCTCCAGCTGACGGATCTGGGTGGAGAGCGCGGAGGGTGCGATGTGCAGGCGGGCGGCCGCGCGGCTGAGGTGGCCCTCCTTGGCGACGGCCCAGAAGTAATGCAGATGGTGGTAGTTGATCCGGGAGAGTGTCGCTGTCATTTAGTTCTTGAAAAGTGAATGAGTAGTTACAAAAGATGTATTTTACAGAATATAAGGTGACGCCTACGTTTGGGGCCGTCCACCCCGTCTGGAGGCCACCCGTGCAGGAATCACCCGGCGCGCTGCTCCTGCTGCTCGTGCCACTGGTCTATCTCGCGGCCGCACTGGCGCCGTTCCCCGCGCGGCGCTGGCGGCTGGCGGGCCTCGCGGCCGGCGCCGCCGCCCTGTTCGCCGTGGCGAGCGTCGCCTGGCTGGCCGTCACTGGCCCATCGATCGGGCGCGGCCCCGCGGTGCCGCTCGGACCCTTCGGGTCATTCGCGGTCAGCCTGCGGCTCGATGCCCTGACGGTCGGGATGCTGCTGCTGATGACCGGGATCGCCGCGCTGATCCTTCGCTTCTCGGACCGGTATCTCGACGGCGAGGGCGGCCGCGAGAGCTACCTCCGATGGTTCCTCGCCACGGTTGCGGCGGCATCGCTCATCGTGATTGCCAACAACCTGCTCCTGCTGGCGCTCGCGTGGACCGCATCGAGCCTCGCGCTGCACCAGCTCCTCACCTTCTACGCCGACCGGCCCCAGGCAATCATTGCCGCCCACAAGAAGTTCCTGCTGAGCCGGATCGCGGACCTCTGCATCCTGGTGTCGGTGGGGCTGATCGGCTGGAGCCTGGGTACGCTCGAGATCGACCAGGCGCTCAGCCGGGCGACCGCGCTGCCCGCGATTCCCGCGACGCTCGCGGCCGGCGGTGTCCTGCTTGCCATCGGCGTGATCCTGCGCTCGGCGCAGCTCCCCTTCCATGGCTGGCTGATCCAGGTGATGGAGGCGCCAACGCCCGTCTCCGCACTGCTGCATGCCGGGATCGTCAACATCGGCGGCTTCGTGATGATCCGGCTGGGCGGGCTGATGCTCCGGCTGGACGCGGCGCAACTGCTGCTCGTTCTGGCGGGGACAGTCACGGCAGTACTGGCCGCCCTGGTGATGACGACCCGCGTGAGCGTGAAAGTCTCGCTCGCCTGGTCGACCGCCGCGCAGATGGGCTTCATGCTGGTCGAATGCGGACTCGGCGCATACGGGCTCGCGCTGCTGCACCTCGTGGCACACTCGCTCTACAAGGCCCACGCCTTCCTGCGTTCCGGATCCACCGTGGAGCAGCACGTGCTTCGCGGCATGACGCCGGCATTGCCCACGGTGGGGCTCGGCCGCTGGTTCGGCGCGGCAGTCGCAGGAGCGCTGGTCGTCGGTGCAGGGGCGACCGCGCTGGGTGTCCGGCCCTGGGATGAGCCAGGTCTCGTGCCCGCCGGAGTGATCCTCGCGCTTGCGCTGGCGCCGCTCTTCACCCGTGCCTCACTCGCGGACGGCTGGCGCCCCGCGGCGCTCACCCTCGGTATCGGGACCGGCCTCACGGCGATCTACGCCGCCTGGCATGCGGCCTTCACCGGAATCGTGCCCGCGATGCACGCTGCCGGGACTGCAATGGAGTTCCTGCGCGCCGGGACCGTCATCCTCGGTTTCAGCGCGCTCTACCTCGCACAGGCGATCGTGAGCGCGCGCCCGACCGGCGCACTGGCGAGGACGCTGTATCCCGCCTGCTATGCAGGGTTCTACCTCGATGAGATCTTCACCCGCCTGACCTTCAGGCTCTGGCCGCCACAACCCGTGCCGGTCCTGCCGACGCCCAGCAGGCGCCGCAGCCCCGCACCGCTGGAGCGTGCCGCATGAGGGCAACACTCGAGGTGGTGCCCCATCCCGTCGGCCGGGACGAGCTCGCGCCCGCCATCGAGGAGGCGTGCAGGCGGATTGCGCCGGCCTGGCCGCTCGACCGACTGATCGCCGTGAATCCGTACTGGGGGTTCGTCGGCCTCCCGATCGAAGAGGCCGCGGCGGAACTCACCGCCCTGACGGGGACGCGACTGCTCATGCCGCACGAGTGGTATCGCGCGCAGTGGGAGGCCGGTCGTTTCACGGAGCGGCAGCTGCGTGAGGCACTCCTGCTCGCCGGCTCGCACCAGCGGGCGTCCGACATGCTCGACACCCTCGCCGCGGCCCCCATCACGCCGCGAGTCAGGTTGCTACTTACCGACCTCGCGGACGAGGGCCGGGACCTGACGCACCAGATGTCCTGGGGCGAGTTCGTGATCCGGCATGTGAGTCAGGCGAGTGCGGCTTGCTTCGACGAAGGCCAGGCGCGATGGATGCCCGATCGCTCCAGCGGCCTCTACACCCTGTGGCGCAGTCTCGCCGAGCGGGACCGCAGCCCCCGCCTGCTCATGGGATTTCGCGGCTTCGGCGCGGCGATCCGGCTCCTTCCGGCCGAGCCGCGTGCGTTGATCGCCGCCGCGGTCGAGGCACTCGCCGTACCGCCCGAGGCTCGCGCCGGCTACTTCACCGCCCTCCTCATGACCCTGCCGGGCTGGGCGGCATCGTGCGCGCACCGCCGATGGGAGGCACGCCTTCGGGGCGGAGACGATGATCAGCTGGTCAATCTGCTCGCCGTGCGGCTTGCCTGGGAACTGCTGCTGTATCGCAGGCACGAGCCAGACGGACTGGCACACCGCTGGGTGGAGGCGCGGCGCCAATGGGTCGAGGCCGCACCGGCGGCACGCGCCGAGCAGCGGGACGAGTGGGCCCTGCAGCGGGCGCTCGAGCTGGCCTTTCAGGAGCGACTGATTGGTTCGCTCGGGCGTCCGTCCGAGGTGACTGCGGCGGCGCCAACAGTGCAGGCCGTGTTCTGTATCGACGTCCGCTCGGAGGTCTACCGCCGCGCGCTCGAGGCAACGGACACCACGATTCACACGCTGGGCTTCGCGGGGTTCTTCGGACTTCCAATCGCGTATGCGCCACCTGTCGGCCCCGCACGCGCCCAACTGCCCGGGCTTCTCGCTCCTGGCCTCATGGTGCGGGACCGCGGCGAAGCGAGCGGGACGGTGGCAGACGACTTGCGCAGGACCCTTGAACGAAAGTCGGCGCTGAAGGACCTGAGCGGCACGGCTGCTTCCGCCTTCTCATTCGTCGAGATCGCCGGGTTCGCATATGCGGCCGCCCTGCTCAGTGACGGACTCTCGCTCGGCGGACCCGCCGCCGACCCGCTGCGCAGCGGACTCCGGGGCCCTCGTGCCGACTCGTTGCGGCCTGAACTGGCCGGCCACGCCGATGGAGGGAACCCTCTCACCCCGGAGGCTCGCGCGGATCTCGCGGCCAGCGTGCTCCGCGGCATGAGCCTGACAGGCGGGTTCGCGCGGCTCGTCGCGGTGATCGGCCATGGCGCCGGAACCACCAACAATCCGCAGGCCGCCGGCCTCCACTGTGGCGCCTGTGGTGGCCAGACCGGTGAAGTGAATGCACGAGCGCTCGCCGCGCTGCTCAACGACCCTGACGTGCGCAGGGGACTCGCGGAGCGGGGCATCGTGCTGCCCGAGACGACGTGGGTCGTGGCCGGGTTGCACAATACCACCACCGATGACGTCAGGCTTTTCGACCTCGGCCGGATTCCGGACGGGCATCGCGAGGACATCGCCGCCCTCCAGCGGCGACTCGCGGAGGCCGGCCAGAAGGCCCGCGCGGAGCGAGCGGGATCGCTTGGGATCGGGAACGGGAACAGCCCTGGGCTCGATGCGGCGGTGCGGCGCCGGGCCGCGGACTGGTCGGAACTCCGACCGGAGTGGGGGCTCGCGAAGAATGCCGCCTTCGTGGTGGCACCACGCGCCAGGACCCGCGGCGTGGATCTCGGCGGACGCGTCTTCCTGCAGGAATACCGCTGGCAAGAGGACGATGGTCACCGGGTGCTCGAGCAGATCATGACCGCACCGATGGTCGTGACACACTGGATCAACATGCAGTACTACGCCTCGACCGTGGACAACCGTCGCTATGGGAGCGGCAACAAGGTGCTCCACAACGTCGTGGGAGGCCGACTCGGCGTGTTCGAGGGCGCGGGCGGGGACCTGCGCATCGGCCTTGCCATGCAATCCGTGCATGACGGTCGCGACTGGGTGCACGAGCCGCTCCGGCTGAGTGTCTTCATCGAAGCGCCCGCCGAGGCGATCGACGGCATCATCGCGCGCCACCAGCTGGTGCATGACCTGATTGCCAACGAGTGGCTCTTTCTCTTCAGAATCGATCCGGGGAGTGGCGCGATCCAGCAGCGCCGCGGGGGCGGGTGGCATACGGCCCCGTCCGCCGACCGCCGCGGCGAGACCGTTGCCCTGCCGCTTCCCACGAGGCAATAAGAAGCGGGTCAGTCCTTGTACGGGTCGAACTCCTCGGCACCCGCCATCACCACGATGAGGGGCCGGAGGGTGTGCAGCACCTCAATCGTGCCGCGCTGGGCTTCCAGCACGGCCGGCAGCCGGCGATAGACGTGCGGACTCTCGTCGAGTCCACCGCCCCGCAGGATCACTCCCTTCTCGCGAATCCAGCGCTGCATCATCTCGGGGCGCACTCGCCCCTCCGAGAGTACCCGTCCGGTCTTCCGGTGCACCTTGCCAGCCGCCTGGGTCCGGGACATCACCCGTCCCGCCCCATGCACCGTCGAAAAGAGCGCCGCCCGCTGCAAGGCGGCGACGTCGGGATTCGCCGCAATATCCGCCACGGTGCCCCGGACGATGACGGCATCGTCTCCCATCGAGCCACCGATGAAGCCGAGCTGGCCGGGAAAGGCCGGCGTTGCGCCCTTCCGCACGACCACGAATTCCTCGCCATCGTGCTGTTCCTTCCAGGCGAAGTTGTGGTGGTTGTGGACCAGCTCGACTTCCCGCCCATGGAGGATCTCCACCACCTTGCGGGCGACCCACTCCCGCCCGGCATAGGCGTATTCCCCGGCGAGCTCCATCAGGGTCCAGTAGTCGTGACCGATCGGCGCGCCGAGTTCGAGGAGCACCTCCCGCTCCGGCACGCGGTCCCCCCAGGCCGCGCCCTGGCCGAGCGCGAGGAACGCCGAGGCCACCGTGTGGCCGAAGCCGCGGCTCCCGAAGTGCACGCCCACCCAGAGCGCGCCGGCCTCATCCACGAACACGTCGACGTAGTGATTCCCGCTTCCCACCGTGCCGAGCTGGGCCCGCGCCTTGTCGCGCACCGCGCCGCGATGCTTCGCCGGAACGGCATCCCACGCCGCGGACTCGAAGAGCGGCGCGGCCACCGGCGCGTCATCGGCGCGGTTCTTCCGCCCGACCCCGAAGCTGATCGCGTCGTGGATCTCATCGGCGATCTCCCGGAGTGCCTTCTCCTGCTTCCCGGGATTCTTGCCCAGCGCGTCGAGCGTGAGATCGGTCCGGATGGCGGCGTTGCCGCAGGCGATGTCGAAGCCGACTCCGACGACCGAGACCTGGTCGCGATAGGCCGCGACTCCGCCGATCGGCATCACGTAGCCGACGTGCCCGTCGGCCATGAGCGCCACCCGCGCGGACCGCTCCGCCACCTTTTCCAGCTGGCGGAGGGTGTTTTCATCGTGCATTCCAAAGACCTGCATGCCGCCCGCCTTTCCGGGTTGCGTCACTCGTCTTCTTCGTCCAGCAGGCGGCGCAGGGTGCGCTCCGCACTGCGATTCTCACTGTAGCACTGGCTGACCGAGCGCACATCACTGGTGCGGATACGGACGCGCGCGCCCGTCACGTCGACGAACGAGATCCAGCGCGGTGCCAGCCAGCGGTTGAGCTGGTGTTCAATGGTGCGCGCCATGGCGGCGGACACACTCCAGTGTCCGCACTCCGCGCACACCAGGAAGTAATTGGTCTCCATGGTCCTTCCACGGATCGGGGTTCAGGTCAGTTCAGCACCTCCTCGAGCCTGGCCGCCTGACTCGCCTTCCCGGTCCGCGGCATACGGACGATGCGCGGAAAGATGAGGACCTCGGCCTGGCGCAGCACGGGGCTCGGCGCGTAGCGATCCTCGGGAAGAGCAAGCAGCAGCGTGCGAATGTCCAGCATCGGTCCTCCTCTCCTTCGGGACATCCGGCGGCGGAACGACAGGGTACACCACGCGCACCGGGAGTCGCGTGTCTACCGTTCGCGGGCCACCCTGCCGCCCGCCGCCCGACGTACTTCAGCAAAATGGAATCGCCCCACCTGTCACGCTGCACAGGTGGGGCGATTCCCCGAACCGGGACGGACGAGGTGTGACCTCAGCCGGCGCCGGCCTCCTGTGCAACGACACATGCCTCACGATCGCGACCGCCCCTGACGGCGCTCAGGGGAGAGCTCCATCCCGAGTGCACGCCGGCGAGCCGCCGGGAGTCGTTCAGTGATACTGCTGGACTACCCTGGTGCATTCTGTTCCCCATTCGTGGCACGGAGGCCGAGAAACGAAAAAGTCGCGTCATCGAAGACGTGCGGCGAGCCACCATGAACGGTGGGCCCACTGGACGACTGTCGGGACGCGACTCCCTGAGGGCGCACACGATACGAACGGGCGCGCGATCTGTCAAGCATCAAATTCGTGGCCGCGGCTTCCCGCGGCGACGTTCAGTGCGCCGCGGTGGTGTCCACCGTGAGCGAGAACGAACCGTTCGCCGCCTCCATCCGGACCACGTCCCTCCCATCCTTGCCCCGGATGCGCATGCTGGCGCCGGTCGAATCGGCGAGCAGCCGGAAGATCGCCCGGCCGAGTGCGTCGTCGATCTTGATCGAGGCACCGGCGCTGTCGGCGAGCAGCCGGACACCCTGACCGTGGTCGCCGCGCGCACTCACCCGAACCTGGCCGTCGGCATCCGCGTTGACCTCGAACGGATCGCCGCTCCGCATCTCGGCTGTCGCCTGCCTGGTAATGCGAATCGGCCGGGTGATCCCGAGCGGCTCGATGCGGGCGGCGCCGATCGTCGTGAGCCCCGTCATCCCGTCGTCCGCGCAGGTGAACCCCTTGTCGCCCGCAACATCGTCTCCGCCGACGGGGAGCAGATCGCACTCCTCGAGGCGGGAGGCATCGACGCCGTCCCGCAGGATCACCACCAGGTTCACCTCGGGGAGATCACCCCGGCGCGCACGACGGATCGCGAGGTGCTGGATGTTACCGAGGCGATCGCCATCCAGCCGAAACGCGAAGTCGTGGCCGGTATGGGTCTGGCCTGCGTGCAGACTCGCGAGCTTCGAGGCCATCGTCGCCAGATGATTCGAGGCGGCCGCCAGTTCGACGGCGGGACCCTCAGGCGCCGCCGGCGCGACTGGAGCCTCCGGCGCCGGGGAGGCGGAGGCATCCTGCGCTCCGACCCAGGACAGCAGGGCATTCCGCGCCGTGTCGCGGGCGTTGTGCACGAGGGTGAGCAACAACATGCCGACTGCGAATATGCCGAAGGCGCCAAGACCGATCCGCGTCCAAAGGCTGCGCATGGGGTACCTCCGAAGACTTCTGAACCGGGGAAAGACGAACGCCCGCCTCTACGGGCGGGCGCCGATCCCAGTTTCAGGCTGGGACGTTGCAACTGTTTCAACCGGGAGCCACGGGGCCGAGGGCTACCTCCCCTGAATCGTTGCCATCACGGTCTGAAGGTTGAGCGTGCTGGCCTGACTCTGGATCTGGCTCTGGACGGTCGGGAAGAGACCGCGGGCCTCCTGCTGGAACCTGGCGAAGAGCGCCCGGAGATCGGTCTGGCTCAGCCGACGGCCCTGCGCATAGTACTGCTGGGCGACGTGCCCGAGCGCGTAGGTGGACGCGAAGGAGACGGCTGCCCCGGCGGCCACTCCGGTCGCCCCACCAAGCATCCCGCCGAGCAGGCCCTTGGCGAGCCCGCCAAGCACACCGCGGACGACTCCTTCCATGACCTGGGCCGCTGCCCCAATGCCGAGGGTGCCCGCGAGATCCTTGATCTGGTTGGCATCGAGCTGCTGGCCGTGCCGCTGGCCGATCTGATACACCAGGCGGAGCTGGATCGGGATGATCGCCATGTTGGCGAGCCGATCAGGCAGGAGTTCGAGCGCGCCGGTCAGCATCGCCTGACGGAGGATCAGGTCGTCGAGTGACGGCCCCGCCGGTGTTCCGGTCCCGATCTCCACGGCCGGTCCGGCGACCGCCGCAGCGGCGAGCGCGCCCGCATCGCGTTCGACGGGCTGGGCGTCGCTGGGGCTCAGTCCGAGCGCCGTGCGGAGTTCACCGAGGAAGCGCTGTTCCTCGGGGCCCGCGGCCCCATCGGCGTTGGCGACGACGACCGCGGTCTCGTAAGCAAGCCGCCGCGCCGCATCGTCCGAGAGCTGCGCGGCGACATCAGTCACGCGGAGCGTCCCGCTCGTGATCTGCTGGCGCAGGGCATCGAGGTCGCCGAAGCCGGCCTGCGCGGCGACCGCCGCGATGGCGTCCTTTTCTCTGGCGTCCTGGCGCCCGTCGGCCATGGCGGCCATGAGCGCGATGGTAAGAATGGGCTGGGAGTCGGAGGCGTTCATGGGTTCACTCCTCGAATCGGAGAGCCACGGGGCGATACGATGCCGAATGATAGCGCCGTCCGCAGTCCTGGGCGGCCGGGTCAGCGGATCACGTGCTTGGCACGCAACTCCGCGAGATCGGCCTCACGCAGGCCCAGTTCACCGAAGACGGCAGCGTTGTGCTCGCCCAGTTCCGGCGCCGGAGTCCGGATACGGCCCGGTGTGCCGGTGAGGCGTGGCGTGATGTTGTGCATGCGCACCGTCCCGAGGGCGGGATCGGGCGCATCGACGAAGACGCCGCGCGCGATCACGTGCGGATCGGCCACGAGCTGACTGACGTCGTAGACCGGCGCGGCGGTAATGCCGGCGGCCTCGAAGAAATGGATGTTCGCCTCGAGGGTCCGGGCGCTGATGAAGCCGTCGATGATCCGGTCCAGCTCGTCGACGTTTGCCACCCGGTCGGAGTTGGTGCGGAACCGGGCATCCTGGATCAGTTGGGGGTGACCGATCGCGGTCATCAGGCGCTCGAACATCGGCTGCATTGACGCGGACACCGCGAGGAAGCGGCCGTCGAGCGTGTGATAGACGTTCCGGGGAGCGCTGACGCTCAGGCGATTGCCGATCCGGAACGGGACCTGTCCTGTCGCGGCGAACACGGCGGCATCGGGACCGATGATCGAGATGAGCGGCTCGAGCAGCGAGAGGTCGATCACCTGGCCGGGCGCCCCATGCGCCATCCGCGCATGGATCGCCGTGACCACGGCGAACGCGCCGTAGATGCCCGCGACCATGTCCGCGAGCGCCACATTCGGGAGCACGGGGGGATGCCGCGGAAAGCCGGTCTTCGCGGCGAATCTGGACATGGCCTCGATGAGGGTGCCGAAGCCGGGGCGCATCCGGTAGGGACCGGTCTGCCCGAACCCCGAGACCCGGACGATTACCAGCGCGGGATTCCGCTCGAGGAGCACCTCGGGACCGCACCCCATCTTCTCCAGCGTCTCGAACTTGAAGCTCTCGACCAGGACATCGGCGCGCTGCACCAGCTGCAGGAGCAGTGCCCGCCCCTCGGGGGTCTGCAGATCGAGGGTCACGCTGCGCTTGTTCCGCGCATACACCTTCCAGAACAGGCTCTCCCCGTTGGCCTTCCATTCCCGGAGCGCATCGCCGGTCTCGGGGTCCTCTACCTTCACGACGTCGGCCCCAAAATCGGCGAGCAGCAGCGTCAGCATGTTGCCGGACACCAGCCGGGAGAGGTCGAGCACCCGGATGCCTGACAATGGCAGGCTGTCCCCGGAGGGGCCGGCATCGGAGGCGGGGCAATCGTCGGACATGGCGGCAGAGCCTGGACGGGTGAGACCGCTGTCCGGAAGGTGGCCAAGGGCGGTGAAACACCGGTGAAGCCGCCATGAAACGGGGCTCAGCGCGGTCCCCCCCGCCTACAGGTCGTTTCATCGTTCCTTCACGCCCTCATGACGATGTTCACGCCCGCAATCAGGAGTCCGTGAGCGGGAGATCCGACGCTGAGTTCCGTTAGGCCGTACCGGAGGAGACCCTCAGATGCCCACCGAACCCAACCGCATTTCCGCCGAAGCGCTCCCCGACTTGCAGACGCTGCTCGACGCCCTCGTCGGCATCGCCGAGGACCGTCTGCTGGAGGCGGGCGGCTTCAAGCCGTTCGCGGCCCGGATGGCCGAGCAGGCCGAAGTGGCCGTCGTCGTGCCGGAGCCGCCGGACAGTGAGCTTCCGGCGCGGGAGATCGTGGACATCCTCGAGGACAAGATGCGCCGCGAGGCTACCGCACAGCCGATTCGCGCCGCGGCGATCTGCGAGCATGTCGAAATCCGGAATGCCTGCGGCCACACCCGCGCCGTGAAGGTCAGCGCGGAGCACGCCTTCGGGGAATCGGTCTCGTTCTATCTGCCCTACCAGGCCACCCCGTCCCGCGACCTCCTTTTCGGGCGGATGACCGCCCGGCCGCGGCCGCGGTCGATGCTCACCACCGTGCCCGGCTGACCGCCCCCACCCCCGGGAGCCTCCCGGGGGGTGCCCCCCCTGTCGCGCCTCCAGCTGACCCAAATCCGCTCTTTGGCCCCCCATTTGCGTGGTCGGGCATTGTCATCCGAGCCATTCCTGCTCCCCTGAGCCGGCGTGGCGCCGGATGGCCACTCATTGTGGGCCCGGGACCGGCAGTTAGACTATCCCGCTCCCGTACCGATCCACGACTCGCCAGCGTGCCAGCGGCCCTCCCATCGTGGGGCATCGTCGCATTGATGCCCCACCCGGGGGGCGGCCACGACAGGGATACCATGGTCTTCAGCTCGCTCACGTTCGTCGTGTTCTTCACGGTGGTGCTGCTGCTCTACAGCCTTCCGGTATCGTGGACGACCCGGAAGATCATCGTGCTCGTCGCGAGCTACGTATTCTACGCGGCGTGGAACCCGCCGTTCGTGCTGCTCCTCATGGGCTCCACGGTCATCGACTGGATCGTGGCCAAGCGCATCGACGCCTCGGAGCATCCCGGCACCCGCCGGGCATGGCTGATGCTGAGTCTCGGGTTCAACCTCGGCGTGCTCGGCTTCTTCAAGTACGGGCAGTTCCTGCTCGACAATTTCATCGCGCTGGTCCACACCTTCGGCATCGACTATCACCCGCCGCACGCCGGAATCGTGCTGCCGGTCGGGATCTCGTTCTACACGTTCCTGACGCTGTCCTACACCCTCGACGTCTACAAGCGCGAGATCCGTCCCGGGAACTCGTTCCTCGACTTCGCCTTCTTCGTGACCTTCTTCCCGCACCTGGTCGCGGGACCGATTCTCCGTGCCGCCGACTTTCTGCCCCAGTGCGTGACCCCGCGCAAGGGCACCGCCGACCAGATCGGCTGGGGCATGGCGCTGATCGTGATCGGCCTGTTCGAGAAGTCGATCATCGCAGACGTACTGCTGGCCCCGGTGGCGGACACGGTCTATCAGTCGGTGGCACGGGCGGGATTCATCGACGCCTGGACCGGCACCCTCGCCTTCTCGGCCCAGATCTTCTTCGACTTCGCGGGCTACTCGACCTGCGCCATCGGCGCGGCCATGTGCCTCGGCTTCGTGCTGCCTGACAATTTCCGGTTCCCCTACGCCGCGGTCGGCTTCTCCGACTTCTGGCGCCGCTGGCACATCTCGCTGTCGACCTGGCTCCGCGACTACCTCTACATCCCGCTGGGCGGCAATCGTGACGGAGAGGCCCGCACGCAGCGGAACCTGATGCTCACCATGCTGCTCGGCGGTCTCTGGCACGGCGCCGCCTGGCGCTTCGTGGTCTGGGGAGGCCTGCACGGAACCTATCTCTCCGTCGAGCGGCGGCTGAAGCGCCGCTGGGGCCATCTCCGCTGGCTCGAGTCCCTCGGCGCCCAGATCGCGCTCGGCCTCGTGACCTACTACCTCGTCTGCATCACCTGGGTCTTCTTCCGCGCCGACACCTTCCAGAGCGCGCTGCACCTGGTGCGCACCATGCTGATCGGCGGCCCCGACCGTCTGTCGCTGGGCGCCCCGAAGACCCTGACGGTGCTCGCCGTCACGGTCGGCCTGCTCGCCAGCCACTGGCACATGCGCGACAGCACCCTCGAGGACCGCTGGCGTTCGCTCAACTGGTGGAGCCGTTCGGTCGTGCTGGCCACTCTCATTCTCTGCCTTGCCTTCGTATCCGGTGACGAACGTGCCTTCATCTACTTCCAGTTCTAACGACCGGATCCCGGCCGGGGCCTGGCCGCACTCCTGGCTGCTTACCCTGACACTCGTCGGGGTGCTGCTCGGTGGCTGGGAGCTGGTCCTGCGGCGGGACGGCGTGACGCCCAGCGTCGAGGCGGATCGTGAGGCGTGGATCCTCGCGCGCAGCCGGATCGGCAGCCGGAGCACCGTCGTCACCGGCTCGTCACGCATCCAGGCGGTGCTCAACCCGGACATCTGGGTCGCGGAGGTCGGCGGCCCGGCGCCGGAGGATCTGGCGCTGCCGGGCGGAAACCCCATCCCCGTCCTCGAGGACCTTGCCGCCGACACCAGCTTCCGGGGACTGGTCCTCACCGAAATCCTGCCGATGTACATGTTCGACCTGCACAGCACCGCAGCGTCGAGCGCGCGCGAACATGTCCAGGCCTACCATGAGGCCAAGTCGAGCCCGGCCACACGATGGGAGGCATGGCTCCGGGTGCATGTCGCCTCGAAGTTCGCCTTCCGGCGGCCGGACGACCTGCCGCAGCAGAGCTACGCGACGATTGCAAAGGGCGACCTGCCCCCGCGGCCGTTCACCGGGAATACGCCCGAGCGTTATCACTATCTTTTCTTCCGGCGCCTCGGATTTCCCGCGAACCGACCGGATATCATGGACACGCTCGCCTTCCGGCCGAACATGCTGAACACCCGGCCGGCGCAGGGCACGGTGCTGGACAGCCTG
The DNA here is from genome assembly GCA_044229445.1 of Gemmatimonadales bacterium. GTDB lineage: Bacteria > Gemmatimonadota > Gemmatimonadetes > Gemmatimonadales > GWC2-71-9 > JADJOM01. The sequence goes on along the minus strand of JBGASX010000021.1, from coordinate 40,728 downwards.
TTCCACAGTCTCCAGCAGAGCGTGGCCGCGATCCGGGCCCGCGGCGGACAGGTGGTGTTTCTCAAGTTCCCCGCGTGCGGGGGCCGCCGCCTGCTGGAAGAGAAGTTCTTTCCCTCCAGCGTCTACTGGACTCCGTTGAAGGCGATCACCGGCGCGCCGATGATCGACCTCGGCGAGTATCCGGAAGTCACCTCGCTCGACTGCTTCGACGGCTCCCACATCGACGTGTCCGACGCGCCACTCGTCGAGCGCATCATCACGCGAAGAGTCCGGGAGCTGGTGCCACTGCCCTTGGCCCCTTGAGTCGCGGCAGGTCCCTCGGGCACCTCGCCGCCACCGCCGATTCGCCGATTCACCCCGCAGGAGACCGCATGCCGCTCCGCCCACGCACCCTGATCGCCCTGACCTCCCTCCTCGTCATCCCGGGCATGCTCGCCGCGCAGAACGAGCGGGCGCTGCGCCAGTACTTCGAAGGGCGCCTCGTCACCGCGCGCATCGACATGCCAGGGACCGAGGACGGCATCGACATCTACCCGGGATCGTCGCAGCCACTCGACTACCCGAAGTATTCGACGCGCATAAAGGACTTCGGCGTCGCCGTCCGCAATGGCCAGGCGGTGATGGTCACGAAGATCAAGGTGAAGGACAAGCTGATCGAGTTCCAGCTCGCCGGCGGCGGCTTCGGCACCTTCGGCGACGACGACGCCACCAGCGTCTCGGTTCCCACGACGTCCAAGAGCCAGCGGGAACGCGACCTGGAGAAGTCCATCAAGACCGAGACCGACCGCGACCGGAAGCGGGAGCTTCAGCGGGAGCTCGACGACCTCCGCCAGGCGCGGGAACGCGAGGATCGCCGCAATGAGGCGATCGCCACGACCGCCTCGGAGCAGAAGCGCGAGCATGTCCGGCAACGCCGGCTGGAGGGGGGCAGCCGCTTCAATCTCCGCTACCGCCACGGCGTTCCCGCCTCGGCGCTGACGCCGGAAGCCGTGATGCAGGCGCTCGAGAAGTACCTCGACTTTCCCGCAGACCACGTCACTGACGATCAGCGCGACGAGCGCTCCCCCGCGCCGGTGCTCCGGCTCGGCATGCTGCTCGGCGAGGTGGACTCGCTGCTCGGCGCGCCCGCGCGCACGGAGGAGCGGATGGAGGGGAAGTATCGGGTCTCGGTGCGGACCTACCACCAGGGCTCGCGCCAGGTCACCGCGGAGTTCGTCGAGGGGGTGGCCGTCCGGATCGTGAACTCGGAACGGTGAACCGGGCCCAGCGCCATTATCCTTGAGTCCGCTCGGAACCGGCTGAAGCGCAGACGGGCCGGCAGCGGACACCTGGAAGGCGGATCGGCATGGCGTTGCTCGGGATGCGGGATGTCAGCGTGGCGTTCGGCGGCCCGCTGATTCTGGACACGGCCGGCTTCAGCATCGAGCGGGGCGAGCGGGTCTGCCTGCTCGGGCGCAATGGAACCGGCAAGAGCACGCTGATGAAGCTGCTCGACGGCACGATCCGCCCCGACAGTGGCGAGGTGATCCGGCAGAGCGGCCTGACGATCGCGCGGCTGGAACAGGACATTCCCGAGAACCTCACCGGGACGATCTTCGAGATCGCCGCCGGCGGGCTGGGCGAAGCGGGAACTCTGCTCGCCCGCTACCACGACGCCAGCCATCGGGTTGGCGCCCACGCGAGCGACGCCGCGCTCCGCGAGCTGGACCGGCTGCACCACGCGCTCGAGGCGGCCAACGGGTGGCAGTTGCAGACCCGCGTGGAGACCGTGCTTTCCCATCTGGGCCTCGATCCCGAGATCCCGTTCCCGCAGGCCTCCGGAGGCCGGCGGCGGCAGACGCTGCTGGCACGGGCGCTCGTACGCCAGCCGGACGTGCTGCTCCTCGATGAACCCACCAATCACCTCGACGTCGACGCCATCGAGTGGATGGAGGACTTCCTCATCGGCCGAGGCGCGACGCTGCTCTTCGTCACGCACGACCGTGCGTTTCTCAGGCGACTCGCCACGCGGATCATCGAGCTCGATCGCGGCCGCCTGGTGGACTGGGGCACCGACTACGACACCTACCTCGAGCGGAAGGAAGCCGCACTCGCCTCCGAAGGGCGCGAGTGGGCCGAGTTCGACAAGAAGCTCGCGAAGGAGGAGGCGTGGATCCGTCAGGGCATCAAGGCCCGGCGGACCCGCAACGAAGGCCGGGTGCGGTCACTCGAGGCACTGCGCCGCGAACGGGGTGCCCGCCGCGAACGCACCGGCACCGTCCGGATGCAGGCCCAGGAAGCGGAGCGTTCCGGCAAGCTGGTCGTGGAACTCAAGAACGTCGGCTTCTCGCATGGCGAGCGAGTCATCGTCCGGGATCTCACCACCACGATCACCCGCGGGGATCGGGTCGGACTGATCGGACCCAACGGTTCGGGCAAGACCACCCTGCTCCGCCTGCTGCTCGGCGAGCTGGTCCCGGCCACCGGCACGGTGCGGCAGGGCACCAACCTGGAGATCGCCTACTTCGACCAGCTCCGCGAGCAGCTCGACCCCGACCGCACCGTCTTCGACAGCATCGCCGGCGGCAGCGAATTCGTGGACATCGGCTCCACCCGCAAGCACGTCCTCGGCTACCTGCAGGACTTTCTCTTTCCCCCTGACCGGAGCCGCACCCCGGTGCGGGCGCTCTCCGGCGGAGAGCGGAACCGGCTGCTGCTCGCCCGGCTCTTCACCCGCTCCTTCAATGTGCTGGCGCTCGACGAACCCACCAACGATCTCGACATCGAGACGCTCGATCTGCTCGAGGAGCTGCTGCTGGATTTCTCCGGGACGCTACTCGTCGTCAGCCACGATCGCGCGTTCCTCGACAACGTCGTGACCAGCACACTGGTGATGGAGGGTGCGGGCAACGTCGGCGAGTATGTCGGCGGCTACAGCGACTGGGTGCGTCAGCGGCCCGCGCCGGTCATCCCGTCGGCGCCGCCGGTCGCGAAGCCCGCGGGCAACACGACGGCATCGGCGCCAAAGTCCGTCAAGAAACGGAAGCTCTCCTTCAAGGAGTCCCAGGAACTGGCGCAGCTTCCGGACCGGATCGATGCGCTGGAGCAGGAACGCGCCGGCCTGTTCACATCGCTGACGCAGCCGCTGTTCATCAAGTCGCGGGCCGCCGCGGAAGCGCGGGCCCGCCTGACGAACATCGAGCAGGAGATCCAGAAGCTGACGGCGCGATGGGAGGAGCTGGAGAGTGTGGCGGCGGGTGGCTGATGCCTTCAGGCGTTACAGGTACTGCTGGAAGAGGAGCATCGCCACCGTGGTCAATCCCACCAGCACGCTGATGGTCCGCCCCTCCGCCTCGTCGTAGGCCTCGGGCAGCAGCTCGATGAGCACCATGTAGACCATCGCGCCCGCCGCGAAACCGAGTCCGTAGGGCAGCGCCGAACGCACCCGCTCCACCAGCAGGAAGGCGGGCACGGCCATCAGCGGCTGGGGCAGCGACGAGAAGATGCTCCAGAGCGCGCATGCCAGCAGCGACACCCCTCTCGGCCGCATCACCGCGGTGATCGCGATCCCTTCCGGAATGTTGTGGATCGCCAGCGCGAGGGTGATCGCGATCGCCAGCGCCTGCCCTCCCCCGAAGGACACCCCGACCGCGATCCCCTCCGCAAAGGAATGCACGGTCATGACCACGATGACCAGAAGCATGCGTCGCGCCCCGGCGCCCGTGAGCGAGGCGAATTCGATCTCGTGATCGCCGAGGAGTGCCTGCGTGATGAGGATGAAGGCGATGCCTCCGGCGGCGCCGATGAACGTCCGTCCGGGATCGTGGCGCACCCCTTCGGCAAGCAGGCCCAGGCTCGCGCCGAGCATCAGTCCGGCGGCGACGGCATTGGCGAGGGCGGCCACCCGCGGCGACAGTGACCTGATGAAGAGGAATGGAATCGCGCCGAGACCGGTGGCGAGCGCGGTGATCAGGGCGCAGAGGAAGACCGTCCAGCCGATCGGCAGACCGAACATGGTGGTCATGGGGCGACTCCCATCAGCGCCACCATGCCGGCCGCGAGACTGACGACGACGGCGATGCCGGTGCGGCCGACTTCGCGGTAGCTCTGCGGCAGCAGTTCCGCGACGATCAGGTAGAGCATCGCGCCGAACGCCGCGCCGATGCACCAGGGGAGCAGGGCCGGGATGGCCCCCACCAGTTCCATGACGCTGACGGCGAAGAGCGGCTGACTCGAGCGCGCGATGACGGCGACACCCGCGACGGTGAGCGTCCGGCTGCCCGCATGGCGCAGCCGGACGCCGAGCACCGCGCCTTCGGAGATGTTGTGCAGTGCGAAGGTGATGAGCAGGAAGCGCACAACCGGGACACCCACGGCGCCCGCCGCGCCGATCGCGACACCCTCGGCGGCGGAGTGGAGCGCGCTGGCAAGGATGGCCCCGGCGTCATTGGCCGGCGGCGCGGAGACCCGGGCGCTCCCCGGTTCCGCCACGGCGCCACGCGCGGAGAGTGGCACGCCGTCGAGCAGGCGCATGATGATGAGTCCCGCGATCGCCCCGAGGAGCGTCGGTGCCGGGGCCATCGCCTGTCCCGCCGTCAGCAGGACGTAACTCACGCCCAGCATCAGCCCGGCGGCCGAGGCCGAGGCCCACCCGATCACCCGGCCCGGCATCCAGGGCCGCGTGCCGAGGCCAGCTCCCACGCCGGCCGCGAGGGCCGCGAGGAAGCTCCAGAGCAGCAGCCTTCCGATGTCCATTGCAGCGGTCATGAGTCGCCTGGCGCGGGCGGACTAGGGCGAAGAGCGCGCGAGTGGTCCCGGATCTGTGGGGAGGGTAACACCGTCCCATGAAAGATGGGTGAACACGCGGCGAAGCCGGAGTGGCAACGGACGACGGCGCGCGCTCCAAAGGGAGCGCGCGCCGTCTGGGGACCGCAGGGCCGGAACGCTGGGCCCGGCCCGCCGGATCACTGCACCGCGTTCATCATGTCGAAGATCGGGAGGTACATCGCGACCACCATGCCGCCGACGATCACGCCGAGGACGACGATCATCATCGGCTCCATGAGGGAGAGGAGCGCGCTCACGGCGACGTCCACCTCTTCGTCGTAGAAGTCGGCGATCTTGGAGAGCATCTCGTCGAGACCACCGGTCTGCTCACCGACGGCGATCATCGAGATCACCATGGGCGGGAAGACCTTGGACTTCTCGAGCGGGCCGGCAATCGTTTCACCGCCGGCGATCGAGTTGCGCGACTCCATGACCGCGTCGTGGATGACCCGGTTGCCGGCCGTCTTGGCCGTGATCTCGAGCCCGTCCAGGATCGACACGCCGGAGCTGATCAGGGTGCCGAGAGTCCGGGTGAAGCGGGACACGGCCGACTTGCGCAGCAGGTCGCCGAGCACCGGGGCGTTCAGCATCATCTGGTCGATCTTCTTCCGGCCATCCGACGTCGCATAGTACTGCCGGATACCGTAGACCGCGCCACCGATCATCAGGATCAGCAGCCACCAGTAGTTGATCAGGAAGTCCGACATCCCGATCACGATACGGGTCGGCAGCGGCAGCTCCATGCCGACGCTGGCGAACATCTTCTGGAAGGTCGGGATGACGAAGATGAGCAGCGTCGCGACGGCGATGCCGGCCACCGAGAAGATGACGCCCGGGTAGACCATCGCGCCCTTCACCTTCCGGATGAGGGCGTCGCTCTTCTCGAGGAAGGTCGCGAGCCGCATCAGGATGGTGTCGAGAATACCGCCCGCCTCACCGGCGGCGACCATGTTCACATAGAGCTCGGTGAACGCCTTGGGGTGCTTGCTGAAGGCATCCGCGAGGGTATGGCCGCTCTCGACGTCGAACACGACCTGGCGGGTGACGTCGCCGAGGGCGGGGTTCTCGGTCTGCTTGGCCAGAATGTCGAGGGACTGCACCAGCGGCAGGCCCGCGTTGATCATCGTGGCGAACTGCCGGGTGAAGATGACGATGTCGCGGGTCTTGATGCCCGAGCGGCCGAGCGAGAAGGAGAGCTGTTTCGGCTGCTCCCGCACGTTGACCATGATCATCTTCTGCTGCTTGATGTGCTTCAGGACCTCGTCCTTGGAGGGCACATCCAGCGTGCCCTTGAGGATCTGGCCGGTCGCGGCGTTGCGCGCGGTATACTCGAACACTGGCATCAGCGTCTCCTGGTGGCTCTAGCGGCGGACGGCGGGTCGGCCCGAAGACTTCTTGTCGGCGTCTCCCATTTCCTGCTCTTCCAGCGGCGTCTCGCCGCACATCCGCATCAGCTCGTTGGGATCTCCCGACGCGCGGAGGCACTCCTCGAGGGTGACTTCCCGGCTCATGTAGAGCTGGAAGAGGGAGTCGTTCAGCGTCTGCATGCCGTGCTTCTTGCCGGACTGCAGCGCCGAGTAGATCTGGTGCACCTTGTCGTCGCGGATCAGGGCCCGGATGGCGGGGGTGCAGACCATGACCTCGGTCGCCATCGCGCGGCCGCGGCCCTTGGCCTTCTGCAGCAGCGTCTGGGTGATGACCCCTTCCAGCACGAAGGCGAGCTGGGCCCGTACCTGCTGCTGCTGGTTGGAGGGGAAGACGTCGATGATGCGGTTGATCGACTCCGCCGCCGAATTGGTGTGCAGCGTGGCGAGCGCGAGGTGGCCGGTCTCCGCGATCGTGAGGCAGGCCGCGATGGTCTCGAGGTCGCGCAACTCGCCGACGAGGATGACGTCGGGGTCCTCGCGGAGGGCGTACTTGAGCGCGTTGGCGAAGCTCTTCGTGTCGGTCCCCACCTCGCGCTGATTGACGATGCACTGCTGGTGGCGGTGGATGAACTCGATCGGGTCCTCGACCGTGATGATGTGCCCCTTCCGCTCCTTGTTGATCTTGTCGAGCATCGCCGCCAGCGTGGTCGACTTGCCCGAGCCGGTCGGCCCGGTGACCAGGATCAGGCCGCGCGGCTTCTCCGAGAGCTTGGACATCACCGGCGGGAGCCCGAGATCCTGGAAGGTCCGGACGTTGAACGGGATCATCCGGATCACGACCGCGACGCAGCCGCGCTGCTTGAAGACGTTGCCGCGGAAGCGGGCCAGGTTCTGGATGCCGAAGGAGAAGTCGAGCTCGTCCTCGGTCTCGAACCGCTTCTTCTGGTTCTCGGTCAGCACCGAGTAGGCGAGCGCCAGCGTGTCCTTGGGCGTCATCACGTCGGGGGCCGACGCGTTGGTGATGTCGCCGTCGATGCGCAGCTTGGGACGTTCCCCCGCGGTGATGTGCAGGTCGGAGGCGTCCTTCTCGATCATTTCTTCCAGCAGGGCCCGCAGGTTCACCGTCATCCGGCCGTCTCCTTGATGACCTCTTCCATCGTGGTCACGCCGCGCGAGATCTTCTTGATACCGTCCATCCGGAGGGTGAGCATTCCGTCGACCACGGCCTGATCACGGATCTCGGCCACGGACCCGCCCCGGAGAATCAGGCGCCGCAGTTCCGGGGTCATCGCCATGACCTCGTACAACCCGGCGCGGCCCTTGTACCCCGTCCCGCTGCACGTTTCACACCCGGTACCGCGCATGAAGGTCATCTGCTTCAGCTCCTCGACGTTATCCCCGAGGACCTTGATCTCCTCATCCGTGTAGGTATGCGGTGCCTTGCAGTCCTTGCAGATGCGCCGCACGAGCCGCTGCGCCACGACCAGGTTGACCGCGCTGGCCACGTTGAACGCCTCGATGCCCATGTCGATCATGCGGGTGATCGTCGAGGGCGCGTCGTTGGTGTGCAGCGTGGAGAGCACCAGGTGCCCGGTGAGCGCCGCCTTGATCGCGATGCCGCCCGTCTCCAGGTCGCGGATCTCGCCGATCATGATGATGTTCGGGTCCTGCCGCAGGAAGGCCTTCAGCGCCGCCGCGAAGGTGAGCCCGATCTCGTTGCGCACCAGCACCTGATTGATGCCCATCAGGTTGTACTCGACCGGGTCCTCGGCCGTCATGATGTTCGTCTCGATGGTGTTCACCCGAGACAGCGCCGAGTAGAGCGTCGTGGTCTTGCCCGAGCCCGTCGGGCCGGTGACGAGCACCATGCCGTACGGGTTCAGGATGTTCCGCATCAGGTCCTGCTCGGCCTTCGGCTCGAAGCCGAACTTCGACAGGTCGAGCGTCAGGTTGCCCTTGTCGAGAATTCGCAGCACGATCTTCTCGCCGTAGATCACCGGCAGCACCGACACCCGGAAGTCGATGACCTTGTTGCCGATCTTCAGCTTGAGCCGGCCGTCCTGCGGGACCCGGCGCTCGGCGATGTTGAGCTGCGAGAGAATCTTGATGCGCGAGGTGAGCGCCGCCTTCATCTTGACCGGCGGCTTCATCACCTCGAGCAGCGCGCCGTCGATCCGGTAGCGGATGCGGATCTCGTGCTCGAACGGCTCGATGTGGATGTCGGAGGCGCCCCGCTTCACCGCATCGGTCAGGAACCCGTTGATCAGCTTCACCACCGGCGCATCGTTGATCTGCGCCTGCGTCGCCGCCTCGTCTTCCTTCTCCTCGACGACTTCGACGTCGCCGTCCCCGAGCTCCTCCATGTCCTTGAGCAGCGTCTGCAACTGCTCGTCGGAGGACTCGAAATGCTTCTCGATCAGGTTGCGGAGCGTGTACTCCCCCGCGATGACCGGGAAGAGGTCGTAGCGGGTGATGAACTTGAGGTCGTCGAGCACCCCGGTGTTCGTGGGGTCCGCCATGGCGACCGTCAGCGTCCGCCCCTCGCGCTTGAGCGGCAGCACCACGTGCTTCAGCGCGAAATCCGATGGCACCAGCTTGATGATCTTGGGATCGACCTCGAAGCGCGTGAGGTCGACAGCGGGCATCCGGTACTGCCGGGCCAGCACCTTGGTGACCTCGAGCTCCTGCACGAGCCCGAGCTTCACCAGGACATAGCCCAGTCGGTGGCCGGTCGACTTCTGTTCCGCGAGGGCTACCGTGAGCTGGTCACGGGTGATCAGCCCTTCGCGCATCAGAATGTCGCCCAGCCGGTCGTTGGATCCGGCCGCTGCAGTCGCCATCGGCTCGCGATGCTGGATTGTGAAGTGCGACAACGGTTTACGTCGATTGATCTAAGCTAGGTTGTCGGGGGAGGGTGTCAAGAGTTCCGGATCACCGCGAACCCTGGCCAACCGGCCCTTTTGACCCGTCCCACCGGCCTCCCGGCCCCGTTTCCGAGTATCGGCCGACGGTTCCCGCCCGCAGAGTCATTCGACCCGCAGCCGGCCCCGAACCCGCGCCAGCGTCGCCGGACCGATCCCGGGCACGCGCACGAGGCTGTCCACCGCCGCAAACGGCCCATGCCGGTCGCGAAAGGCCACGATCTGCCCGGCCATGTAGGGGCCGACAAAGGGCAGGCGCTCCAGCTCGGCGGCTGTGGCGCGATTCAGATCGACCCGCGATTCGTCGGCTCGAGGCACGGCGATCGGGGGGGCCGCCGACCCTGAGAGCCCGGTGGCCGGCGCTGGCGACCCTCCCGGGCCTCCATTGGACGAGAAAGCGACCTGAGGAGCCAGCACGGCGAGAAGACCAGCCCCGATGCCCGGTACACGGTCGAGTCCCTCCAGGCTCCCGAACGGCCCGTGGGCCTCACGGTAGGCAACGATCGTGCGCGCCAGCGTCAGCCCGACCCTCGGCAGCCGGGCGATCTCGGCGACGCCGGCGCGGTCGAGGTCGATCCGCTCTCCCGCGGCAAGTGGACGGTCCACGACAAGGCTGGAGTCGCGATGCGCGCGGGGAGACCCCGGCGGTCCCCCGGCCAGCAGACGGGCCTCGCCGGGCGGCACATCGGGCCCGGACGCACGGCCGCGCAGCCACTGCCCGAGGACCGCGAGGCCCAGCAGAAGCAGAACCGCGCGGCGTTCGGGAGGCATGACAGAGGATAGAGGCGGATCCGTCGAGGCGCGGACCCGACCAACGCAGACCGGACCACCGTGGCGCAGCGGCCTGAGCCGCCGGACCGGCCTTGCAGGCGCGATCGGCCGATCTCGCGACTAATGCCGCCGGATCAGCCCCATGCCGACGTCGCCGACGACCTGCAGGCTCTGGGCACTCACCTTGTCGAGCGTGTCGGCGGGGGTGTGCCAGTAGGCGTTGGAGGGTCCGTAGTTGAAGTCCACCACGTCGATCGCGCGGATGCCGACCTTCTGCAGCTCCACGTGATCGTCGATGAGGTACGGGCCCGACTGCGGAACGTCGAGGAAGATGCCGCCGTGGCCGATCTCCTTGGCCACCTTCCAGACGAGATCCACCACCTCGGGGGCCGCGAGCAGCGACTGCCCCTCGGGATAGAGCCGGAGGTCCTTGTCGCCCACCATGTCGAACAGCACGGCGTACAGCGGCTTGGGGCCGGGCGGCAGGTTGCGGGCGAAGTAGCGCGCGCCGATCAGGACGTCGTCCTTCTCCTTCTCGAAGATGCCGTAGTCCTCGCCGTCCTCGAACAGCAGATCCACGCCGACCTTGGGCGCCTGCTTCTTGAGCGCGTCCGCCATGCCAAGCAGCACGGCGACGCCGGAGGCCCCATCGTTGGCCCCCGGGACGGGCGTGCGCGGTCCCTGGTACGCCGGATTGTCCGAAACCGGCCGGGTGTCCCAATGGGCCATGAACAGCACCCGCTCCGTCGCCTTGAGGTTGAAGCGGGCGACGAAGTTCCTGAGCGGCAGACTGTCTCCGCGGGCGGTCACGTGCGTCCAGGACTGCACCACCAGGGTGTCGGCACGCTGGCGCAGCAGCGAGTCCAGCCAGGCGGCCGTCGCCGCGTGACTGGCCGTACCGGGGATGCGGTACCCGAAGCCGACCTGGCGCTGGAGATAGGTGAATGCGGTGGCGCCATCGAACTCACGCGGGGCGGAGGAACCGCCGGAGCAGGCAGCGACCAGAAGCAGAGCAGCGAAGCAGAGGCGACGCATCATGACACGATCCCAAAGAAGAGAGCCCGCAGCCCGAACGGGCCCCGGGCTCGGAATACTACAGCCCCGCGCAGGCGCGCCAAAGCCTAGCGGTAGTCACCCGCGAAGAGCGAGAGCTGGAAACTCGCGGTGAGGATGATCTGCGAGAACTTGCGATCGAGACTCCGGGCATCGTTCAGCGAGTAGCTGACCTGCAGCCCGCCGGTCATGATCCGCGCGATGTCGGTGTCGAGATTGGCCCGGTACTCCTGGCGCCTCGTGTCGGACACGCCGGTACAGGAGGACCCGCCGGCCGAACGAAGACAGGTGAGGCTCTTGGAGATCACCGCGGAGAGCTGCGAGCGGATGATCCGCCGCACCCGGCTGATCGCGGCCGGCAGCGCAAAGGCATGGTTGAACCCGGCCGTGAGGTCCTTCTGATCGAGCTCGGTCTGGTTGCCGTTGGCCACGTTCAGCTGATTGAGGATCGAGTAGCTGAATGTGAAGGCCATGCCGTTCCGCAGCGTGACCTGTGCGTCCGGTGTCCAGGTCGAGGAGGTGTTGAGCACCCGGACGGGGCGACCCGCCACGCTGGGCAGCAGCGTCGAGCCTCGGACCCCGCGGAAGGAGGTGCCGATACCGATCACGGAGACGAATGAGCCGCCGAGGGTGCGGGTGAAGCGGACATTGCCCTTCGGCCACTCGCGCGCGTAGGTCTCGGAGGTCAGGAACGAACCGGGGACGTGCTGGAAGCGGTTGGTGCGTACCCGGCTGTAGGCCAGCGTGAACGAGGCTCCCATCGGCAGGTCCGCGCCGGAGGAGAAGGTCGTGTTGCGGATTTCCGCGGCGCCGATGGCGGAGTCGCCCTGCTGCTCGAGGAAGGAGCCGAGCCCCCCCAGCGCGAACTGGTAGCCCATGCTCGGACTGAAGGCCGCGAGGTCGAAGGTCGAACTGCGGGACAGCCGGTCGCTCACATCGAGCGGCCGCACCCGGCGCGTCGCCTTGCCGAGCAGGCCGGAATCTCCGGCGAGGCGGCTGATCAGACGCCCGAGGTCGAGCGAGACGCCGACCTCGTTCGACCGCGTGTTGTTGAGGGTCTGCGGAAGGATGAACGCACCGAGGGTGTCCCCATCCTCGCGAATCGGCTGACGGCTGGTCAGGCTGCGCGAAAGGACGAAACTGCTCCCCGAGTTGAACCGGGGGCGGAGCCACGAGGCGATCCTCGGCGTCAGCGAAAGGCTGGTCGTGAACTGCCGGTCGCGTTCGACGCCGACATCCAGCCCGGCGAGTCGCTTGCGCGACGCCGTGGCCACGCGGCCGAGGGTGGTGGAGTCGGAATAGCGGCGGAGATCCCGGGTGCTGGCCAGATCGCTGGAGAGATTCAGCATGCCGAACGGTTGCCAGGTGAACCCGGCGCTGTTGCGCCAGAGGTGGGTCAGCGAGGTCACCGCCGTGAGCAGGGAATCGGACGGGCGCCGGACCGGCGCCTGGAAGGCGAGGAGGTCGCCCTGGAAGCGCTGCAGACCGCTGGAGAGCCGGAGGGTGCCGGGCACCAGGTTGAGGTAGGGACGCTGCAGCGCCTTCCCGCCCTCGCTCCGCTGCAGGAAGCGCGGCAGCAGCCGCACCAGCCCGCCCAGATTCAGGGTCGCGCCGCGGCGGTTCGAGATGAGCGTGTAGCTGGCGGCGAGGTTGTGGGCGCTCGAGCTGGCCTGCGAGAGCTCCGTCACGCTGTTGCCGCTGGAGAAATTGCCTGACACACTGAGCGGGTCGAGAAAGCCGCGCACGACCCAGGAGCGGCCGCGCTGCGCCCGCCGTATCGAGAAGTTGTAGTTCAGGTTCCAGCTCTCCGGCTTCCGGAGCCCCACCAGGTCGGCACCCTTGATGTCGGTCCCGGTGAGCAGTTGGGGATCCACGGTCGACCGGGAATAGCTGATCTGCACCGGAACGACGAGGCCCAGCGAGGTCGGCAGGAAGCGCTCGAGGCGGAGGCCGCTCCCCACCTGGATGGTCCCGGTCGTCAGGTAGCTGGGATCCTGGCCGATCTGCTGGAAGTAGCCATCCTGCCGCGTGTAGGAGAGCGAAAAGTCGCCGACGTCCGAGGCGACCAGCCGGGCGTCCAGCGCCACCGCGGAGCCGACCTGCGAAATCGGCTCCACCAGGCGGACGTCGTCCACCCACACTTCCGCGCTGTCGGTCGGATCGGCGAGTCCGGTGCGAATGATGCCGGCGGCGATCTCCTGCACGTTCGCGAGATTCGGCGGATTGACCGCCGGGTCCTGGATGAAGGCAAGGTAGGGACCGTCGCAGAGCACGTAGGCGGTCGACAGCGTGTCGCCGCCACAGGCGACGCGGGCCGCGCTGTCCGCCGGCCCCTGCAGCCGCTGGTATTCGATCTTGGCGCGCAACGCGCGCCAGCGATCGAGGTCGACCGTGATCTCCGCACCCCAGCTCGTCGTCTGCGACGGCGTGCGGTATTCGTAGAAGTTGCGGCTGTCGCTGCCGACACGGAGGTAGACCTGGAAGTCGCGGGCCCCCGGATCCCAGCCCGGCCCGCGGCCCCGCGCCCACCACCGCAGCTGGCGATACCGGAGCAGGTTCTGCGCGCCGCTGGGGAAGCGCAGGTAGGCCTCGGCCCGCTCGCCGAGCGTGATCTGCCGCGCGATGAGCCGGAGCGAGCGCTCGTTGATCTGGCTGCCGAACTCGCCCTGGCTCCCCCCCTTCTTGTCGAGGCCGCTCAGCACGCCCGGCGGCGAGGTGTAGCCGAGTTCGATGTTTTCGGTCGAGACGGTCGAGGAGACTACCTCGCCCTGCGAGGAGCTGGTGGCCCCATCCAGCGCGGCGACCGGCCGGTCGGAGCGGCGCACCCACGGCGAGCCGAGGAACCGCATGCGGGCCAGCGCGAAGAAGGCCCGGAGGTCGGGGCCGTTGTTGTCAGGCTGCCCGACGACCGTCACGCGGAAGTGCTTGATCAGGCGGATATTCGGAGCCCCGAGCGTGTACTCCGGGGTGCGGAGCGGAATGCGATAGAGGCGCCAGCCGCTCTGGTCGGTGGACGAGGTCACCCCGTCGCGGACATAGTAGGGGCTCGAGGTGCCACGGAGGTCCACGACCCAGCGCAGCGTGTTCTCGGCGCTGCCGGTCGCATCGAGCTGGTTGTCCCCGTCGAGATCCTCGGTATCGAGGAAGCCGTTGCCGTTCCCGCAGCGCTCGCCGAGGTCGCCCCAGGGATACACCGGGACGACGTTGGCGAGCTGCTGCTTGCAGAGTGCGACCTTGGGGAACGGCTCCCCGTTGACGACGAAGTTGTCGGGACGGTCGCCGAGGATGCCGATGTCGTCCTGCGCGGCGTTGTACACGCCGGTCGGCTCGCGCTCGGTATCCAGCCGGCCGAGGCCGACGAACTGCCTCCCGGTGAAGACCGAATCCCCGGCGACCACCGAGAGGCTCTCGGGCGCGGCCGCGATGGCGTCCTCGCTCACGCTCCCGAGATCGAGCACCATCTCCACGCCGGCCGAGTCGGCGGTGGAGCGCCCGTCATGATAGACCCAGAACTCCAGGAATTCGTTCTTGCTCAGGTCCACGCCGGTGGGGCTGAGTGACGTCACCATCGACCGCCACCGCGGCCGATTGAGCTTGGTCGGCAGGGCCCAGCGGATCTTGCTCTGGTTGTTCACCTGGCCACCGGCGGTATCCGGCTGGAGCGTCATGTAGAGCACGGTCTCGAGCTGGTCCTGCTGGCCCGCGACCTGGATCCGGTTGTCGATATCGCGGGCGCGGAGCTGAGCCGCAGAGCCGGTGGCGGGATCGGGAATCAGGTTCTGCCAGGTCAGCTGAACCGCTTCGGTCGTATCGAACGCTCCGCCGAAGAGGTTCTGCACCCCGTCCGTGAACTGCGGCTTGCTGCCGAACTCCCAGAGCGTCTCGCGCAGGGAGAGCGGCACGCCGGGGTCGCCTTCGAACTCCTCCAGATAGGCCTGCCCCGAGCGGTTCGGGTCCGGCTTGGTGAAGGCGACCTCGGCGTTCAGGTCGAGCCGCGACGGTGCGGTCGTCGGACTCGAGGTGAGGTGGTTGAAGAAGTTCGTGACGGCGGTCGGTTTGAAACGGAGGTCGGTGCTGATCCCGCCGACGAGCTGGGCCGAGGCCTCGAAGCCGAGCTGGGGTCGGTTGAAGGCGCTCTGCTCGAGCTGGTAGATGCCGAGCAGATTGACGCCGCCTGTTTCGCCGAAGCTGTAGCGCGTGGAGATCCCGTAGATCTGGGTCGGGGCGACCGCGAAGATCCCGCGCTCCTCGAAGCGAGCCTGGATCGTGCCGCCTCCGCCACCGAACAGACCCTGCGGATCGACGAAGGTGACCTGCCCCAGGTCGTAATTGATGCTGTAGTCGGTGCCGCGATCGAGCCGGCGCCCGTTGAGATAGAGGGCCTCGCTGCCGTCGCGGATCTGCAGCGCGCCGAGATCGAGCGAGGAGCGGTCGCCGCCGGAGCTGGCGTTGTAGCGCAGCCGGAAGAGGAATTTCCCTGGGGGACCTTCGGTGTAGAGCAGGTAGCCGGGCGTGCGGTAGAGCGAGTCGTTCCGCTCCGTTGCCACGAGATGCGTCCCGTCGGCGAAGGGCTGCAGCTCGGGGAAGACGATGTAGGAGTCCTTGATCGTCAGCGAGGCGTTCGGATCGCGGGTCCGCGGGAAGAGCCGGTCCTGCAGGTTGAAGGTGTTGGGGTCCGCCGGCACCGCGAGGCCCAGTTCGGCCAGGTAGGTCGGCAGCGCGCCGGGACGGAGCGGCCGTTCCGAGCGGTTCAGCGTCAGGTTCACCTTGAGCGAATTGGGATCGAGATCGGCGCCGGCGACGCGGTAGACGTTGCGGATCTCGTGACGGAAGGTCGCCAGTGAGGCGCTGACCTTCGGCTGCACGATCAGCAGCAGCGTGTCCCTGGGCGGCTGCCCCGGTGTGAGGCCGCCATCCTGCGAGGGGAAGGTGCCAACCTGTCCCGCCGCGCTCCGGTAGCTGACCGCGAGGTAGTCGTTCTGGTCGAGCCGAGCGGAGAGCGCCACCCACACGCCGGTCGGATCGACGTAGTAGTCGAGGTCACGCTGCAGCAGCTGCCACTGCGCCGTCACCCGCTGGACCGTATCCTCCCCGATCGCGATCGCGTTGATCCCGCCCAGATTCGGATTCACGCCGTTCCGGGTCGAGGGCCGGTAGCGGTAGACCCGGACGTCACCCTGGTTGATCTGCGCCGCCGGCGGCAGGGTCGTACGGTCGATCTGCAGGATGTCGAGCGCGGGAAAACCGGTGAGGATGAGCGGATCGACGACCCAGAAGAACCGGCTCGACTCGAAGTCGATGTCGCGCACCTCCCGGTCCTGCGGCTGGACCGTCGAACTGCCGACGCTGTAGGTGCGCTCCGCGACGACGCTGCCCTTCTGCGTGGCGGCGATCCCCTGGAACTGGAGCGCCCCGACCTGGAAGGTCGCGTTCACGCCGAAGTTGTTGGCCGGGATGTTCGCCGTGATGAAACGTGAGGGCGGGGGCCGGAAGGTGACCGTGCCGACTTCGACCCGGCGGACGATCTCGTCCTCGAGGCCCTCGTAATACACCTGGAGATTGTTGCGGGCGTTGAAGTCGCGCTCGGTATCGTAGTCGATGTCGACGTGCAGGCGCCGCCCGATCAGGCCGCCCGACCGCAGCGCGAGGTAGGTGTCCAGCCGGGGCGGCTTGAATCCGCCCCGGCAGCCGGAATTGAGGTCGAGAAACTGCGCCGGGGTGCAGCGCAGGTTCTTGAGCTTCTCCGTCCGGAGTTCGATCCGCGCCGTGCCCTCAATATTGAGGTCGGCGTATTTCCTGGAGAGTCCCAGCACCCCCCGCCGCTCCTCCGGCGCCTCCTCGCCCTGCCCCGCCTTGCGGCCGTAGATCCGCCGCATCCGGAGCGCGGTCTGCCGGTTGACCCGGAGTGAGTCGACCACCCGCGCCACCTCGCTCTGCCACTCCGCCCCCACGGCCTCGGCGGACAGCCGGGGACCCGATGCCCATGGACTACTGTAGATCGCGGGTATCTTGAGGGGGGCCAGCGGCGTTTCGGCCCGGAAGCGCATCCAGCTGGACGTGACCGAATCCCCCTGCGCATGGAGCATGACAGGGGCGACCGCCAGGAGCGCGACGACCGCAAACGCGCGCACTAGCGGGGCTGGGATTCGGAACTGGGCAGAGACGTCAGGCTTGAAGGTGCGGGACACCGGGAATATACTGGCCGGGTAGAAGGCTCACAACTCGTTATCACGCGGAGACTTCGCCTGTGGTGCGATTGCTCGACCGTTACCTCGTACGGCAGTTCGTTCCGCCGCTCACTTTCGCGTTCGCGGCGATGACGAGCATCATGCTCCTCAATCAGATCGCGCGCCGCTTCGGCGCGCTGGTCGGCAAGGGGCTGCCGTGGTCGGTGATCGGCGAGGTCTTCCTGCTCTGCCTGCCATTCATCATCGCGATGACCCTCCCGATGGCGGTCCTGGTCGCGATGCTCTACACCTTCAGCCACCTCGCGGCCGACAGCGAAATCACCGCGATGCGGGCGAGCGGCCTGAGCGTGCTCCAGCTGCTCCGCCCGATGATCGTCGTCGGCCTGCTGCTGACCGCGGTGAATTTCTGGTTCACCGACCAGATCCTGCCCGACAGCAACGCCAAGCTGCGCAACCTGCTCATCAACATCCAGCGCAAGAAACCCACGCTGGAGCTCCGCGAACAGGTCATCAACGAAATCCCCCCCAGCGGCATGTTCCTCCGGGCCAGCCGGATCGACGCGAACACCGGCCGGCTCCGCAGCGTCACCATCTACGACATGGCGGGCACCGACAGCCGGCGGATCATCTACGCCGACAGCGGCATCATGGGCTTCACCGACCAGGGGACCAACCTGCAGCTCAAGCTCTGGACGGGCGCAATCCACGCCTTCAAGCAGAGCGATGCGGCGCTGATGCAGGTCACGGATTTTGCGACCAATACGATCCTCGTCAAGGACGTCTCGAACCGTCTCGATCTCGAGGCCAATGACGGGGTCCGTGGCGATCGCGAGATGGGCTCCTGCGAAATGATGGAAGTGGTGCAGGAGGCGGAGTTCGAGATGGACATGGCGGAACAGCGCCGCCGCTTCACCGCCGACCGGGATCTCCGTGCGCTGCTGGCCCTCCCGCCGGTCGGGACGATTCCCCGGGTCCCCCGCCCCCGTCCGGTGGCGTACTGTCGGGCCTTCGCCGCGCTGGGTCGCACGCTGGGGACGGCCAAGCCGGACTCGACCGCACAGCCGCGCCAGGCCACCTCCGCCGAGATCGGGGTGGACGACGTCCCGCCCAGCGTGCCGCTGACCGGGGCGGTGCGCCCCCCGCAGCCCCACGGCGTCCGCCAGCCGATGGGGATCACCCTCTGGTCGGAAATTTCATCGGCCCGGGATGAAATCAAGAGTTCCGGGCTTCGGGCCGACCAGTATCTGGTCGAGGTCCACAAGAAATGGGCGATCAGCGTCGCCTGCCTGGTCTTCGCGCTGGTCGGGATCCCGATGGCGCTCCGGTTCCCGCGCGGCGGGATGGGGCTCGTCATCGGCGGCGGGCTCGCGGTCTTCGCCATCTACTATATCGGCCTCATCGCCGGCGAGGGCCTGGGCAACAATGACATCGTGGATCCGTGGATGGCCATGTGGGCGCCCAACATCATCTTCGGGACGCTCGGCCTGTTCGGCCTCTATCGGGTGAGCCGGGAGTCGGGCTCCACCCGGGGCGGCGACCTCGGTGAACTGTGGGATGCCATCACGAGCCGGTTCCGCCGGCGGAAGGCGGCCTGAGTGCGCATTCTCGACCGGTACGTCCTCCGCTCGTGGGTCGTCATCTTCGTCCTGACGGCGCTCGGCTTCCCGCTGGTGTCCATCATGATCAACATGACGGACAACCTCGAACGGCTCATCGCCCGCGGGCTCCGCATTCCCGAGATCGTCGTCAGCTACTTCTACGCCCTGCCCGAGAACGTCTTCCTCGTGATGCCGGCGGCGGTGCTGTTCGCCACCGTGTTCACCGTGGGTAACCTGGGCCGGTATTCGGAACTCACGGCCGCCAAGGCCGGGGGCTGGAGCTTCTACCGCCTGACACTGCCGATCTACATCGCCGCGACGCTGACGTGCGGGCTGGCCTTCGTCGTGGGCGAGCTTGCTCCCGAGTCCACCAGCCGGCAGCTCGAGCTGCAGAAGGCCAAGCTCGCCAAGCCGCGGACGGCCCGATACAACTTCGTCTTCCGCGCCGATCAGGGCTGGGTCTACACCATCCGCTCGCTCGACGTGCAGAACCGGATGCTCCGCCAGCTGGTGTTCGAGCGCCAGGGCAAGGGCCCCGACTATCCCAACCTCGCGGTCGTCGCCGACAGCGCGACCTACGACGACACGCTGCATACCTGGCGACTCTGGGCGGGCACCAGCCGGCGGATGTTCGAGCGCGGAACGCAGGTGAGCCTGCGCTTCCATTCGGCGCGGCTCAAGGCGCTCTCGCAGGAACCGGTGGACCTGCTGGCCGAGCCCAAGGCG
Source organism: Gemmatimonadales bacterium (assembly GCA_044229445.1). GTDB lineage: Bacteria > Gemmatimonadota > Gemmatimonadetes > Gemmatimonadales > GWC2-71-9 > JADJOM01. Next base: position 21,298 of record JBGASX010000021.1, on the reverse strand, counting down.
CCGGAAGAGATGCGCTACGCGGAACTCACGCGGTACATCGAGGCGCTGCAGCGCTCGGGAAACGACACCAGCAAGATCGAGGTCGACCGCGCGCTCAAGATCGCGCTGCCGGCGACCTGCCTCGTGATCGCGCTCTTCGGCGCCCCGCTCGCGGTCTCCTCGCCCCGGCAGGGCACCGCGATCGGCATCGCGATCAGCCTCGGCACGACGGTCCTCTTCCTCTCCCTGATCCAGCTCTCGAAGGCGGTGGGCGTCACCGGGATCGTGAATCCGGTCGCGGCCGCGTGGGCGCCGAACGTGCTCTTCCTCGGTGCGGCGATCCTGCTGATGCGCCGGGTGCGGACCTGAACGGGCGCCAAGGCATGCCTTGGCGCTCCCTCCGCCCCCTATATTCCTTCCATGGCTTCTTCCCCCCGCCCCGTCATCGTCGGCACCGGGATCGCCGGGCTCTGGACCGCCTGGCGCCTGGCCGCCGAGGGACAGCCGGCGCTGCTGGTCACGAAGGGGCTCCTCGCGGACAGTGCGAGTTCCTGGGCCCAGGGCGGCATTGCGGTCGCGCTCGGGCTGGGTGACAGCCCGAGCCAGCATGCCGCCGACACGCTCGCCGCGGGCGACGGCATGTCCGATCCGGAAGCGGTCCGGGTCCTCACGGCCGAAGGCCCGGACCGGATCCGCGAACTGCTGGCCGCCGGAGCGGTATTCGACCGTGGCCCCGACGGTTCGCTCCGTTTCGGCCTCGAGGCGGCGCACACGCGGCCCCGCATCATCCATGCAGGCGGCGACCGCACCGGCGCGGCGATCGTCTCCTTCCTCACGGAGATCATCCGCCGTCACCCGCTGATCGAGATCCTGCGCTACACCGAAGTCGCGTCGCTCTGTCACGACGGCTCGCGGGTGACGGGCGTGATCGCAGTGCGGAATGGCGAGCCGTTCGAGCTCGAGGCGCACGACGTGGTGCTGGCGACCGGCGGCGTCGGGCAGCTCTATGCCGTCACCACCAATCCGCTGGTCGCGACCGGCGATGGCTGGGCGCTCGCCTGGCGTGCTGCCGCCGAGCTCCGGGACCTCGAGTTTCTCCAGTTCCATCCGACGTCGCTCAAGCTGCCGGGCGTCAATCCGGCGCCGCTCATCACCGAGGCGGTGCGCGGCGCGGGCGGAATCCTCGTCGACAAGGACGGACGTCGCTTCGCCTTCGACGCCGACCCGCGCGGCGAGCTCGCCCCGCGCGATGTCGTCGCCCGGGCGGTCGCCGCGGCGGACGCCACCGGCGGGGCCTGGCTGGATGCGCGGGAGATCGCCGACTTCGAGGAACGCTTCCCCGGCGTCACCAAGATTCTCCACGACCACGGGCTCGACCCGCTGCGCGACCTGATCCCGGTGGCGCCCGCGCTGCACTATGCCATGGGGGGCATCCGCACCGATCTGGACGGACGCTCCACGCGCGAAGGACTCTGGGCCGTGGGAGAGGTCGCGTGCACCGGGGTGCACGGCGCCAACCGGCTGGCCTCGAACTCGCTGCTCGAAGGGATGGTCTTCGCCGACCGCGTGGCCCGCGCGCTCGCGGCGCGGAACCGCGCCGGTGAGGCGACGGGCCGCCCGCAGGAATGGATGGACGGAGGGCCCGGTCGCGCGGTGCCGAGCGGGCGCGGCGAGTCCTTCGCCGCGCGCTGGCGTCACGCGACGCCGGTGCAGTATCCGGTGCCGGCCTTCCCCCCTTCGTCAGGCGACGAATTCGCGGGCCGCTCGGCGGATGACGCGGCGACCGGCGCACTAGCCGAGATGCGCGGGATCATGACGACGGACGTCGGCCTCGTCCGTACCGAGCAGGGACTCCGCCGGGCGCGCCGCGCGCTGACCCGCCTGACACGCATCGTCCCGCCGGAGGCGTGGCGCACCCACAATCAGCTGCTCGTGGCCCGGCTCATCACCCACGCCGCCCTCCGCCGCCGCGAGAGCCGTGGCGGGCACCGCCGGCTCGACTATCCCCCCGTCGCCGCGCCCGGCGGCAAGACGACGCCATGACACTCGCCCTGCCCGTCATTCAGCCGACCACGCTGAGTCCGTCCGAGATCTCCGCCCTGCAGGACGAGATCCGGGGGCTCGCGCGGCGCCGGAAGGCCGTCATCCTCGCGCACAATTACCAGCGCGCCGAAGTGCAGGATGTCGCCGACTACGTGGGCGACTCGCTCGGTCTCTCGCGTACGGCCGCTGCGACCGACGCCGAGGTGATCGTCTTCTGCGGCGTGCACTTCATGGCGGAGACCGCGGCGATTCTGGCCCCGGGCAAGCGGGTGCTGCTTCCCGACCTCGCGGCGGGCTGCTCCCTGGCGGCGACGATCACCGCCGACGACGTCCGGGCCTGGAAGGCGCAGCATCCCGGCTACATCGCGGTGGGCTACGTGAACACCACCGCTGAGGTGAAGGCCGAGCTCGACTACTGCTGCACCAGCGGGAATGTGCTCGAGGTGATCGACGCGATTCCCGAGGAGAAGGGGATCCTCTTCTGCCCCGACTTCTTCCTTGGCGCCCACGTGAAGCGGATGCGGCCGCACCGGAAGGTCGAGGTGTGGATGGGGGAATGCCACGTGCACAAGGACATCAACCCGCATACGCTCGAGCGGATGCGGCACGACCACCCGCAGGCGGAGGTCCTGGTCCACCCGGAGTGCGGCTGCGCCGGCCAGCTCATCTATGCGATGGGCCATGGGGACATTCCGTCAGAGGGGGTGCACATCGCCTCGACCGAGCGGATGATCCAGCTGGTGAAGGAGCGGCCCGCCACCGAGTTCATCATCGCGACCGAGACCGGGATCATGCACCGCATGGAGCAGCTCGTGCCTGACAAGCGCTTCTATGCCGCGGACCGGGCGGCGGTCTGCGCCTACATGAAGACGATCACGCTCGAGGGTACCCGGGACGCGCTGCTCAAGGACCAGTTCCATGTCAGCGTGGCTCCCGCAATCGCCGCCCGGGCCCGGGGATCGCTCGACCGGATGGTCGCCCTGGGCCCGGGCATCACCAAGAAGCCGGGGGACTGACCCGATGATCATCGAGCGGGACCTCAGAGTCCGGGTTGGCGCCGACGCACGACGCATCGCGGAGCTGGCGCTGATGGAGGACGGTCTTCGGGACGTCACCAGCGAGTCGTGTGTGACCCCGGGGCAATTCGCGACGGGCAGCCTGCTCTTCAAGAGCCGCGGGGTGCTCGCCGGCACCTCCTACGCCGACGCCGTCGCGATCACCTGCGGCCTCGACCCTGTCGTCTGGTACCAGCCCACCGGCTCTCCCCTCGAGGCCGGGACGCTCGCCGGCGTCGTGCAGGGTGATCTCGCCTCGATTCTGCGGGCCGAGCGGCCGATCCTCAATCTGCTGCAGCGTGCCGTCGGCATCGCGACCGCCACCAGTGCCTACGTCGACGCGGTGAAAGGCACCTCCGCGCAGATCCTCCACACCAGGAAGACGGCGCCGGGCCTCCGCCTATTCGACGTGACGGCCGTGCTGGCCGGGGGCGGCGCCATGCACCGGCTCGACCTCTCAACGACGCTCATGGTGAAGGACAATCACTGGCGGGCACTGGTGCGAAGCGGCCGCACGCTGGCCGACGCGCTGGCGGCGGCCGCGGCGCGCGGGGTGAGCGACTGCTTCGTCGAGGTGGAGACACCGCAACAGCTGGATGAGGCGTGCCGGGCCGGGGCGACGCGGCTCCTCATCGACAACCAGACGCCGGCGACGGTGGCGTCGTGGACCGGGCGGGCCAAGGAATCACGCCCCGATATCGCCATCGAGGCGACCGGCGGAATCACCTTGGCGAACGTCAGGAGCTACGCCGAGGCGGGTGCCGACTTCATCTCGATCGGCGCGCTCACCCACAGCGTCACGGCGGCGGACATCTCGCTGGAGATCGAGGAGGGTTGATCGCGGTGTCCCGCGCTCAGCGGCTCCACCGCTTCCAGCCGTAGAAGACCGGCACTCCGGTGAGAATCACGCCGATGTCGACCGCGAACGCCTTGGGCTCGGAGACCAGGTAGTTCCCCAGCAGGAAGAGCGACGCCCCCAGAAACAGCAGCGGCACCACCGGGTAGCCCGCGGTCCGATACGGCCGCGGCAGGTCCGGCTGCGTCCGCCGCAGGATGAAGACCCCGGCCACCGCCATGGCGTAGAAGGGCCAGATCCCGATGACGAACTGGTCCGCGAGCTCGGTGAAGGTCTTGATCAGCACGAAGATCACGCCCATCACCGCCGCGAGCAGGATCGCGGCCGTCGGCGCGCCGGTCTTCGGGTCGACCTTCGCGATGGCCTTCGGGAAGAGCCCGTCGTCGGCCATCGCGAAGAAGATGCGGGGCGCCGTCATCATCGACCCGTTGAGGGTGCCGAAGGTGCTCACCGCCACCGCCGCCGACACCGCCACGATGCCCGCCGGCCCGATCAGCAGCTGGGCGACGTCGGCGGCGACCAGTTCGGCCTGCTTCATCTGCCCGATCGGGATCAGGTAGAGGTAGATGAGATTGGCGCCGAGGTAGAGCAGCACCACGACCGAGGTGCCGATGATGAGCGCGCGGGGAAGCGTGCGCTGCGGATCTTTCACCTCGCCGCCGACGAAGGCAAGATCGGCCCAGCCGTCGTAGGCCCAGAGGATCGAGACCATCGCGAGCAGGAAGGGAGAGACGGCGACCTCCGCACGCTGCGCCAGCATCGGCGCGATGCCCTGCCCCTTCCCCATCGCGAAGCCGAGAATCACGAGCGTCGCGAGCGCACCCACCTTGAAAATCGTGCTCACATTCTGGATCACCGCCCCGCGCTTGATCCCGAAGTAGTTCACCGCCCCCACGACGATGATGAACGCCGCACCGAGCAGCTGGTCGCCCCGGAAGGGAAGGCCGCCGAGCTGCGCCGCGGGATCGAGGCCGACGGTGCGGAGCGAATAGGCCGAGGCGGTGATCCCGATGGCGCCGTAGGCGCCCGGCCGGATGATGAGCAGTTCGGCCCAGCCGAACAGGAATGCCGGCAGCGGACCGAACGCCTGACGGAGAAAGACATAGATGCCGCCGCTCCGCGGGAAGGCGGCCGCGAGCTCGGCGTAGGTGAGCGCCCCGCAGACCGCGACCACACCCCCGATGACCCAGGCGAGCAGGAAGAGCGGGACGTCGTCCACCCGCTGCGCCACGGACGCCGGAGTGCGGAAGATGCCGCTCCCGATGGTCGAGCCGATCAGGACCGCGACGGCGCTCCAGAGGCCCAGGCGGCGGGGGAGCCGCTCACCCCATTGGTCGGGGGAGTTGGTCATGGAATCGAATGGCTCCGGGGGAGGGGTCGGGGAGGGGTAAGTTGCCCCGCCAATCTCAACTTGACAACCCGCGCCCCAAATCCGTTCTTTCCCCCCGTCTTAGGCCCCCCTCAAGGGCCTTTCCTTATACGGTTCGGAGTTCCTGGATGAATTCAGAGGCTGACGCGGGCGCCCAGCTCTACCGCAGGGGCGCCATGATCGCGGCGGGCCTGGCCGTCGGCCTGATCACGCTCGGTGGCGTGGTGCGGATCACCGGCTCCGGCATGGGTTGTGGCGATCACTGGCCCCTGTGCAACGGCCGAATCCTGCCGAACCTTGCCGACACCCTCGAAGTGATCGAATGGAGCCACCGCTGGGTGGCGGCGCTCGTCACCTTCGCGGTGGCCGCGCTTGCGGGCATCGCATGGAAGAGGCACCGGCAGCAGCCGAGCCTGCGGAATCCCGCCTTTCTCGCGATGGCCGTCCTGGTGCTGCAGATCGTGCTCGGCGCGGTCACCGTGAAGCTCTGGAATGCCGCGCCCACCGTTGTGGTCCATCTGACCAACGCCATGATCCTCCTGGGCGTCCTGGTCGTGGCGGCGCTCCGGGCCGGCGAGCAGCTCCGTGGCGAGCAGGTGATCCCCGGTCGGGGACCCACCGCTGCGCTCCTCGCACCAGGCCTCGCCTTCCTGGTCGTAGTCTTCGGTGCGTTCGTCGCCAACTACAACGCCGGGCTCTACTGCCTCGGTTTCCCGCTCTGCGGCGGCGAGTTCGTCCCGCCGGCGGAAGCGCTCGGCAAGCTCCAGTGGGTCCACCGGGTCCTCGCCTTCCTGTTTGTCGGGCACAGCCTCGGGCTCGCGTTCGCGTCACGCCGACTGACTGGCGAGGGCTCGGGCGCGTATCGCCGGGCGGCCTGGATGCTGGCTGGTGCAGTCCTGCTGCAGGTCACGGTGGGCGCGGCGATGATGCTGAGCCTCATGCCCACGCACCTGCGCGCCGCGCATCTCTTCGTCGGCTCGCTGGTGTGGACCTCGGCCATCGTGGTGGCGTTCCGGTCGCGGCGCATGCTCGCGGCGCGGAGCCCGAAGCACTCCGGCCCGGTCCTGGACGGGGACACCGCTGCTGGGGTGATCGGTTCCGCCAGCGCGCTCGCCACTGACGGAGACCCCGTCACCGCCCCGTCGATGATGGCCGACCTCGTCACGCTCACCAAGCCGCGCATCATCTCCCTGCTGCTGCTTACGACGATCGCCCCGATGTACATCACCGGGCACGGCATCCCGCCGATCTCCCTGGTGCTCTGGGTGACGCTGGGCGGCTACCTGATGGCCGGCGGCGCAAACACGGTGAACATGTGGTTCGACCGGGACATCGACATGCTGATGTCCCGCACCAAGCTGCGTCCGATTCCCTCGGGACGAATCTCCGCGCTGGGTGCGCTGGCCTTCGGGCTCGCGCAGGGCGCCGTGGCCTTCTGGATCTTCTGGCACTTCGTCAATCCGCTGAGCGCGTGGCTCGCCTTCAGCGGCTACCTGTTCTACATCTTCGTCTACACCGTCTGGCTCAAGCGGATCTCAGCCCAGAACATCGTCATCGGCGGCGCGGCCGGTGCCTTCCCGCCGCTCGTCGGCTGGACGGCGATGACCGGGACCCTCGACCTGACCGCGATCTATCTCTTCGCCATCATCTTCTTCTGGACCCCGCCCCACTTCTGGGCGCTGGCCCTGATCAAGAAGCAGGACTACGCCCGCGCCGGGATTCCGATGATGCCGGTGGTCCTCGGCGATCAGTGGACCAAGATCCAGATGCTGGCCTACACCCTGATGCTGATTCCGCTCACCGTCATGCCCTCGATCTTCGGGGCACTCGGCCTCTTCTACGCGGTGGCCGCACTCGCGCTCGGTGGCCGGCTGCTCTGGTACAGCATCAGGGTGCTGCGCGAGGCAGGTGTCACGCCGACGGCCTGGAAGATGTACAAGTACAGCCTGCTTTACCTCGCGCTGCTCTTCGTGGCGATGGGTGTGGATCGGGCGCTGCCCTTCGGGCATCAGTACGAGCGCGCTCCGCTGCTCATCCTCGATCAGCCCGAGACCGAGGCGATGGCACCGGTCGGCGGCGCCATGCCGACGGAGCATCACACGCCCTGAGTCGCGTCGTCTTCGAAGCGTTGACACAGGGTTGAACAGCCCCCGGAACCCAGCTCCGGGGGATTAGTTTTCCCTCCCATGACCTCTCCGGAAGCCACCCGCAAGCGGCGCCTCCCGCCGCCGACGGCCCTCAAGCGCCTCCTCCCGCTCATTCGCCCGCATGCGCTCGCGCTTTCGGCCGCCATCGTCTGTCTCATCCTTGCCACGGCCGCGAGCCTCACCTTTCCCCGCCTGACCGGGTGGCTGCTCGATGCCGCCTTCCTCAAGGGCGGACGTGAGTCGCTCGACCGCAAGGCGCTGCAGCTCGTGGGGGTCGTCGTCGCGCAGGCGCTGCTCAATTACGCCCAGGCGTATCTGCTCACCGCGACTGGCGAGCGTGCCGTCGCCGGTCTCCGGGAGACCCTCTTCTCGCGGCTGCTCGACATGCCGCCCGGTTTTTTCGCGGAGCGCCGCACCGGCGAACTGATCAGCCGGCTCACCACCGATATCGGGCAGCTGCAGGGGACGCTCAGCCATCAGTTCGCCGACTTCTCGCGGCAGCTCCTGACGCTCGGCGGCGGCATCACGATGCTGGTCATCGTGCAGCCCCGGCTCACCCTGACCGCGCTGGCGGCCGTCCCCGTGGCGGTCGGGGCGATCTTCTTCTTCGGCCGCCGGCTCAGGAGGATGAGTACCAGCGTGCAGGACAAGGTCGCCGAGGCGACCGCGCTGGCAGAAGAGGCGATCAGCCAGATCCGCACCGTGCAGAGTTTCGCGCAGGAGGATCAGGAGCGGGGACGCTATGGCGCGCGCATCCGGGAGGCGGTCTCCGCCGCGATCAACCGCGCCCAGGTGCGCGGCGTCTTCTTCGGCGTCATCACCTTCGCGACCTACGCTGCCATCGTCATCGTGCTCTGGCAGGGCGCGCGACTGGTGCTGGATGGGCAACTCACCCCGGGCACGCTCTTCACCTTCATGATCTACACGATCATGATCGCGGGCGCGGTGGCTTCGCTCATCTCCTTTTTCAGCTCTTATCAGGAGTCGGTGGGCGCAGCCGAGCGGGTATTCCAGATGGTCGAGATGGTCAGTCCGATCACCGACCCCGCTGCCCCGCTGTCCCTCCCCAGTCCCGTGACCGGCCGTGTCACCTTTGACCGCGTCTCGTTCCGGTACGGCGAGAGCGCCGAAGCCCAGTGGGCGCTGCGCGAAGTCACGCTCGAGATTGCGCCCGGAGAGACCGTGGCCCTCGTCGGGCCGTCTGGGGCCGGCAAGACGACGCTCGCCTCGCTGCTGCCGAGATTCTGGGATGTCTCCGAGGGAAGTATTGCCCTCGATGGCCGGGACGTGCGGCAAATCCGGCTCGCCGACCTCCGCCACGCCATCGGCATCGTTCCCCAGGAGCCGGCGCTCTTCAGCGGGTCGATCCGGGAGAACATCGCCTATGCCCGGCCTGGAGCGGCGCTGTCGGAGATCGAGGCAGCGGCCCGCGCTGCCCACGCTCATGAATTCATCGAGCGACTTCCCACCGGCTACGACACGATCGTGGGGGAACGAGGGGTTCGGTTGTCCGGGGGCCAGCGCCAGCGCATCGCGATCGCTCGCGCCATCCTCAAGGACCCTCGGGTCCTGATCCTGGACGAGGCCACCAGCAGCCTCGACACCGAGAGTGAGCGGCTGATCGAGGATGCCCTGGAACGCCTCCTGGTGGGCCGCAGCACGCTGATCATCGCTCACCGGCTATCCACGGTCCGCCGAGCCGATCGGCTCGTGGTACTCGATCATGGGCGCATCGTGGAGCAGGGAACGCACAACGAATTGCTGACCCGGGGTGGCTTGTACGCCCGACTCTATCAGCGGCAATTTCGCGAGGGGGACGCCGAGTTCGCCGGGTGATCCGGTTCCCGGAGCAAGGGGCAGGGAGCGGCCTCCAGCCGTGGCTGGGGGCCGCTCTGCCTTTCAGCTGATCCCCGGGCCCCGTCCCCGTTGTGTGCCAGCTGGATAGGACGCAAAGAGAACGGCCCCCGGCTGTAGCCGGGGGCCGTTCTGCGTGGGCAACTGGTCGGGCTAGTTGCCGGTGATCGTCATCTTGACGGTCGTGGTGTTCTGCGCCGCGCCAGTGAAGTCGGCCAGGGCGAGGTACCAGGTGCCGGCGCCGAGGGTCTCGGTGCAGGCCTCGGGCTGGCCAGCTGCGCCGGATCCCTTGGCGTCGCAGGCGAAGTCACCGAACTGGTCGTTGCCGGCAGCGTCGATGAAGTAGCCACCGATGTCCGCCGTGTTGCCCCAGGTCAGCGAGACGTTGAAGGTGCGCGGCCCGGCGAGCACGATCTTGTAGAACCGGCAGTGGTTGCCGATGTTGCCGCACTGCGCCGCGGTGGCGAACTGACCACCGTCGTAGTACGTGGCGGTCACGCCCGTCGCCGGAATCGTGATCGTCGGGGCGCCGGCCAGAGTGGTCGCACCGGAGGCGGCGATGGTGATCGCGCTCTGGGTCGGGATGTTGAGCGGCACGCCGGTCAGGAAGCTGAGCACGACGCCGTTCACGGTGGCGGCACCCGAGGTCGAGCCGGCGATCGGGACGAAGCTGATCGCGGAGCTGTCAGGAGCGCGGCTCGTGATGATTGCCGCCGTGCCGCCGAAGGACACCGTCGCCGTGGGCAGGAACTTGAAGCCCGCGCCCGCCGTCACCGTCACGGTATCCTGCGCCGGGAAGCTGCTCGGCGTCGCCGTCGAGAAGGTCGCCGGGAAGTCGAGCACCGCCGGGGTGGTCACGGTCGTGGCGCCGGTGTTGCCGGTGTAGCCGCTCAGCGCGGGGGCGTAGGAGACCACCATGCCGCTCACGGACACCGGACCGTTGCCGCTCGGGCCCGGAATGAACTTGATCTGTGAGCTGTCGGCAGAGATGCCGAGAGTCACGACGGTCGCGCCGGAGAGGCTGACGACGCTGGCGGGGGTGAACTTGAAGTTCGCGCCTGCTGTCGCGGTCACGGTGTCACCCAGCGCCGGAGCCGTCGCGGAGACGGAGATCGTGGTCGCGCTGTCCGGGACGATACGCACCGGGATCGTGATCGACTTCCCGCCGGCGCTCACCACGAAGCCGGAGTTGGCGTCGTTGGATGCGCCGCTCACGATGTACTGGATGCGGGTCCAGTTCGTCGGCGGCACCAGCTGGCCCTTGGTGTCATAGACGAGGTTGAACGAGTCGTCCGGTACGACCGTGATGCCCGCGCTCACGCTGCCCAGGGTGAACGTCGCCGCAAGGCGGTTCCCCTGCTTGTCGAGCGCTTCGATGAGCACGTTCTTGGACGAGTCCGGGTGGAGGAAGATCGCGCCCGGCTTTGCGATCAGATGATCGATGCCGCCCCGGAGATCGCCCGTCGGGTCGCCCTTGCAGGAGACCATGGCGACTGCGGCGGCGAGGAAAACCGTACCACGTGTCACACGGTTCATGACTGTGTACCTCATGTCAGAAGTCGGAAACTTGAGCACCGCTCGCCCGGCAACGGGTCCTGAATTCGTTCGACAGCTGTTGCTGTGTCACTGCTGGTCGTTGATTCGTCCGTTTTCATCGCGGAACAGATCGACCCCCAGCCACCTGCTGATGTCCTGCAGCGCCACCGCGCCGAGAATGTCGGCGTATCCGGGCGTCGAGGTTTCCTTCAAGCTGTTCGTGGCCAGGAGCTTGTAGGCTCCGAACCCGCTGCGATCGGCGAAAATGTAGTAGATCTCTTTGCCGCGGGTATAGCGCCAGACCTGATAGGGCGGCGACTGTCCCGACGGGGTCCTGCGGTCCAGCATGTCGGCCGGCTGGCCGTACTTCACGTACACCCGGCCGCGGTCCGTCTTCCAGCCCGGCGTCCCATTCCGGCCGCCATCACCGAACGACTTGTTCGCCTGCGCGATGAGGCCGTAGAAACGCTCGCGGAGCTCGTTCTTCGGCGTTCCCGGGGTCGGATCCCGCTGGGCCCAGAAGCGCGTCATGAACTGCTGCTTGGCCTGAAGCGAGAGCCCCGACTTCCACACCGCCAGCGAATCGGACGACGTGAGATACGCCAGCGGCTCTTCGGCTTCGTCGAGCTGGGCGGCGGTCATGGCCCCGAAGTAGCCCTCGTCGGAATCCCGTTCGAGTGCCGCCAGGCCCTGCTGCCGCTGCAGCGCGTCCTGCAGGTCGGCCATCGTGAATTCGTCCGACCGCTCTTCCTTCCAGCCCGGCGTCGTCAGTTCGATCGTCATCCGGTACCGCCCCGCGGGGAGGCCGGCCAGATCGAGCTGTCCCTTCAGCACCGAGCCACCGACCGCAAGCTTCACGGGGGCGGGACGGGTGCCGACGAGCGTGCGTCCGGTCGAGTCGGAGACTTTCACCTGCATCGTGCCGGAATCCGGCGACGCGGCGTAGGCCTCCAGCAGGTAGAACGCCTTCGCCCGTTCCGGAGTCAGCTGCAGCTTGAGCGCGGGGGTGACCATCGTGTTTCCCCACCGCCGCTCGCCCGGGTTCGGCATCGTGTCGCTGTCGGTGGCGATCCTCATCTTTGGTGAGAGCATGAGGTCCGACACCTTCGGCGAATCGCTCCAGGCCTCGACGTCTGCCTTGCTTGCGAACTGCCGCCCGCTCACGGAGTCGGTGACCACCACCGCCACGTGATACTTCCCGGGTGCGAGGGAGAAGTCGAGAATCTCCAGCTTGCTGGCTTTCAATCCGCGGAGGTCAGCCCTGGCCCGGCCAGGCCAGGCGGCCTCGTTCAGCTTGGTGCCGTTCGCGTCGGTGATCTGGACGACCACGCCGTACCTGAGATCGCCATTGGCAGCCGCCGGGGCTTCGAGGAGGTCGTAGGGCACCTCGACGAACGCCGTCACCAGAGTCTGGTGGCCTTCCGCCCTGTAGAACCGGAAGGCCCGGACTGCTACCGCCTGCTCGGCCTGGCCAACCATCACCGCCGGGTTCAGCGCGGAGATGGCCGCAAGACCGGCCAGAAGCTTCCACCGTCGCATCATGTTCCTTGCCGGGGCCGATCCCGTGGGGAATCGCCCATTCTGCGTGGGGGCGCGCACGAGGCGCGCCCTTGCAAACCTTACCAACCCAGTCCGAAGCTCACGAAGTGGGTGGGTCCGAGGATACCCATGTACTTGTAGGCGTAGTCAACGCTGAGGTTGAAGTTGCCCTGGCCATACATCAGGCCGCCACCCACCGACAGACCCTGCAGGTTCTCTTCGCTGCTGAGGTTGGTCGAGAGCGTCTTCGGGGTCAGGTTGTTCGCCGCCGCGTAGTTGTAGCTGCCGCGGAGGGCGGCCGAGAACGGCGACCCGCCGAGGTTCTTGCTCATGAACTCAGCGCCCGCCGAGAAGCCAGCCTTGCTGTTGTTCGGCTGGTTGAAGTCGCTGAGGAAGGTGACGCGATTGCTGTTGCCAGTGAGCAGATCGTACGCCAGGCCGACCCGGAACGTCGTCGGGAGCGGGAAGGCCTTGGTGCGGAACTGGCTCGGCTGGGGAACGCTCGGCACCGGATCCTCGCCGGGAAGCGGCGTGCGCGGCGTGCCGCTGATGAGGGCGTTGCCGCTGTAGCCGATGTTCGAGCCCAGGTTGGCGAGCACGAACGAGAACTTGACCGGATGGCCATTGAGCGCGGCATGGAAGTTCGTGCCGAAGTCGACGGCGAAGGCCCGTCCGCTAGCATCACCGAGGTTGTCGGAGATGTACTTGGCCGTGACGCCCGCCGAGAAGCGATCCGAGAAGTTCTGGGCGTAGGTCAGGCCCAGGAAGGTCTCGCTCACATCGTAGGTCGCCCCGGTGCCATCCGGCTGGTCCACCGTGTACACCGGCTGGTCCTTGAAGCCGAAGGTGCCGATCTGCACACCGAAGGTCTTGGACGCGCCGTCAAACGGGAAGGCGATACCACCCCAGCTGTAGCGGGTGTTCGCGACGTAATCGTAGGTGCCGACCGTCACACCGGGACGGGTCATGAGGGCAACGCCGGCCGGGTTGTAGTACAGGGCGCTCGCATCGTTCGCGATCGCCGCGTACGCACCGCCGAGGGCGGTCCCGCGGGCACCGGCTCCGAGGAGCAGGAATTCCGCGGAGGTCGAGCCGTAGGCCGTGTTGTCCTGCTGGGTACCAGCCTGCGCCATGAGGCTCGGGGCAGTCCCACCCAGCAGGGCCGCCACCAGCAGCAGGCGCGGGGGAAGAGTGTGCTTCATCTGTTCCATTCTCCTGGCTGTGGAGCGGGCCCGGATGGGCCCGCCCCCTGGGGGACTACTGGGCAAAGTTGACGATGGTCATCCGGCCGACCCGCTTGGCCGACCCACCGCTCACGCCGTTCGCTTCGATGTGATAGAAGTACACACCGCTGGCGACGACCTGATTGTTCCGGTTGCGGACGTTCCACGTCTGGTCACCACCGTTCGTGGTGCTGTTGTGCTCGAGGATCTGCACCAGCACGCCGCTGGATGAATAGATGCGGATGATGGCGCGCTGCGGCAGGTTCACGAACTTGATGACCTTGTTGTCCGTGCTCTGCTCGAACTCGTCGGTGACGTAGTACGGATCGGGCACCGTGTGAACCTGCTTCAGGTCCGCGAAGGTGGCGTTCCGGATGGCGTTGGTCACGTCGAAGTCCACCGACAGCGCCGCGCCGACCGCCGAGAACGGCCGCGGAGCGGAGTAGAAGGCGTACGGCCCTTCGTTGCCGGTGTGGCCGTTACCGCCGGTGATGGCGCCGACGTAGTCGCGGAGCGCCCAGACGGTGCCCTGCGGCAGTGCGGCGGTCTGGAACATGTACAGGCCACCGGGCATGTAGAGTGCGAAGCCGGTGCCGGTGTTGGTGCTGGTCCGGGCGTTGCTCACCGCCGTGCCCGTGAAGAAGGCGATCGGGCCAAGCGCCGCCTGCTGGCTCAGCACGTACTGCGGAGCGGTGCAGGCAATGATGCCCTGGGACGCTGCGAAGGTCCGCAGCGGCGGAATGCAGCCGAAGTCCGTCAGGGTCAGTTCGTTCCGCTGGTCGAACGCGGTGGCGAACGGCTGGGCGGCGGCCTGGTTCAGGATGCCGTAGGTGGCCCCGAGGAAGTTCGCATTGAACGGCACCACGACGTTGTGCGTCACGTCGATGACGCTGTCAATGAGTCCGGCCGTGGTCGCGTTCCAGTACACGTTGTAGTCGGCCGCGCGCTTGAAGCTGCCCAGCACGCCTTCGACCTGACGGTAGCTGTTCGCCGTCGTGTTGTAGCCCAGCGTCTGGTGCACGACCGTCACGCCCGTCAGCGCACCGGCATTGTTGAAGCCGGCGTTGTTCGCCGCCACACGGTCCATCGTGCGGGTGCCGGTGTTGTCATTGCCGGCGGTCGGGTCGTTCTGGGTCTCGTTCTGCGCCGGCGACGGGCCGTCGAACCACCGGCTGCCGTTGTAGTCGCAGCCACCGCCAACATCGAAGCCCGTCGCGCCGTTGATGCAGCCGCGGCCGTAGGAGCTCGTGTGGTAGTTGCCCGCCAGCGTGATGCTCGCCTGCCCCTTGAGGGCGTAGCTCGAGTCGCCGCCGTAGAGCTTGGCGAGGTTGTTGTCGATCTTGACCGCGTCGAACAGCGCGCTGCCGCTGAGGGCGGCGTCGAACACGTCCTGGACGATCGGCACGGAGATCTGCACCGTGTTGCCGCCCGAGCCCGCGGTCATGTAGTAGGTCGTCGGCGCGCCATCATAGGCCGAGCCGGCGCCGATCGAGTCCAGCGTCAGCGCGAGCGAGCCCGGAGCGGCGATGACCTGCTTCACGAACTCACCCACGAAGCCGAGGGTCACGCCATCCGCCGGCGGCATGGGGCCGGTGAACTTGCCGGTCGCCGCGTCGAGGTTGGGCACCGTCGGGAAGACCGAGTCCTGCTTCACACCGCGCCCGACGACGTGGGTCGACAGGGTGCCGGTGTTCACGTAGTTGCTGGCCGGCTTGACCGGGGTCACCGACTTGGTGTTGCGCGGCGACTCGAGGCTGGTCGGGCCGGATTCGATCGAGTTCACGTCGAACGCCGTGACCGAGTAGAAGTACCGGAAGTTGTTCCGGATCGTGCGGTCGACGTAGACGAACGGCACGCCAGTGTCGTCCAGCTTCGGGCAGACCGACTTCGGTCCGCAGCCGCCGGCGAGGCCATTCCCGGTGACGGCCGTGTCGGCCTTCACGATGATGGCGTTGCCGTTGGCCAGCGCGAGGCGACCCTTCGACGGGCCGGTCACGCTCAGCTGGATCACGTCACCCACCAGCGGGTAGTCGACGCTGTTGGTCAGCTGCGTGCCGTTCTTCAGGTTCGGCGCGAAGGCGACCGCGCATCCCGCAGTGATGCCGAGTTCCGGCGCGCAGTTCTGCACCGGGTTCACGATACCAGTGAAGTCGGTGATGATGGTGCCGCTGTAGTCGTACTGGGCCAGGAGCGTCAGTTCGTTCGGGGCATCGACCCGGCCACGATAGATCCGGTAGCCCTCGACGTCGTTCTGACGGTAGTTCGGATCGTACAGCGCATTCGCGCCACCGGACGGATCCTGCGCCTGGCTCGCCAGGGCGAAGAACGGATCGCCGGCGATTTCCGAGGTGGAGGGCTTCCAGAGCACCGTGACCTGGTTGTCGCCCGGGATCAGGAAGAACTCCGGCGGAGCCGGCGCGAACGGCAGCAGGAACTTGCCGTCGAAGACCGCCTGCGCGACCAGCGACTTGCCAAGCAGCGAGCCCGGTACCACCTGGAACTCGTCCTGGGTGGCGATGTTGTCGCCGTTGATGTCGCTGTAGCTCTTGAAGCCGGTGATGGAGTCGATGGTATTGGCACCGGTCGACGCCAGCGTGCCGGCGTTGGTCAGCACCGTCGCGTTACCCGGCTTGATGTCGCAGGTCGGGCTCGGGCAGGCGCCGGTCTTGACCGGAGCCGCGAAGATGTAGGCCACGACGATCGATCCGCCCTCGCCCGGCGCCAGCGTCAGCGGCGTGGAGGACTGGAAGAACCGCATGTCCTGCGGCGAGGTGTTGTTGACGAAGCAGATACGGGTGGTCGCCGGGTTACCGGTGTTGCAGGCCTGGTCGCCCTGCGCCGGGCTCAGCGTGCCCGAGAGGTAGCGGTAGAGCTGCGACACGTCGCGCGGGTCGTTGACGGCGCCCGCGAACGGCTGGCCGTTGATCGTGTTCGAGAAGAGCTGAATGGCGCCAGCGCCCGTCGGGCTCTTGAGGTACTTCACGCCCACGAAGCCGACGCCGGGGAAGAACTGGCCGCCGAAGATCGACGGATCGAACTGCCACTGCGGGAGCAGGGCCTTGGAGCTGAAGACGTGGTCGTAGACATAGCCGAGGGCGAACGGCAGGTTCACCGACGAGTAGTTCGACCCCGCCTCACCGACGTCCATGTCCGCGCCGAAGGCGGCGAACAGGTTGTTGATGGTGTAACCGCCCGCCGGCACCGTGGTGCCCTGCGCCAGTGCGCCGGCCTGGAAGGCCGAGCCCTGTGCCGCGAGAATCTGGGCGAGCGGGAGACGCACGCCATGATTCACGTAATCCGCGACGTTCGGCGTGGTGATGTTATAGAAGGTGTAGATGAAGTACAGGATGTCTTCGTTGCCGGACGGGAAGTTCCAGCCCATGCCGCGGGTTTCGACCGCGACGCCCAGCGGGTGCCGACGGCCGGCCTTCAGACTGGAGTTGCCTTCCCACGACACGAACCAGACGTCGCCCTGGGACGCCGACTTGCGGCAGTAGGGGACGCCGGTGCCGCCGCCGGTCGGGCCGCTGGTCGAGTCGGCCTGCAGCAGGTCGTTGAACAGCGTCGCACTGGAGTCGCCGCGCGGCACGCACCCGGCGCCGGGCCACGAGTTCAGGTCGATCGTGTTGGTCGCGTTGGAAATCGGCATCACTTCCTGACCGTGCTGCGTGGTGCCCTTCGGGTCGAAGAAGAAGCCGCCGGTCGTGTCACCCGCCCACGGGCCGCCGTCCGGACCGATGACGCCGGCCACCTGCAGACCGGAGTTGAAGACGTACTGGTCCGGCGTGCCCTTGGGCCAGAAGCCGCCGCCGATCGTCGACGAATTCGTCGAGTCGACGCAGATCTCGCCGTCCGAGGCGAGGCCGCAGTAGACCCGGTTGATGGTCATGGCGCCCAGTGCCCGGGCGAAGAGCCGGAAGCCCTTCTTCGTCACCCCGGGCTGCGGCTCGGCCGATGCGACGTTCGGCACGGCCACGCTCGCAAGAACTGCCACGAGCGCCGCCAGCAGAACGCCCTTCATACGGAATCGTGAGTGCATTCTCCCCTCGCTCTGTAGATATGCGGGGAACCTGACCCGGGATCGTCTCCGGGCCAGGCCCCCGCGAGGACTCAGAAGTTGATTTCGAAGCCGAGCCGGACGCGCCGCGGCGCGCCGGTGAAGCTGCTGACGCCACGGAAGACGTAGTACAGCGCGTCAGACGCACGGATCTGCTCAGCCTGCGTGAAGACGCCGTCGCCGTTGCCGTAGCGCTGCTCGGCCCGAATCATGTAGATGCAGTTCGGGGCCGCCGACGCGCCCTGGTCCGACACCCAGCTGCCACACCCACCGGTGCTTGCGCCGCCGAAGGTCAGGGAGATGGAGCTGTCGGCCGCCAGCACGCCGTTCCGCTTCCCTTCCGCCGCCCACGACTGCAACTCGGAGTCGCGAATCTTCTGCCGCTCCACGTTGTTCGTGATGTCATTGGTCTGCGCGAAGACGGTGTTGACGTTCCGGAAGTTGAACAGGTTCCGCGCCTCGGCGTAGGCGGTGAAGTCCAGGCCGCCCACGGCAAAGCCCTTCGTGACCCGCAGGTCGAACTGCTTGAAGGACGGGAGCCGGGCGCCGTTGTAGTCGCCCTCGATCCGCTTGGAGCAGACGCCGCCGGCGAAGACGTTGTCGTCTTCCGGCACGTCCACCGGGCAGCGGGTGAACGCCGTACCGCTGGCGAACCGGAAGGTGGCGAAGA
Source organism: Gemmatimonadales bacterium (assembly GCA_044229445.1). Classification (GTDB taxonomy): domain Bacteria; phylum Gemmatimonadota; class Gemmatimonadetes; order Gemmatimonadales; family GWC2-71-9; genus JADJOM01. The sequence continues at coordinate 2,970 of JBGASX010000021.1, read as the reverse complement.
TGCCCACGTTCTCGAGGATCGCGCCGGCGGTGGAGCCCTGCTTCCAGTTGTTCGGGAAGGCCACCGCGAACTGGCCGGCGAGGTTGTGCGGCCGGTTCTGGTTCGTGGTCAGGATCGCCTGCGGCGGCGGGTTGTTACCACCACCGAGGGCGTTCAGGATCCGGGAGCCGAAGTTGATGTAGGTGAACGGATCGGAACCGGTGTTCTTCGCCTGCTCGTAGGTGTACGAGATGCTGCCGTTGAACAGTTCGCCGATGCGCCGGTCGAACCGGATGTCCACGCCGCGCGAGTTGCCGAAGTCCGCATTGGTGATCACGCGGATGTCGGCGTTCTTGCGCTGGAACGGATCGTAGTAGGTGACGAGACGGCCGGCGGCGTCGGACAGCTTGTCCTTGTTGTACGCCGAGATGTCGAGCACCATGTCGTCGTTGAACGAATGCCGGATGCCGAACTCGAACGTGATGGTGCGGCCGAAGTCCAGGTCGCTGCCGTACACGTGGTTGGTGTTGGTGGTGCTGAGGTCGGTGTTGATGCCGCCGAGGATCAGCTGGAAGTCCGGCGCCTGCACCTGGTGGGCGTAGGAGAGACGGAAGTTGGTCCGCTCGGTCACCGGGAAGGCCACCTGCACGTGCGGGCTCAGGTAGGAGTGGCTCTTGTCCGCCTGGAAGCCGGCCGTCGGATCGTTCGCGTTGAATCCGGGCATCGTGGAGATGCGGGGGAACCAGCTGCGATTGCCGAGCGAGTCGGTGTAGTACGGCCGCGAGGCGCCGCTCTTGTACCAGTCGTACCGCAGACCACCGACGAGCACGACGTCGCCGAGGTCGAGACGGTCTTCCACGAAGCCGTTCCAGCGGGTCGGCTTCTCATGGTAGCCATCCGCGAAGGCCTGGCTGGTGAGACCGGAGGAGTACGCGTTCATGAAGTACTTGGTGTACTCGCCACCGATCTTGACGCGGTTGTAGCGGTCGACCTGCCAGTCGAGGTTCGCCTTGCCGACGGCCCGGTCTTCCTTGTAGAGGCTGAGACGGCTGTTGCCGTTTCCGCCCGCATCCCAGAAGGTCAGCAGGGCGCCCGCCGCGCCGTAGGCGTTGTTGCGGTACAGATCGACCGGCTGGTACTGGGTGGTGCTCTTGATGTCGTACGGCGACAGCGCGCCCGAGTTCAGACGGAACCGGGTCTGGATGTCGCTGATCGGGAAGTTGCTGAAGTCGAACTGGAAATCCATCGGCTTAATGATGAAGCCGCCGAACGGATCGCGGGTGCTCTGCTCACCGCTGCGGCTCAGCGGGCCGGTGATCGCGCGGTCCCACTGGTACGACGCGTACATGTCGAGCGCCAGCGCCTTGTCAGCCGACTTGGACAGGTTCTGCGTCCAGTTCAGGGTGACGACGTTGTTGCCGCTGTACCCGCCGTTGAGCATCTGCGGGTTGGTCAGCGCACCGTAGTTGAAGCCGCGGTTGTTGGCCTGGCTGCGCACCGCGCTCAGCGCGATACGGCTGCCGGTGCCGAAGGTGTACTGCAGCTTGGTCTGGACCCGGTAGCTCGAGTTGGTGGTCGCCGGGAGACGGGCGCCCTGGCAGCTCAGGCCGTAATTGTTCCGGATGTCCGAGTTCACGCTGTGGCTGAACGCGTCGCAGTTGCCGGTGTACATGGCGAACTTGAGCACGTCGACCTTGGTGGTGTCGCGCGGCGCCGAGCCGCTGATCACCGACACCGTGGTGTCGACGCCCGCGGAAACGAACACCGGATAGTCCTGGCCGTTCAGACCCTGCCCCGCCGACTTGTTCCCCTCGAGGTCGCCGGAGAAGTAGAAGGTCAGGTTGTGGGCCAGCGGACCACCGAACGAGCCCTGTACCGCATTGCGGCCCAGGCTGTGGTTCTTGCCGCCGATCTCATCGTTCTCGTACCCGATGCTGCCGCCCCACTTCGAGCCGCCGCTCTTGGTCTGGATCGCGATGACGCCCGACTGGGCGTTGCCGAACTCGGCCGAGTTGCCGCCGGTGGTCACCGAGGCGTCTTCGAACGACTTGGTCGACACGTCGACCGTGCCGCCGGTGGTGCCGACGAACTGGCCGCCGCGGCCGCCCGGGCTCACCGGCACGCCGTCAACGTACACCGAGGCTTCGTCGGTACGGCCGCCGCGGATGCTGATCGCCCCGTTCTGCTGGGTGACCACGCCCGGGACCAGCGCGATGACGTTGCCGATACGGTCGACCGGCAGCTTCTCGGTGTATTCGCCACTGATGTTCTGCTTCGTGGTCACCGCGTCGCGGGGCACCAGCGCGTTCTGCGCGCCGATGACCTCGATGACGCCGATGTCCACCGCCTGCTGCTCGAGGGCGAAGTCCTGGGTGATCGTCTGACCGGCCGTGATCTTCAGCGCAGTCAGTCGCACCGGCTTGTAGCCCACGAACTGGGCCAGCAGGTCCACCGAGCCCGACGGAATATTGTTGATGAAGTAGTAGCCACGGCCGTCAGCAACGGCGCCGTAGGCCGTCCCTTCGATCCGTACCTGTGCACCGGGGATCGGCGCACCGGCCTGGTCCCGAACTCGGCCTTCGAGCTTACCAGTCGACTGAGCGTGGAGCGTGCCCGCTCCCACGAGCAGCGCGACTGCCGCGAGCGCAAACCACCGCGCTGCGCGAGCGAAGGCGCCAACACCGCTTTCTTTCATGGAGACGTCCTCCGATGGCGTGATACAGAGCTGCCAACAACACGGAACTGAAAAGGCGCTGACGGCCGTAAAGCCGTCCTCGACCCAGAGCGGGGAGAGATGCGCCTGACCTACCTGATGGAATGCCTGCGGGTGAAAACGGGTGTGCAACTGGATTGCTGCCGACCGCGGCCCGGTCGGGAGGCTAGAATATGGAGTGACTAAAATCACGTGTCAAGGAAGCAAGCTATGGCGGGTTTCAAACACGTATCAGCCCGTAACTCCTTGAAACGATTGAACATTGGTGAAACATCGCG
>JBGASX010000020.1:0-61389 GCA_044229445.1 Gemmatimonadales bacterium | reverse complement strand
CATCAGCGCGACCGGACGGCCGAGCTTGTCGATGCCGCCCTGCATGCGGTGGACGCTCGCGGGACGGTACCAGCCGTGCTGCATGTCGTCCTCGCGGCTCCAGAGGAGCTGCACCGGGGTGCCCGGCACCGCCTTGGCGACGTGCGCCGCCTCGGCGACATAGTCAGGCAGCAGCCGGCGGCCGAAGCCGCCCCCCATCATCGTGACATGGAGCGTCACCTTCTCGGCCGGCATGCCGACCACGGCGGCGACCTCGTCGCGCGCCCAGCCCGGCCACTGGCTCGGCGCCCAGACCTCGCAGCCGTCGCCGGTGACGAGCGCGGTGCAGTTCATCGGCTCCATCGGCGCGTGCGCCAGGAAGGGCACTTCGTAGGAGACGTCGAGCGTCTTTGCCGCACCGGCGTAGGCGGCGGGGAAGTCGCCGTCGTTCCGGGCCAGCGCGCCGGCGAGGAGGGCGCGATCGTGCAGCATCCGCGAGATGCCGGGGGAGTTGAGCCGGGTCTGCGCTCCGTCGTCCCAACTGCACTGGAGCGCCTTCCGCCCCTGCATCGCTGCCCAGGTGTTGTCGGCGATGATCGCGACGCCATTCGGGACTTCAACCACCTCGCGCACCCCGGCGACGGCTTTCGCCGGCGCGGGGTCGTAGCCCTTCATCGAGCCGCCGATCACCGGGCAGCGCGCGATCGTCGCGAAGCGCATCCCCGGGATCCGGGTGTCGATGCCGTACATCGTGCGGCCGGTGACCCGGCCCGGCGTGTCGAGGTTCGGAACCGAGGTGCCGATCAGCTTGTACTCCGACTGCGGCTTCATCCGCGGTGTGTCAGGCACGGTCCGCTTCGCCGCGTCGCTCGCGAGATCGCCGTAGCTCGCCCGGCGGTTGCTCGCGGCGTGCACGACCGCGCCCCGGTCGGTGCGGCACTCGGAGGCGGGGACGCTCCAGCGCTCCGCCGCGGCGCCGACGAGCATCTCGCGCGCCTGCGCGCCCGCCTTCCGGAGCGGCGCCCACATGTCGCTCACGGTCATGCTGCCGCCGGTGGTCTGGTCGCCGTACTTCGGATCGGCGTCGCCCTGGCGGACCTGGATCTTCGACCAGTCGGCGTCGAGTTCGTCGGCGAGAATCATCGCGAGCGAGGTCCGCACCCCCTGGCCTACTTCCGACTTGCTGATCCAGACGGTGGTGACGCCGTCGCCCGCGATCTCGACCCAGACGTTGGGAGCGAGCGCGCCTTCGGCAGTGCGGAACGGCGGACGGGCGGAGAGGCGGGAGGTGAGTCCCGGGACATCCACGGCGAGCATCAGGCTGCCGGCGGCGGCGCCCCGCGCGAGAAATTCGCGGCGAGAGAGAGCGGTGGTCATCTCAGCCCTCCTTCGCGGCGCGGTGGATCGCCGAGCGGATGCGCTGGTAGGTGCCGCAGCGACAGATGTTGCCGGACATCGCGGTGTCGATCTGGGCGTCGGTCGGCGCCGGCGTGCCGGCGAGGAGGGCCGCGGCGTTCATGATCTGGCCCGACTGGCAGTAGCCGCACTGCGGCACCTGTTCCTCCACCCACGCCTTCTGCAGCGGATGGCTGCCGTCGGCGGAGAGCCCCTCGATGGTGGTGACCTTCTTGCCCTCGACCGTGCCGATCGGCGTGGAGCAGCTCCGCACCGCCTCCCCCTCGAGATGCACCGTGCAGGCGCCGCACTGCCCCATGCCGCAGCCGTACTTGGTGCCGGTGAGTCCCACGACGTCGCGCACCACCCAGAGCAGCGGCATGTCGGGCGGGACATCCACGGACTGAGGCTTGCCGTTGAGGGTGAAGCTGATGGCCATGGGCGACTCCGGGGGAGAACGGGGAACGGCTGAGCGTGGAGTGAGGGGCGACGACGGCAATCGTCCGCCAGCAATCTACGGCCCGCCGACGGCGGGCGCGAGCGGGGCCCTTCGGCGGGATCGTCAGCAGGCGAAACGACAAAGCGGCGGGGGGCAGATGCCCCCCGCCGCGGATGGGACGGAAACGACTACGGCGTTGCGGGAACCAGGCTGCAGCCCCAGGGCCACTGCGCTGTATCGTACTGGTTGTTGATCCAGGTATTCGTGGGGCAGTTGTAGTCGACTAGATCGGTCGAGGCGTTGCCGCGCACCGTGTTGCCGATGATGCGGTTGCCGATGCTCCAGCTCTGCGCGACGATCCCGGCCTGGTAGTTGTCGATGGCCCAGTTGGAGCGGAGTTCGATGCCGTGCGCGTCATACAGGTAGAAGCCGAATCCCTCCCAACGACCGCCGCCGTTCCGGGTCGAGATGTTGTCGATGAACAGACTCGACTCCCCGCCGTTGATGCTCACTCCATGGTAGCGGTTGTCGGAGAAGGTGTTGGCCCGGATGGTATCGAGCGACGAGACCTTCATGTCGCCCCCGAAATGCCGGTTGAAGCCCAGACCATGCTCGTTGTAACGCACCGTGAGGCCCTGGATCGTCGAGCCCACCATGTGTGCCGTCAGGATTCCGGTCTGGAAGTGCTCGATCGTGCCGGGCCCGATCACGTGCACCCGCGACACACCGGAGAAAGTCCTCCGGCCGATGCTGAGTCCGTCCGCCAGGCCCGAGCCGCTGAGGGTGTGTCCGTTGAAGCGCAGGGTGACATCGCTCGCGGCAATCGCGATCCCCGTCTCGGCGCACCCGATGAGGTCGTTCGCGAGAATGTAGACCCCCGGCTGCCGGATCACGGTGCGGCAGGCGGTGATCGCCGTCGGCTCGACGAGCGAGGCTGGCGCCGCCTCCGGTGCAGCGGGGGCGGCGGCATCACTGCAGCCGGCGATCACGAGCGAGACGGGAAGAAGGAACAGGCGGGAACATCGGAACGTACTTGACATGCTGACCTCTACGCCGAAACGGCGAGAGCAGGGGTATCCACCCTAGCGCCGCCGGCATGACGCCGGCGTGAGGTCGCGGTGAACTATTTCTTCTTCTCCACTTCGAGCACCGGGCGGCCGAGCACCTTCATCTTCGGCTTGACGCCGAGTCCGGGCGCCTTGGAAGCGGCGAGCCGTCCCTTCTGACGGATCGGCGCGCCATCGGCGAAGGCGACAGTGACGTACGAGTTGAAGTCGGTGGACGAAAACAGGAACCGCTCCGGCGTGCTGTGCGCCAGGTGGGCGATCGCGGCGGTGGTGATGTCCCCGCCCCAGGTGTCCTCGATCGTCATCGCGATGCCGAGCGAGACGCAGAGATCGCGAATCTGCCGCGCCTTGGTGAGCCCGCCGACCTTGGAGATCTTGAGGTTGATGACGTCCATCGCCTGATCGGCGATGCCCTGCACCACCATGTCGATGCCGTCCACCACTTCATCCAGGACGAAGGGGCGATTGGTGTGCCGCCGCACCGCGAGGCACTGCTCATAGGTCATGCAGGGCTGCTCGATGTAGACGTCGACATCACGCACCGCATCGGCCACCCGGATCGCCTGGTGCTGGGTCCATCCCGTATTCGCATCGGCGATCAGCACATCGCCTCGGCTCAGCACCTCGGCGGCGGCGCGGATCCGGTCGATGTCGACATCGGGATCGCCACCGACCTTGAGCTGGAACTTGTGGTAGCCCTCCTTGCGGTACTGCCCGATCCGCTTCGCCATCTGCGCCGGCGACTCCTGCGAGATCGCGCGGTACAGGGCGAAGTCGGCGCCGACGTGGCCACCCATCAGCGTCGCCACCGGAAGCCCGCACGCCTTGCCGAGCAGATCCCAGCAGGCCATGTCGATCGCGGACTTCACGTAGGGGTGGCCCCGCATCGCGCTGTCCATCAGCTCGTTGAGCTGGCCCAGCGCGAGGGGATCGGCGCCGAGCAGCTTCGGCGCGAGCTCCGCGATGCCGGCCCGCGCCCCGGCGGCATAGGCCGGGAGATAGGCGGGGCCGAGGGGACAGATCTCGCCCCAGCCGGTGAGGCCGTCATCGGTCTCGACCGCGACCACGGTCGAGTCGAACACCGAGACCGAGTTCCCGCCGGACCACTTGTAGCTCCCCTCGTGCAGCGGGAGATCGATCTGGTAGGCGCGGATCGCCGTGATCTTCATGAGGTCACCGGTCGCATGGCGGCGGCGCGCGCCTCGTTGCGGGCGGAGAGGTACATCATCGTCGAGGTGTAGAGCAGCACCGCGACCACCAGCCAGCGCACCGCATCGAGCGGCAGCGACTTCACGATGAAGGCCGCGACCAGCACGCCGGGAATGCCGCCGATGGTCATGGCGAGCGCGGTCGGCCGGTCGTAGCGGCCCGACTTCACGAAGCGGATCGCCGCCGCGGGAAGAATCAGCGCGGCGGAGCCCATCATGATCGGAAAGGCCGTGGTGGGATTCATGCCGAGGATGCTGACGACCGCCATCGACGGGGCATAGTTGCCGATGCCGAGCGAGGCGAGCGAGCCGATGATCAGGTTGGCCACGATCCCGGCGATGAGCGCGCCACCGGTGAGTCCGAGCGCGTCGCCACCGGGCGGGAAGAAGTGCAACTGCCGCAGCGTGATGAAGAGCGCGGTGACCAGCAGCGCCACCGCCATGCCGAGCTGGATCTTCCGTCTCGGCAGGGCGCAGACGATGCCGGCGCCGAACCAGGCGCCGATCGCGCCGGCGGCGATGATCGAGACGAGGGTGACGATCTCGACCTGGATGACGGTGATGTAGAGGATCGCCTCGACGATGGTCGGCAGCGAGTGCCCGACGTTCAGGGTGCCGGGGATGTTCTCGTCATCGACCAGCTTGCCGAGCTTGAGCGCGGTGGTCGTGGTGGCGAACGATCCGACGCCGAGCGTGTCGAGGAAGTCGATGCCGAAGCCGAGCGCGATGAGGAGCGGCCAGCGAGGGGGGCGGGCCGGATCTTGAGGTGAAGCGAGGGCCATTGCGTTCCGTCTGAGGGTGGATCGGGAGAAGGTACGGCCGGAATTCTCCTCCCGACAGCCCCTCAGGCCAGAAGCGGGAGTTCGGTCCCGATCCCCAGCCGGCGGGCGCCCCGGACCACGTGCCACGCCGCCACGACATCCTCGATGCCGAGGCCGAGCGACTTGAAGAGGGTGATCTCCTTGGGGGAGCGGCGGCCGGGGCGGCTGCCGATCAGGACCTCGCCCAGCTCCGAGCGGCTCTCGGTCGCCTTGAGCTTCCCTTCGCTGACCGGGATGAGCAGGTCGCCGGCCTCGAGCACCGCCGACTCACGAGCATCGACGAAGATCCGCGACCGGGTGACGGCGGTGGTGTCGAGCTCGCGAGTGTCGGGGGTGTGGGCGCCGACCGCGTTGATGTGGGCGCCATCGGCGAGCCACTCACCCATGAGCACCGGCGTTGGGGACCCGGTGACGGTGCAGATGATGCTCGCATCCCGCACCGCCTCGGCCGCGGTCGGCATCACCTCGATGTGCACGCCGGAGGGAACCGGTGCGCTCGCGGCGAGCTGTTCGGCGTGATCGCGGGACCGATTCCAGATCCGGATCCGGCGGAGGGTGCGGACGGTGGAGATCGCCTCGAGGTGCGCGCGCGCCTGCACGCCGGCACCGAGGATCGCGAGATCGTCGGCATCCTTCTTCGAGAGGAGCCGGGTGGCGACGGCGGAGACGGCGGCGGTGCGGATCGCGGTGATCGCGCCCGCCTCGAGCAGGGCGAGGATCTCGCCGCTCTCCGGATCGATGGCGAGTACGGCGCCCTGATGGCTGTCGCGGCCGCGCTCGGCGTTGCGGGGGAAGACCGAGATCACCTTCACGCCGAGCGCCGCCGGCATCGCGACGAAGGCGGGCATGGTGAGGGTGGTGGCTCCGCCGGCGAAGCGCATCGCGGTGCGGGGCGGCTGCTGGGTATCCCCCGCGGCCTGGGCGGAGAGCGCCGCTTCCATGAGGCGGATGCACTCCGTCATCGGGAGGAGATGTTCCACCTCCGTGCGGTTGAGGACGAGCACCACGGCCTCCGGGGATTGTGGTATTGGGCGGCAGAGCGGAGCGCCGTCCCGGGCACTGAATCGTATGGCATGCTAGTCGGCTGGCTAGTCCCCGACCCGGGCCGTACATGGCGCGGCGAAATAGGGGTGACCTCAGTCGGTGAATTCCTCCCTCCTTCATCCGACCTTCACTCACATCGTGCCACCCTAGTTCAGGGGATTCCGGCCTCCCACCCCGGTACTGGCCCGTCCCCCGCCTGGTCCTGAGTTCGCCTCGGGCTTTGCACTCCTCCGACCGGATCCTCGCCAGGTTGCTGGGCCGACTCCGGTGCCGATCCCCCGGCCATGCGGAGGACTTCGATGACCCGTCAGCAGAAGACCGATGCCCTGCTCCGTGCAGCCCTGCGTGCTGCACGGGTTGGCCTGTGGGACTGGGACCTGAAGCGCAACACCGCCAGTTACTCCGCCGAGTGGAAACAGTTGCTCGGGTACACGGAGGAGGAGATCGGCGAGAGCTTCGCCGAGTTCGAGTCCCGGGTTCACCCCGACGATCTGCCCCGCATCACCAAGCTGCTCGCGGACTACCTCGCCAACCCCTGGCCCGACTACCGGGTCGAGTTCCGCATGCGCCACAAGGATGGGAGCTGGCGCTGGATCCTGACCCAGGCTGATGTCGTGCGGGATCCGGAGGGGCGGCCGGCGCACATGATCGGCAGCCACATCGACATCACCCAGCAGAAGTGGGCCGAGGCGGAGCATGTCCGGGCCAATCGCGCGCTCAGGATGCTGAGCGACTCCAACCAGTCCCTGATCCGCGCCACCGACGAGAACACGCTGCTGCATGAGGTCTGCCGGATCGCGGTGGAGGTCGGTGGCTACCGGATGGCCTGGATCGGTTTCGTCGAACATGACGCCGCGCGGACGCTTCGACCGGTGGCCGTGGCCGGGACCGATCAGGACTATCTCGCCGCCGCGGACCTCAGCTGGGCCGAGGGTCCGAGCGGTTCCGGGCCGGCCGCAATCGCCATCCGGACAGGCCAGTACAGCGTCGTTCGGGATATCCAGAACGCGCCGGCCTTCGGTCCGCGGAGGGAGGCCGCGCGGGAGCACGGTTTCCAGTCGGTCATCGCGCTGCCGCTTTCGGGGGCGACCGGGCCGCTCGGCGTGCTCAAGATCTACTCGACCGAGATCGAGGCCTTCGACACCGAAGAGATCGCCATCCTCACCGAGCTGGCCGGCGACGTCGCCTACGGGGTGGCCACGCTCCGGAGCCAGGCGGAGCGGGCCCGGGCGGAGGCGGAGCTCAGCCGGGTGCGGGCCAATCTGGACCTGGCGATGGACGCGGCCCGGCTGGGAGACTGGAGCTGGGACATCGTGACCGGCGTGGTGACCTGGTCGGGGCGATGCAAGGCGCTCTACGGCCTGCCGGCCGATCTCGACGTGACCTACGAGCGCTTCCTCGAGACGGTCCACCCCGATGACCGGGCCGCCACCGATGCCGCGCTCAAACGCGCGGTCGAGACCCGGTCGGACTACGAAATCGAGAAGCGGGTGCTCTGGCCCGACGGCTCGCTGCACTGGAACCTGGCCCGAGGGCGGGTGGTCTCCGGCGCCGACGGCCAGCCGGTGCTAATGACGGGCATCACCATGGATGTCACCGAGCGCCGGCAGGCGGAGGAGGCGCTGCGCCTGGCCGAACGGCGCCTCAGCACTCTGATGGACAGCTTCCCCGACTTCGTCAGCCGCTTCGATACCCAGGGCCGCTTTGTCTACATCAGTCCCTCCATCGGCCGGACCACCGGTGCGCCTCCGGAGGCGATCCTGGGACACACCCCCCTCGAGCTCGGCGTCTGCGAGCAGGCCAGTGACAACGCCGCCCTGCAGGAGAGCCTCGCCCGGGTCGTGGCCACCGGCCAACCGGAGCGGCTCGATGTGACGTTCAGGACCGCGCAGGGTCCCCGCCCCTACGAGGTGCGCCACATTCCGGAACACGATGAGCACGGAGTCGTGCTGAGCGTGTTAGGAACGGCCAGCGACCAGACCGAGCGGAAGCGGGCCGAGCGTCAGCTCTACCTGCTCAATCACGCACTGGACGCGGTGGGAGAGGGAATCTTCCTGATGGAAGGCGACACCCCGCAGTTCTCCTATGTGAACCGGAGCGCGGCGGAGACGCTGGGCTACTCGCGGGAGGAGCTCACCGGCGGGATGGGAGTGTTCGATATTGACCCGGAGTGGAGCCCGGAGCGATGGGCCCGATTCCTCCCCGAGATCCGGGAACGGCGGCGGATGACGATCCAGACGACGCATCGGACTCGCGAGGGACGGCTGATCCCGGTGGAGGTCACGGGCAACTACTTCAGCTTCGAGGGTCAGGTGTACGACATGGCCATCGTCCGTGACGTCTCCGAGCGCAAGGCGGCGGAGGCTTCGCTCAAGGCCAGGGAGCAGGAGTACCGAACGCTGGCGGAGAACACCCCCGACTTCATCGTCCGCTGGGATCACGAGCTTCGGCGGGTGTATGTCAATCCCGCCTTCGCCCGGGCACTCGGCGCTCCCGCCGATCAGATGATCGGCAATGCCCTCGGTACCCAGTACTCCCCCGCCGACGAGACCGCGCTCCGGGATTCGCTCCGCCAGCTGGCAGAACGGATCCGGACGACCTTCGCCACCGGAGAGGCGAACGAGGCGGAGATCAACTGGAACTACGCCGGGGAGTCCCACGTGTACCTGCTCCGGCTGGTGCCGGAACGCAGCCCGGACGGCGGGATCTCGACGGTGCTCGGACTCGGCCGTGACATCACTCGCCTGAAGGAAACCGAGCGCCAGTTCCGATCTCTCGCCGAACACTCGCCTGACATCATCCTGCGTTTCGACAACCAGGGCCGTTACCTCTACGCCAACAGCGCCCTCGAGCGGCTCACCGGCGTCCCCGCTGAGCAACACCTCGGCCGGAAGCTGGGCGAAGTCACCGGCATCGGCATCGTGGGATCAGTGCCGGAGGTGTACGACGAGTTGCGGGAGCGGATCGCGGCGGTGTGCGCCACCGGATCCCCGCTCGAATCCGTGGTGCACCTTCCGCTCGCCGACGGCGAGCACGTCTTCAACGTACGACTGATCCCCGAATCAGACGCCGGCGCGGAGTGCCCGACGGTGCTCGCCCTGGTCCGGGACGTCACCGAACGCGAACGCGCCGTCGAGGCGCTCCGCGCCAGCGAGCAGCGCTTCCGGCAGGTCACCGAGAACATGGATGAGGTGTTCTGGCTGACGGACGCCGCCAAGACCGAGATGAGCTACATCAGTCCGGCCTACGAACGCGTCTTCGGGCGCAAGCGCGAAACGCTGAAAGCCGATGCCGGTGCCTGGCTCGACCTGGTCCACCCGGATGACAGGCAACGGGTGCTGGACGCCGTCGCACATCAGGCCGAGGGCCGATATGACCTGGAGTACCGGATCGTGCGGGACGACGGGATCCGCTGGATCCACGACCGGGCCTTCCCCATCCGGGACGCGGACGGGCGGGTCTACCGGATCGCCGGGGTCGCGGAAGACATCACCGTCCGGCGCCAACTCGAGGATCAACTGCGCCAGTCCCAGAAGATGGAAGCCGTGGGGCAGCTGGCTGGCGGGATCGCGCACGACTTCAACAACATGCTCGCCGTGATCCAGATGCAATCGAGCCTGCTGCTGGATGACGTGGTGGGCACCCCGGCGACCCGCGACGGCCTCCGTGAAATTCAGGCGGCCGCCGAACGCGCCGCGAATCTGACACGGCAGCTGCTGACCTTCAGCCGGCGTCAGGTACCTCAGCTCGTGGATCTCGACGCCAGCGAAACCATCGGTAACATGACCCGGCTGCTGCGCCGGGTACTCGGCGAAGACATCACGCTGGAAACCCGCTTCGCGCCATCGCTGCCGCTGCTCCACGCCGATCCCGGCATGATGGAACAGGTCCTCATGAACCTGGGCATCAACGCACGCGACGCCATGCCCGCCGGCGGGCGACTCACCGTGGCACTGGAGGCGGTGTCGGTGAGCGCAGAGCGGGCGGCACTTCACCCGGGCGCTGGGGCGGGACAACACGTCTGCCTCTCGGTTTCCGACACCGGATGCGGCATCGCGCCCACCGACATCTCCCGGATCTTCGAGCCGTTCTTCACCACCAAGGAGCTGGGCAAGGGAACCGGGCTCGGCCTCGCGACCGTGTTCGCGATCGTGCAGCAGCACCATGGATGGATCGAGGTGGACAGCGCGCCGGGACGGGGCAGCACCTTCCGCGTCTTCATCCCGGCGGTGGAGCGCACCTCACAAACGCATTCCGCGGAAATACCGGTGCCCGCGGTGTCGGGTGGGAGCGAAACGATCCTGCTGGTGGAGGATGAGCCCGCTGTGCGCGCGCTCAGCCGAACCGTGCTCGAGCGCTTCGGATACACGGTGCTCGAGGCCGAGTCGGCGGCGGCGGCGATCGCCGTGTGGGAAGGGGCCAGACACATCGATCTGTTGCTGACCGACCTGATCATGCCGGGCGGCATGTCCGGACGCGAGCTGGCAGAGACTCTGCGCACCCGCCGACCCGAGCTCCGAATCGTCTATGTGAGTGGGTACAGCCCCGACCTGGTCGGCCAGCTCCTGCGGCTCGACCCCGGGCGACGACTGCTCTCGAAGCCGTATACGTCGGGCGAACTGGCCGCAACCGTTCGCGAGGTCCTCGACGAGCCCACACGCCCGCGACACGGCTGAGCCGGGCGGGATACCGCATCCGGTCTGCGGGCTGTGCAAGAGCTACGGCTTCTTCTTGTTGTCCGGGAGCGCCTTGCTGAGCCCGACCGCGAGACTCTGCATCTCGATGCCGGTGATCGCGTCGAACAGGGTGTCGACCTGCTTCGTGCCCTTGTGGGTGAGCAGGACGAGGGCCTTCTCCCCAGCCCGATTCAGCGTGATGTCGAAATCGCTGGCCCGCGCAAAGCGGCGGGCCGTGCCGTGGCGGGCGATGACCAGATCGCGCGTCGTGATGAGTAGCGCATCTCGGACCCCGTCGCCGTGACGGATGAAGACGTAGGTCGCGGTGTCGGCGGGCTCGAGGATGCCGAGTCCGCGGGCCGAATCGATGATGACCGGCGGGATCATGGGAGCCTGGGCATCGAGGGCGGGCGGCTCCCCCGAGAACATCGCGCGCAGGGTGACCACCACGAAGTAGACGATGATACCGATGCCGACCAGCAGGCCACCGAGCACCATGCCGAGCCGCCCGTACCAGCGGCGCCGGGTGCGCTTGCTCGCCGCCTTGGGCGTGAGGAGCTGATCGGCTGCACTGGCCGCGCGGAGCGCGTCGGCCATCTCCTTGGCGGTGGCCCAGCGCGCTGCCGGATCCTTGGCGAGGGCGCGGGTGATGACCTTCGCGAGCGGCGTCGGCAGGTCAGGTGCGACGCTCGCGAGCGGCGCCGGTTCCTGGCGGATCTGGTTCGCCATCACGTTCGCCGACGAGTCGCCGCCAACCGGCAGCGTGCCCGTAGCCAGTTCGTACAGCACCACGCCGAGCGAGTAGACGTCGGAGCGGCCGTCGAGCTTGTCGCCCGCGACCTGCTCGGGACTCATGTAGTGCGGGGTGCCGCTCACCACGCCGTCCGTCGCGGCCTCCGACGTCGCGATCGCCTGCGCGATGCCGAAGTCGTTCACCAGGGCGTGGCCGTGCGGATCGAGCAGGATGTTGTCGGGCTTGATGTCGAGGTGGACGACGCCGCGGCCATGCGCGGCGGCCAGCGCGTCGGCGACCTCGGTCCCGATGCGAGCGACGTCGGCGGCGGGGAGCGGGCCGCTCCGCTTGAGCCGGTCGCCGACGGTGCCGTCGGGGAGACAGCGCATGACGAGGTAGACGAGGCCCTGCTCGATGCCCGCCTCGTAGAGCGGCACGATGTGGGGATGCTCGAGCGAGGCGACCAGCCGCGCCTCGGTGAGCAGCCGGTCGGCGGCGGCGGCGCTCAGCGAGAGCGCCGGATCGAAGACCTTGATGGCGACGTCGCGGCCGAGCACCGGGTCGCGCGCGCGAAAGACGGCGGCAAAGCCGCCGGCCCCGAGCAACGCCCCGATTTCGAACTGGCCACCGAGGGCCTCCCGCAGACGAGCGTGCAATCCGCGGATCAGCGCATCATCCATGAGAGGATGTTAGCCAGCCTCGTCAGGCCCCGCCAGCAGTTCGGAGAGGCGGCGCTCGATGAAACGCCGCTCGGGCTCCTGCCGGGCGAGTTCCAGAGCGCGTCGATAGGAATTGCGGGCCTCGGCGACGTCGCCGAGACGTCGGCAGAGGTCGGCCCGCGCCGAGTGGGCGAGGTGATAGTCGCGGAGTTCGCCCCGCGCGAGGAGGGCGTCGACGAGGGCCAGCGCCTCCGCGGGACCGTCGCGCATCGCGACCGCGGCGGCGCGGTTGAGCTCGACCACCGGCGAGGGATCGGCCACGATCAGCAGATCGTAGAGCGCGCCGATCTGCACCCAGTCGGTGGTCTCCGCCGACGCCGCCTCGGCGTGCACCGCCGCGATGGCGGCCTGCAGGGTGTAGCTCCCGAAGTTCCGCATCCCGATCGCGCGCTCGACCAGGGCGACGCCCTCGGCGATCTGCTCCCGATTCCAGAGTGACCGGTCCTGCTCGGTAAGCAGCACGAGGTCGCCCTGCTCCGAGGTGCGCGCAGCGCGGCGCGACTCGTGGAGCAGCATGAGTGCCAGGAGGCCAAGCGCCTCCGGCTCGGGGAGGAGCTCCACCAGCAGCCGGCCCAGCCGGATCGCCTCGCCTGACAAGTCGTGCCGGGTGATGGTGGCGCCGGAGGAGGCGGAGTAGCCCTCGTTGAAGACCAGGTAGATCACCCGGAGCACGCTTTCGAGCCGCGCGGGGAGGTCGGAGCGCGCGGGGACCTGATACGGAATCCGCGCGACTCGGATCTTGTTCTTGGCGCGGACGATCCGCTGCGCGATCGCCGACGGCGCGGCGAGGAAGGCGTGGGCGATCGCCTCGGTGGTGAGGCCGCAGACCTCGCGGAGCGTGAGCGCGAGCTGGCCGTCCTGCGGGAGCGCGGGGTGACAGCAGGTGAAGATGAGCCGGAGCCGGTCATCCTCGACGCCGTCGTCGTCCAGCACCGCCGGCTCCGCGCTGTCCCGCTCCAGCCGCTCCGCGATGGCCGCGAACGACGCGTCGAAGCGGGCCCGCCGCCGCATGCCGTCGATCGCCTTGAAACGGCCGGTGGAGACCAGCCAGGCGCGCGGACTGGCGGGCACCCCGTCGCGCGGCCAGCGCTCGAGCGCCGCGACGAAGGCGTCGTGCATCGCCTCTTCCGCCAGGTCGAAGTCGCCGAGCAGCCGGATGAGCGTGGCGAGCACCCGGCGCGAATCGGAGCGGTAGATGGCATCGACCACCTCGCGCATCGATTCGGCCGGGTCCCCTGACATCTGTTGCAGGGAGTTCAGCCCTGGCTCAGGTCCCAGATCGGGCGGACCTCGATCGAGCCGGTCTTCGCCGACGGAATGCGCGAGGCGACCTGGATGGCGTCGTTGAGGTCGCGCGCCTCGATCAGGTAGTAGCCGCCGAGCTGTTCCTTGGTCTCGGCGAAGGGGCCGTCGGTGGTGGACACCTTGCCGCCGCGGATGCGGATGGTGGTGGCGGTGTGCACCGGCTGCAGCGCATTGCCGCCGACGTAGTGGCCGCTCTGCATGATGCTCTGGGTGAAGAGGTGGTACTCCGCCATCATCGCGTCGGCGTCGGCCTTGGAGCTGGCGCCCATGAGCTTCTCGTCGTCATAGATCAGGCACAGGTACTTCATGGTTCCCCCCGGTGTCGTGGTCGGACTGCGTGGACACCCTATGGTCGATCGGCGACCCCCGGTTTCGACACCGGCTCCTCGGCTACGATCGCGGGCGCCCGGCGGACCCGCCAGACCCCCCAGCCCAGGGCGACGAGGAGAAGCAGCAGCGCGACGTTGGTCAGGGTGAGGATCAGGATGCCCTCCGGGCTCATCCGGATGTGGCCACCGACGATGCGGGGACCGAGCACCAGGCCGTTGTGGAAGCCGCAGCAGTAGCCGGTGAGGGTCAGGACCAGGATCGCCGGCAGATGGAGGATCGCGACCGGCACCTCCCAGAGCGGCGCGTTGGAGACGAGATCGGAGCCGACGTAGGGGAAGCCGCGGAACACGAAGAGCAGGACGGAGAGCAGCTCGGCGCCGAGGGCGCCGACGAGCGCGATGCGAACCGTCCTGGGCATCAGGATGTGGCGGCGGTCAGTGCGCCGAACCGCTCGGCGCTTCGGCGAGCACCCGCTCGATCCGCCGGTCGGGGATGAGCCACATCAGCGCGACGGCGACGTAGAGTGCGCCGGAGATCCAGGGGCTGGCGAAGGCGCAGGGCACCGCCACGATGTACGCGGCGAGGGAGAGCTTGCTCTTCGCGTCCGCACCGACGGCGCGGGCCAGCAGCGAGTCGGGGCCCTCGCCGCGGAGGATGGCCCCCTGCAACAGGAAATAGGCGAACCCCGCCATCAGCAGGATGACGCCGTAGAAGGCCATCGGCACCGCGGCGAAGTGCGTATCGCCGACCCAGCTGGTGCCGAACGGAAAGAGCGAGAGCCAGAAGAGGAGATGCAGGTTGGCCCAGAGCACCGCGCCACTCACCCGCCGGGTGGCGTGCAGCATGTGGTGGTGGTTGTTCCAGTAGATCCCGAGGTAGAGGTAGCTGACCACGTAACTGGTCAGCACCGGCCAGAGCGGGTGCAGGTCGGCCAGGCT
The DNA here is from genome assembly GCA_044229445.1 of Gemmatimonadales bacterium. Taxonomy (GTDB): domain Bacteria; phylum Gemmatimonadota; class Gemmatimonadetes; order Gemmatimonadales; family GWC2-71-9; genus JADJOM01. The sequence goes on along the minus strand of JBGASX010000020.1, from coordinate 46,735 downwards.
CTCACCGTGTGGTGCACGGAGTTCGAGCACCATGATGGTGATGAGGATGGCGATGACGCCATCGCTGAAGGCCTCGAGCCGTCCCTTGGTCATGACGCGCTCTCCGTCAGGCGGCTAAAGCCCGGCGCAGGGATCCTCGCGCGGCGCGGGCGGGGTGACGACGACGAGCTGGTAGCGCTGCCGCTCGACCGCCTCGGGGAGCGCGCCGGTGGAGTCGCGCTCGAGGAAGCCGACGGCGAGCACGCTCTTCTTCGGGGCGACGGTGCGGAGGAGCCGGGGCACCCCCATGTCGCTCCGCACGTGGCCGTTGCCGGCGATGAGCCAGGCGGGGCCGTTGGCACCGGCGGCGAGCAGTGCGGCGGTCATCGAGGCGTCGCGCACCTCCTGCGCGGCGCGCATTCCGGGCATCATGCTCGCCGGAAGCTTGCCGCAGTGATCCACGAAGAGTTCGTGGTCGATCGCGGCCTGTGCCGCGGAGTCGAGCGGGACCTGGTTCATGATCGCGAGCAGCGGCGCCGGCGCCGCGGTCCGGCCGCCGCGCACCACGATGCGGAGGGTGTCGCGGGCGAGGCCGCTTCCCCAGATCGCGCTCCGGTTGGCGACCGCCGCCTCGACGACGGGGCGGTGCATCGGCCACTGCCACCCCTTCCGGTCGAAGCCGTGCTGATCGAGCCAGGTCTCGAGCGAATCCCCGGCCGCGGGAAGCGGGATCGGGGCGCTGGTGCGGGCGAACTGTTCGAAGACGATGCCCGGGTGCCGGGTTCCGGCCACCTGGATCAGCGAGCCACGTGCCCGATGGTCGCGGGCGTTGTCGTGGTACTCGCCGAGCAGCACGAAGTCCGCCGCGCCCACGCGCCGGAGCAGCTCCGCGCTGGTGACCGGTGCGCCGGTCGCGCCATCGAGCACGATGGTCGAGTCGGGGAGCGCAAAGGCGACGGGGGAGGAGGCGGTGGCGGCGGCATGACCGCCGCAGCCCGCGAGGACTAGCAGGGGGAGGCATCGCAGAAGAGTTCGCATCTGCGAAAGTAAGGGGCGACGCGGCACCATGCCAAGCCGAGAGAGGATCAGCCGGGATATGAGCGCAAGAAGCGGATAGCCGCCGTGGCGGGGTTCTCCAAGATTGGGCGGCGTGAGCGCTGGCCGTCCACCCAACCCGGATACTGTCCCATGCACGTGACCATCGACCCCGCGATCCTCTACTTCGGCACCCCGGTCGTCCTGGTGAGTTCACTCAACGAGGACGGCTCGGCGAACCTCGCCCCGATGTCCTCCGCCTGGTGGCTCGGCCGGAGCTGTCTGCTCGGCTTCGGCGCCCGGTCGCACACCCCGGCGAACATCCTGCGCTCTCGGGAGTGCGTGCTCAACCTCCCGTCGGTGGATCAGGTCGCCGCGGTGAACCGGCTGGCGAAGACCACCGGCTCCTCGCCGGTGCCGCCTCACAAGCAGGCGATGGGCTACCGGCACGAGCGGGACAAGTTCGGCGTGGCGGGGCTCACGGCGGTGGAGTCGGAGCTGGTCGCAGCACCGCGGGTGGCGGAGTGCCCGGTGCAGCTCGAGGCGGTGCTGGAGAGTTCGCTGCCGCTCGCGGACAGCGATCCCGACCGGCGGGGCAAGCTGGTGGCGCTCGAGGTGCGGGTGCTCAGGGTGCACGTGGACGAGCGGATCCGGATGGCCGGTCACGCCGACCGGATCGATCCGCTCAAGTGGCGCCCGCTGATCATGAACTTCTGCCAGTTCTTCGGGCTGGGCGACATGATCCACCACTCGACGCTCGCCGAGATCCCGGAGTCGGCGTACCGGCCGGCGCCGAGTGTGGCGCGCGCCGTGGCGGTCTAGTCGACCTCGATCGTGCCTTCGCTCACCAGCACCGAGCCGCCACCGATGCGGGCCGCGGTGACCTGCCCGGCCCGCTTCTCGGTGCGCGCCTCCAGTACGCTTGGCCGCCCCATCTCGACGCCCTGCGCGATCCGCCAGCGGAAGTCGCCCTCCTGCTCCGGCCTGCAGTGGGTAAGGAGTGCGGCGAGGGCGGCGTTGGCGCTGCCGGTCGCCGGATCCTCCGGCACGCCATCGAGCGGCGCGAACATCCTTGCCCGGATGGCGAAGTCGTCGTTGCTCTGCACGTAGAGGTGAATGTCGGGCACGACGCCCTGGGCGGCGATCGCATCGATGCCGGGCATGTAGCAGCGGGCCCGCTCGAGCGCGGCGCGATCGCGGAGCTCCGCCACGATGAACGGCAGCCCGACCGACGCGACGAGCGGCAGATGGGTCGCGGTCACGACGTCGTCCGCCTTCAGCGAGACCGCGGCGGCGAGCATCTCGGCCGAAAACTTCTTGCCGATGGAGAGCGGCTCCGGCGCGGAGAGTTCGCACCAGAGCTTGCCGTCCGCCCGCCGCTCGATCGTGACCGGGACGAGTCCCGCCAGCTCCTCGAAGGTGACGGTCTTGGTTCCCTCGATGGCGCCGAACTCGCCGATCGACGCGAGGGTGAACGCGGTGCCGATGTTGGGGTGCCCGGCGAACGGCACCTCCTTGGTCGGCGTGAAGATCCGCACCCGGCGGGTGTGCCCGCGCTCCGGCGGCAGCACGAAGGTGCTCTCCGCGAAGTTGAACTCCCGCGCGATCTGCTGCATCTGCCGGTCGGTGAGGCCGCGCGCGTCGGGCAGCACCCCGAGCTGGTTGCCGCCGAAGCGGCGGTCGGTGAAGACGTCGCAGATGAAGTAGCGGTAACCCATCAGGGGTCGACTCCCACCGCGCTGTAGTAGCCCACCACCCGGTCGCGCGCGCCCGCCCGGGTGTAGACATCCGGCTTCGGCCTCTCGATCACATCCGCGATGACGGCCGCGACCTCCTCCGCACTCTGGCTGTCGGGGTTCTTCCGCGAGTCGGGCCCGCCATGCAGCGCGTTGACGCCGAACTCGGTCCGCACGACCCCCGGCGAGACGAGGGTGAACTGGATCGCGGGATGGGTCTGCTGCACCTCTTCGCGGAAGTTGGCGGTGAGCGAATTCAGGAAGTGCTTCGCGGCGCCATAGGCGGAGCGGATCATGGCGAACGGGATCCGGCCGAGCATGGAGGAGACGTTGATGATCTGCCCGGCGTTCCGCGCCTTGAAGTGGGGCAGGACGGCCTGCATGCCGTAGAGCGCCGAGTGGACGTTGACGCGCATGACGGCATCGAGGTCGTCGTCGGTGAGCTGGGACGGCACCCGGGTGATGCCCTGGCCGACGTTGTTGACCCAGACATCGATGTGCCCGAAGCGCGCAATCGACTCCGCCACGACGCGTTCGACGTCGGCGCGTCTGGTCATGTCGGCGACGATAGGGTGCGCGCGTCCGCCGCAGCGGGAGGCGACGGCTTGCAGCTGCTCGGCTCGGCGGGCAACCAGTACGACCGAGTTTCCCTTCGCGGCGAGCAGCTCACCGAGCGCGGCACCGATGCCGCTGCTGGCGCCGGTGATGACGATGATGCGGTCGGTCATGCCTCGATCTCCACTCCGTTGTCATTGCGAGGCCCCGCAGGGGCCGTGGCAATCTCCCGCCAGCGCTGTCATTGCGGGGCCCCGCAGGGGCCGCGGCAATCTGTGCTCGTTCCGGGCTCAGCCGCGGGGCCCTTCCCGGGCGCTCGGCTTTGCGTGCGGGAGAGTAGCGGTGTTGGGCCGGCTACGCACGCGCCCTCCAGGGCTCCCGCGGCCTCGCCCTGAACTGGCCTTGATTGGGTGAGGACTCCCGCGGCCTCGCTCTGAACTGGCCTTGATTGGGTGAGGGCTCCCGCGGCCTCGCCCTGAACTGGCTTTGATTGGGTGAGGGCTCCCGCGGCCTCGCCCTGACCGACGCGGTACGCTGCGTGCTCACGCAGGGCGCTGCTTTCGACTCAGCCACAGATAGACCGGCACGCCGGTGGTCGCGAGGGCGGTGCCGATCAGCGTGTCGAGCGGTCGCGCGACGATTGCGCTGATGAGCAATCCTGCCATGACGACGATATACACGAGGGGCGTCCACGGGTACCCGGGGGTGCGGTAGCCATCGCCGGGTTTCGCTCTGGGACGCAGCCGGAAGATGGCCGCGACCATCAGGATGTTCATCAGCTGGAACGGTACGACGAAGAAGTTCACCAGTCTTGAGAACGAGCCGAAGAAGGCGAGGGCGGCGATCGCGGTCGCCGCGGTGAAGAGGATCGCGCCGTTGGGTGTCGCGGTCTTCGGGGAGACGCGTCCCAGCCGCGCGAAGAACCAGCGGAGCGGTCCCCGGGCCTCGTCGACGTGCGCCGCGGCGAGGGTGTAGAAGAGCCGCGGCAGGGTCATGACCAGTCCGCCGAGCGCGCCGAAGATCGAGAGCAGCATGAGGATGTTGAGCAGCGATCCGCCGACGGGCCCGTAGGCGGCGGTGGCGACGGTGCTCGCGATCGTGGTCGGCGCGGCGCGCATCGCGGCGAGCGGCACGACCCGCAGATAGGCGACGTTCACCACCAGGTAGAGCAGCGTCAGGAGCGTGACACCGATCGTGAGGCCGAGCGGCAGGTCGCGCTCGGGGCGGCGCACCTCGCCGGCCACATGCGAGACGTCGATCCAGCCGTCGTAGGTGAAGAGCACCGCGGCGACGCCGAGTCCGGCGAAGCGGAAGAAGGCGAGGAGGCCGCCTCCGCTCGGCTCGGCGACCTCGGCGCTCGGCGCGGCTGGCACCGCGAGCAGCAGCGCGCCGCCGATCAGTGCGACGAGCCCCGCGATCTTGACCGTCGTCACCAGCACCTGCACCCAGCCGCCCCAGGTGACGCCGGCGAGATTGATCAGCGCGAAGAAGGCGATCGCCGCGATGCCCCACCACACCGGCGAGATCAGCGCCTGTGCGCCAAGTGCGCGATGCATGAACTCACCGAAGACGATCGCGACGCCGGCGACCGATCCCGGTCCGCTGATCCAGAGTTCCATCCAGACCAGCAGGAAGCCCCAGAGCGGACCGAAGCCTACGCGCAGGATGTGGTAGCTGGCGCCGGCGTGCGGCAGGAGGCGGCAGAGTTCGGCGAGGGTGAGTGCGCCGCAGAGGGTGATCAGTCCGCAGAGCGCCCAGATGAAGTGCACCTGCCAGGGATGCTGGGCCACCGCGGCGAGTTCACCCGGGGTGAAGAAGACCCCGGAGCCGAGCATGTTGCCCGCGACCAGCGCGACGACCGCGGCGAGGCCGAGCTGTCGCTTGAGCGCGGGCGTGGCGGTCACGCCGAGCGCACCGCCTGCACCAGCCGGGTCACCTGGTCGGTCACGACGCGATCGGTCGCGGTGCGGCCGCTCCGGAGCGAGGTCCCCACGATCGCGCCGTCGGCGAGCGGGATGAGCTTCGCGGCATTCTCCGGCGTGAGCCCGCTGCCGATCAGGATCGGCAGCGAGCCGGCGCGCGCGGCGCGGAGATCGGCGGGATCGGGCCCGATGCCGGTCTCGTGGCTGGTCACGATCACCGCGTCGGCGCCGGCGGCCTCCGCCTCGCGCGCAGACTGTTCGAGCGGCTTGGGCCCGCCGATCATCGTGGTGTACTTCACCTGCAGATCGGCGTAGAGCTGCACCGACTCGGCCCGGATCGCCTTGCGATAGGCGAGCACCGCCTCGGGTTCCGGCTCGAACGGGCCGCACTTGGTCATCACCCGGTCGACGAAGAAATCCATCCGGATGAACCGGGCGCCGGTGGTCATCGCAATGGCGAGCGAGGCGCGCCAGTCGTTGAGCAGCACCTCCACGCCGATCGGCACCCTGGCGCGCGCGACGACTTCACGGGTCACCCGGGTCATCGCGGCATGGATCTCCGCGCCGCCCACCATGGTGTGCGGCTGGTCGAAGTCGTTCTCGATCAGGGCGCCGTCCACCCCGCCCCGCTCGAGCTTCTCGAGGTCGGCGAGGGCGACGTCCACCAGCGCGTCGATGCCGGTGAAGGCGGGATAGCCCGGCATCGGAGGCAGGGCGATCATGCCGATGACGGGACGCGGATTCGGGAAGAGCGAACGGAACCGGCTCACGAGTCAGCTCTCCTCGGAAGAGGTCGCGCCGAGATGCCGAATGATGCGGGAGGCGCGGAGTGCTCCGGCCTTGAGCGCCGCGGGAATATCGCGGTGACGGTAGTACTCCACCACGAAGGCCGCCTGGAAGGCATCGCCGCACCCCGTCGTATCCACCCGCTCCTCGACCGGCACCAGCAGCGCCGGCTCGGCGTGACGGTGGCCGTTGAGGAGTGCAGTGCTCCCCTCCGCGCCGTGGGTGATCACCAGCAGTGTGCCGCTCCGCTCCGAGCGCGGCAGGAGCCGATCGGCCGTCGCGACGTCGCCGCTCAGGAAGAGGATGTCATAGGCGCCGAGCAGCGTATCGATCCCGCGCAGATCGCGGCCGAGTTCGGAGCCGTCGAGCAGATCGCCGACGAGGAGGCCGCGGCGGGCGGGGTCGTGCACGACCGCGTCGACCAGGGGAGCAAGCTCGCGGAAGAGCGGCACCGCCACGATGTCGGCCTGGCGGATGCACTCGAGATCGCTCTCGTCGAGACGGAACTCGGCGAGGACACCGGGATCGTACCCGCCGGGCGGGAAGACCCGCTCCCCGCCGGCCACGATCTGGATCAGTTGTGAGGCGGTCTTCCCCACGAGCTGGCGCAGCCGCCGGGTCGAGACGCCCGCGTTGGTGAGCCAGGCACGGATCGCCTCGTCGCCGGCATCGGTGCCGGTGCAGCTCACGAGGGCGACGTCGTCGGCCCCGGCGCGCCGGGCGTTCACCGCGAAGTTGAGCGAGATCCCGCCGACCCGCTCCACCCCCGCCTCCAGATAGCGATCGAGGGTGCACTCCCCCACCGCGGCGACTCTCATCGGGGCTCCGGCTCGCGGCGGAGGGCGCGCACCAGAATCCAGACCACGATCAGGTTCACCAGGATGACGAGGGCCTTGATGACGCCCGGACGGTGGGCCACTTCGTAGATCTCGATCGGCACCAGGGACGAGGTCGCGATCACGGTGAGCCACTCCGCCCAGCGCTTGCCGCGCCAGAGACCGACCGCCTCGACCGCGAAGAGCCCCGCGTACGCCATCGCGCCGAGCGCGATCGTCTCGGCGTGACCGCGGTGCAGATTGAGCATCCAGGTCACCGCGCGACGCATCAGGTCCTGCTGGGTGTCGAGCGGCATGTCGCCGACCCACTCCTTCAGGTCGGCCGCGACTTCGGGCCGGAGCAGGTTGAGGGTCGCGAGGGCGAGCCCCGTCAGCAGCAGCGACTGCAGCGCCTTGAAGGCGGCGATCAGGCGAAGCGAGCGCGCCCCCTTGGGACGCGGCGGCCGGCTGGGGAGGGAGGGGTCGCCGGTGGGGCCGGGCATAGCGCTCGAGCAGGATCCTGAGGGGCGGTTGGGCAACGGCGTATCGGCGACGGCGCGAAAGCTGGGGGTCGCGGGTCGTCTTCGCCAGTCCGGCCCGGCCGGAATCGCGCCGTTGGACGGCGCGGGGCCGGGTTCGTACTATTCCGGCCGCGATGGCGGCCGCACCCTCGGGCGGACCCGCGGCATCGCGCTGCATGATGGAGCATCCACGGTGACCCAGCGCAGGGCGTGGCTCGGCTTCTGGATACTGGCCTTCGTCTGGGGCTCCTCCTTCCTGTTCATCCGCATCGGGGTTGAACAGCTCTCGACCTTCCAGGTGGTCTTCGTCCGCACCGGGATTGCCGCGGTGGGGCTCAACCTGATCGTGCTGCTCCGCGGCAAGCGCCTTCCCACCGACCGCGCCGGCCTCCGCGACCTCCTCTTCGTCGGCATCGTCAACACCGTGCTCCCCTTCGCGCTGATCACCTGGGGGGAGAAGACGGTCGAGAGCGGTCTCGCCGCGGTGCTGCAGGGGACCGCCGCGCTGTTCACGATGGTCGTGGCCCATTACGTCTTCCACGACGAACGGATCACGCCGCGGAAGGTGAGCGGACTGGTGGTGGGATTCCTCGGACTGCTGGTGCTCGCGAGCCGGAGCGCGGCGGGCGACGTCCACGGCGCCGATCCGGCCAGCCATCTGCTCGGGCAGCTCGCAATCGTCGTCGCCTGCTTCTGCTACGCCCTCGGCGCCAACTACAGCCGGAAGGCGATCCAGAACCGGCTCGACCCGATCGTCCTCTCCTCCGGCGCAATGGCCGTCACCGCGATCATCAGCGGCCTCATCTGCTACGCCCTGCCGCTGGTCGGCGGGCCGGCACCGGCGCCGTGGGCCAGTCTCACGCCCCGCGTCGCCGGCGCGATGCTCGCCCTCGGCCTCGTCAACACCTTCGTCGCCTATCTGATCTTCTACGAGATCGTCGGCATTCTCGGTGCGGGTCGTGTCTCGATGGTGACCTACGTGATCCCCGCGGTCGGACTCGCGCTCGGCGCCGCCTTCCTCGGCGAGCAGGTGGATGCGCGCCTGCTCATCGGCGCCACGATGATCGTCGGCAGCGTCGGGATCGTGAACCTGGATCTCGGGGGGCTGCTGCGCCGGCTCGCGCCCCGCACCTAGCCCGCCGCGTCGCCGCCCTTCAGGTCTTCGAAACGGGTGTTGCCGATCGGATAGACCTTCCAGTCCTTGTAGTCGAAGTGCCACCACTCATGCTCGTACACGGTGAACCCCTCCGCCTCCATCGCCTTGCGCAGGAAGTCCCGCATCCGCCGCTCTTCGGCGGAGCCGCCGGTGTAGTCGGGGTTCGCCCGCGGGGAGAACTCGTCGTACAGACTCGGCATCGGCACCGGCTTGCCGGTGCGGAGATCGAAGAGGGTGAGATCGACGGCACAGCCACGGTTGTGCCGCGAGCCGTGCGCCGGATCGGCCACGAAGTCATGCTGGCTCGGCGGGGTCGCATCCCAGAAGATCTTGGTGATGTACCAGGGCCGGTACGCGTCGTGGATGAGGAGGCCGTAGCCCTGGGCATGGAGGGTGTGATTCACCCGCACCACCGCCTCGGCCGCAGGGCGCTGCAGGAAGGCGCGGGCCTGGGTGTAGAGCGGCGTGCTCAGGAAGTTGCGCGTCGTCGCGTAGCGGATGTCGAGCCGGATCGTCGAATCGAGGGTGACGACCTCGACCAGATCGGAGGGCCGGAAGGGACCCGCTTCCGCGGGTGGTGTGGCGCGGAGCGCCTCCTCCCGCAACTCCGCCACCGGCCGGACCGGCGTGACGTGAAAGACCGGCGCGGAGTGGCACGCCGCGAGACCGGCGAGGACTATCAGGGTGAAGCGGCGCATCGCACCTCCCGGTTTCCCAGTTTCGTCAGCTCCGAAGCACCCCTCAACGTCACCGGTATCACTCCGAATCTCAACGGCGATGGCGTGACGCACCGCCCCGGACGGTGAGACCTTCCTGGTCGCGGCGAAGCTTCAGGTTTGAAGTGGGGAGCGCTGCTCAGGCCGGGGACCGACCGGGGCCCATGAACTCTGCGAGCCACTGCTCGGCGGATGCGCGGTCGCGGAAGGGCCGGATCTGGCAGAAGGGCTCGACGAGGATGCCCACCATCCGCACCATGCCGAAGCCGACATCGGTCGTCACGACGATGGCCGTGGGCCCGAGCGAGCGGGTCTCGGATGCGGCCTTGAGGATCGTCACCAGCCGGCGCACCTCATCCGCCGTGAAGTCCACGGTCGCGTCGGTTCCATCCACCAGCTCGGGATAGCCCTCGCCTCCGCCGGCGAGCTCGGCGTTCCAGTGGTCCTGCAGGTCGGCCCAGGTGACCGGTCCGGTGACGACGGTCTCCATGTATCCGCGCTGATGATCGATCACTTGCCTGAACGGCATCTCCACTCCGGGCGGCTGGACCATCGCCTATCACAGTCCATCCCAAAGTGACATCCGTCGCGCCGGACGCAAGAGACCCGACGCCGATCGAAAACCGGGGAAATCGTTTTGGATTCTTACGGCCAGGTCGTCAGCCCCGACCCGCCGTCGGTCCGGCTGCCCTGTCTTCCGGCGAGCAGCGGCCTGGAGGTGAGTATCGAGAAGCCATCGAAGCGGAACTCGATCTGGTTGTTGCCGCGGTCGATGCCGCGTAGCGAACCGGAACGAACCCGGGCGATCGCCCGCTGGGCCGCCAGCAGACGGGCGGGCTCGGCCACCGCCTGATTGTGTGCCGAGAGCAGTTTCCGGAGGGAGGGCACCAGCGGGGCGAGCCGGGCCAGGGAGCGCTGATAGCCGTCGAGATCGGTCTCCGGCACGTAGAGCCAGATCGGTCCCTCGTAGTAGGTATCGCCCGTCCAGAGCAGGCCGTTGGCCCGGTCGAGCAGTGCGACCGCGTCGGGGGTATGCCCCGGCACTGTGATGACCTCGAGGGAGCGTCCGCCGAGTTCGATGCGGTCGCCATCCTTGAGCCAGGTCGTCGGCGTCCACGCCCTAGTGTGAAACGACGCCGAGTCGAACCCGCTTGGCAGTGCGCGGCAGAGGGCGTCCGGGGACACCTCGCCCGCGAGCACCTCGTGCGGGAAGCCCTGGGTGTTCTTCCGGGTGTAGGGCGTGTCGAGCGCAAGAACCTGCGCGAACTCGGCGTTCCCCCCGACGTGGTCGTAGTGGGTGTGCGAGTTGAGCACCATCACCGGCAGTGGGGTGAGCTCGGCTACGACCTCGCTGATCTTCCCGATGCCGAGTCCGGTGTCGAAGAGCAGCGCGCGGTCGCGGCCCAGGATCAGGTAGGAGATCACCTCCTGGAACTGGAAGGGCTCGTAGATCGCGAAGACGCCGGGATCGACCCGGTACACCTCGAACCAGTCGTTCCGGACGCTGACCCGCTCGAGCGCACGGAAGCTCGGGCGCGGCAGCAGGTCGCACCAGCGCGTCGTCGGCGCCGCGGCGACGACCGGACGCGAGGTGCTGCATCCGGCGAGCCCGAGGGTGCCGAGCGCAACAAGCGTGAGGGTGCGGAGGTTCATCGGGCGGGCCAGAGCCAGTTCAGACCCGGAGGTTGTCCGGCCGCCACTCCCTGATCAGTTCCTTGATCGCCTGGCGGGAGGTGAGCTGCTCGGTGAGCACCTTGCGCACCAGCACCGGGATCTCGGCATCCGACGCGAACCGGAGCGCCGCAAGCTGGCCCACGCTCAGCGATTCGATCTGCGACTGGAGATCGGCGGGGAGGAGCCGGGCGAGCCGGAGCCGCTCCTCGAGGCGGATCACCCGGTCCTGCACCGTCAGCGGGAAGATCCGGATGTACCAGACGAGCACGATGAAGATGAGCGCAATGAGCAGGCCGCCGACGGTGCCGAGGCCGGGCGCGCGCACCAACTGCATGATCGCGATCACGAGGTAGCCGAGCACGAGCCCGAATCCGAGCTGATGGAAGCCGGGGACGATGCGCTTGTGATTGGCCAGCGACTGCGTTTCGGCGGAAGCCATGGATTCCCTGTGGAGAAGTGAGTGGTGCTCAGGACCCTGCGGCGAGCGAGTAGGCGAAATCGTAGGAGTGCTTCCCCGCCTCGACCAGGATCGACATCTGCCCCGTGAGTCCGGCGAGTTCCCCGGTGCCGGAGTCCGGGACGACCGTGATGCTGAGCGAGGGCACGCCGCGATTCATGGTGCCGCTGTGCTGCAGGACGAAGGTACCCGACTTCCCTTCCAGGGTCCCCGACACCCGTTCCAGCGCGACATACCCCGCCGAGTTCTTGATGCCGGTCCCGGCGGCGAGCATCTGTCCGTGACTGGTGGCCTCGAGGTCGCCATGGAACTGCTTGTCGAGAAGCATCCGGCCGATGGCGGCCCCTGCGGGATGTTCCTCGGGGGCCTGGGGGACGAGCTTCACCTCGAACGGACCGGTGGCGCGACTGGACATGGGGCCTCCTGAAGCTGGAACCGAGTGGGGCAACCCCGCGGAGGGGGCGCGCACGAAGTATAGCGGCGGCGGGGCCGGAGACCCCGGGGCCGGCAGGGGCGCGGCCGCGGCGCGAGGAGCCGGTCGTGCCGGGGCTCCTGAAGCGTTAGGCAGTTGGACCGGGATTCTGTCTAAGGATTCCCATCGTTGGTCATGAAGATATCTGCAAACTTCAAAATCGTATTGACTTCCTCCCTTCGGTGGCGAACCTTAGAGCGCCTCACAATCCCGGCGAGTAATTCACACGGAATTGTGTGGAAATGGGAGGCGACGAACCCCCTTCGTTCGCTTCCGCGGGAGATCCTTCTGCTGATTCGTCACCACTGGCATCCTCGGTGCGCGACCGCGCCTCGATCCGAGGCGGCGCGACGCCGGTCCCTGACCGCGAGTCACGCCCATTGGGGAGTGTTCGGTCACCGGTTCCGCCCTGCCCCCGCCTGTCGCGGGGGCTTTGTCGTGCATTGGCGGAACGCCGGGGCGTCCGCGTGACTCCCATGCGCACCCTGGGCCTGGAGATCGATCGGACCCGCCTGCTGACGGCGGTGGTCGAATCCTCGGGGGACGCGATCTACACGCTGAGTCACGACGGGCACATCGCGAGCTGGAATCCGGCGGCCGAGTCGCTCTACGGATACAGCGAGGCGGAGATGATCGGCGGGACCATCGACACGATCATGGTCGCCGAGGAGGCGGCCCGGCTGCGCCAGTGGCTGCTCCAGTTGCGCGAGCCGTCGCCGGTGCTGCGCCAGGAGGTGGTGCACCGGGCGCGTGACGGGCACCCCATCGATATCGGGCTCTCGCTCTCGCCGGTGCGCACCGAGGGCGACGAGCCGATCGCCGTGGCCGTCATCGCCCGCGACATCACGGCCCGCAAGATCGAGGAAGAGCAGCTGCGGATGGCGCTGGAGTCGAATCCGCTGGGGCTGATCATCTCCGATCGCGACGGCATCATCCACAAGATCAACGGCACCACCGAGCGGATCTTCGGCTACACCCGGGAAGAGCTCATCGGTCAGCCGGTGGAGCTGCTGATGCCGGCCGGGAAGCGGGAGGAACACCGGACCTCGCGGGCGGAATATGCCGCGAATCCGCGGCAGCGCACGATGGAGCAGTGCCGGAACCTCGTCGGGCGGCGGAAGGACGGCAGCGAATTCCCCGCGGAGATCGCCCTGACGCCGCTGGCCGGGCGGCGCGGCCCGCTGGTCATGGCGAGCGTGGCGGATGTCACCGATCGCGAGGCGGCCGCCGCCCTCGAGCTGCGCCAGCGCCGCGAGCTGCAGCGCTCCAACCTCGAGCTCGCCCAGTTCGCCTACGTGGCCTCGCACGACCTGCAGGAACCGCTCCGCATGGTGGCGAGCTACACCCAGCTCCTGGCCGAGCGGTACGAGGGGAAGCTCGACGAGCGGGCGGACAAGTACATCCGCTATGCGGTGGAGGGGGCCACGCGGATGCAGCGCCTGGTGAGCGACCTGCTCGCGATCTCCCGGGTCGACTCCCAGGCCCGGACGCCGCGGCCGGTGGATGCGAGCGGGGTGCTGCGCCGGGTCCTCACCGACATGGCGGCCGCGGTGACCGCCTCGGGGGCCGAGATCGTCTGCGACGGGCTGCCGGTGGTGCTGGCCGACGAAGGCCAGCTGGGCCAGGTGCTGCAGAACCTGATCGGCAACGCCCTCAAGTTCGTCGCCGACCGCCCTCCGCTGATCCGCATCTCCGCCGTCCCCAGCGAGACCATGTGGCGCTTCTCGGTGGAGGACAACGGCATCGGGATCGAACCGGAGTATGCCGGCCGGGTGTTCGAGATGTTCCAGCGGCTGCACCCGCGGGGCCAGTACGAGGGGAACGGCATCGGGCTCGCGCTCGCGCGGAAGATCATCGAGCGCCACCAGGGCCGGATCTGGCTCGAGTCCACGCCGGGCGCGGGGACGACCTTCTACTTCACCCTTCCCGCGCCGGCCGCCGCATGAGTCTCGCTCCGCTTCGCCGCATCCTCTTCGTCGATGACGACAAGAGCGTCGGGCGCGCCTTCGTGCTGTCGGTCCGACCGCTCGGCTACGAGGCGGAGATGGCGACCTCGGGGCCGGAGGCGATCCGGCTCGCCCGCACCCGGTTCTACCCCATCATCGTCACCGACATGCGGATGCCGGGGATGGACGGGCTCGCGCTAATCGAACGGCTGCGGCCGCTCTGTCCCGCGACGGCCTTCGTCATTCTCACCGGCTATTCCGAACTCGACCTGCGATCGAACACCACCGTCGACGGGGCCATATCCTCGGTGGTGCGGAAGCCGTGGATCGAGGAGGAACTCGCGGTCACGCTGGAGCGCGCCTACGACCTGCACCAGCGGCGGGCGCGCCGGATGCGGGACGATCCCGAAGGGGAGACCACGAAGCCCACGGTCCTCCTGGTCGAAGACAACCCCGCCGACGCCGACCTGGCGATCGACCAGCTGCGCGAGGAGTACGGCGAGGATCAGGTGGTGCACTTGAGCCGGCTCGAGGCGGCGATCGAATGGGTGCACAACACGCCGGTCAACGCAATCCTGACCGACCTGTCGCTTCCCGATGCGCGCGGCTTCGACGCCGTGACCCGCCTCTGCGCGGCGGCCCCCGGGATTCCGGTCCTCGTGCTGAGCGGCCTCGAGGACGAGGATCTGGGCCAGCTGGTGATCCAGCTCGGCGCGCAGGACTACCTGGTGAAGGGCAACATCGGCGGGCAGCACCTGCTCCGGGCGCTCCGGCATGCGATGGAGCGGAAGCGCGGGGAACAGCGGCTGCTGCAGCTCGCGCAGCATGACCCGCTCACCGGGCTGGTGAACCGGGCCGCGTTCCACGACCGGGTGACCGTCGCGTGCAACCGCGCCCGCCGGGGCGAGCACCGATTCGGTGTCATGTTCATCGACCTCGACCGCTTCAAGGAAGTGAACGACACCCTCGGCCACGAGGCCGGTGACGCCCTGCTGCAGGAGGTCGGTCACCGGGTCGAGGCCGCGGTGCGCGAGTACGACACCGCCGCGCGCCTGGGCGGCGACGAGTTCGCGGTGCTGGTGGAGGAGGTGGAATCGGAGTCGCGGGTGGCGGAGCTCGGGCGCCGAATCCTCGACGCCTTTGCGCACCCGTTCCGGCACGAGGGGCGCGACATCGCGATCACCGGCAGCATCGGGATCGCGAGCTATCCCGAGGCGGGCCGTTCCGCCGCCCTCCTGCTCCGCGCCGCGGACGAGGCGATGTACCTGGCCAAGCAGTCGGGGCGGAACCGGCTGCAGTGCTACACCCGGCTCCGCCCGCCGACCAACGGCAACGGCCATAGGGAAGACGACGTCCGCCTCGCGGTCGCCCGTGGCGACTTCGTGCTGCACTTCCAGCCCCAGGTGGCGCTGCCGGACGGTCCGGTCGTCGGCGTGGAGGCGCTGCTCCGGTGGCGGAGAAACGGCGCGCTGCTCGCGCCCGGGCACTTCCTCGCCGAACTCGAGGAGAGCGGCCGCATCGAGGAAGTCGGCACCTGGGTGATGGACCAGGCCTGCGCCCAGCTCGCCTCGTGGCGTGCCGAGCGCGCGCCCGAACTCCGCCTCGCGGTGAATCTCTCGGCCGGCCAGCTGCTGGCGCCGGGCTTCATGCCGGCGCTGCAGCAGTGCCTCGCGACCAACGCGCTGCCGGCCTCCGCGATCGACATCGAGCTCGCCGAGCGCACGCTCATGACGCTGCCCGCCGATGCGGTGCACCGGCTGGACGCGCTGCGCGACCTCGGGGTGCGCCTGACCGTGGACGGCTTCGGGGCGGGCTACTTCTCGCCGGCCCACCTGCTCCGCCACGGCATCTCCTCGCTCAAGATCGCCCGGTCGTTCGTCGCCTCGGCGCCGACGGATGACGCCGCCGCGCGGATGGTGCGCGCGATCATCGGACTGGGGCGCTCACTCGACTTCGAGGTGCTGGCGGACGGGATCGAGACGCCGGCGCAGCAGGCCTTCGCCCTGGCGGCAGGATGCACCCATGGCCAGGGATTTCTCTTCGGCGCTCCCCGCGCCGAATGGTGCCCACCGATGTAAAGGAGCGTCCATCATGCCGCCGTCCAACGCCCGCTTCCAGGCCCAGCCGCTGCAGGTCCTTCTCGTGGAGGACAACCCCGGCGATTCGGACATGGTGCGGGACCGGCTCGAATCGAGCCGGCTGTGGCTGGAGTTCCACGTCGTGGAGGACGGTGTGCAGGCGGGGCAGTACCTGGCGCGGAGCGCGCCCTACGAGCAGGCGCCGAGGCCGGACCTGATCCTCCTCGACCTGAATCTCCCGCGGCGCAACGGGTGGGAGGTGCTCGCCGACATCAAGCAGAGCGAGCATCTGCGGCACATCCCCGTGGTGGTGCTCACCTCCTCCGATGTCGAGCGCGACATCGCGCTCAGCTACGAGCACGGCGCCAACGCGTACATCACCAAGCCGGTGGATTTCGACGGGTTCGTGCGGGTGGTGAATGCGGTGGAGCACTTCTGGTTCACGATCGTCCGGTTGCCGCCTCACAAGGAGCAGCCGGAGACCCTCGCCGGCATCTGAGCGCTACGGCGCGGGCACCGAGAAGCGCGCCCGCACGCCGTCGTCGACCTGGGTCGGCTTCCCGGTGACCCGCGAGATGGGGCACCAGAGCGTGCGGGCGCGCGCCAGCAGCCGGCCATCCGCGGGGCGGACGATCTCGCTGTGCCGCTCGAAGCTGCGGCCGTCGGCCACCCCCACCCACGTCCTTCCCAGCAGCACATCCCCGGGCATCGCCGGCCGCTTGTAGTCGATCTCGTGCCGCACCGCGACCCACGCCAGCCGCGCCTGCTGCTCGGCGGTGGCCGCGGCCTGCCAGTGGGCCACGGCCAGGTCCTGCACCCAGCGCAGGTATACCACGTTGTTCACGTGTCCCAGCTCGTCGATGTCCTCGGGCCGCACCGTGATGGGGAGTTCGTAGCGCTCGGTCGCGGGATCGAGGGGCATGGGAGGTCTCGGCGGGACGGTCGTTGTCAGGCGCCGTAGCGCAGCAGGCTGGTGATCGTGGCCAGATGGTGGTCGTCGTGCTCGGCCACGAAGAAGGCGTGATCGAGGAGGCGCATCGGGGTCTGCAGCCGCGGATGGATCGCGCTCCGCTCCCAGTCGGCCTCATCGGCGGCCTCGAGCTGGGCGACGAGGTCCTCCCGCGCATCGCGGAAGCGCGCCAGCAGCGCGGCGAGTGCCGCCTGGTTGTGGTTCGCGTTGTGGGTCTGCCGGTTCTCGAGGTCGGCCTCGTGCAGCGTGGCGCGCCCCACGGCGAGGTCCTCGGCGCGCGACATCCAGAGCGGCTCGAGATCACCGAGGTGACCGGCGTTCTCCTGGATCGACCAGTGGTCGCCGGGACGGGCGATGAGCTGCTGGGTGGTGAGTCCGCGAAGGCGATGCTCGAGGCGGACGGGCGTGCCGCGCAGCCGCTCGATGATGCCGGGCGCGGCGCTGATGGGGAGATCGAAGTTGAACCGGCGCTCGAACCAGGGCTTGCGGGGAATCATGTCCAACCCGGGGTGAGGGGAGAGCGTGGGCTGCGCTGCACGATACCCACCCCGCGGGCTCCCCCGCCACCGCGCCGCGATCAGCCCGGGGGCGCCGCCGGATCGGCGAGCGTGGCGGCGTCCGCCCGGTCCACGAAGACGAGCGATGCGCCGTTCACGCAGAAGCGAAGCCGGGTGGGACGGGGCCCGTCCTCGAAGACGTGGCCGAGGTGACCGTCGCACCGGGCACAGAGGATCTCGGTCCGCACCATGCCGTAGCTCCGGTCGGCGTGCGTCGTCACATTCTCCGCCGCGACGGCCTGGAAGAAGCTGGGCCAGCCGGTACCGGAATCGAACTTGGCGCCAGAGGAGAAGAGCGGGAGACGGCAGCAGACGCAGGCGTAGATCCCGTCGCGCTTGTTGTCGAGCAGCGTGCCGCAGAACGCGCGCTCGGTGCCCTTCCCCCGCGCGATCTCGAACTGCTCCGGAGTGAGCTGGGCCCGCCATTCCGCGTCGCTCTTCACGACGCGGGGAACCTCCACGGGCCCCACCAGCCGGCCTTCGCGATTGATGAGTTTGACGAGCATCGGATCGTTTCCTGTGTGGGCGGCGTGTTTCAGGAAGAGGTCGGATCGATGGTCTGCACCTGCCAGCCATCGAACTCGCCATTGTGCGCGGAGGCGACCTCGCGGCAGAGGGTGGTCAGCGCATCGAGAATCGGCTGATTCACCACCGATTCGGTCGTCGCGCTGCAGGCCCAGCCATCGTCGGTGGCCTCGGTCGCCACGGCCGTCGTCCACTGCGGAGCCGGAAAGTCGGCGGCCGCCGCCGTGGCCTGCTCGACCGTCGGAAAAAACAGGACGAACTCGAGCCGCACCGGCCTGGAGGGATCGAGGCCGAGAGACGCGAGCATGCCGAGCGAGGCCCCGTCGGATTTCGACGCCAGCGCGGAAAGCATGGACCCGCGGCGGGCCATGAGGAAGACCATCCCGAGCAGCGGGAGCCCGAAGAGCGGAATCACGAGCCAGACGAGCATGCGACCGCCTTGCTGAGGGACCCCGACGGGCGCGGGCTCATCGGAGCAGGAACGCCGGCGCGGTGCGAGGAGTCAGGCTGACAGGAAGGTGCGGCACGGCGGCGGGAGAATCAACCGGCGACGGCCGGAACTGGCTGCATGGGACGACCAGAAGCGCCCCCGGGAGGCCGGGAGAGCCTGGACTGCGGACGTCCGGCGAGGCCGCTAGACCGGCTGGCCGACTTCCGTCCGCCACCGCTTGAGATGCGGCAGCACTTCGGACATCACCACGCGTGCGTGAAACTCGGGAATGATCCCCTGATCGGCGAGTTTCTCGGTGCAGCGATTGAGCATCGCCTGGAAGGAGATGCCTGGCTCGGTGAAGACCCCGTTCGTGTAGCAGAAGTGGCAGTAGTCGTTCGAATGAATGCCGTTCGACTCCGTCCCGAAATCCTCCGGCTTCTGCATCGGCATGCTACAGCTCTGGCAGAAGGGCCCTTTGGAGTGACGGTCGTGCATTGCGGCCTCCTGACTTCACGTGCTGGATGGGCAGAGTGCCCGCCCAACGCAGTATCAGATGAATCCCATTAAACGGCAGTGAAGGGGGCGTGAGAGGATGTGCGTATCAGGCGTGACGCGGCGGCAAATCGGCGGTCACTTCGCGGGACGCACTGACCGACACTGCTTCGGGGAGGTAGATGCGAAAGCTGGTGCCGGCACCGGGTGTGCTCTCGGCCCTGATCGCACCGCCGCTCTGGCGAACGGTCCCGTACACCGCGGGGAGCCCGAGTCCGGTTCCACCCGCCTTCGTGGTGTAGAACGGTTCGAACAGCCGCGCGAGGGTCGCGGCATCCATGCCGGCCCCGGTGTCGGACACCTCGAGCGTCACGTAGCGGCCGGCGCCGGGAAGCACCAGGCGTTCGGCGAGCGCCGCGTCGACCTCCGTGAGGCCGGCGCGCAGCGTGACTCGCCCGCCCGTCGGCATGGCGTCCCTGGCGTTGAGCAGCAGGTTGAGCAGCGCCTGCTGCAGCGCGGTCGGATCGGCGCGCACCAGCTTCGGGGTCCCGGTGCCGGCCACGTCGATCTGGATGTTGCGGCCGAGGACGGGAGCCAGCGCACTGGCACTGCGGACGACGACCTCATCGAGATCGAGCACCACCGGCTGCAGCGTCTGCCGGCGTCCGAAGGCCAGCAGTTCCCGAGTCAGCGCCGACCCGCGGGAGGCGGCGGCGCGGATCGCCTCCAGCGCCGTGCGCTGCGCGCCCTCCTTCGGCGCGTCCATCAGCGCCAGCTCCGCGTTGCCGAGAATCACCGTCAGCTCGTTGCGAAACTCGTGGGCGACACCGCCGGTGAGCTGACCGAGCACCTCGAGCTGCTGGGCATGCCGGAGATCTTCCTCCAGCTGCTTGCGCGCGGTGATGTCGCGGATGACGGCGGTGAAGCGCCGCTCGCCATCGACCGTCCACTCGCCAAAGGCGACCTCGACCGGAATCGTGCGCCCGTCGCGATGCAGCAGCTCGACCTGGCTGCCGGGCTTGGGGACCCGGAGCTCGCCCGCGAGGAATCGCTGGAAGGTGCTGGTGAGCCGCGGACGCTCGGACACCGGCAGGAGTTCCGGCACCGGCCGGCCTGTCAGCGTGCCCGGTTCGTAGCCGAAGAGCTGCTGGGCCGCGGGATTCGAGAAGCGGATCCTGCCCTCGGCATCGATGGTGACGATGGCGTCCTGCGCGGTCTCGACGAGGGCGCGAAAGCGCGCCTCGCTCGCCCGCATCCGGTCGGCGGCCTCCCGGCGCTCGGCGATCGCGGCGGCCGGCACCAGGACTGACAGCGAGGCCATCGCGAGGAAGGCGTACATGTCGACGGCCTGATCGATCGGCAGCTGCTTCAGGTCGACGATGGGACCCCAGCCGAGCGCGGTGAACCAGAGTGCCACCCCCGCGAGGAGGGCGACGGCTCCGGCGGGGAGCGCGGGGCCGAGACGCAGCGCCATCCAGATCAGCATGGCGAAGATCAGGTAGGTGCTGGCGAGCAGCGGGCTCGCGCCCGCCGGCCGGTCGAAGACCGTGATCGCGAGCGCGAGCACGATGCCGAGCAGGAAGCCGCCTTCGAAGAACTTCGGCCATCGCGGTGGCACGCGCCGGAGACGCCGGATTCCGTGAGTGATGCCGAGCATCGCCGGCGTGACCACGATCATCCCCAGCCCGTCCCCGACGAACCAGTTGAGCCACCCTGCGCCAAACGTCATTCCGTACCAGAAGTGGAGGAACGCGCCTCCGATGATCGCCGTGAGGCCGTTACTGATCACCGCGGCGCCGAGCACCAGCGCCTCGATACCGTGCAGGGTGACGAGCAGATGCTGCCGGCCGAGGATGCGGCGGAGCAGCAGCGCCGCGACGAGCGCCTCGATGGCGTTGGCGGCGGGACCGAGCACACTGACCGCCGTCAGTCCGACCCGAAAGGCATCGATCGCCACATTGCCGAGGCAGGCGCCCGCGAGCGCGGCGGGCCAGTCGTCGATGTCGAGCGAGATGAGCAGCCCGAGCAGCACGCCGCTCGGAATCCAGACGATGACGACGCCGCGGACGGTGAGGGAGTAGGCGAGTGCGGCGGCGAGCAGGTAGGAGAGGCCGGCGAGCAGCGCGATGGCCAGGACGCGCGCGGCCCCGCGACGCAGCCAGAAGGGAACCGGCGGCGACAGGGATTCGGATCGATCGAGGGAATCGGGTCCGGGCGTCATGGCGCTGAGAGGGAAGGTGCACCCTCATGGGCCAGGCCGCCATATCGGCGCGGGTGTCTGTTACCCGGTCAGTGGGGGCGTCCGCTCACGGGCGCGGTCAGCCGTGCGACATCGAGATTGTAGCGACGCAGAATGGCGGCGAAGCGCGGGCTCTGGCGCACCGGATCGTACAGCGTGGTGGTCGGGAGCTGGGAGAAGAGGACTTCACCATCGCCGGCAGCGGCGCGCTCCATCGCCGTCAGGGCACGGGCGGTATCGCCAACGCCGAGATAGCCGTACGCCAGCCCGCCATTCAGCCCCCATGTCTGTGGCGGGAGTGCCTGCAGTCTCCGGATGATGGCCTCCGCTTCGGCCGTGGCCCCGGCACGCCCGAGCACGGCGGCGAAGAAGCCGAGGCGGCGCGGATTGGTCGTCAGCGCTGTCGCGCGCCGCGCGAAGTCCCCGGCCTCCTGCAGGCGCCCCGCATCCATGTAGGTCGCCGCGACGATGTTGCGGACGGCTTCATTGGTGGAATCGATCTCGAGCGCCCGGCGCCCCACCACGACACCTTCGTCCGCGCGCCCGTCGAGCACCAGCGCCCAGGCGAGGTAGACGAGCGGGATCGGATAGTACGGGTCGACGGCCGTGGCCTGCTCGAGGGGAGCGACGGCCTCATGGACGCGCCCGACGGCGAGCAGCATGAAGCCGAGGCGATACAGCATCTCGGCGCGATTGGGGTCCAGCGCGACCGCCCGGCGCAGTTCGGCTTCCGCCTCGGTCCACTGGAAGGATTCACAGAGCAGGTGACCCATGGCCAGGTGCGCATCGGCGAGACCGTCGTCGAGCGCGATGGCCCGCTCGGCCGCGGCGCGGGCCAGCGGAAGCACCTCGTGGACCGGCCGGCCGAGAAAGTAGGGTTCCACGATCAGCACCAGCGCGAGCGTCGCGTAGGCGCGCGCGAAGGTCGAGTCCCGGGCGATCGCCTGCTGGAGATACTGCTCCGCCTGCGCCATCCCCGGTCCGCGCTTGCGGTAGAGCTGCAGGCCGCGGAGGTAGAGATCGTAGGCCACGACGTCCTTGGTGCCTTCCTGGGCGCCGGCCCCCGGCTCCTGATCCGCGCCGAGCCGCACCTGCAGCGCGGTGACGATGGCGCGGGTGATGTCGTCCTGCACCGCGAAGACATCGCGCAGTTCGCGCTCGTAGGTCTCGGTCCAGAGCACCCGGCCATCCTCGGCGCTCGAGAGTTCCGCGGAGACCCGGATCCGGTCGCCCGCGCGACGCACCGTGCCATCGAGCACGGCGCCGACATGCAGCGCGGCACCGACCTCCTGGGCATTGGAGCCCTTCCCCGCAAAGCGCGCCGCCGACGACCGGCCCGCGAGCCGGAGTCCGGGAAGCCGCGCGAACGCCGTGGTCAGCTCGTCGGCGATCCCTTCGGCGAAGTAGGCGTTCGCCGTGTCACCCCCCACCGATTCGAAGGGCAGCACCGCGAGCGACTTGTCGAAGACTCGCGACTCGGAGACTTCCTTCGCGTGACGCATGATGGGGCGCGCGATCAGGATCGTCGCGATGACGAACACGGCGGCGCCGATCAGGAAGGCCCGCTGCCTTGATCTGGAGACGGGCGCCGCCTCACTGGAGGACGTCGGCGTGCCGACGGCATCGAGTTGCTCGAGCACCACGCTCGCCGACGGCGGCCGCCGGGCGGGATCCTTCTCGAGACAGCGCATCACCAGCGCCGTCAGGGTGGCCGGCAGCTCGGGGCGCTTCGTCGCGAGGCTGACGGGCGCTTCGGCGAGGTGCGCGGCGATGAGCTGCTGCGCGCTCGTCTTGCCCGCGAAGGGATGCGCGCCCGCCAGCAGCTCGTAGGCGACCACGCCCCAGGCATAGAGATCGGCGCGCTGATCGATGGTGTCGCCCGCGGCCTGCTCGGGCGGCATGTACGCCGGGGTGCCGATCGAGCTGCCGGTCTGGGTGAGCACTGCACCGGCCTCGGGGCCGTGGCCGTCCAGCGTCCGCGAGGCACTGATCGCCTTCGCGATGCCGAAGTCCGTCACCACTGCGGCCCCGCCCGAGAGCAGGATGTTCTCCGGCTTGATGTCGCGATGCACGACGCCCTCGGCGTGCGCATAGGCGAGGGCCCGCGCCACATCGCGGAGCACGCTGATCGCCTCGGTGGCTGGCAGCGGCCCCTGCGCGAGTCGCGCGCGGAGCGACTCCCCCTTCACGAACGGCATGGTGTAGTAGGGGAGCCCCCCGGCGTCGCCGGCGGTGAGCACCGGGACGATGTTCGCCTGCTGCAGCCGCGCCGCCAGCTTCACCTCCCGCGCGAATCGCTCGGCGCTCAGTCCCTCCGCCAGTTCCGGGGCGATGACCTTCACCACCACCTGACGGCCCAGCGAGGTCTCCTGGGCGAGGTAGACCCGCGACATGCCCCCGCCGCCGAGCTCGCGCTCGAGGGTGTAGGCGGTACCGAGGGTGGCCTGCAGCTGGTCGCGCGGATCAGTCATGCCGGTGGCGGTGCGAGGAGAGGACAGGGCGGCCGACAGGCGCGGGACCGCGTCCTTCACGCACGCATCTCAACGTGGTGTCAGTGGGAATCGAACGTGCGACAACATACGCCGCGCCGGCGGAGGGGGCCAGACGGCGCGGCGATCAGTCCTGGCCCAGCAGGCACTCTTCGCCCAGGAGCAGCGCGGCGATGCTGGCGACGGCGCGCTGGGCCCAGCGGGCGGTCTCGTCGCTGAGCCGCTCGCCGAAGCGGAAATCGGACGCCGGGATCGCAACCTGCAGGGCCCGCTCCGGGCGGCGCTGATAGATCTGCTCGGCGAGTTCAAGCAGCCCGCCGGGCGTCGTGGCATGACTCCCGCCGACATCGGCCGAGGGTTCGACCGGGGTGATGGTCAGCTCCGTCGCCACGACCGAGGCGTCGACGAACAGCACCAGCCGCGACTCGGCGATCTCCTCAACGAGATCGGGCGTGAGCTGGTGGACGACCCGGTAGGTGGCCGACGGTGCGACCACCTCCAGCACCTCCGCGATCTGCGGCCCCACTCCATCATCGGAGCGGGTGGAGTTGCCGACGGCGATGACCAGCGGTGGCATCAGCGCCGCCGCTCCGAGAGCACCGCCCCGTCGGGACCGAGCACCTGCAGGTGCATCGGCATCTGACCGAGCGCGTGGGTCGAGCAGGAGAGACAGGGATCGTACGCACGAATCCCCGCTTCCAGCCGGTTGAGCAGACCCTCGGTGATCGTCACCCCCTCGAGATAGTGCTTCGCCATGCCCAGCACCGTGGCGTTCATGGCCAGGTTGTTCTGGGCCGTGGCGATGAGCATGTTGACCGCCTTCAGCACCCCGTTGTCATCCACCGTGTAGTGGTGGAACAGCACGCCCCGCGGCGCCTCGCAGCAGCCGACCCCTTCATTGGCGTTCACCATCGCCTGGGCCCGCACGTGGTGACCGAGCAGCGCGGGATCCTTGAGCAGCAGATCGATCTGCTCGATGGCGAACAGGATCTCGATCAGCCGGGCGTAGTGGTAGTAGAAGGGGTTATTGACGACCTTGCCGCCCGCGAGCGCGCGGAACCGCACCCGCTCCTTCTCGGCCCGTGGCGTCGCGATGTAGTCGCAGATGTTGAGCCGTGCGAGCGGCCCGACGCGGTAGGCGCCGGCCGCTTCGCCGAGTGCCCGGTAGTAGGGGAACTTGAGGTAGGTCCAGGTCTCGGTGACCTCCGCGAGATGCTTGCGGTAGTCCCGGGGCGGGATCTGGTCGGCGACGTTGACGCCCGCCGCATCCCGGATCCGCAGGTTGCCGCCGTAGTACTCGAGGCCGCCATCGGGAGAGACGAGTCCCATGTACATCGTCGGCTGATTGCCGAAGTTGGGAATCTCGGCCTGGTGCTTTTCCTCGAGCGACCGCAGCGCCTCGAGCGCAATCTCGACGGTCTCGAGCGCCTCGGGGATCCACGCCTGCAGGCGATCGCGGCGGCCGACATCCAGCGGCTCGCGCACGCCACCGGCCACCGCCCACGGCGTGTGGATCTTCCGCCCGCCCAGCAGCTCGATCACTTCCTGCCCGAACTTGCGGAGCCGGATGCCGCGCCGGGCAAACTCCGGATCGGCGGCCATGACGCCGAGGATGTTGCGGGTCGCGGGATCGCTGTCGAAGCCGAGCAGCAGGTCGGGCGAGGAGAGATGGAAGAAGCTGAGCGAGTGCGACTGCACCCACTGCCCCAGCGTGATGAGGCGGCGCAGCTTCTCGGCGGTCTCCGGGATCGTCACCTGGAGGATCGCATCCCCCGCCTTGGCGGAGGAGATGAGGTGACTCGCCGGGCAGATGCCGCAGATGCGGCTGGTGAGCCCCGGCATCTCCCACATCAGGCGGCCCTCGCAGAACTTCTCGAAGCCGCGGAATTCGTTCACGTGGAAGCGCGCGGCGGCGACCTTGCCCGCCTCGTCGAGCTGCACGGTGATCTTCGAGTGCCCCTCGATCCGGGTCACCGGATCGATCGTAATCGTGCGGATCATCTCAGCCGTACCTCCGGAAGATGCTCGGCAGCTCTGGCTTCTTGCCCTCGAGGAGTGCGGAGACGGCCAGCCAGATCTCCTCGGCGCTCGGCGGACAGCCGTGCAGGAAGGCGTCCACCGGAATCACTTCGTGCAGCGGCTGGGCCCGCGGGCGCAGCTTGGCGATGGTCGTGAACTCGGAGGGCACCGTGGGATCGCCCTCCGCCAGCTCGACGTAGGCGCGATGAATGATCTCGTCGGGACTGAAGCGGTTGCGCATGGCCGTCACGTTGCCGGTGGTGGCGCAGTCCCCGAAGGAGACCACCACCTTCGAATTCTTCCGGATGAGACGGGCCATCTCCTCGTTCTCGTTGTTGGCCACCGCGCCTTCGACCAGCGCCACGTCCACGTTTTCCGGGAAGGTCTTCACGTCGGCGATCGGCGAATAGACCAGCTCCATCCGGTCGGCGAGCTCGAAGAGCCGCTCGTCCAGGTCGAGGAACGACATGTGGCAGCCGGAGCAGCCGCCGAGCCAGACGGTCGCGACGCGGGGCTTCATGGCTTACTCCTTGGCCAGAAATGCATGATTCCATTCGCGCCGCTGGCGCGCCGTGACGATGTAGTTGAGGAACTCGGTCCGCTTGGCCACTTCGGCGACGGATGCCCCCTTGGGCGTCAGCGCCCCGGTGGGGCAGATCGCGACGCACTTGCCGCAGGTGGTGCAGGTGTCGACGTCGCCCCACGGCTGGTTGAGTCCGGAGACGATCGTGCAGTTGATGCCGCGTCCGGCGATGTCCCAGGTGTGGGCCCCTTCGACCTCGTCGCAGACCCGGACGCAGCGGGTGCAGAGCACGCAGCGATTGTGGTCCATCACGAAGTCGGGGTGCGAGGCATCCACGTCCTTCGCGGGGAAGAGGTACGGCACCCGCACGTAGTCGAGCCCCACGCGGAGCGCGAGGTCCTGCAGCTCGCAGTGGCCGTTGGAGACGCAGACGGCGCACTGGTGGTTCCCCTCGGAGGCGAGGAACTCGATGATCGTGCGGCGATAGCGCTCGAGCCTCGGACTGGTGGTGCGGACCACCATCCCCTCCTGCGGCCGGGCGGTGCAGGCGGCCTGCAGGCGGTTCGAGCCCTCGATCTCCACCAGGCAGAGCCGGCAGGCCGCGACGTCGCCGATCCCCTCGATGTGGCAGAGCGTCGGGATGTCGATCCCGTGCTCCCGCGCCACTTCCAGCAGGGTGTTGTCGTCCCGGGCGCTGATCGCCTGCCCGTCCATGGTGAGTGTGATGATGGCCATGGCTTACTCCTTCCCGGTCGGTACGAGGACCGAGAGATACTCGTCCCGGAAGAAGCGCAGCGTCGACAGCACCGGATTGGGCGCCGCCTGTCCCAGGCCGCAGAGACTGGTCTCCTTCACCATCACGCAGAGTTCCTCGAGCAGCGCCAGATCGGTGGCGGTGCCCTCACCGCGCGCCAGCTTGCTCAGCAGGCCATGCAGCTGCACCGTGCCCACGCGGCAGGGGATGCACTTGCCGCACGACTCGTCCATGCAGAATTCCATGAAGAAGCGGGCGACGTCCACCATGCTCGCGGTGGAGTCCATCACGATGAGCCCGCCGCTGCCCATGATGGAGCCGACGGCCTGCAGCGATTCGTAGTCGACCGGCAGGTCGAGGTGTTCGGCGGGGATGCACCCGCCCGAGGGGCCGCCGGTCTGTGCCGCCTTGAAGGTGGTCCCCTCCGGCGTGCCGCCACCGATCTCGAACACGATGGTGCGGAGCGGGATGCCCATCGGCACTTCGATGAGGCCCGTATTGCGGATGCCGCCCGCGAGCGCGAAGACCTTGGTCCCGCTGCTCTTGGGGGTGCCGATGCCGGCAAACCAGGCGCCGCCCTTCCGGATGATCGGGGCGATGTTCGCGAAGGTCTCCACGTTGTTGATCACCGTGGGCATGCCGTACAGCCCCTCTTCCGAGGGATAGGGGGGCCGCGGGTGCGGTCGCCCGCGGCGGCCCTCGATCGAGCGGAGCAGCGCGGTCTCCTCGCCGCAGACGAAGGCGCCGGCGCCCACCCGGATGTCGATTCGGAAGCTGAAGCTCGACTCCATGATGCGGTTGCCGAGCACGCCCAGGCGTTCCGCCTGACGAATCGCGGCCTTCAGCCGTTCGATCGCGAGCGGATACTCCGCCCGGACGTAGATGTAGCCCTGGCTGGCGCCGACGGCGTAGCCGGCGATGGCCATTCCCTCCAGCACCCGGTGCGGATCGGACTCGAGGACGCTCCGGTCCATGAACGCCCCGGGGTCGCCCTCGTCGGCATTGCAGACCACGTACTTCTGTTCCTTCTCGATCTTCCGGGTGATCGCCCACTTGAGTCCGGTGGGATAGCCGCCGCCGCCCCGGCCGCGGAGTCCGCTCGCCCGAACCTCCTCGATCACGCCGCCCGGCTGCATCTCGCCGAGGACCTTCGCCAGCGCCTCGTAGCCGCCGGCGGCGAGATAGCCCTCGATCCGGGTCGCGTCGATGATGCCGCTGTTCTCGTTGACGACCTTCACCTGCGAGGTGAAGAACGGCACCGAGGTGTCGGTCCGGGCGGATTCCACCGGCTGGTTCCTGATCAGGTGCTCGGTGACGATCGTCTCGGCCAGGGCCGGGGTGACATCCTGGTAGAGGACCTCACCCGGTTCCACCGTCACCAGCGGGCCCCGGCCGCAGAGTCCCATGCAGCCGGTCGGGACCACCTCGGTGGTGGCACCGAGATCGTGCTGCTTGACCGAGGCCTTGAATGCCTCGAACGTCTCGGTGCCGCCCGAGGCCACGCACCCGCTTGCGGTGCAGCAGCGCACCCGGCGCGGGAACCCCGCCTGCCGCGCCCGCTCCGCTTCCGCCAGTTCCCGCAGTTCGTCGAGGGTCATTGGGCCGGCTCCCCGTCGCCTAACCAGCGATCGAGATGGGCGATGGCGCCCGCTTCGGTCAGCTTGGGCGCCACCACTTCATCCAGCACCGCCAGCGGCGCGACGCCGCAGGACCCGATGCACCGGGCGGTGAGCAGCGAGATCTTGCCGTCCTTCGTCGTCTGGCCGAACCGCGCGCGGCACCGATGCTCGATCACGCGCTGCAGCTGCGGCGCGCCTTTCACGTAGCAGGCGGTGCCGAGACAGAGGACGAAGGTGTGCTCGCCGGGTGGCTTGAGGCGGAAGTAGTGGTAGAAGGTGGCGACGCCGTAGACCTGGCTCAGCGGCCGCTTGAGCGCACGGGCGACGTAGAGGAGGATGTCGTCCTCGAGGTAGCCGAAGACGTTCTGGGCGGTGTGGAGGACCTCGATGAGCGCGTTGCCGTTGCCCTGGTGCAGGTTGATCGCGCGGTCGAGAAGTTTGAAGCGTTTGTCGCCACTCGGATGGGCGGCGTCACTGGTGGGAGGCCTGGTGGCAGTCATCGATCACGATCCCATGGTTCGCGTGCCGCGACACCCGGGACGGGGGGCGGCCACGGTGGGATCATACCCGGCACACAATGAAGGGAACGTGAATGGACGGAGAGAGCTGAGATTCTCCGTACTTTATGTCAGGCATGAAGCCGATCGTGAAGGACCGGCCATGCGGGCGGGCTATTCGGGCGGGAGTGTGTCGAGCAGGCGGCGGTCGACCCAGCCGGGCTGGTCCGCCGTGGAGACGACCCGATACCAGCCCTGCGAGAGCGAATCCACCCGGACCACCTCGCCAGGCTTGAGGACCCGCAGCACCGGTGCCGAGTTCCGGCGTTCGGCGCGAAGATTCAGCCAGGTGCTCGAGTAGAGCGTCCTGGCGCCGCGCGCCGCAGCCACCGTGGCGACCGTCGCGATCTGGACCGGTGTCGTGACGGCGGGCGCCGCGGGACTCGGCGCCGGCGCATGCGCGACGGGGGGCGGCGAGACCGGCGGCTTCGAGGCCTGCGGGGCGGGAGTCGGCGTGGCGGGCGCGGTGAGAACTGTCTCCCGGGCCGCCGCGAGCGACTCAGGCCGGGGCGTGGCCTGCGCGAGCGTGGGAGCCGGCGTCGGGGCCGGTGCGGGCGCAGGCGCGGGAGCCGGCTTCCTGACGAAGGACGTGGTCGCGGGGGCGGCGCCGAACTTCTGCCACAGGGCGTTCCCCGCCAGGATCGTGAGGACGGCGCCGGCCAGAATCAGGCCGACCGGTGCCCGTTTCGGCTGGGGTGGCGCATGACGGATGAACTGCGATTCGAACGCGACACCGCATTTGGGACAGCGGGTGGCCACGGGGAGCGCATTCTGGCCGCAGTTGGGACAAACTGTATAGGACATCGAGAGGTGCGATTCCGCTGTCGTGCTTCAGTTGTTGGGCGACCCCTTCACCGCGCCGACGCCGACGCCGGGGTGCCGCCGATCAGGTCCGGGTGCGATCGCGACGGGCCCGCGCGACGATCACCGTGATGTTGTCGCTGCCGCCGGCATCCATCGCCATGTTGAGCAGCGTCTGACAGAGCTGTTCCGACGAGGTCATCCGGCCGATCTCCCTCGCGATCTGGTCGTCGCTGACGTGCTTGATCAGCCCGTCGCTGCAGAGCAGCAGCACCAGGCCCGGGTGATCGAGGCTGATCCGGGTGATCTCCGGCTTCGCCTCTTCCCCGCCGATCGCGCTCACCAGCACGTGGGTGAAGGGGGAACTCGCCAGCCGCTCCGGCGGCAGCGCCCCGCGATCGACCAGGTCCTGGGCCATCGTCTGGTCCTTGGTGACCTGGCGGAGGCCTTCGTCGGTGTAGACGTAGCACCGGCTGTCGCCCACCTGCACCGCGTAGGCCCAGGGCCAGACCGACATCACCAGGGTGAGGGTCGTGGCCATCTTCCGGATTTCGGGATGCGCCGCTCCCTCGGAGCGCACCGCGTGGTGGGCCTCGATCGCCGCCGCCTTGAGGGCATCGAGGAAGACCTGCTCCTCGCCGCTCCCCGCGGCATGATAGCAGTTGAGCGTCGAGGAGACATAGCCCGTCACCGCCTCCGCCGCGACCCGGCTCGCCTCGCCACCACCTCCCCCGCTGCTGACGCCGTCTGCCACCAGCATGATGGTCGCCAGCCGCTGGCCGCGAAGCGGAAGATGGTCCGGATCGGGGAGGCTGGTGCCGTGGATGACCACGGTCGGATGCACGGTGCAGAGGAGGAAGTGGTCCTCGTTCTTCTTCTTGACCTTGCCACGGTGGGTGAGGCCGAAGAGATCGAGCTCGTCGTCGCGTGGCTTGTCGCCCGGCAGCGCCGGAACGCTGGCCGTGCGATACTCGGCCGTCGCCAGCGGGGCGTCCGGCGCGGCGTGCGCGTCGCCACTCCCCGCCGGAACGGCCTCGTGCTTCCGCCACCATGGGCTCATGCCTTGGTTCCTCCCTCGCTGCTGCGTCGGTCCACTGTGCGGCTGGCCCTGTGGTCGCCAGGTGTCCTGAGCGAGGCGGCCCCGGATGCGGCCCAGCGGCGACGTGGAATGATGATACGGGTCGCGGCGCTCCCCGGCTAGCACCGGTCCGGGTCCGGGGACGCCGGACGGGGGGGAGATGCGAACCGGGCGCCCGCGACTGGCGGACGCCCGGCTCCTGCTGTCACCCCGAAACGTCGCCGCTTACATCGCGGTGGCGAGGCCGGTTACCACCGTCGCCAGCTTCCGCACCTTGGCGCCATCGGCGGCACCGGAGGCGTCGCCGTTCAGCTTGGTGGCCAGGGTGTTGAGGATGAGCTTCCGGGCCGGGCCGGTCACCTTCTCCGCGTCGGCCAGCGAGGCCCGGGCGGCGGTCACCTTGGCGGCGGCGAGGCCGTTCGACCGCTCGAGCTGATCGAGGTAGGCGCGCGCCACCGGGAAGGCGGCGGGCCACTCGAAGTGCGGCTGGCCCTGCACGTTCAGATAGTCGAGGTGCACCAGCTTCGCCGCATCGATCTCGTTCTGCGAGATGTAGGTGCTCGGCGTCAGTTCGAAGATGTCGAGCCCGCGGCCGATCTCCGAGCTCACCATCACGCCGTTGTACCAGTACACCGACCAGGAGCCGCCGTTGCCCATCTGGGTGGAGTCGACCGGACCGCGGTCGAAGAAGGCGATCTCCTTCGGGTGCGCCGCATCGGTCCAGTCGAACACCGAGACGCCGCCCTGGTACCACGACTGGATCATCACGTCGCGGCCGGGGATCGGGATCAGCGAGCCGTTGTGGGCCACGCAGTTCTCGTTGACCGTCTGCGCCGCGGGCATCTTGTAGTAGCTCTGGAACTTCATCTTGCCGTCGACCAGCGTGAAGATCGCGTCGGCGCCCCACTCGTACTTGTCGGTCGCGCGGCACTTCGGCTGGCCACCGCCGCCCCACTCATCCGAGAACAGGATCTTGGTGCCGTCGTTGTTGAACGTCGCCGAGTGCCAGTAGGAGAAGTTGGAGTCGGAGACCGCGCCGATCCGCTTCGGGTTGGCCGGATCGTGGATGTCGAGCAGCAGGCCGTAGCCGCCGCAGGCGCCACCCGCGAGACCGATGTACGGATAGACGGTGATGTCGTGGCACTGCGTCGGGCCGGGGCGCACCGCGCCCGGGGCCTGCGGCTGCCCGCCGCCGAACATCTTGGCGATGATGCCGGGGATCGCGGTCCGCAGGGCGGAGCTGTCGGCGGCGGTCGGCGCGCCGGAACCGCCACGCGCCTTCACGACGCTGTCCAGCATGCCGTCGACGAAGCGCGACGGAATCACGATTTCGCCCTGGCCGGGAATCTCGGCGGTGAACCCGCCGTGCGCCTTCGCGGCGGCGACCGCGGCCTTCTGCGCCTCGATGTCCTCCTTCGCCTCGCCATGCACCGGCGGGGCGACGAGGTCGTTGAAGATGCGGGGCGAGTTCACGATCGCGGCCTGCTCCGGGTGCGCGAGCGGCACCTTGATCACTTCGATCCGGAACAGCGCCGAGTTCGGGTCCTTGTCCGGCGCGAGACGGCTGCAGCCCGGCAGCTCGTTCGGGGAACGGACGCCGGCGGAGCCGGAGATGTAGACGTAGACGTTGTCCGGGTCCTTCGGATCGGCCAGCACGGTGTGGGTGTGCGAGCCGCGGCAGGTCTGCACGTTGCCGATGTACTTCGGACTGGCGATGTCGGTGATGTCGAAGATCCGGAGGCCGCGGAGCCGGTCGGTGCTCACGGTGTCGTGGATCCCCTGGGTGCCGCAGTCGAGGCGGCCGCTGTTCCCCTCACCCGAGACGAAGAGGAGGTTCTTGTACACCGACACGTCGCTCTGCGACGCCGGGCAGAGATAGGCCACCTTGAGCGACGGCTTGACCGGGTTGGTGATGTCCCAGACCTGGAAGCCGTTGTAGTTGCCCTGGATCGCGTAGGGACCGCTGAAGGAGAGGTCCGAATTGGTGACGCCGGCGAACTTCTCGGAGGGACGGGTGTTCGACACCAGCCGCATGTTCCACGCGGCTTCCGCGGCGTCCCACATGCCGGCCTTGAGTCCCACCCGCGGGTCCGCCGCCTTGGGCGCGACCATCGACTTGGCACCAACGGCGGAAGACGACGAGGAGGCGCAGGCCATCGCGGACAGCAGTCCGAATGCGGCCGAGAGGTGCAGGAGCGTACCGGCAGCCGAACGAGTGCGCGGACGTCCTGACGAGCGTTCAGTGTTCACAGGGGACTCCATTAGAGGGATCGGAGAAGCGACAACGGGAGATGCTCGGTCACGGACTCTTCTCACCGGAAGGGAGCGCGGCAAGCATGCGGTTCATTCGGTCGATTTCCGTGGACTGGTCGGCGTAGATGTCGGACGCGAGGCGGAAGGTCGTCTCTTCCTCGCCGGCACCCTTGGTGCCGAAGAGCTGATCCACCATCGTCAGCGCACCCTTGTGATGCTGGATCATGAACGTGAGGAAGAGCCGGTCGAACTCCGGCCCCCGGGCCGCGTCGAGCTGGGCCAGCTGCTCGGGAGTCAGCATGCCGGGCATCATCGGCATCTGCCCCATGTCCATCCCGGGCATGTCGTGTGACGCATGATCCTCGGGGATGGTTTCATGTCTGACACTCAGCCAGTGCTTCATCAGGCGGATCTCGTCGTTCTGGCCGACGACGATCCGCTCGCACAGGGCCCGCATCGAGGCGCTGGCGCCGTGCGTGGGCGCCCAGCCGGCGATGAGCACGGCCTGCGAGTGGTGACCGATCATTCCCGTCATGAACTGGACGTCCCCCGCGGTGTAGCCGGAACGGACTGGCTCGGCGGGAGCGGACGGAGCGGGCTGCTGGGCAGCGACCTGCGGAGCGAAGGCGAGCAATCCGGCCAGACCGGCGGCTATAAAGGAAGAGGATCTGAGCATACTTCGTGGCTCCAGGCGGTATTTCGAGGTCTACGATACTACCGCGTGAGTGCGATGCAGGCTAGTCGGCGGATTCCGGGCCCATGCTCCCGCACGCGACAAAGTGGCGTCCGTCGCCTTTCAACGCGGCGCCCGCCGCGCCTTGACCAGGGTCTTCGGCGCGACGAACTCCCATGCATCGGACAGGAGTGCCGCAAGCCGGGTGGGAGAGACCGCGGCCAGCCGCACCAGCACCGCCGCGTAGTCGCGATAGTGGTCGGTCAGATGGAAGATCTTCGGCTGGGCGTGCAGCAGGGCAGCGCGGCTGTCGAAATCGGTGCGGACGACGAGCGTGGCGCCGTCCTCCCAGATCCGCGCGAAGAGCTTGCCGCGCACGAAGAGCGCCGGCGTCCCGTACGAGAGGCGCTCCTCCACCTCGGGCAGTCCCCTCGCGGCCTTTCGGACCGGCGCAAAGGCGGCGTGGAGCGCGTCCGGGGGAAGCTTCGTGATGTCCTGGCGCGGCGTTGCCATGCGGGCCTCTCCTCTCGTCTCATCCGGAAGGGGGAGCGAAGTCTAACCCCGCTCCTCCGATGTAGTCCTTCGCTGTCATCCTTGCGTTCCCTCCGGCGCAGGGCGAAGTATCGTCGCGGTCAATACCAGTGATTCCGCGGAGGGTGCGCGGAGTCGCCTCCGGTCGAGGAGCGACGGCCTCGAGCGAGCGGGCGCAACGGCTGAGGCCGCTTGCGCCCGCTTTTGTCGGTTGCGGGGAAGCATCCCGATTCCCTGGCGCGGACCGCTGCATTGTCAGGCATCATCCGCCGCACCCGTTCGAGAGGATTTCGTCATCGCCGTCTCCCTGTGGCAGCGCCTGCGCCACCCGCGCCGGTCCCGTCCGATCGATCCGCCTCTGCGTGCCGAACTGCTCAGCAGCGAACGTCTCGAGGAACGGGCCAAGACCCTGGCCGCCAGCTTCACGCTGGCGCGGGAGAGCAGCGCGCCGCACCGGGCCTTCTTCCGCCGGCTCGACGAGAATGCCCGGCTGGTCCGCCGGGCCTACGGGCTGTTTGCCGAGGACGTCCGCAAGGGCGAGTTCGTGCCCCCGGCCGCCGAATGGCTGCTCGACAACTATCACCTGATCGAGTCGGAGAGCCGGGTCATCCGGCACGACCTCCCTCCCAGCTTCCAGCGGCAGCTCCCGCGACTCGCGGCCCGGCAGTACGCCGGCGCGGGACGCGCCTACAGCATGGCGATCGAGCTGGTGCGCCACACCGATGGCCGCCTCGACCGGTCGCTGCTCACCCGCTTCATGACCGCCTACCAGACGGTGGCCCCGCTCACCATCGGCGAGCTATGGGCCTGGCCGATCATGCTCAAGGTGGCGCTGCTGGAGAATCTCCGCCGCCTCGCCGAGGAGACGCTCGCGGGGCGATCGGACCGGATCGCGGCGAATCGGTTCCTGGACCGGATGACGGTCTCGGATGTCGGCCGACAGAAGCAGCTGCCCGAGGTGCTCGAGACGGCGTGGGTCGCCCAGGTCCTGCAGCGGCTCCGGGAGTACGGGCCGGCCGCGGCCGGGGTCCGCGCCGCGATCGAAGCGCGCCTCGCCGCCAGCGGACTGACCGTCGAGGAGGTCATCCGGGCCGAGCACCAGGTGCTCGCCGCGGGGCAGGTCTCGGTGGCGAACGCGATCACCAGCCTCCGGTTCTGTGCGACGCTCGACTGGTCCCAGTACATCGAGAGCGTGAGCCTCGTCGAGCAGGTGCTGCAGCGCGATCCCGCCGCGGTGTACGGGCGGATGGACTTCCTGAGCCGCGACCGGTACCGGCAGGCGGTCGAGGAGCTCGCGGAACGGACCGGCGAGGCACAGCTCCGGGTCGCGCTGCGGGCCGTGGAGAGCGCGCGGGCCGCCGCGGAGCAGCACTCGAGTCAGCACCGGAGCGCCCACGTCGGGTATCACCTCATCGGCCGGGGGCGGCGCGATCTCGAAGGCGATGTCGCCTACCGGCCGCATCTCGGCGCCCGGCTCCGGCGGGCCCTCTTCGCCCACACGACCGGCGTCTACCTCGGCGCGCTGGCGGTGCTGACGGCGCTCGGCATCGGCGCCGGGCTGCTCTACGCGACCGACCACGGCGGGACGCCGTTCGGCTGGACGGCAATCGCGCTGCTGCTGCTCCTCCCGGCCTCGGAGCTGGCGACCGCGGCGGTGCAGCGATTCGCCGCGGGACTGGTGCCGCCCCGGCGCCTCCCCCGTCTCGATATCACCGATGGCGTGCCGCCGGAGGCGCGCACCATCGTGGTGATTCCGACGCTGCTCACCAGCGTCGCCGCGACCCATCGGCTCATCGATCACCTCGAGGTGCTCGCCCTCGGCAACACCGATCCGAACATCCATTTCGCGCTGCTCACCGACTTCGTCGACGCCCTGGAAGAGACCCTGCCCGAGGATGCCGAGATCCTCGAGGCAGCGCGCGCCGGGATCGCCGGACTCAACGCCACCACGGGGCGCGGCCGCCGCGACGGCTTCCACCTGTTCCATCGCGAGCGCCGCTGGAATCCGGCCGAAGGCTGCTGGATGGGGTGGGAACGGAAGCGGGGCAAGCTGGAGGAGTTCAACCGCGTCGTCCGCGGGGCGACCGACACCAGCTTCGTGGTGCATGAGGGGGACCCGGCCATCCTGGACGGCCGGCTGCGCTACTGCCTGACACTGGACAGCGACACCCGGCTGCCGAGAGAGTCCGCGCGCACCCTCATCGGCATCATGGCGCACCCGCTCAACCGGGCCTGCTTCGACCCCGCACGGCGCCGGGTCACCGAAGGCTACGGCATCCTGCAGCCCCGGGTGAGCGTCACGATGGCGAGTGCCGCCGGATCGCTTTTCGCCCGGGTCTACGCCGGCCACACCGGCGTCGACCCCTACAGCTCGGCGGTCTCCGACACCTACCAGGACCTGTTCAGCGAGGGCATCTACACCGGCAAGGGACTCTACGACATCGACGCCTTCATGGCGGCGCTCGAGGGGCGGGTGCCTGACAATGCACTGCTCTCGCACGACCTCTTCGAGGGACTGCACGCCCGGCCCGCCCTGGTGAGCGATGTCGAGGTCGTGGACGACTACCCGGCGAGCGTGCTGACCCACGCCCGCCGCCAGCACCGCTGGGCCCGGGGCGACTGGCAGATCCTGTTCTGGCTCTTCCCCTTCGTCCCGACCCGGGCCGGCCTCGAGCGCAACACCCTCCCGCTCATCTCGCGCTGGAAGATCCTCGACAACCTCCGGCGGACGCTGGTCGCGCCGGCGACGGTGCTGGCGCTGGTGGCGGCGTGGCTCTTCTTCCCCGGGAGCCCCGCGGTCTGGACCCTCGGCCTGCTCGGCACGCTCGCCTTTCCCCTCTATCCGATCCTGCTCCGGCTCTTCGGTGGCCCGGAGCCGCAGCAGCCCTTCCGCGTCTTCCTGCGGCTGCTCGGGGACGACCTCGAGGCGGCGGGCGCGCAGGTCCTGCTCTCGATCACCTTCCTCGCGTATCACGCCTACGAGATGGTGCATGCCATCGCGCTCACACTCGTGCGGCTCATCGTCACCCAGCGCCGGCTGCTCGAGTGGGAGACGGCGGCGGCGAGCGCCGCGCGCGCGACGGGCCTCACCGGCCGAGGCACCGCACTCCTCTTCTTCGGTGCCATGCTGGCGAGCCCCGCGCTCGCGCTGGTCGTCGCGGCGCTGCTCACCGCGAGCCGCCCCGCCACCCTGCCCGCCGCGGTGCCCATCCTGCTCCTCTGGATCGCCGCACCGGTGCTCGCCTGGTGGCTGAGCCGGCCGGTGGTGCCGAGACGGCAGCAGCTCACCCTCGAGGAGCGGACCCTGCTCCGCACGATCGCGCGGAAGACCTGGCGCTTCTTCGAAGTCTTCATGGGCCCCGCCGACCATGGACTGCCGCCTGACAATTACCAGGAGACGCCGGTCCCGATGGTGGCCCACCGCACCTCGCCGACCAACATCGCCATGGGCATGCTGTCGACCCTCGCGGCCCACGACCTGGGCTACCTCCGCACCGGCGCCCTCGTCGAGCGGCTGGAGGCGCTGCTCGGCACCGCGGAAGGGCTGGAACGGTACGAAGGGCACCTGCTCAACTGGTACGACACCCGGACCCTGGCGCCGCTGGCGCCGCGCTACGTCTCCACCGTCGACAGCGGCAATCTCTTCGGCGCCCTCCTGGCCCTCGCGGCGGGACTCGCCGAGATCCGCGACCGCCCGCCCTCCGACGCGCAGCGCCGGGCCGGACTCGGTGACACCATCCGGGTCGCGCGGGAAGCGCTCGCCGCCCTCGACACGCTCTCCGCGGACACCGACCTGCTCGCGCACCGCCTCACCGATCTGGCCGGCGCGCTCGCGAGCGAGGAGGATCCAACTTCCGCCCTCCGCGCCGCGTCGGGGATGCACGATCTCCTCCAGGCGGCCATCACCGGGAGTGTCGCGCCGAGCGGCGAGGCCGCCGCGTGGCGGGAGGCGATCGCGTGGGCGGAATCGGTCCGGCTCGCCCTCGTACCCGTCACCGAGGCGCACGCGGACCACGCGGCCCGGCTCACCGACCTCTCCGGGCGCGCGCTGGCCTTCGCGGACGGGATGCAGTTCGGATTCCTCTACGACCGGCAGCGCAAGATCTTCCCGATCGGCTACCGGCTCGCCGATGCCGACGGTCCCGGCCGGCTCGACAACTCCTTCTACGACCTGCTGGCGTCGGAAGCGCGGCTCGCCAGCTTCGCCGCCATCGCCAAGGGCGACGTCCCCCAGAATCACTGGTTCAGTCTGGGGCGGCTGCTCACGAGCGTGGAGGGGGTCTCGACGCTGCTCTCCTGGAGCGCCACGCTGTTCGAGTACCTGATGCCGATGCTGGTGCTGCGGAGCTATCCCGAGACCCTGCTCGACGACTCCTGCCGGATGGCCGTGCGGCGCCAGCGGGAGTACGGCCGCCAGCAGGGCGTGCCCTGGGGCATCTCCGAGTCGGGCTTCAACGTGGTCGACCGGCACGGCAACTATCAGTACCGGGCGTTCGGCGTGCCGGGTCTCGGCCTCAAGCGCGGACTGGCCGACGACCTGGTGATCGCGCCGTACGCTACCGCCCTCGCCGCGATGGTGGATCCCAGCCAGGCGGTGAGCAACTTCCGTCGACTCGTGGATGCCGGGGCGAGCGGCCCGTACGGTTTCTACGAGGCGATCGACTACAGCCACCGGCGCGACGGCGACGAGGCTCCCCTGCCGGGCGCGCCGAAGCGGGGCACCGTGGTCCGCTCCTTCCTGGCTCACCACCAGGGGATGAGTCTCGTCGCGATCGCCAACGCCGTCCTCGGCGACCCGATGGTCCGCCGCTTCCACGCCGATCCGCGCATCGAGGCCACGGTGCTCCTGCTGCAGGAGCGCGCCCCGCGGCACGTGCCGATCACCGAGCCGCGCCCCGCGCAGGAGACGCGGGTGGCGTCGAGCACGCCGCTCGCGGCGCTCCGTCGCTTCCGCACGCCGGACACGCTGCATCCGCACGCGCAGTTCCTCACCAACGGCGCGTATTGCGCGATCGTCACCAATGCCGGCGGCGGCGCGAGCCTCTGCCGGGGCCGCGCGGTCACCCGCTATCGCGAGGACGCCACCCGCGACCTCGGCAGCCAGTTCCTCTACCTCCGCGACGTGCGGAGCGGCATGGTCTGGTCGGCCGCGCATCACCCGATCGGGCGCGCGTCCGACGACTACCTCGTCACCCTGCAGGCGGAGAAGGTGACCTTCCACCGGCGCGACGACGAGATCGTCACCCAGATGGAGATCGCCGTCTCCACGGAAGACGACGTCGAGGTCCGCCGCCTTTCGGTCACCAATCAGAGCGACCGGGCCCGCGAGATCGAGATCACCAGCTACGCCGAGATCGCCCTGGCGCTGCCGGCGGATGACCTGTCGCACCCCGCCTTCGGCAAGCTGTTCATCGAGACGGAGTACCTCGCGGACAGCACCGCCCTGCTCTGTCATCGCCGCCCCCGCTCCCGCGAGGAGGCCGGCGCCTGCGCCATCCATGTGCTCGGCGTCGACAGCCGGGTGCGCGGTGCGGTGGAGTGGGAGACCGACCGCCTGCGCTTCCTGGGGCGGGGCCGGGGACCGGAGCGCCCGATCGCGCTCGATGGCCGGGCCCTCTCGGGCACCACGGGCGCGGTGCTGGATCCGATCGTCAGCCTGCGGCAGCGCATCCGGCTGGCGCCGGGCGCGTCGGTGCGGCTCTCGTTCGCGACCGGCGTCGCCCCCGACCGGGAGAGCGCGCTCGCGCTCGCGCAGAAGTACCACGACCCGAGTGCGGCGGCGCGGACGTTCGCGCTCGCCTTTGCGCATGCGCGGAGCCTGCAGCGGCACGTCGGCGTCTCGAGCGAGCAGGCGCAGCTCTTCGAGCGGCTCGCCTCGCGCGTCCTCTACCTCGACAACTCGCTCCGGGTCGATCGCGAGACACTGGCGAGCAACGTGCTCGGCCAGTCGGGCCTCTGGGCCCACGGCATCTCCGGCGATCTCCCGATCCTGCTGGTGCGGGTACTCAGCGATGAGGACCTGCCGCTGGTGCGCCAGGTGCTGCAGGCGCAGGAGTACTGGCGGCTCAAGGGCCTCCGCGCCGACGTCGTGATCGTCAACGATCACCCGTTAGGCTATCTCGACGAGATCCACGTGCAGCTCACCACGCTGCTCGACACCGGACCGTGGGCCGCGTGGAAGCACCAGCCCGGCGGCGTCTTCCTGCTTCGCCGCGACCGGATGAGCGAGGCGGAGCGGATCCTGCTCACCAGCGCCGCCCGGGTGACGCTGGCCGGCGAGCGCGGTGACCTCGCCGCGCAGCTGGACCATCCGTACGAGGAGCCGGAGTGGCCGCGGGAGGTCTTCGCCGGCGCGACGGAGGAACGCGATCCGGTCCCGGCGCTCCCGGCGCCGGAGCCCCCGCCCCTGATGTTCGCCAACGGCACCGGCGGATTCAGTCTCGACGGCAGCGAATACGTGATCGTCCTCGACGGCGAGCAGGAAACGCCGCTGCCCTGGGTGAACGTGATCGCCAATCCCGGCTTCGGCACCGTCGTGTCCGCCTCCGGATCGGCCTACACCTGGAGCGAGAACAGCCGCGAGAACCGGCTCACGCCGTTCAACAACGACCCGGTCAGCGACCCGTCGGGTGAGGCGGTGGTGCTCCGCGATGACGATACCGGCGCGGTCTGGTCTCCCTTCCCGGGCACGATGCCCCGGAATACCGAGAGCGGGCGCTACATCATCCGGCACCGCGCCGGCCTCTCCCACTTCTCCCACCTGAGCCATGGCATCGGTCAGGCGGCCGAGGTCGGTGTCGACGCCGACGATCCGGTGAAGGTCGTGCTGCTCACGCTGACCAATCGCTCGGAACGGATGCGCCGGCTGAGTCTCTACTCCTACACCGAGTGGCGCCTCGGTCCGCCACGGGCCGGCGATCATCTGCACGTCCGCACCGAACTCGATGCGGCGAGCGCCGCGGTGCTCGCCACGAACCCCTACAACGTCGAGTTCCCGGGCCGCGTCGCCTTTGCGAGCGTGAGCGAGCCGCTCCGCTCCGCCACCGGCGACCGGCGCACCTTCCTCGGGCGCAACCGGACGCTGGCGAACGCGGACGCCTTCGGCCGCCACGGACTCGCCGCCAGCTTCGGCGCGGGACTCGATCCCTGCGCCGGACTGCAGGTCACCATCGTCCTCGCCCCCGGCGAGACCCGGCAGGTCGCCTTTGCGCTCGGTCAGGGGCGGGACCGGGACCATGCCCGGGAGCTGATCGCGCGGCACGGCACCGTGACCGGCGCGGCGCGACTCCTCGCCCGCGCCCGCGACAGCTGGGACGGACTCCTGCACACCCTGCAGGTCTCGACCCCCGACGATTCCTTCGACGTGCTGGTGAACCGGTGGCTGCCGTACCAGAACCTGAGCTGCCGCCTCTGGGCCCGCTCCGCGCTCTATCAGCCGGGCGGCGCGTTCGGGTTCCGCGACCAGCTGCAGGACGTGCTGGCGCTGCTGCTGGTCAAGCCGGCGCTGAGCCGCGAGCACATCCTGCGCGCGGCGGGGCGGCAGTTCCTCGAGGGGGACGTGCTGCACTGGTGGCACGAGCCCTCCGGTCGCGGGACGCGCACCCGCTGCTCCGACGATCTCCTCTGGCTGCCCTACGTCGTGGCGCAGTACGTGAGCGCGACCGGCGACCGCGCGCTTCTCGATGTGCCGGTGCCCTTCCTCGAGGGCCGTCCGCTCGAGCCGGGCGAGATGGAGGCCTATCTCGACCCGCGGAGCACCGCCGAAACGGGCACGATCCTCGAGCACTGCCTGCGCGCCATCGATCGCGGGCTGACGGCGGGACCGCACGGGCTTCCCCTGATGGGCAACGGCGACTGGAACGACGGCATGAATCGCGTCGGCCACGAGGGGCGGGGAGAGAGCGTCTGGCTGGGCTGGTTCCTGCGGACCGTGCTGGACCGGTTCATCCCCCTGTGTGAGGCGGCCGGTGACGCATCACGCGCGTCCCGGTACGGCGTGGAGGCGGCGCGTCTCGGCAGCATGCTCGAGCTGAGCTGGGACGGCGAGTGGTATCGCCGCGCCTATTACGATGACGGCACACCGCTGGGCTCACAGCAGAGCGACGACTGCCGGATCGACTCGATCGCCCAGTCGTGGGCGGTGCTCTCCGGCGCCGCGCCGGCGGGCCGTGCCGAGCGGGCGATGGACGCCGTGCGCACCCACCTGGTGCGGCGCGCCTCGCGGACCGTGCTGCTGCTCACGCCGCCGTTCGATCAGGGCGTGCGCGACCCCGGGTACATCCGCGGCTATCCGCCCGGCCTCCGCGAGAATGGCGGACAGTACACCCACGCCGCCATCTGGATGGTCCTGGCGGTCGCCCGGCTGGGCAATGGCGATGAGGCGATGGAGCTCTTCCACATGCTCAACCCCATCAACCACACCCGCACTCCGGCGGACCGGGACCGCTACAAGACGGAGCCGTACGTGACCGCCGGTGATGTCTATGCCCATCCCCAGCACGCCGGCCGCGGCGGCTGGAGCTGGTACACCGGGTCCGCCGGCTGGATGTACCAGACCGCGATCGACGGCATCCTCGGCCTGCGCCGCCGGGGCGACCATTTCGCCATCGACCCCTGCATCCCCTCGACGTGGCCGGGCTTCACGATCACCTGGCGCTTCGGCAGCGCGACCTATCACATCGTGGTCGCGAACCCGGAGCACCGCTCCCGCGGCGTGGGATCGGCGGAACTCGATGGCGAGCCCTGCGACGCCGCCAGCATCCCCCTCGTCGATGACGGCGAGAGTCACCGGGTGCTCGTCACGATCGGCGAGAGGGGCGCCCCTGCCCGCGATGCGGCGGGCACCGTCCTCCACGCAGGCGCCCGCTCCCGGCGCTGAGTGCGCAGACCCGATGCGGGGGTGATCCGGGACTAGCCCCTCGGAACTAGTCCGAAATCCGTTCAAATGAGCGATGGTAGCAGCCTGCCACGACGCCTAACTTGATCCTCCACGCAGGCAGGATCCACGTCCGACCCACTGGGGCAAACGCAGCCGTTTGCCCCTTCCCTCCGCCGGGGAGTCGCCCCGGATGTCGG
Source organism: Gemmatimonadales bacterium (assembly GCA_044229445.1). Lineage (GTDB taxonomy): Bacteria > Gemmatimonadota > Gemmatimonadetes > Gemmatimonadales > GWC2-71-9 > JADJOM01. The sequence continues at coordinate 3,299 of JBGASX010000020.1, read as the reverse complement.
AGAATGCGTCGGGCGAGGAGTGACTTTCCAGAGAGTACTCCGGATGAAGCGCTGGAATGCGGGCATCCGGCAGACGGATGGTGACGGACAGTGGGTGCGGACAGTCGGCGGACGCTATCAGGAGAGCGAAACACCCGGGGACAGTGGGTCCGCGGCCCACGACCCCGTCCGGCTCACCGGCTACACCCATGCCCAGCTGACCGAGGCCTTCGATCGGGTGCGGGATCCGGGCGACTGGAAGGGACCGATCTTCGCCGAGATCCCTGTCAGCGAGCGCCGGGTCGTGCAGAAGGCGATCTACTGGTTCACGGCCACGGTCCCGGTCTTCGCCGCGGTGCCGAGGAACCCCGAGCGTCTCATCGTCACGGCGACGGGCTACCGGCTCGGACCGGCCGGGCAGTAGCCGGCAACTCAGGACGGGACCGAACCGATCGCCGGTTCCCCCGAGCGGAAAGTCGTAGCAGCACCTCTCTCACCTTCTGCGAGCCGTCATGCGTCCCCTGGTCTTTGCCGGCGTGGTGCTCGCGGGCCTCGGTGCCATCGTGATTCTTCGGGGCGGGAGCTTCTCCTCACCCGATCGCATGGTGATGAAGGGGGACCTCACCACCACCGCCGGCCCGTTGCGGATCATTCCGCCCTGGATCGGGGGACTCGGACTCCTGTCGGGTGGCCTGCTCATCATGACCGGAGCGCGCCGCCGATGATGAACCATCCGTCCTGTCGCGTGCGCAGCTGGCGGCCCCGTTGAAGCGGGCCCATGCCTTTCTGCTCGGTGCAGCGGTGCTGTCCGCCTGCGGGGGAGAGAACCTGATCCTGCCCGCCGAGGGCGCGCCCGCCGCGGTGACCCTGATCGCCGGCGATTCCCAGTCGGACACCGTGGGCCAGCCGCTGCCCGAACTCCTCGTCCTCCGGGTCACCGATTCGAAGAACCGCCCGGTGCAGCAGCAGCCGGTCACGTTCAGCGCGTTGAGCAATAGCGCCGCGGCGCAGTTCATCCCTGACACCGCGCGGACTGACGCCGAAGGCCGCGCCGAGACACGCTGGGTCCTCGGCACCGTGCGCGGCGTGCAGACCATCCGCGCCCAGGTACAGGGTGCGGGACCGCTCTTCGTCGATTTCAGTGCCGTCGCCTCTCCCGACGTTCCCGTGGCCCTGCTTCGCGTCAGCGGCGACAGCCAGCAGGGCACCGCGGGCAACCGGCTCCCGAAGCCGCTGATCGCCCAGCTCACGGACCGGTTCGGCAACGGTGTCGACGGACGCACCGTCACCTGGACGATCGCCGGGGGGGGCGGTGCCGCGACACCGACCACCGCGACCCTCGACTCGAGCGGCACGGCCGTCACCGTCCTGACGCTTGGCCCCGCCGCCGGACGCAACACGATTTCCGTCCGCGCGGCGGGCCTCTCGGTGCAGTTCACGGCGATGGCGACGCTCATCACCGGCGCCGCCGCCACCGCGACCGTCACCACGCAGCCCTCAGCCACGGCGCCGAACACGGTCGTCTTCCCGGTGCAGCCGGAGGTCCGGATCACCGATCCGAGCGGTCAGCCGGTCGCGCAGGTCCCGGTCGTCGTCACCGTCGCCAGCGGCGGTGGAGTGCTGAGCGGCTCCACCTCGCTGCTGACCGACGCGAATGGAACGGCCGCATTCGCAGGCCTCTCGCTCACCGGTGCGGTCGGCATCCGCACGCTCAGCTTCACCGTCGGCACCGTCTCCGCCACCTCGGCTGCCATCAGCATCACACCCGGGCCGGCGATCGCCGCGCGCTCGAGCGTCACGGTTCCGGGCGGCGTCGCCGGGACTCCGACGACGGTGACGGTTCGTACCCGCGACATCTCGGACAACCTCACGACGCTCGCCGCGGTGGTCGCGATCGATATCAGCGGTGCCAACAGCGCCTCACCGGCCGCGACCGATCACCACGACGGGAGCTACACCGGCAGCTACACGCCCACGCAGAGCGGCACCGATCTCGTCGCCGTCACGATCGGTGGCGTCGCGGTGGGCACCAGTCCCGTCCTGGTGACCGTGCAGGCCGGCCCCGTGAGTGGCGCCCGATCGACGCTGCAGGTGCTGCCGGCGCAGGTCATCGCGAGCACCGGAGCCAGCGTGGCGCTGGTGACCCTCGTGGCGACCGATGGCTTCGGCAATGCCGTCGGCGGAGCGAGCGTGAGCTTCAGCGCGAGCGGCTCGGCCAACACCCTGTCCCCCGCGTCGACCACCACGAGTGGCGCGGGCCAGGCGACGACGAACTACTCCTCGACCCTTGCCGGGACGCGGACCATCTCCGCACTCGTGAACGGGGTGATTCTCACGCAGGCGGTCACGGTCGTTCCAGGTGCCGCCGATGCAGGGAAGAGTGGTGCGACCGTACCCAGCGGCCAGCGCCGCCAGGCCACGGTGATCACCGTGACCAGCCGGGATCAGTTCGGCAACCCGCTCACTAGTGGCGGCCATCAGGTGAAGATCTCGGTCAGCGGCAGCAATCGCGCCGGTCCCCTCGCCGCCACCGACCGCGGCGACGGCAGCTACACCGCGTCGTACACGCCCACCGCACGGGGCACCGACACCATCACCGTCACCCTCGATGGGGTGGCGATCGGGGGAAGCCCCTACAGCAGCAGGGTCCACTAGATGCCACCGGCCACCGGCGGAACACGCGCTCTCGCTCGCAGTGCAGGAGTCACGTCATGAGAGTCCTCCTCGTCCTCACCTCCCACGACCGGCTGGGCAGCACCGGCAAGTGGACGGGATTCTGGCTGGAAGAGTTCGCGGCGCCGTACTACGTGCTGCAGGACGGGGGCGCCACGATCACGCTGGCGTCGCCCAAAGGCGGCCAGCCACCGCTCGACCCGGCCAGCGATGTTCCCGCGAGCCAGACCGACGCCACCCGGCGCTTCCGGGCGGACCCCGCGGCGCAGCAGGCGCTGGCGCACACGCGGGTGCTCGGCGAGCTCTCCGCGAACGACTTCGACGCCGTCTTCTATCCGGGCGGCCACGGCCCGATGTGGGACATGCCTGACAATGAAGCCTCGATCGCGCTGATCGAGGCCTTCGTGCGGGGCGGGAAGCCGGTGGCGGCGGTCTGCCATGCGCCGGCCGCGCTGGTGAACGTGCGGGCGCCGAGCGGGGAGTACCTGGTGCGGCACAAGCGGGTGACCGGGTTCTCGAACACGGAGGAGTCCGCGGTCGGGCTGACCGCGGTGGTGCCCTTCCTGCTGGAGAATCGTCTCGTGGAGCGGGGCGGACTCTACGCGCGGGCGGCGGACTGGGCACCGCACGTCGAGGTGGATGGCCTG
>JBGASX010000019.1:0-61873 GCA_044229445.1 Gemmatimonadales bacterium | reverse complement strand
GCGACGCTCAGCACCAGGCCGACGACCAGCATGCCGAAGGTCGGCAGGATGAGCACCTGTCCGAGCAGCCCGACCAGCAGGGCGCGGCTGAAGGAATGCAGCACCGTGTCGCTCACCACCTCGAGCGGCGGCCGCGCGAAGAGCACCAGTCCCGTCCCCACCAGCATCAGCGTCAGAAACACGCCGAGGACGCCGGCGCCGTTGCGCCCCGCGCGCTGCCACGCCGAGAGCGGGGCTTCGCCCGCGGCGGTGGTGACCGCCTCGGCCTGGCGCCGGGGGGCTTCGAGGGTGCGGATCGCGCCTTGGATGTCGCCGCCGAGGTCGCGCACCTGGCCGGCCACGGCGAGCACGTCGCCCGTCACCACCGCGCCCGGGTGCACGATCGCATTGCCTTCCACGACGGCGAGGTTGCCATCGAGCGTGCCGTAGATGTCGGCGTCGCCGCGGATGATGAGGAGTGGCCCGTGCAGCCGCTCGCTCGACCCCACACTGAAGTGCCCGGCGTGTGCCTGACCGCCGGGTACGGTGACGCGGAGCGCGGCGCCACGCAGTTCGGCGGCCCCGTGCAGCATGGGCGCGAGCCGCGCCGGATTGCTGAGATCACTGAGGTCGATCGTCAGTCCGCCGGCCGTCGCGGGCTCGACCGCCTGCGGCACCATCACGGCGCTGGGTGGTGCACTCAGCGATGCCGCCTTGGCGCGGAGCAGGTCGGCGTAGGCCTCCTCCTCACGCGACAGCCCGGCCGGATGCCAGTTGCGAAGGGCGGTGAGTGCGGCCGGCGTATCGAGATGGGAGCACTCGAGCAGCAGCTGATGCCAGGCGGTCTCGAGTGCGCCGCCCTCGGGATAGCGTCCGGCGACCCGGCCATCGAGGCGCAGCTCCCCCCCCTCGAGCGAGAGGTTGAGCGCGCCGCCATCGGTGTAATCGAAGGTGAGCGAGGAGAGGCCGCTCGCCATCGCGACGACATGATCGCGGACGACATGGCTCGGCTCGTCCTGCAGGAACTGGCTGAGGAATTCGATGCGCGTCTTCCAGACCGGCTGCCCGCCATCCTTCCAGTCAGAGGCGCTGACCGGGCGTGCCGCCAACAGGCCGATCAGGAACAGCAGAAAGGTGGCGCTACGGGAGCGCACGGGCGACCTGGGAGCGGGGCAGCGACAGCAGGCGGCGGAGTGCGATGAGACCGGCGGCGTAGAGGCCGGCGGAGGCGGCGCCCAGCGCCGCGATGCGTCCCGGGGTCAGCGCCGCGCGGACCGACGGGTACCAGGACTGCTGATCCAGCAGCGCCGTGCCCATGCCGACACCCTGCCAGAACCACTGCTGCCCGTGAGTCATCAGCCAGGTGCCGGCCCCGGTGATCATGTCCTGATTGCCGGCCGCCCAGGCGGCGCTCGCCGCGACCGAACCGCCGAGCAGGACCGCTGCTCCGGCCGCGATGCCCACGCCCACCGGATTCGCGAAGACCCTCCGGTGCCACAGCCGCCACGCGTCCGCGATGGAGCTGACCGGCACATCCACCCGGTCCATCACCCGGTCCGCGAAGCCGGGCCGCGGATCGAAGAGCGGGAGGGCCTCGAGCCGCATGACCAGCACCCGCTCCTGATCGGCCAGGGCCTGGCACTGGGGACAGCCGCGCAGATGGGCTTCGCGCTGGACCGGAAGGGTGCCGGTCACCCAGGCGTCGAGATCGTCGCCGGTGAGGTGCTCCGCAACCGGGGCGGTGCTCACCCGGGCCATGACCCGATCAGCGAAGGAGCGACTCGGAGCGGTCTTGGGGAGCCGGGCCAGCTGCTGCACGATCTCGCGGGTCTCTTCCGCGTCGGTCCGGCACTGTTCGCATGTTTCGAGGTGAGACGTACGAGAGGCGGGGAGACGTCCGTCCAGCCAGAGATCGAGCTCTTCAGGACCGAGGTGGAAGGATTCGTCAACCATACGGCGCCTCTTACGGCCTCCTCGAGAGCAGGGTTTCAGTCCCGCAGATGGGTCAGCATGTCGCGCAGTTCGTGACGGGCGCGATGGATGTAGGTCTTCACGGTGCCCAGCGGCAGGTCGAGGAGCTGGGCGATTTCCTCGTAGGCCAGCCCTTCGACATGGCGGAGCATGATGCAGGAGCGATACTCGGGCCGAAGCTGCCCGATGGCCCGCTCGATCGCGGTGCCGAGTTCGCGGGCCTCGAGTTCGGCCAGCGGGGTCTCGCTCTTGTCGCCCACCTGCAGCGCCGTTGCCTCGATATCCTCGGCGCTGGTGGCGTTGGGCGAGCCATCGATCGACAGGGTGTTGAGCTCGCGACGGCGCAGGTGATCGATCGCCGCGTTGTTCGCGATCTTGAAGATCCAGCTCGAGAACTTGTATTCGGGGCGATAGCTCGCGATCGCGTTCAGCGCCTTGATGAAGGTCTCCTGCGAGAGATCTTCGGCGAGCTGACGATCGCGTACCATTCTGAGCACGAGCGAGAACACGGGCCGCTCATACCGGCGGATGAGTTCCCGGTATGCGGACTCCTTGCCCTCGACGGCGAGGGCAACGATCTCCTGGTCCGTTGCGGATGCCAGATCGATCCGCTCAGCCATGGGCAGCCCCGCGGCTTGCCTCGCCGCTGTCGAGAGCACTACATTGCGCGCCTATGTTAGCCACGGATAGGAAGTTAGCGCTCTCCGGCGGTCGGGAGAAGCGGTCATACGTCCGGGCGATGTTCACGGCCATTGCCCCCCGGTACGATTTCCTCAATCACCTGCTCAGCCTGAACGTCGACAAGCGCTGGCGTCGTCAGGCCGTGGCCCGCCTCAACTGGGAACGTAAACCCGAGGGGCGGTATCTGGATCTGTGCGCCGGGACGCTCGATCTGGCCGCGACCCTCGGCGCGCAGGCCGGGTTCCGTGGCCAGGTGATCGGGGCGGATTTCGTCCTGCCGATGCTGTCGCTCGGCCGGGGCAAGTCCACCCGGGTCAAACCGGTGAACGCGGATGCGCTGGAACTGCCGTTTCCCGATGCGACCTTCGACGGTGCCACGGTCGGCTTCGGCATCCGGAATGTGGCGGACCTCGATGCCGGCCTCGCCGAGGCGGCCCGGGTCCTCTCGACCGGGGCGCGCTTCGTGATCCTCGAATTCACCACACCGCCCAGGCAGCCGATGCGCGGGGCGTACTTCTTCTACTTCAGGCGGATCCTGCCGCTGATCGGGCGACTCGTTTCCCGGCACAGCGACGCGTACGACTATCTCCCCGAATCGGTGCTGACTTTCCCCGAGCCCGAGGCCCTGGCCGCGCGGATGCGGGAACATGGCTTCCGGGACGTGGGGTATACGCTGCTGTTCGGCGGGATCTGCGCCATTCACGCGGGCACGAAAGTCTAGACAGCGCCTCATGACACTCGACACGCTGCAGGAATTCATCGCCGCCATCGACAAGATCGGCGAGCTGGTCCGCATCAGCGAACCGGTGAAGACCCGGCTCGAGATCGCGGAGATCGCCGACCGCTGCATGAAGAGTCCGGGCGGCGGCCCGGCGCTGCTCTTCGAGCGGCCGATCCTCGACGACGGCCGCCCGAGCGAGTTTCCCGTCGCGATCAATCTCTTCGGCTCGATGAAGCGGATGTGCCTCTCGCTCGGCGTGGAGAATCTCGACGAGGTGGGTGGCCGGATCAGCGAGCTGCTCAACCTCAAGGTGCCGGATGGCCTCTTCGGGAAACTCTCGATGCTCCCGAAGCTGGCGGAAGTCGCGAAGTTCCCGCCGCGCACGCGGAGCGGAAAGCCGAGCTGCCAGGAGATCGTGTGGAAGGGGGAGCAGATCGACCTCGACCGCATTCCCTTCCTGACCACCTGGCCCAAGGACGGCGGTCGCTACATCACGCTGCCGATGGTGATTACGGCCGACCCGAAGACCGGAGTGCGGAACGTCGGGATGTACCGGGTGCAGGTGCAGGGGAAGAACATCCTCGCGATGCACTGGCAGCGTCACAAGGTCGGCGCGGCCCACTGGCGCGAGCTGGCGGAGCGGGGCGAGAAGATGCCGGTCGTCATCGCGATCGGCGCCGATCCCGCGAGCGTCTACTCCGGTTCGGCGCCGCTGCCGCCGACGATCGACGAGTTCATCTTCGCGGGCTTCCTGCGGAAGTCGCCGGTCGAGCTCGCCAAGGCGCTGACCTGCGATCTCGAGGTGCCGGCCGAGGCGGAGTTCGTCATCGAGGGGTACATCGATCCCGCGGAGCCGCTGGTGGTCGAGGGCCCGTTCGGCGATCACACCGGCTTCTACTCGCTCGCGGATGATTATCCGCGGGTGCATGTCACCGCCGTCACCATGCGGAAGAACCCGGTCTACGCCGCGACACTGGTCGGCAAGCCGCCGATGGAGGATTACTACCTCGGGCATGCGACGGAGCGGATCTTCCTGCCGCTGCTCAGGCTCACGGTGCCGGAGATCGTGGACTACCACATGCCGGCCTGCGGCATCTTCCACAATCTCATCTTCGTTTCGATCGACAAGCAGTACCCGGGGCAGGCCTACAAGGTGATGAATGCGCTCTGGGGTGCTGGGCTGATGTCGCTCGCCAAGGTGATCGTCGTGGTGGACAAGCATGTGAACGTCCGCGATCCCGACGAGGCGTGGTGGATCGCGCTCAACAACATCGATCCCGAGCGGGACGTGCGCTTCACCAAGGGGCCGGTGGATGTGCTCGACCACTCGAGCCAGTACTTCACCTTCGGCAGCAAGATGGGCATCGACGGCACCCGCAAGTGGAAGGACGAGGGAGCGCGGGTGGACGCGCTGTGGCCGAAGCTCGGGATCCGGCTGCAGGGGCCGCGCGGGTGAGCGCACCGCTGCCCGGGAGCCCGTCGTCGGCCCCGCCGCGCGAGGGCCAGACGCTGGCCGGCGATTCGCTGCTGGCCCGCTACGTCAGCTTCGTCAAGCTCGCGCACACCCTGTTTGCGCTCCCCTTCGCGATGCTCGGCGTGCTGGAGGGTTCGTTCCACGCGGGCGTCAGCTGGCGCACCGTCCTGCTGGTCGTCGTCGCCTTCAGCGCGGCGCGCTGGGTGGCGATGGGCTTCAACCGGATCGTCGACCGCGAGTTCGACGCGAAGAACCCGCGCACGATGAACCGCGAACTTCCGCGCGGCGCCCTGTCGCTCGGCCAGGCGTGGGGGTCGGTACTCATCGCGGGTACGCTCTTCCTGGTCGCGGCGGGCCTGCTCAACCGGCTCTGCCTCTATCTGAGCCCGGTGGCGCTCGGCTGGATCATGCTGTACAGCCTCAGCAAGCGCTTCACCTGGTGGCCGCACCTGTGGCTCGGCCTCTCGCTCGCGATCGCGCCCGTCGGCGGCTACCTGGCCGTGACGGGACGGTGGAGCGAACCGTGGTGGGTGCTCATCGCGATCACGGTCGCGGTCGCGACGTGGGTGGCGGGCTTCGACATCTTCTACGCGCTGCCCGATGCCTCGTTCGACCGGAGCCAGGGGCTCCGGAGCGCGGTGGTGCGCATGGGAGAGCGGAACAGCATCCTCCTCGCCAAGCTGCTGCACGGTATCACGATTCCGGCGCTGCTCCTCTTCGGCTGGGGCGCGGGCTTCGGGGCGTGGTATGTTGCGGGGGTGATCGCGGCGGCCGGCATCCTCGCCTACGAGCATCACCTGGTGAAGCCCGGCGATCTGTCGCGGCTCGATGCGGCGTTCTTCACCATGAATGGCGTGATGAGCGTGACGGTGTTTGGGTTTGCGCTGGTGGATCGGTTGATGAGGTGAGTGGTCAGGGGAGTACCGAGTACCGAGTTCCGAGTTCCGAGAGTGTAGCGCCTGATGCTTGGTGCACTCGGCCCGGAACTTCTGGCTCGGCACTCGGCACTCGGCACTCGGAACTCGGAACTCGGAACTGTATGGAGGTGCACATGTCGAAGCGTCCGAAGGAGAACCTGATCCCGCAGCGGGGCCGCGGGAAGCCGCAGCCCGAGAAGGGCGCCGTGCAGCCGAAGGTGCCGCCGCCGGCGCCGGAGCGTCAGCCGGCCCGCACGCCGACCGCCAACCGCCGGGGTCGCTGAGCGTGCTGCCGGTCGTGGTCGCCATCACCGGCGCGTCGGGCGCACCGTACGCGGTGCGTCTCGTCGACGTGCTGGCGCGGCACCACGTGCCGGTCTGGCTGATCGTCTCGAGCCACGGCTGGCGGCTGCTCAAGGAAGAGGCGGGCATCGCGGACGAAGCCGCGCTCCGCGCCGCCACCGGCGGCGACTGGTCGAGCATCACCTTCTATCCCGATGGCGACCGTGGCGCGCTGCCGGCCTCGGGGTCGGCGAAGTCGGCGGGGATGGTGATCTGTCCCTGCTCGATGGGCACGGTCGCCGCGATCGCCGCGGGCACCAGCCGCTCGCTGGTCGAGCGGGCCGCCGACGTGGTGCTCAAGGAGCGGCGCCGGCTGATCCTCGTCCCGCGGGAGACGCCGCTCTCGCTGGTGCATCTCCGCAACCTCACCGCGGTCACCGAGGCGGGCGCCATCGTCCTTCCGGCCGCGCCCGGTTTCTATCACCGCCCGACCCAGGTGAGCGAGCTGGTGGACTTCATCGTGCAGCGGGTGGTCGACCTGCTCGGCCTCGAGATCAACATCGCGCCCCGGTGGCAGGGGTAGGGGCGGAGCACCCGCTCCGCCCCTGACGTTTCATGCGCCTCGGCATCATCTCCGATACCCACGGTCTCCTCCGGCCGGAAGTCTTCGACGTCTTCGCCGAGGTGGATCACATCCTCCACGCCGGGGACATCGGGTCGCTGGACCTCCTGACCGAACTCGAGGCCATTGCCCCGGTGACCGCCGTGTACGGCAACTGTGACGGGTTCGACATCCGCGCGAAGGTCCCGGCGGTCGTCACCCGGCAGTTCGAAGGGCTCGACTTCGTCCTCACCCACGGCGATCAGCTCGGCGCGCCGACGCCCGCGAAGCTCCACGCGGCGTTCCCCGAGGCCGAGGTGATCATCTTCGGGCACACGCACCGGCCGCTGCTCACCACGGTGGACCTGATCGTCACCGTGATGAATCCCGGCGGGGCGGGGCATGAGCGCTTCGGCCTGCCCGCATCGGTCGGGATCATGGAGCTCGAGTCGGGTCTCCCGCCACGGGCCCGCCTCGTCCCACTGACCAATCCGTAGCGCCGCGGACCAGCCCTGCTGCACTCCCTCCTGCTCCTGCGTGCGCTCGCCGACACCATCCGCCTGACAACGGTGACGCCGGCGCCGCTGTTCGATGGGGCCGCGACCGTCACCGAGTATGGCACGCCCACGTTCGAGGTCGCCCGTCCCGGCGGTCCCATCCAGGTCTGGCTCCGGCGCGACTCCGCCTGGGTGTACATCGCGGCACGGATCCCCGACGTCTCGGTCGCCTGGAACGACGACCTGCTGCTCAGCCTCGATACCGGTGGCGATCGCGCCCGGGGCCCGATGCACGATGATTTCCAGTGGGACTTCCGGCGTACGCTCGACAGCAGCGTGGTCTACCGCGGCGAGGGCGGGCAGTGGCGCGCCCCGCGCGACGATCCCGACTGGCGGCTGGGCGCCGACCGCGAGGGGGGCGGGTGGGAGGTGCGCTCGGTGAGCGACTCGGCGGGCTGGTCGGTGGAGTTCCGGCTCGATCCCTACTACTTCAGTCAGGCGGGGAAAGGCCTGCCGGGGTTCGCGGTGCGGGTGTTCGATGGCGACCCGCAGGCCTGGTACGTCTGGCCCGCGGTCCCCGGCATTCGTCAGGCGACCGAGGTCGAGCGCCACCCCGACCTCTGGGCCGCCGTCACTCCCTGATGCGGATGCGGCGCGAGGTCAGCGCTCTCCTTCCAGCAGCGTCGCGTACCTCCACTTCCAGCTCATAGTCTCCAGGTCGTACGGTCGCGAAGGCCAGGGTGCGGCTCACCCGCGTCACGGCGCCAGTCGCGAGTCCGTTCCACCCCAGGGTGAGGGCGGTCCGCCGGCCCTTCCTCACGACCAGCCGGGCGGTGTAGGCCGCGCCCTGCGCCAGTCCGTAGATCTCGTGATAGATCGAGAGGGTGTCGCTCTGCAGCCAGATGCGGCGCGGGTTGAAGTAGGCGGTGTCGCCCTCTTCGGGGACCCAGCGCGCGCCGCGCCCGCTCTTCGAGAGGACCAGGTCGCTCAGCGCGAGGTCGCGGCCGTCGAACGACGGGACGAGCAGCGAATCGGTCGGCAGCACGATCCCGGTGGAGTCGTTGTTGCTCAGGGCGATCTGATAGTGCCAGCGACCGGGGGGCATGCCGAGCGTCGCGCGGCCGACGGCATCCACCGCACCGTTCGCAATGTCCGACCCCTGCAGCAGCAGCGTGATGGTCGTGTCTACCCAGCCATGACTGTGCCCGGCCGCGTCCTGCAGGTTGGCGCGCACCCGGAGCGGGAACCGGAACAGTGCGTCCGCTGACAGGGTGTCAGGCGCCTGCAGCGCTACCTGGTAGGCGATGTGCACGAGTTGCTCCTCCCCGGTGCGGCCGACGGCGAAGGCCGCCGCGGCCGCCTCGAGCGGATGGGAGAAGCCGAGCTCGTAGCCGTCGGTGGAGACGGCGATCGCCGTGCTGGCTTCGACCAGTCGATGCTCCTCGGTCAGGATCTTCGCCAGGCCGTGCGGCCCCCAGATCAGCGCCTTGCAGAACGGGGGATACAGGGCGCAGCGGTCGTCGAAGGCGAACCAGGTCGCCGCCTTGCTGGCGTCGTTCACCCGCACTCCCTCGACGCCTGCGATGCTCGGGATCAGCCGGTAGTCACGGATGTCGCCGCCGGAGTTGGCCGCGAAGTGCAGCATCAGGTCGCCGTCGGCGCGGTGGTAGCGCCAGGTCTCGTTCGGCATGATGTCGTAGGTGACCGTGGCCGCGCGCTGATCCGGCGGGCCGTAGCGCAGGTAGACGATGCCGCGATCGTCGAAGCGAGCGCTGCCCGAGCGGTAGATGTCGGTCTGCGCGATCGCGTAGTAGCGCCGGTTGACCTCGAGGCCGAAGTGCCGCTCCGCGAAGGTGAGCCGACGGTAGTGCTCACGGAGTCGTTCCTCCGGCGCGCGCAGCGCCTGTCGTCCCTTGTCACGCCAGAAGGCCCGGAGCCACGCGGCGCGTTCCGCTCCGTGTGTCCGGTCGAACGCCGCGAGCACACTGTCCTCGGCGATGAACGCGAGGTCCTCGCGATAGCCGGCGACTGCCGCCGAGTCGTCCACCGCCGCCCCCGCGAAGTAGGCGGAATCGGCGTCCTCGGCCCCGCCGATGAACCCGCTCCACGCCAGCTCCCGCAGTCCGGCCCCTCTGCTGCCGCCGCGCGCGAGGTAGCTCCGTGCCGCGCGGATCGCGGCGACCGAGTCACCCATCAGCCGCTCGGCGCGGGCGAGGGCGAGGAGCACGCCGGTATCGGCCGCGCCCGCGAGGGCGATCTGGCGGAGGGCGGGGAGCGCGGTGTTCCGGAACTCGGCGGTGTCGCGCAGCTCGAGGGCCGCCTCGAAGAGCGCGTGACCCGCGGCGGTGTTGGTGGAGTCGGCGGCGATCGCGCGGGCGAAGCTCTGCAGCGCATCCTCGATCGAGCCGAGTCCGACGCGCTTGCCGAGGTTCATGCGGTTGGCCGCCTGCCACTGGCCCTCGGTGCGCTGGGCGATGCCACGGGCATGCCACGCCACCGTCCAGTCCGGTTCCAGTTCGGTGGCGCGGCGGAAGTCGTCGGCGGCGCGGCCGAAGCTCCAGCCGTCGCCCAGCTGGCCGATGCGGAGCCGCACGAAGCCGCGCCGGAGGCGGCGCAGTGCCTCGGTCTCGTCCGTCGGTCCGTTCTGACCGAGACGATGCTCGAGGCTCCGGAGGGTGTCGGGGTTGCGGGTCGTGGCGATCGCGAGGCGGAACTGCTCGAGGTCGGCACGCAACGGGGGAGACTGTGCCGCGGCGGTGGCGGCGATCAGTGTCAGGCAGAACGGGAGACCGACCGCCCGTCTCACGTCACCCAGTCCTCGAGCCGGCTGGTCCGCCGGAAGGCGTCAGGATGGCGGCGGAACCAGGCCATGACGAGCAGGATCTCGTCGAGGTGCTGGAACGGGAGCGGCCCCGGTACCGGGGCCGGCCGGCTCAGTTCCTCGGCGACGACGGCGCGGAACGCCTCCCGCTCGATCGGCGTCCCGGGCCAGGGATAGCTCGCGCGGACGATGCCCTGGCGGATGAGGTGGGCGCGGTCGTCGCCGAACACGCCGGGATCGCGATAGACGAACGTCAGGCCGGCCACCGCCGCCCGCGCGCGACTGGTCGCGGCGAGCAGCCATTCGAGCTGCTCGAACCGCTCGCGCCACTTCGCCGCACGCTCGAACTCCGCGGATTCCGCCGCCTGCTGCATCTCGCGCACGACCCGGTCGATCGGCTGGATCGTGCGGCCCTCGAGGAAGGCGATCGCGGTGTCTGCCTTCGCGTGGTAGTCCGCCTCGGTGACCAGCGCGGCGCAGGGACCGGCGCAGAAGCCGAACTCGTGCCGCATGCAGGCGGCGCGGAGCGCGGGGGTGAAGAGATCCATCTGGCCGGCGAACACGATCGGCATCGTCGGGGCGCAGTCGCGGAGGCCGAGCAGGTCGTTGAGGGCGCGCACGCCGTCATTCACCCGCCGCGGGATCGCGAAGGGACCGTACCAGCGCTGGTCCTCCCGGCCGCTCGCGCCGCCGGTGGAGAGCCGCGGCGCCGGGCCGCCGGCCATCTTGATGAACAGGGTCCGGCGCGCGCGGTTCATGTGGTGATTGAACGCCGGACGGAAGCGCGCGATCTGGCGCAGTTCGGCGAGGTGGGCGGAGAACTCGCTCGGCACGTAGTCCCAGGTGATGTCCGCCGCGGCGTGGAGGATCCGTGCCGCTTTATCCTCGGGGAACGAGGCCCGAAAGTAGGAGAGCAGCCGCTGCTTCACCCGCTTCGCCTTGCCGACATAGATCACCCGCCCCAGCGGGTCGATCATCCGGTACACGCCGGGCCGCGCCTCCGCGAGGCGCCGTACCCGGTCGCGCAGGGCGGCGAGGTCGGCGGTCGGGAGGGAGAGGCGGAGAGCGGTGGCGGCCATGGGATAACGGTACGTGGAAAGCCGCTTCCGGAACAGCGTTCAGGCGCCGGTCACCACTGGCAGCGGTGGCAGAAGACGGTCACCCGGGCATCGATCTCGTGGGTGCTGGAGAGCGTCGTCCCGCACTGGCGGCAGGGCTCGCCCTGGCGATCGTAGACCAGCAGCTCGAGCTGGAAGTTGCCGGGCTGGCCGGTGCCGGTGCGGTAGTCGCGGAGCGTCGTGCCCTCGGAGTCGATCGCGGCCCGCAGGATGCGCCGGGTGTGCTGGAACAGGAGCGCGTAGCTTTCCGCGCTGACCTTGTTGGCCGGCTTCGAGGGATCGATTCCCGCGCAGAACAGCGCCTCGTTGGCGTAGATGTTCCCCACGCCGACGATCTTCCGCTGGTCCATCAGCACCTTCTTGATCGCCGCGCGCGAGGCGCGGAGTCCGGCGGTGAATCGCTCCACTGTGAGCGCCGGGTCGAGCGGCTCGGGGCCGAGCGCCCGGTCGTACCGCTCCCACCCCTTCCGGTCGAGCAGCAGCAGGGTCCCGATGCGCCGGATGTCGCGGAACACGAACTCGTCGCCGCTGTCGAGCCGGGCCCGCAGCACGGCGTACTTCGCCTCGGCCTCGGTCAGGGGGCGATCGTAGATCAGCAGGTTTCCGGTCATCCCCGGCTGCAGCACGAAGCGCAGGTCGCCGAGGTGGACCACGCCGTGCTTCGCGCGGCGGGTGACCTCGGTGATGGTGGCGCCGGTCAGCGCCTTGAGGAGCTTCGGCCGGGTGATGCCGCGCAGGATGTCGGTGTGCGACAGGGTCGCGGATTCGATGCGCCGGCCGAGCAGCGCCGGCCGCACGCCGCGGACCATCGTCTCGACTTCGGGAAGCTCGGGCATGGCGGGGAATCTAGGCGGATGCCGGGCGTTCTTCTTCCCGTGCGGTCCCCAGGGGGATGATGCAATCGCGCTCCCGAGAGATCGTGGTCGCCACGATATCCCGGGAGCGCAACGTGCCGGCGCGGGCGACGCCTAGTTGACGATGATCAGTCCCTGCATGCCGGGATGGATGCCGCAACGGTACGCATACTGCCCGACGGCACCGAAAACGATCGAGGCGGTGTCGCCACCGGTGATGATGCCGGTATCAAACGTGGGGGCCGCGGCGGTGTCGCGCACGGTGTGCTGCACGCCGCCGTCGTCGTTCCGCCAGGTCACCTTGCCGCCCGAGGCGAGGCTCACGGTGAAGGTGTCGGGGGCGTAGGCCTGGAATCCCTTGGTCGACGCGCCGGCGACGACCCGGACGTTGGCGGCCGGCTTGGGATTGTTGTTCGAGGTCGAACTGCCGCACGCGGCGAGGAGTACTGCGGCCGCGACGGGGATGACGAGGGTGTAGCGCGAGAGGGGCGAGGTCATGATCCGGAGCTCCTGAGGGTCGAACTGCCTGAGCGACGAGGGCATCGCAAGATGCGCTGCAGGAGACGACCGCGCAGGGTGGTGCGTCACACACCGAGGGTCTGACGCACCGCCTCCCGCCACCCTATATCGCGGCGATACAGCTTGCCGTCGAACTGGATCATCGCCGAGGCCTCGCGGCTCTTCGCCTGGGCGAGCGCGAAGGTCGGCGCGACCGCCGTCACGGTCAGGACCCGGCCGCCGCTCGCGCGGAGGGTGCCGTCCGCATCGCGCGTGGTGCCGGCATGGAAGACGGTGACGCCCTCGGGGAGCGTGGCCGGGATGGTGATCGCGGCCCCCTTCTCGGGGCTGTCGGGATAGCCGCGGGCCGCAAGCACGGTGGTGACCGCGCAGCCGCTCGCCACCGTGAGCGGCGACGGGGACTCGCCGCGCGCCACGCGAGTCAGGCAGTCGGTCAGCCCGCCCGCGACGAGCGGGAGCACGACCTGGGTCTCCGGATCGCCGAGCCGGCAGTTGAACTCGACCACCTTGATGGAGTCGTCGGGGCCGATCATCAGGCCGGCGTAGAGGACGCCGTTGTACGGCGCGCCCTGCCGGGCGAGTTCGGCGAGCATCGGCTCGAGCACCTCGCGCCTCGCGCGGGCCAGCAGCGCCGGCGTGGCGATCGCGACCGGGCTGTAGGCGCCCATGCCGCCCGTGTTAGGCCCCGTGTCGCCCTCGCCGAGGCGCTTGTGGTCCTGCGCGGCGGGGAGCAGCTCGATGCCGGTGCCGTTGGTGATCGCGAGCAGCGAGAGCTCCTCGCCCGGCATGAACTCCTCGATGACGACGACCTTGCCGGCCTCGCCGAAGATCCCGTCGCCCAGCATGCTCTGCACCGCCTCGCGCGCCTCGGCGCGGGTCGCGCAGACGATCGCCCCCTTCCCGGCGGCGAGCCCGGAGGCCTTCACGACCAGCGGCTCGGGGTGCCGCGCCACGTAGTCGAGCGCCTGACCGAGATCGGTGAGGGTCCGGCTCGCGGCCGTGGGGACGCCCGCCTGCTCCATCACCGCCTTGGAGAAGGCCTTCGAGGCCTCCACCTGGGCGCCGGCGCGGCCCGGCCCGAAGACGACTCGCCCCTCGGCGCGCAGCCGGTCGGCGAGCCCGAGCGCCAGCGGCGCCTCCGGTCCGACGATGGTGAGATCGATGCCGTAGGCGTCGGCCGCATCGGCGAGGCGGTCGAGATCGGTGGCGGCGATGGGAAGGTTGGTGCCGAGTGCGGCGGTCCCGGGATTGCCGGGCGCGCAGTAGATGGTCGCGTCCGGATTTTCGCGGCGGAGGGCCCAGCAGATCGCATGTTCACGCCCACCGCCGCCGACAACCAGAATCCTCACGTCTGCTGAGCCTTCCTGAACGCGTCGCGCGCCCGGTCCGCGGCCTTCTTGGCGGCATCCACCACCTGGCCGAACGTTTCCTTGGCTTCCTTCGTGTAATGCTCCCGTGCCGCCGCGATGTCCTCGGCGAGGGGGCGGTCCTGGGTCTCGCCGCCCCGGCGATGGTACTCGCCCCGCAGGATGCGGTCGTAATCCCCGCCAGCCATCCACTTCTGCAGCTCCGCCGCCCGGACCGTGTGCATCGGGTGGGTCAGCGTCAGGGTGGACAGGGCCTTGTAGAGGATATCCATCCCCTCATTGCTGGTCGCGTACTCGTGGGCCTGGGCCATGAAGGTGTCGAGGTCGAGCTGCCCGTCCTGATAGCCCGGCCGGACGCCGCCCGCCATCCGCATGAACAGCCGCTGGGAGGCAATCGGGTCCTGACTGCCCAGCAATCCGGCACGGTCGCTGGACAGCTCCGACTTTCGGGACCACTCCAGAAAAGCCAGCCGAATCGGCAGGAGCGCGATCCCGGCCAGGAAGGGAAGCGCGGAAGCGCTTACCAGGAAAAGGATTGCGGCGATGGTCCGGTAGAAGGCGTGCCCGCTGATGACGTGGCCCATTTCGTGGGCAATCAGCACCCGGATCTCGTCATCGTCCAATAGCTCAAGTGCAGCCGAATGGAGGACGATAAATGGTGTGTCCACTCCATACGCCCCCGCGTTGAATACTGGCGTCTGCGAGACATAGAGTTCGGGGACGGTTGGCCAGTCGAAGGTGGTGCACACCTCGACATGGGTGGTCCAGAGCTTCGGAAACTGGGTCGGCCCGACGCGAACCGCATTGGCCTGGAAGAGGAGCCGGATGCCGCGCTCCCCACCCAGAAAACCGAGGATCTTGCGGGTCACTTCCTCGAATCCCGGGACGGATCGCAGCGTTTGCAGGGCCGCACGGTCCGCGGGGTGCTCCCACGACACGGCGGCGATTTCGGGGAAGGTGCGCCGGGGGCGCGGAGCAGGAACGGTCATGCGGGACTCGCGGCTAGGGACGGAAGCTGTACGCCCAGTACCAAGGATGGTTTCATGATGAGACGGGCGCTACGCCATCGCCTGCGTGAGGTCGGCGATCAGGTCGGAGACTTCTTCGACCCCACAGGACAGACGGACCAGACTGTCCGTCAGTCCCATCGCCTGCCGAAGCGCGACCGGGACGGATGCGTGCGTCATGCTCGCCGGGTGTCCGATCAGGCTCTCCACGCCACCCAGGGACTCCGCCAGCGCAAAGACCCGGGTCTTCTCCACCACGCGCCGCGCCAGCGCCACGTCACCGAGTTCTATCGAAATCATGCCGCCGAAGCCGCGCATCTGCCGCTTGGCCAGCTCGAACTGCGGATGATCGGCGAGCCCGGGATAGTAGACCTTCCTGACCCGCGGATGGGTCGTGAGCCAGGCGGCGATTTCGCGCCCGGCCGCGTCGTGCTGCCGCATCCGGAGCGGGAGCGTCTTGAGGCCGCGGAGACAGAGCCAGCAATCCATGGGGCCGGGCACACCGCCGGCCGCATTCTGCAGAAAACCGATCCGCTCGGCCAGGTCCTCGCGGGCGGTGATCAGCAGGCCGCCGACCATGTCGCTGTGGCCGTTGAGGTACTTCGTGGAGGAGTGCAGCACGATGTCGGCGCCGAGCGTGAGCGGCTGCTGGAAGTACGGCGTGGCAAAGGTGTTGTCGACGGCGAGCAGCAGCCCGTGCGCCTGGGTGATGTGGCCGATGGCGGCGATGTCGGCCAGGAACATCATCGGGTTGGTGGGCGTCTCGCAGTAGACCAGCTTCGTCTTCGGCGTGAGTGCCGCGGCGACGCGCTCCGGTTCGCGCATGTCGACGAAGCTGAAGCTGAGGCCGAGGCGGGCGTAGACCCGCTCCATCAGCCGGTGCGAGCCGCCGTAGACGTTCTCGCCGCAGATCACGTGATCGCCGGCGGAGAGCAGCTTGAGAATGGTATCGAGGGCCGCGAGTCCGGAGCCGAATGCGAAGCCGTGCGTCCCGCCCTCGAGGCTCGCCACGCAGCGCTCCAGGGCCTCCCGTGTCGGGTTCTGGGTGCGCGCATATTCGTACCCCTTGTGCCGGCCCAGTCCCTCCTGTACGTAGGTGGAGGTCTGGTAGATCGGCGTCATCACCGCTCCAGACATCGGATCGGGGGACTGACCGGCGTGAATGGCGCGAGTGGCAAAGCCGTGCGCGGTGTCGCTGTCTCGGATCTGGGTCATGCGAGGTGGGCTAGAGTAGAGGGGAACGCTACCCCGTGGTGCTCCGAGCCACAAGCCAGCCCGGGCGCCTGCCGGGTGCGGGGGCGCTGATGCTACTGGAACAGATCGCGGAGCGACTGGAGCCCAAGGTGCTCGCCCCTCGCTGCCTCGTGGTGGACGACGACGATCAGGTGCGCCGCAGCATCGCGCGCGTGACCCAGCTCCTCGGCCTCACGCCGGTCGAGGCCGCCAGCGGCGACGAGGCGCTCGAGATCCTGGCCCAGGATGGTGAGGTCCCGATCATCATCAGCGACGTCAACATGCCGGGGATCAGCGGGATCGCGTTCCTCGAGGAGGTCGTCAAGCGGTTCCCCGACACCGGGGTGCTGATGCTCTCCGGCGTGGCCGACGTCAAGGTCGCGGTGCAGTGCCTCGACAAGGGCGCGCTCGACTACATCGCGAAGCCGGCGCTGATCGAGGAGGTCCGTGCCCGCCTGGCGAAGGCGCTCGAGAAGCGCGACCTGATTCTCCAGAAGCGGTTCTACCAGCGGAACCTCGAGCTCCGCGTGCGGGTGCAGGCCAATCGCATCAAGGAGCTGTTCCTGCAGGGCGTGCAGACGCTGGCGCAGGCGCTGGAAGCCAAGGATGCATACACCAGCGGTCACTCGATCCGGGTGAGCCGCTACGCGGTGCAGACCGCGATTCGCCTGGGGTTCACCGGCGAACGGCTCGAGGAGATCCGGCTCGGCGCGGAACTGCACGACATCGGGAAGATCGGCACCCGCGAGGCGGTGCTCAACAAGCCGGGCCCGCTGACCGATGAGGAGTTCCTGCACATCACCGAACACACCGTGCTCGGCGAGCGGATCCTGGCGCCGCTCGCGCGCGAGAATCCGACGGTGCTCCGCATCGTGCGCAGTCACCACGAGCGGATGGACGGCCGCGGTTTTCCGGACAAGCTGCCCGGCGACCAGATCCCCATCGAGGCCCGGATCGTCTGCGTGGTCGACTCCTTCGACGCGATGACGACCAACCGCGCCTACCGCGCCTCCAGGACCCCCGCAACGGCCATGGAAGAGCTGGATCGCTGCGTCGGCACCCAGTTCGATCCCGAGGTCGTCCGGGCCTTCAAGGCCGCGTTTCCCGACCCGTCGCTGCTTCCGCTGATGGTGTGACGCCACAGTCTGCAGCGGATCTGATGCGCCGACTCGCCACTACGGGGTGACCCCGGTCACCGCCGCCATTCCCGGTCTGCCCCAGACTCGGGTGTGGCCAGCACTCCTTCTCCCAAGCGCCGTGGCACACCGGCGACTCCCGATCCCAGTCAGCGACCGCTCTCCCCGCCAACCTCTGGCAGTGCGGCGGTCTGTCTGCTCGTGGACGACGACCCCGACCTCCGCCGGGCGATGGCGCACGTCCTGGAGAACATGGGGCTGTCCTGCATCGAGGCGGCGTCCGGCTTCGATGCGCTCGCGGTGCTGAAGCAGACGGGCGAACTGCCCCTCCTCGTCTCGGATGTCTCCATGCCTGGCCTCGACGGGCTGGGTTTGCTCCGGGAGGTGCGTCGCAGCTATCCGGACATGGCGGTAGTGATGCTCTCCGGGGTGCGGGAAGCCGAGACCGCCGTCGAATGCCTCCTGGCCGGCGCGCTGGACTACATCACGAAGCCCGCGCTGCTGGCCGAAATCCGCTCCCGGGTGCAGCGGGCGCTCGAGAAGCGGGACCTCATGCTCCAGAACCGCTTCTACCAGCAGAACCTGGAGCTGCTGGTGGACCAGCAGGCCGTCCGGCTGAAGGAGCTCTTTCTCGAAGGGGTCCAGACGCTGGTGCATGCGCTCGACGCGAAGGATCCCTACACGCGCGGCCACTCCACCCGGGTGAGCCACTACGCCGAGCGGATCGCGAACCGGATGGGCTTCACCGGGCAGGCGCTCGAGGACATCCGGCTCGGCGCGGAGCTTCACGACATCGGGAAGATCGGCACCCGCGAGGCGGTCCTCAGGAAGCCGGGGCCGCTGACCGAGGATGAATTCAGCCACATCACGGAGCATACGGTGCTGGGTGAACGGATTCTGGCCCCGCTGGCCCGGGCCAACCCGGTCGTGCTCTCCATCGTGCGGTCACATCACGAGCGGGTGGATGGTGCGGGCTTCCCGGACCATCTCGACGGCGACCGGATTCCGTGGGCCGCCCGGATCGTGGCGGTAGCAGACGCGTTCGATGCGATGACGACCGACCGTTCCTACCGGACCTCGCTGAGCCCGAGCAGCGCCCTTGGGGAGCTGGCGGCGTGCACCGGGACGCATTTCGACGCCGAGGTCGTCGGGGCCTTTCGCGCGGAGTTCCCCGAGCCGGATACGCTGCTGCTGGGATGATCGCGCACCGCATTCCGCCGTCTGCATCGCTCCGCTAGCTTACGCCCCCATGTCCGACACTCTGATGATCAGCGTCTCCGGGATGCGCGGGATCGTAGGCAAGGATCTCACCCCGGAACTCGTCGCCCGCCACGCCGCCGCCCTGGGTTCCTGGGCGCGCGCCTCCGGAAAACCACTCGTGGTCCTCGGCCGCGACGCCCGCACCAGCGGGCCGATGTTCGCGCGCGCCGCGACCGCGGGACTCATGTCGGTCGGCGTCGACGTCATCGACGTCGGGATCGCGCCGACGCCGACCGTCCAGCTCGCCGTCGAGCACCATCACGCCGGGGCCGGCCTGATTCTCACCGCCAGCCACAATCCCATCGAGTGGAATGCGCTGAAGCTCGTCGGTCCCGACGGGATCTTCCTCGACGGCGCGGATGGCACCGCGGTGCGTGCCCTCGCCGATGCGGGCCCGGCGCGCACCGGGTGGGAAGGGGTCGGCTCGGTCCGTGAGGACCACGACGCCATCGAGCGGCACCTGG
This sequence comes from Gemmatimonadales bacterium, assembly GCA_044229445.1. Lineage (GTDB taxonomy): Bacteria > Gemmatimonadota > Gemmatimonadetes > Gemmatimonadales > GWC2-71-9 > JADJOM01. The sequence goes on along the minus strand of JBGASX010000019.1, from coordinate 42,971 downwards.
GGCAGGTCCTCGCGCTGCCGATGATCGACGTCGCGGCGATCAGGGCGAAGCGGTTCACCGTGGCGCTCGACTGCGTGCGGGGCGCCGGCGGCACCACGATGCCACAGCTGCTCGAGCGGCTTGGCTGCACGGTGCGGGCGATCAATCTCGAAGTGGACGGACGCTTCCCGCGGGCTCCCGAACCGGTGCCGGAGAATCTGGGTGACCTGTCGCGGCTGGTCCGCGAAACCGGCGCCGCGATCGGCTTCGCGGTCGATCCCGATGTCGACCGGCTGGCCCTGGTGGACGAGAAGGGTGAGCCGATCGGGGAGGACTACACCCTGGCCCTCGCGGTCCGGGCAATGCTGGGCGCTTCCCCCGGGCCCCGCGCCGGGGGGAAGGTCCCGGTCGTCGTCGCCAACCTCTCCACCAGCCTCGTGGTCGAGGACGCGGCCAGGCTCGGGGGAGGCCGTTTCGTCCGGGCCCCGGTCGGGGAGGCAAATGTGGCCCGGGTGATCCAGTCGGAGGGGGCGCTGATCGGTGGGGAAGGCAATGGCGGGGTCATTCTTCCCTCACTTCACATTGGCCGCGACGCCCCGGTTGGTGTGGCACTGATCCTGCATTTGCTCGCCACGTCTGGTCGCACGGTCTCCCAGTTGGTGGCCGAACAGCCGCGCTACCGGATCGTCAAGGCCAAAGCGCAACGTGGCAACGAGTTAGCGCCAGTGTATGCCCGCCTCACCGCGCGTTTCAAGGATGCGGTGGCGGATACCCGCGACGGACTGCGGCTTGCGTGGCCGGACCGCTGGGTGCATGTGCGCCCATCGGGAACCGAGCCGATCGTCCGGTTCATCGCGGAGGCGCCGACGCAGGCCGACGCCGAGGGACTGGTCGCGGTCTGCCGGGAATTCTTTTCGAACTGAGGGCGCCCTGAATGTGCGGGATCGTCGGGTACATCGGACCTCGTCAGGCCGCACCGCTCCTCATCGAGGGGCTGCGCCGACTCGAGTATCGTGGCTATGACTCCTCGGGCCTCGCCGTGCTGAACGGTGCAGGCCTTGTTGTTCTCAAGCAGTCCGGCAAGCTCAGCGTCCTCGAGAAGCAGCTGGTGGACTACACGCCGAAGGGCACGGTGGGGATCGGCCACACCCGCTGGGCCACGCACGGTCCGCCGACCAGCACCAACGCGCATCCGCACACCGACCAGTCCGGCAAGATCGCCCTGATCCACAACGGGATCATCGAGAACGCTGGCGCGATCAAGACGGTCCTGCTGCAGCGCGGACACGTCTTCAAGTCGGAGACCGACACCGAGGTGCTCGCGCACCTCATCGGCGAGTGCTACCGCGGCAACCTCGAAGAGGCCGTGGCCGAGGCGCTCCGTGAAGTCGACGGGGCCTACGGCATCGCGGTGATCAGCGAGGAGGAGCCGGATCTGCTGGTGGCGGCCCGGAAGGGCTCGCCGCTCCTGGTCGGCGTCGGTGACGGCGAGTGGTTCGTGGCCTCCGACGCGTCGGCGATCCTGAGCCAGACCCGGTCGGTGGTCTACCTCGACGACGGCGAGATGTGCGTGCTCACGCGCGACGGCTATCACGTGCGCGACCTCGCCGCGACCCGGATCGAGAAGCCGGTCAATCAGATCGAGTGGGACCTCGCCACCATCGAGCGCGGTGGCTACGACCACTTCATGCTGAAGGAGATCTTCGAACAGCCGGACACCGTGCGGAACACGATGCGCGGCCACCTGCTCGAGGAAGAGGGCACGGCCCGCGTGTCGGGCCTCAACCTCACCGACGACGACATCAAGCGGATCAACCGCATCGTCATCACCGCCTGCGGCACCTCCTGGCATTCCGGCCTCATCGGCGAATACATGCTGGAGGAGCTGGCCCGGATCCCGGTCGAGGTCGAGTACGCGTCGGAGTTCCGCTACCGGAATCCCGTGGTCGACGACCGCACGCTCGTCATCGGGATCTCGCAGTCGGGCGAGACCGCCGACACCCTGGCCGCGATCCGCGAGGCGAAGCGCCGCGGGGCGCGGACCATCGGCCTGGTGAACGTGGTGGGCTCGACGATCGCGCGCGAAGTGGACGGCGGCATCTACCTGCATGCCGGCCCCGAGGTCGGGGTCGCGAGCACCAAGGCCTTCACCAGCCAGGTGACGGCGCTCGCGCTGATCACGCTCCGGTTCGGGCGGCTGCGCAACCTCAGCATCCTGCAGGGCCGCCAGATCATCCAGGGGCTCAAGGCGCTGCCGGAACAGATCAAGGACATCCTCGACCGTGCCCACGAGGTGGAGGCGCTGGCCGAGAAGTACTGGCGCAGCAACAACGCGCTCTATCTCGGACGCGGGGTGAACTTCCCCGTCGCGCTCGAGGGTGCGCTCAAGCTCAAGGAAATCTCCTACATCCACGCGGAGGGCTATCCCGCCGCGGAGATGAAGCATGGCCCGATCGCGCTGATCGACGAGAACATGCCGGTGGTCTTCATCGCGCCCAAGGATGCGGTGCACGGGAAGATCGTCTCGAACGTCGAGGAGGTCCGGGCGCGCGGTGGCCAGGTGATCGCCATCAAGAACGACGGCGACGACCAGATCAAGCGACTCGCCGCGGCGACCTTCACCATCCCGGAGACGCTCGACCTGCTCACGCCGATCCTCGCGATCGTGCCGCTGCAGCTCTTCAGCTATTACGTCGCGGTGCGCCGCGGCTGCAACGTCGACCAGCCGCGCAACCTCGCCAAGAGCGTGACCGTCGAGTAGCCTCGGCCAGCCGCTCCCGAAGTGACAACGGGTGGGACTCTCCAGGGAGTCCCACCCGTTCTTCGTCTCCGCCGCCTGGTGTCAGTTGCTGACCTGCTTCACGATCCCGGAGCGCAGCGCCTGCCAGAGGATGCCCCAGAAGTGATCTCCGGCCTGGAGCTGGTAACGGATCGGAGCCGTCGCAACGATGCCGTGACTGTTGGGCCGGCTGCTTCCGCGGACGAGCAGGCCGGCCACCAGGCTCTTCAGCTTGGCGCCGAAGTTCTGCTTGCCGGTGACCGGGTCCACCACCGTGATCTTCAGGTCCTGATAGTCGGCGGCGAAGGTTCCGGTGGCGCGTTCGTGGGCGACCGTGAACGCGAAATCCGCCGAGTGGACCGCGCCCCTCGCGATCGCGATCCCTTCGCCGGGCGTGAGGAAGCGATTGAGCGCCGCGAGTTCCATCGGGCCGAGGCGGCCCGCCACCCGGGTCTCGAGGGGCCCGCGCTGCACCGCCACGGCGATCGTCGCCGTCAGCTGGCCCTCGCCGTACAATCGACCGCGAGCCTCGATCACGAGCGGCGCTTTGACGCCGGAGCGGGCCGGGTCGTTGGTGGCATTGCTGATCGACGCGTGCAGCCGATCGAAGGTGACGTCGGCGGCCTTCGGCTGCCCGGGCCGGAGTTCGCCGTAGCGGATGCTCCCCCCGTCGAGGTGGATCGAATCGGCGCCGAGGATCCAGACCAGGCCGGCGAACTTCGCCGGCCAGTGCTGATGGCGCTCCGGCGGAGTCGGTGGCAGTCGCTGGTCCGCGAGCACGTCGAGGTCGAGTGCCCCGATCCGGATGAAGGCCGGGGTCGCCCGTCCCTGCAGGATCGTCTCCTGGCGCAGCCCCAGGACCGCGATGTCCCTCGCCCGCAGGCGGACGCGGGTACTGCGGGTCCGCGCGCCGCGGAAGAAGTCCGCGTCGGTCCCGTTAGGCTCGCTGACCAGCGAGTCGATCGTGAGGCTGTTGCGGGCCTGGGAGCGGGTTACCCCGTCGACCTGGAGGGCGTTGCCGCGGTCCCCCGGCCGGAAGCGCGCCGTCACGAGACTGTAGGCGGTATCCTCGCGGGCGACGGTCAGAGTCCCACGATCGATGAACACCGTGTCGTGGCGCGGCAACTCGACCCGCAGGTGCGAGGCGAAGGTCAGGGTGCCGTGCTCGAACACGCGGTGCTTGGTGCTGTCGAGCTGCAGCCCCTCGATGCCCAGCATCACGTCTTCGGTGGAATCGAAAGCGCTCGCGGGACCGCGGTGCCGCTGCCAGACGAAGGTGGCGTGCTCCACGACCAGTTTCCCGATGCGCCCGCCGCGGACGTTGTCGGGCAGCCAGTGGGCGACGAGCTGATACAGCAGTGTGTCCGGCGAGGGAAGGACGATCGCGAGCGTGTCCTCCGGGCTGCCGGGGTGACGCGTGGCCGGGCCGGTGACCGGCTCGGCCGGACCCTCTTCGACGTCCCGGAGAACGGGCGCGACGATCTGGATCCCGACCAGGCGAAAGTTCCGGTGCCAGATCAGGTCGCTGAGGTCGAGCCCGGTGAGAACTACCGACGGGACGGTCGCCTCGAAACGGCTGTAGCGGGGTCCCTCCCGGTGATCGTAGCGGATGCGGATGTCGCGGAGTTCGAGCCGGCGGCGCAGCAGGCTCAGGTCGAGCACCGGGAGCGCGATGGACAGCCCGGTGTTGGAATTCGCCGCGAGCAGGTTGAGGGTGCGTTCCCGCAGGTAGGCGTCGACGGGGGCGCGGAGCGCGTGCTCGAGCGCCCGATCGAGGACGAAGAACCCGCACAAGACGGCCAGGAGTGTCCCGCCACCGACCCAGAGCCAGCGACCGGGCCGATTCATGCCGGGCACGCGCCTGGCGCGTGCCGTGTCAGGCGGTCCACGTGAACCAGCCCCCGGCCGGGCATGGCGATGTGCCGCCTCTCGCCGCCTGCACTTCGCTCCAGTCGGCGGTGATGAGGCGCCCGCGTGACGCGCATGGAATCCATGAGCCCAAGCTAGCAGGATGTCCGCGTCCGCTACTAGCTTGGAGTCGTCTCGCTCTTTCGATGCTCACTCGTGCGAGTGATCAGCGTCCGGCGGGGGTCACGCGGTCGCGCAGCGCGGCGATGCTCTGGACCACCGCGCTCGAGCGATCCACGAAGGCGCTGCCGAAGCCGATCATCCGGACGGCTTCGTCGACCTGGCCGCGGTTGATCCGCTCGACCACGGCGGCCGCGGCCTCGTGGAAGGCGGCATGGGAGCGGACCAGCTTCTCGAACTCCGCGTCCGAGGCATGTGCGCTGCCTTCCCCGTGCAGCCACTTGCCGAGGTCGCACTGATTGTCGAGTCGCACGACGGCGGGATCGAGTCGTTCCCCGCCATTCATGCTGGCCTGCAGCCGCCGTTTCCAGCGGGTGTGGGCCAGAATTGCGCCCTCGAAGTCCATCGTTCCTCCTGGTCGGCGTGTGTCTGCACCGGCGGACCCGACGTACCGATCAGGGTCCGGTATGCCGAGTATCGGTCACTGGCTTCCGGGGGTGAAGGCGGATCGGAGTCCGCCCGGTTGGAACGCGACGGAATCGCCGACCATTTCTTTCGGGGTAAGATGCGCATCGTACTGCAGCGGGTCTCCCGCGCGAACGTCACGATTGCCGGCCGCGTCGCCGGGGCCATCGAGCGCGGCTTCTGCCTCCTCGTGGGGTTCACGCACGGCGACACCTCGGCCGAGGCCGACTGGATGGCGGAGAAGGTCGCCGGACTCCGGCTCTTCTCGGACGCGGATGGGAAGATGAATCTCGGGCTCGCCGAGGTGGGCGGGGCGCTGCTCGTGATCTCGCAGTTCACCGTCTATGGCGACGCCCAGAAGGGGCGCCGCCCGTCCTTCATCAATGCGGCACGACCCGAGGTCGCGATTCCGCTCTACGAGCACTTTCTCGCCAGGCTCCGCGCGATGGGCCTGCGGGTCGAGTCCGGCGAGTTCGGCGCCGACATGCTGGTGGAGATCCACAACGACGGACCGGTGACGCTGATCCTCGATCGCGACGCCGCACCGCGACCGGCGGAGGCCTAGAACGGCCCGTGCCCATCCCCATGCTGATTCTCGCCTCCGGCTCGCCGCGCCGACGGGAGCTGCTCACGATGCTGGGCATCCCCTTCGAGGTGCGCCCATCCCACATCCCCGAGGCGCCGCACCCGGGGGAACTCCCGGTGCCCTATGCCGAGCGGCTCGCGCGGGAGAAGGCCGAGAGCGTGGCCGGTGCGCTCGTCCTCGGCGCCGACACCACGGTGCTGCTGGATGGTCAGCTCCTGGAGAAACCGGTGGACGCGGACGACGCGGTCCGGATGCTCCGGACGCTGCAGGGGCGGACACACGAGGTGATCACCTCGGTGGCACTCCGCGCGGATGGCGTGATGCGCCAGGCGACCGATGTCACCCGGGTGACCTTTCGTCAGGCGCCCGACGACTTTCTCCGTGCCTACGTCGCCACGGGCGAGCCGATGGACAAGGCGGGGGCGTACGGCATCCAGGGCTATGGGGCGGCGCTGGTCGAGCGGATCGAGGGGGACTTCTTCTCGGTGATGGGGCTGCCGGTGCGGCTGGTCCTGCGGCTGCTGGAGGAGGCGGGGTATCCGTATCGGTTCGGTGGCGGGGTGCGCGGGTAGGCCCGCGGCCGGGTAGGCCCGCACGGCCGTGCGGGCCTACACGCGCACGCTCCACACCGGCACGGCCTGCGCCCGGTTCTTGACGGTCAGCGGATCGCGGGCATCGACCGGCGGCTTCTGCTTGAGGACCTGGTAGAGCGGGTCGCTGATGAGGATCTCGCCGCCCTTGGCATTGGAGCAGAGCCGGCTGGCGACGTTGACGGCATCGCCGATCACGGTGTACTCGAGCCGGAGATGGCTGCCGATGTTCCCCGCAAAGGTGTCCCCGTAGTTGATCCCGATCCCCACGCTGACCGTCGGGCGTCCCGAATCCCGCCACTGCTCGTTGAGGTGCGCGATGGCGCGCTGCATCGCGATCGCCGCCTGCACCGCGCGGTCGGGGTCATCGGCGTGCGGAATCGGCGCGCCCCAGAGCGCCATGATGGCATCGCCGATGAATTTGTCGAGCGTTCCGCCGTTGGCGAAGATGATGTCCACCATCTCCGTGAAATAGTCCGACAGCAGGCCGGCGATGGCGTCCGGGCTCATGTGCTCCGACATGCTGGTGAAGCCGCGGATGTCGGAGAACAGGATGGTGACCGGCCGCTTGTCGCCGCCCAGCTTCACCGCGCCCTGCTGCATGGCGATCTCGGCCGCCACGTTCGGCGCGAAGTAGCGCTCGAAGTTGGAGCGGACCATCGCCTCGCGCTGGATCTGCTCCGCAAAGCGGCTGTTCTTGATCGCGATCGCGGCGAGGCCACCGAAGGCGATGAGGAACTGCAGGTCCTCGTCGCTGAAGGAATTGGTCGCGGTGAGGTTGTCGACGTAGAGGATGCCGAGCACCTGCTGCGCGCTGGCCATGAGCGGGATGCACATGGCGCTCCGCACGCTCTGGAGCATGATCGACTGCCCGCCCTTGAAGCGATCGTCCGCGGCGGCGTTGTCGGTCAGGATGGCGACCCGCTCCTCGACGGCCTTCCGGGCAATCGAGCGCGGCACATGCTGTGCCGAGCCGTCGCCGAGCCGGCTCTTGGAGACGCGCGGCACCAGTTCGCCCGTCTCCGTGCTCAGCAGCACCGAGACCCGGTCGACGCCCATGACGTCGAAGGTGGTCTCGACGACCCGGCCGAGCAGTTTGTCGAGGTCGAGCTCGCCGGAGAGCTTCTGCGAGACTTCGAGCAGCAGCGAGAGCTTCTTGGCGTTGCGCTCGGCGGTGCTGGCGGCGGCGACCTTGAGCTGACCGGCGGCTTCGCTGGCAGCCTGCGCGGCCGCCGATGGGGAGCCCATCAGCGCCGCGGGCACCACACCGCTCATCGCGACCTGCTTGACGATCGTCCCGCCGGGATGCGGCAGGCTCTGGCCGGTGGTGACCAGGCGCGAACTGCCCATCTCCGGTGACTTGAGCTGGAAGACGACCTTCCCGAACGTCACCGAGTCGCCCGGCTCCAGCGTGCCCTCGGTGACCCGCTCGCCGTTGATGAAGGTGCCGTTGGAGCTGCCGAGATCCTTGAGGAAGACTCCGGTCTTGCTCGCCTTCAGCTCCGCGTGGCGGCGGCTGATGGTCGGATCGAAGATCGGAATGTCGCTCGTGACCGCCCGGCCGACCACGTAGATGTGGTCGGGACTCAGGTCAAAGTCCTGGTCGCCGGTGAACGATACGAGCTTGAGTGTCATGCGCGGGGGAATATACGGGGAGTCGGGGAGCCCGTCACGGCCCGGCCCGACCCGGCGCGGTCACGATCCGCCGACCCGACCCGCGAGGCCGAGCGCCGCCATCACGGCCCGGGCCTTCGCCTCGGTCTCCCGCCACTCGGCGGTCGGGTCGGAATCGGCGACGATGCCGGCGCCCGCCTGGACCCAGGCCCGTCCCCCCTTCATCACCACGGTGCGGATCGCGATGGCGGTGTCGAGGGTTCGGGCGCCCCAGCCGACGTACCCGACCGCGCCCGCATAGGGTCCCCGCCGGACCGGCTCCAACTCGTCGATGATCTCCATGGCCCGCACCTTGGGGGCGCCGCTCACCGTGCCGGCGGGGAAGCAGGCGCCGAGGGCGGCGAGGGCGTCCAGTTCGGGCCGGAGGGTGCCGCGCACCTCGCTCACCAGGTGCATCACGTGCGAATAGCGCTCAACCACCATGAACGCGGTGAGCCGCACGGTTCCGAACTGCGCGACCCGTCCCACGTCGTTGCGGCCGAGGTCCACCAGCATGAGGTGTTCGGCCCGCTCCTTCGTGTCGGCCTCGAGTTCCACCTGCATCGCCTGATCCTGCTCGGCGGTCGCTCCGCGCGGCCGGGTCCCGGCGATCGGGCGCACCGTGACCTCGTTGTCCTCCACCCGGATCAGCACCTCGGGTGAACTCCCCACCACGTGCATGTCGTCGCAGTGCAGGAAATAGAGGTACGGGGCGGGGTTGAGCGCGCGGAGGTAACGGTAGGTCAGGAACGGATCGGGTGCGGCGAGATCAAGCCGGCGCGACAGCACCGTCTGAAAGGTGTCGCCCGCGGCGATGTACTCCTGGATCCGGCGCACGTCCGCCTGGTACTGACCATCGGCGTACGGTGAGGTGTAGTCCGGGATGGGCGCCGCCTCCTCGATGCTGAGGGGCAGCAGCGAGGCTGGTCCGCGGAGCCGTGAGAGCCAGTCTTCGATCCGGGCGGTGGCCGCGGCATGCTTCGCCTCGAGCTGGGCCCGTGTCGCGCCCTCCTCGATCTCGACATTCGCGATGATCGTCGCGCGATTGAAGAGATTGTCGAGCACCACCAGCGTATCGGTCACCATCAGAATGGCGTCCGGCAGTGCGCGATCGTCAGCGGGGGGATGCGGCAGCCGCTCGAGACTCCGGACCACGTCGTAGCCGATGTAGCCGACCGCGCCGCCGGTGAAGCGCGGCAGCCCGGGCAGGTCGACGGGCGGGTACTGGCGCATCGTCTCGGCGATATGATCGAGCGGCGCCTGATCGGTGGCGACGCTGGTCCACCCCGTGTCGTGGGTCCAGCGGCGCACCTCCCGGTCCCGATAGCTGTAGACCTCGCGCGGATCGGTTGCGAGGAAGGTGTAACGCGCCCAGCGCTCGCCTCCCTCCAGCGACTCCAGCAGGAAGCCGTACTTGCCCCGGTGCAGCTTCGCGAAGGCGGACACCGGGGTGTCGCCATCGAGCACGACCTGGCGGGTCACGGGAACCATGCCGGGTCTCGCGCGCGCGAGGAAGTCCGGGAGCGAGCCGTCAGCCATCAGCCGTTATTCATCCGGGAAGGGGGCCGAAAAGTAGTCCGGGCCGGGTGCGCCCGCGATGGGCCGGCCGCCCTCATCGGGGCGCCGCCACCAGATAGGTGCCGCTCCCGGGCAGGGCGGAGCGCAGGTTGTCGGAGGAGGGACGGTCCGAGGCCAGCAGTCCGTAGCCGTTCCCGGTCATCTGGCGGACGACCTGCAGCGCCTGCTCGTAGCGGGCCGTGCCCCCATACTTGCCCAGCGCGGCGATCGGGGCCGAAAAGTGGATCGGATACTTGAACCGGAGCGAGGCGCCGCGCACCGGCTCGCTGCTCAGCGCGATGTCGACCCCGTACACCCCGGCGCGCGGATGCACGGTGACCCTGACGGAATCGGGGCGGCCGGGCCGGTCGAAGGCATCGGCATCGAAGTGCAACTCGACGAAGGTGGTGTTGTCCGGCGAGCCGTGGCGGAGAATGATCGCCCGGGCCGTGCCCGTCGGCACGGTGACGACGGTGTCTTCCGGGGGGATGCCCGCCATCTCCAAAACGAAGAGCTGGTCGATGGGAAGGACACGCACCGGGGCATCAGGGCTCGGTGCCGCCGCGGCCGAACCGGCGGCTCGGCCGCAGCCGGCGACGCCGACAATCAGGGCGGTTGCCTGAAGCAATGCACGCGGTCTAATTCTCACGCACGAATAGTAAGGAGTCCGGAGTGAGAAGTGCGATGCGGGTCGCGGGAGCTTGCGGCCCGGTGACATGGCGCCGCCTGCGCGGCGAGGCGCTGTTCGGCCTCGCCCTGCTCGGCGGGGCCACCGCGCCGCTCGCCGGCCAGGGGTGGAACGACTCCGCCGCGGTGGCCCTCGTCCAGCGCGGCATCGCGGCCCGGGCCCGCGCCGAGCCGGACTCCTCGCTCAAGAGCTATCACACCAGGGCCCACGGCTTCGTCTTCTTCCTGGCGCAGGTCGGGCAGCAGTTGCAGGGGCCGCCGCGCCTGATCAAGGCCGATGAGCTCGACGTCGAAGTGTATTGGCGCGCGCCGGGCACCAGCAAGCAGGTGATTCTCGGCTGGCGCGACGGCCGCTGGCTGCCCACCGACATCAACTATCATCGCGATCACCTCGGCATCGTCACCAGCAACTTCGGCGACCTGATCCGCATCGGCGAGGGAGACGAAGTGAAGGACGTCGTCCATCCGCTCTCGGCGGAGGGACCCTCGCTGTACGAGTACCGGCTCGCGGACTCCGTCCGGGTCCGGAGCCGGAGCGGCACGCTGCTGCTCCAGGAGATCGAGGTGCGGCCGCGCGATCCCTCCGCGCCGCGTGTGATCGGGACGCTCTCGCTCGAAGTCGGCACGGGCGATCTGGTCCGCTTCCGCTTCAGCTTCACGCCATCCGCCTATCTGGACAGTTCGCTCGAGGATATCAGCATCGCCCTCGAGAACGCGCAGCTCGACCAGCGATGGTGGCTGCCCTACCGCCAGGAAGTCGAGATCCGCCGCCGCGCCACCTGGCTCGACTTCCCGGCGCGCTCGATCATCCGTGGTCGCTGGGAAATCGGCGACTATGACCTGAACATCGTCGTCCCGCCGAGGGTGCTCTCGGGTCCCCCGATCGGCGGCCTGCGTGCGCCGCGGGACACGGGTGGTACCTGGACCACGCCACTCGCCGAGGCGATCGCCGGAGTGGAGAAACCGGTGGAGCGGGAGGACCTCGATGCGGTGCGGGACGAAGTCACCCATCTCGCCGAGGGGAAGCTGCTCAGCGGATTGCCGCGGGCTCGGCTCGGCCTGTCGTCGATCAGCGACCTCGCGCGGGTGAACCGGGTGCAGGGGTTGGCGCTCGGCGCGGGCGCGGCGTTTCAGGTGGCGCCCCGGCTCACGATCCGGCCGCGTTTCGCCGTCGGCACGAGCGATGGCCGGCTCCTCGGCGATCTCTCCACCACCTGGGTCCGGACGGGGACCACGATCGCCGCCACCGCGGGGCGGCGTCTCACCGACATCGCCGACCAGCCCATCGTCTCCGGCGTCACCAACTCGATTCTCTCGCAGGAGGGCGGGCGGGATCTGGGAGATTACGTCCTGCTCGATGCCGCGAATCTGTCGGTGACTCAGCGTCTCGAGGACGGGATCACCTTCTCCCTTGGGGCAGGGGTGGTGCGGTCCCGTTCGGTCAGCGCCACGGCCTCTCCCGCCCATGGTCACTATCGCCCGAACCCCGCGCTCGGCGCCGGCACGATCGGGGTGGCGCGGTTCGGGCTGAGGTACCGCTCCGCGAATCTCACCGGGCGCTCGGCCGTCGGTGTCTCGCTGACCGGTGAAGGCGGGACGGGTGACCGCGACTACCTGCGTGGTACCGCCGCGGTCGACTGGCTCATCCCCGCTGGACCGGGCGGCGTCCAGTTCCGTGCGGAGGGGGGACTCGGCACTCGTGAACTCCCCGAGTATCGGAGCTTCGCGATCGGAGGCTGGGGGACGCTGCCGGGCGAACCCTTCCGCGCATGGGGAGGCCGCACGATGGCTCTCGCCTCCATCGAGTACCGCCTTCCGGTTCCCTTTCTCGCCCTGCCTCTCGGTCCCTTCGTCTCGACCGGGAACGAGATCACGCTGGCCCCCTTCCTCTCGGCGGGGTGGGCGGCTGAGGGGATCGCCGGCCTGCCGTGGCGACCGAGTGGGCGGCTCCGTCCGGTGGCCGGGCTCGCGCTGGAGTGGTTCCACCATCTGCTCCGGGTCGAGGGGGGTATCTCGCTCCGCACCGGCGCGTTCGGTCTGAGCGTCGACTTCTCCCGTGCCTGGTGGGACGTGCTGTGAGACACGCCGTCCGAGGTTAGGGCTGCAAACCGGGCCCGCCCATGGCCCCGGGGTGAGTGCTCCGCTAGTTTTCTGGCTGGTTCAGGCCCGAGCAGATCGTGACGCCTAACCGCTTCCCTCACAATTGGTTGCATGCAGTTTACGGATGAGTGGCTGGTCCCGACGATGGAGAAGGTGCTGGCCCCCGAGGTGATCGCGGGGCTGCGCCTCGAGCCATCGCGCGAGCCGCAGTCGCTGTGGCTGACCGTCGTCGCCCGGAAGCTCGCGAGCGACGAGGATGTGCTGCGCGCTGCCGCCGCGCGATTCCGCCTCCCCGTCGCCGACCTTGGCAACCTCGATCGCAGCGTGCGCGATGCGGTGCCCGAGCCGCTGGTGCGCCGCTTCAACATCCTGCCGCTCCGCCTGACGGAATCGGTGCTCGAGATCGCGACCGCGAATCCGTTCGACATCGACGCCGAAAAGGATCTCGCCTTCGCCACGGGGCGCGAGGTCCGCACCTACCTCTGCTCGCCAACTCGCATCCGCGAGAAGATGGACGAGATCTACCGCGGGGGCGGGACCGACATGGTGGCCCAGCTGCTGGGCAACATGGACGATCGCCTCGAGGTCACCCAGCTCGACGAGGATGACGGGGCCACCGATCTCGCGGCGTCCGCCGAGGAGGCGAGCCAGCGCCCGGTCGTCCGGCTGGTGGACCTGATGCTGTCCGACGGCATTCTCTCGCGGGCCAGCGACATCCACGTTGAACCCGGCGAAGCGGGCGTCGCGGTCCGCTACCGCATCGACGGCGTGCTGCGCCAGGTGATGAACATCCCGCGGAGCGCGGGCGCTCCGCTGATCTCGCGCATCAAGATCATGTCCGGCCTGGACATCGCGGACCGGCTCCGGCCGCAGGACGGCCGCGCGCGCGTGGCGGTGAACGGAGGCGCGGTGGACCTCCGGGTCTCGACCCTCCCTGCCTCACACGGCGAGAAGGTCGTCATCCGCATCCTGAACGCCCGGGCGACGGTCCTCACGCTCGAGTCGCTCGGCATGTCGGTCGAGGAGCGGGCGTCGATCGCGTCGCTGCTGAATCACAAGGAAGGCGTCATCCTGGTCACCGGCCCGACCGGCTCGGGCAAGACGACGACGCTCTACTCGATGCTCCGCATGGTGCAGAGCGAGGGCGTCAACATCGTCACGGTCGAGGATCCGGTCGAGTACCGGCTGGGGAAGGGGATCGTGCAGGTGCAGGTGCACGAGAAGGCGGGGCTGACCTTCGCCGCCGCGCTGCGCTCGATTCTCCGCCAGGACCCCGACGTCGTGCTGGTCGGCGAAATCCGCGACCGCGAGACCGCCCAGATCGCGGTTCAGGCCTCGCTCACGGGCCACCTGGTGCTGTCGACGCTGCACACCAATGACGCGCCGAATGCGATCACCCGTCTCGTGGACATGGGGATCGAGGCCTACAAGCTCGGCTCGGCCCTCCGGGGCGTCATCGCGCAGCGACTGATGCGGCGGCTGTGCACGACCTGCCGCGAGGTCAACGATCAGCCGCCGCCGGAGCGGATCCGCCGCTACATCCCCGAGGGAACGGTGATCCACCGCCCGCTCGGCTGTCCCGAGTGCTCGATGACCGGGTACAAGGGGCGCTTCAGCGTGGTCGAAGTGCTCACCATGAACACCGACCTCGAGAAGATCATCGGGGCCGGCGCCACGGCCGACAAGATCGCGGATGCGGCGCGGGCGAACGGCATGCTGTCGCTGTTCGAGAGCGGTCTCCGCCACGTTCTCGCCGGCGAGACCAGCGTGGACGAGCTGCTGCGCGTGGTCGACGTGCCGATGGCGGACAGCGCCACCGCGAGCCGCCTGACAGGCAGCGTCGCGGTGCCGCCCGAAGCGCCCGCGAAGCGCACCGAGGAGGGACCGCGGAAGACCCCACCGGCGTCGCCGACCATCACCGCCTCCGCGCCCCGTCCCGCGATCACGATTCCGCCCCGTCGCGCGGAGCCCGATCTCTCGAATGCCTTCGAGCTGCTCGAGGAGGACGAGGTCGAGTCCGGCGCCGCCCGCCGCGCCCCGGTGCGCGGTGCACGGGTGCTGCTGGTGGACGACGAGGACAGTCTCCGCCGGGTGATGAAGGACCTGCTCGCCCGCGACGGCTTCGATGTCGTCGAGGCGCGGACCGGGGTCGAGGCGCTGGATCAGGTCGACCGCCACGCGCCCGACATCATCGTCCTCGACCTGAACCTGCCCGGCATGGACGGCTACTCGGTGCTCTCCGAGCTGCGCTCCCGGCCGGCCACCAAGCGGATTCCCGTCATCGTGCTCACCGCCAAGGGCGACGAGGACAACGAGGTGCGGGTCTTCGAACTGGGTGCCGACGATTTCCTGAGCAAGCCGTTCCGTGCGAGGGCGCTCTCGAAGCGACTCGAAGTCGTCCTGGCCCGGCAGAAGTAGTCCCGCACGATCATGCTGCCTGACGCCGCGCCCGCCCTGGGCCTCATCAAGCCGTCCGTCCGTTCGCAGGGCGCCTACACGCTCGAAGCGCCCGTCAGCGCCCGCAAGCTCAATCAGAACGAGGCCGCGGAGGACATCCCGGCGGATCTGAAGCAGGAGATCCTCGCCCGCGCCGGTGCGGTCTCCTGGCATCGCTATCCCGAGTTCGTGCCGCATCAGCTCGCCGAGGCGATCGCGGCCCGCCATGGGTGGCGCGCCGATGGTGTGCTCGTCGGGAACGGCTCCAACGAGGTGATCCAGGCGGCGCTTGCGGTGAGCGTGGCGGAAGGGGACGCGGTGGTGGCCCCGCAGCCGACCTTCTCGCTCTACCGGCTGCTCACCGGCGTCTGTGGCGGCCGCTATCTGCCCGTGCCGCTCCGGGGCGACGACTACGGCTACGATGTGGATGCGCTGCTTGCGGTCGCCAGGCGGGAGCGCGCCAAGGTCATCGTGCTCAACTCGCCCAACAATCCGACCGGCTCGGCGCTGCCTGCCGGTGCCGTCGAGCGATTTCTGTCGGAAACCGACGCGCTCATCCTCTGCGATGAGGCCTATCAGGAGTTCGGCGGTCCGACGGCGATCGGGCTGCTGGCCCAGTCGCCGAGGGTGGTGGTATTCCGCACCTTCTCCAAGGCGATGGGCATGGCGGGGCTTCGCTTCGGCTACGCGCTCGCGCACCCCGAGGTGGCCCGCGAGATCGCCAAGGCGAAGCTGCCGTACAACGTGAACGCCATTACCCTGGTCGCCGCCCAGGTCGCCCTGGAGCATGCGGACCGCTTCGCCGCACGCACGCAGGCGATCGTCGCCGAACGGGAGCGCTTTCTCCCGCGGCTCCGGCAACTCCCCGGCATCCGGGTGTTTCCGAGTTCGGCCAACTTCGTGCTGCTCAGGTGTGAGGCGCTGCCCGCCGCGGTGCTGTTCCGGCGGCTCCTGGAGGAGTTCGGCATCCTGGTCCGCGATGTGTCCGCCGGCGCGGGTCTGCGCGAATGTCTGCGGATCTCGATTGGCACGTCCGAGGACATGGATGCGGTCCTCGCCGCGCTCGGCACGATCCTCAAGCCCTGAACGCGGCCTCCGGCGCGTTCGCTTCCATCGCCCGCGAGGGCCCAGGCCATGTCACGCAGCGCTGAACTCAGCCGCAAGACCAAGGAAACCCAGCTCAGTGTCCGGGTCGATCTCGACGGGACGGGCCGCGCCGACGTGAAGACCGGCATCGGCTTCTTCGACCACATGCTCGACGCGCTCGCGCGGCACGGCCTGCTGGATCTCACCGTGGAGTGCCGCGGCGACCTGCACATCGACGGCCACCACACCGTCGAGGACACCGGCATCGTGCTCGGCCAGGCGATTGCGAAGGCGCTCGGTGACCGGGCGGGCATCCGGCGCTACGCCGATGCCACCGTCCCGCTCGACGAGGCGCTGGTCCGCGTCGTCATCGATGTCTCCGGGCGGCCGTTCCTCTCGTACCACGTCGACATTCCGAAGTGGCAGATGCTGGGCGACTACGACGTCTTCCTGACGCCGGAGTTCTTCCGGGCGCTCGTGCTCAATGCCGGCCTCACCGCGCACATCGACCTGATCCGGGGCGAGAATCCGCATCACATCGTCGAGGCGACCTTCAAGGCCTTCGCGCGCGCGCTGGATCTCGCCACCACCCGCGATTCCCGGATTTCCGGGGTGCCGTCGACCAAGGGCGTGCTGTGATCGTCGTCGTCGATTACGGCGTCAACAACCTCAAGAGCGTGGTGCGCGCGCTCGGCGCCAGCGGCCACACCGCGACGCTGACGGCGGATCCGGACGAGGTGCGCCGCGCCGATCACCTGCTGGTGCCCGGCGTCGGCAACTTCGGCCAGGCGGCGAAGAACCTGGCGCTGTCGGGGCTCGGCGAGGCGATCCGCGCCGTGGCGGCGGCGGGGCAGCCAGTGATGGGCATCTGCCTCGGGATGCAGCTCTTCTTCCCGCGGAGCGAGGAGGCGCCGGAGGTGCAGGGACTCGGGCTCCTCCACGGCGAGGTGATCCGCTTCCGCACGGCGCTCCCGGTGCCGCACGTCGGCTGGGCCGGCGTCCGCCTGACAGAAGACGGCGCTCGCCACCCCATGCTTGCCGGCCTCTTTCACGGGGAGATGCAGTTCTTCTATCACGTCCACAGCTATCACCCGGCCTCGCTGCCGCCCGGCGCCGCGCTCGCGACCGCCGAGTACGACGGCGCCTTCCCGACGATCGTGGGCGAGGGGAACGTGATCGGTGCCCAGTTCCATCCCGAGAAGTCGCAGCGGGTGGGGATCGAGCTGCTGTCCCGCTTCGCGGACTGGCGCCCATGACCACGATGCGCGTGGCGTTCGTCGATGTCTACGTGCTGCGCCAGGCCACGACTGGTCTCGAGACGCTCGTCCTCCGGCGCTCCTCGGCCGGCCGCTGTCCCGGTTCGTGGGAGGTCGTGCACGGGAGCATCGAAGCGGGTGAGCATCCGTGCGATGCGGCCCTTCGCGAGATGGCCGAAGAGACCGGGCTCCGGCCGGTCCGCTTCTACAATCTCAGCCGCACGGAATCGTTCTACCGCCACACGACCGACGAGATCGGGCTGATCCCCGTCTTCGCCGCCTTCGTGGAGGAGGACGCGCCCCGGATCTCGGCGGAGCATGACGCCGTGGAGTGGCTCTCGATACCCGCCGCGCAGGGCCGGCTCGCCTGGCCTCGCGAACGGCGGGCGCTCGACGATATTCAGATCCTGCTCGGACGCGGCCATGCCGGTCCGCTGGAGGATGTCCTGCGCGTGGATCTCACCGCGTCGTTGGCCAGGCGCTGACGGCTGAAGGCACCCATGCTCGCCCGCCGCATCATCCCCTGTCTCGACGTGGCCAACGGCCGCGTCGTGAAGGGTGTGCACTTCGAGTCCCTCCGCGACGCCGGTGATCCGGTGGAGCAGGCCGCGCGCTATGACGCCGAGGGCGCGGACGAACTCGTCTTCCTCGACATCTCCGCGAGCCACGAGGCGCGCGAGACCATCCTGGACATGGTCTCGCGAGTGGCGGATACGATCTTCATTCCCTTCACGGTGGGTGGCGGCATCCGCTCCGTGGACGATGCGGGACGCGCGCTCCGGGCCGGGGCCGACAAGGTCGGCGTCAACACCGCCGCGGTCCGCGATCCGGAACTGATCCACCGGCTGGCGAGTTCATTCGGGACGCAGTGCGTGGTGGCGGCGGTGGATGTCCGGCACCAGCCGGACGGCACCTGGAAGGTGTTCATCTCCGGCGGCCGGGAGGCCACCGCGCTCGATGGCCTCGAGTGGATCCGGCGCCTCGAGCAGCTCGGCGCCGGCGAGATCCTGCTCACCTCGATGGACCGCGACGGCACCCAGCGTGGCTATGACCTCGAGCTGCTCCGTGCGGCCTCGTCGGCCGTGCGGATCCCGGTCATCGCGTCGGGGGGCGCGGGGAATCTCGAGCATCTCGCCGAGGCGTTCGACGCCGGAGCGCATGGGGTGCTGGCCGCCTCCATCTTCCACTATCAGGGCCGCTCCCTGCCGGAGGCGCGAGCCTACCTCCGGTCGCGCGGCTTCCCGGTGCGTCCATGATGCTCCTCGCTGCGTTCTCGCTGCTCTCCCTCGCCGCCGCCCCCTGCCTGCGTCTGGACAAGGCCGGCACGCCGGTGGCCGGCGAGGTGAAGATCTGTCCGGGTCGCTACCGTATCACGGATCATGGGGAGCGTGGTGTGCTGGTCGTGACCAGCCCGTCGACCCGCATCGATCTGACCGGGGTCACCCTGGAGAGCGGCGACACGGTCGCGAGCGAGTTCACCGGCATCGGCATCCTGAGTCGCGGACAGGACAGTGTGGTGGTGCGTGGCGGGCGGATCAGGGGCTTTCGCTACGGCATCCGGCTGGAAGGAGGCCGCGGACATCGGGTGAGCGGCATCGACCTCTCCGGATCGCGCGCGCAGCAGCTGCGCTCGACGCCGGCGAAGTTCGACGAGGCCGACTGGCTCGACATCTTTCAGCCGTCGGTCTTCGAGGGCTACGGCGCCGGTCTCTATCTCAAGGGCACCCGCGGGGCCCAGGTCACCGGGGTGATCGCGCGCGGGAGCCAGAACGGGATCGGGCTCTTCGAGACCCGCGAGGCGTGGATTGCCGACAACGATGTATCGGGAAATTCGGGCTGGGGCATTCATCTCTGGAAGTCGGCCCGGAACACCATCGTCCGCAACCGCGCCGACCACAACGTGCGCTGCGAGACGGAGGCCTATCACCGCGGCTGCGACAGCGCCGCGCTGCTCCTCCGTCAGGAGAGCGACTCGAACCTCATCGCCGAGAACGACCTGACCTGGTCCGGCGACGGGTTCTTCCTGAGCGGACAGCGGCCCCAGCTCTCACCGTCGCTCGGGAACATGGTCATCCGGAACGACGCGACCCACGCCTGGCACAACGCCTTCGAGGCGACCTTCAGCGCCTGGAACACCTTCCTGGAGAACCGGGCGGACAGCTCCGATTACGGCTTCTGGCTCGGCTATACCCGCGGCAGCGTCGTGCGTGGCAACACCATTCTCGGCACCCGCTCGGCCGCGATCGCGATCGAGCATGGTGGCGAGAACGAACTTGCCGAGAACACGATCATCGGCGGCGGGATCGGCATCCACCTCTTCGCGCCCCACGACGGCGACGAGCCGAGCACCGCCTATCGGGTGGACGACAACACCATCGCCAAGGTGCGGCAGGCCGTCGTGGTCGAGCGGACGACCCGGCTCAAGCTGCGCGGCAATCTCTTCGATCTGGTGGATGATGCGGTGGTGGTCGACAGCGCGGGGGCGGACGCGGAGGTCTCCGGCAATGTCTTCCTCTCGGCCCGGCGCTGGCTCATTGACGCGATCTCCCTCGATGCCGGCGGCAATTTCTGGGGCGCGCGGGATCCGGCGACCGTCGCACGCCAGCTGCGCGGCCGGGTGAACGTGCAGCCCTTTCGTCAGGCACGCGACGCGGGGTACTGACGCGGGCCGGCGCCGCCGTCAGTTCGTGGTGAGCAGGTCTCCCGCGGCGGCCATCAGATCCCGGGGAAGGAATGGCCGCGGCAGGGCCGCAATCCCCATCGCGCGGCACCGCTCGGCCAGCCGGGTGTCGGCCGTCGTGACGATGAGCCGCGCACCCGGTTCCGCCACGAGGTGGTCGACCAGCAGCCGGCGCCCGTCGGCGGACACCGCGCCATCCACGATCGTCAGCCCCCACGGCCGCGCCACGTAGCGCGTGACGGCGTCCGCACCGCTCCGCACGACCTCCACCTCATAGCCCGCCGGCTCGAACAGCGCGCGGACGACCACCTCCGAACCCGGATCGGCATCGATCAGCAGCACCCCGCTGCGGACGCCGGCTGCCCTTGGGACTGGGGCGGGCACGGCTTCTCCTTCCCGCGGGGCCAGGGGAATGCTCGTGAGGAATTCCGCCCCGCCGCCCGGGGCCGGCTGGTACCAGATCCGGCCGCCGTGGGATTCGACGATGCGATAGCTCAGCGAAAGACCGAGCCCCGTTCCCTTGCCCGGCTCCTTGGTCGTGAAGAACGGCGTGAAGAGCTGCGGCACCAGCTGCTCCGGTACGCCCGCCCCGCTGTCCCGCACCCGCACGACCGCCTGATTGCCTTCGGTACCCGTGAGCAGGGCAACCCGTCGCGGAGCGCCGGCGGGAAGATCGCGCACGGCGTGCACGGCGTTGTTGACCAGGTTGAGGAGCACCTGCTGCAGTTCGTCGCGGTTGCCCCGGACCAGGAGCTCGCCCGGACTGCGTGTCTCGATCAGCTCGATGCCGCGGAGGTGAAGTTCGTAGGCCACCAGCAGCGCCGTCCGCTCCACGATGTCGTTGAGATCGACCTCGGCCTCTCCAGGCGCCTCTTTCCGGGCGAACGTCAGGAGGTTGCGGACGATCCGGCCCGCCCGCTCCGCCTGCTCGTGAATGACCCGCAGATGCTCCCGTTCCGGCGGCGCGATGCCCGGACGGTCCTGCAGGAACTCGGAGAGCCCCGCGATCGACGTCAGCGGATTGTTGAGCTCGTGGGCGACGCCTGACACAAGCTGGCCCACGGCCGCGAGCTTCTCGCTCTGGATGAGCTGGGTCTCGAGAGCGCGCTGCTCGGTCACGTCCTCCACCAGCACGACGACCGCGACCCGCCCCGCCGTCTCCGCCACCGGCGCCGCGGTGAGCCGGAGGAGGCGCCCGAGCGCCAGGCTCCGGATCGCGAGCGGCGCCGGTCGCTCGCCGCGCCGGGCGGCGCCGATCAGCCGGTCCTCGCCGTCGACCTCGCCCAGCACCGTGGGCCAGAACGATCGGCCGATCAGCGCGGTCGAGGGAAGGTCGAGGAGCCGGGCCAGGGCACGGTTGCCTCGTGTCAGGCGGCCCTCGGGATCGAGCACCGCGATGCCCTCGCTCAGGGCGTTGAAGGCGGTCTCCCACTCCTCCTTGGCCTGCCGCACCATCTCGAAGAGCCGGCTGTTGGCCATCACCACCGCCACGTGGGTCGCGACGGTCGACAGCAGCCAGAGATCCTCCGCCGTGAAGCCGCCCTCCCGCCGGTCGGCGACGGCCAGGACGCCCATCGTGAGTCCGTGCGCGCGGAGTGGTGCGGCCGCCCCGCTCTTCACCTGGTGGCCTGGCAGGAGGAACACCGGTTCCGGCTCGTTGGCGTTGGTCACCTCGATCCGTTCCGTCGTGCTTGCCCGGGTCACCAGCGAGACCGGAGTGCCGGAGAGTCGCTGTCCGACGCAATGACCCAGCGATCCCTCCGCCGTGGCGACCAGCATGCCCGCCTCGCCTTCGCCCGCGAGCACGACCGCCGCGCCTTCGGCGTTGAGGAAGCGCATCACGTAGCGCGCGACCTGACCCGCGATCCGCTCGCTCTGCAGCGATTCCGCGAGGACGTAGCTGAGTTCCTGAAGGGAGAAGATCTCGTTGATCCGCCGGTCGACCTGCGTCGCGAGCGCCCGGCGCTCGTTCTCGAGGTCCCGGAGCCGGCGCCGGACCAGCAGCGTGTGACGCCAGACGCCGATCAGGGTGACGGCGCCCGCGCAGGCCGGCAGCCAGGCCATGCGGCCGCTGACCGCCATCAGGAGGATGGCGCCGATCGCGGCCGCGATCTCGATCTGCGCATGCCATGAGCGCCGTTCGCTTCCCAGCGCCGCCAGCGCGGCACCGCCCAGCGCCAGCGCCAGGGCGAGCGAATGACGGGGAGCCGGCTGCAACTCCGTCCCCAGCGCCGCCAGGAACCACCCGGCCGCAGGGAGGTAGGCGAGCAGGGTGTCTCGGAGACGGGGCCGGAGCGGGGCCGGGGAAGCCATCAGGAGTCGTTGGCCATGGCAGGACGGAGTCTACCGGGAGTCCGAAGGTGTCGCCACACGGCTCGTTGACGGCTCCCGAAATCGGGAATACTATTACCGGGTATTTTATTGAAAGTCATTCTCAACTAGTCTTCTCGAGCGCCTCATGCCTCGTCGCGTCACCACGCTGCTGCTCCTCCTCGGAGCGATCTGCCCGCGCTCGCTCGCCGCCCAGGCCGAGCCCTCCGCCACGACCATCGGCGGGTACGGCGAAGTCCACTACTCCAATTCGAACGCCCCTGGAGCTCCGGGACGAGTCAACCTGGCGCGCTTCGTCCTCTTCGTCGGCCACCGTTTCAGCGACCGCATCACCCTTCGCTCCGAACTCGAGGTCGAGGACGCCAAGGTCGCCGGCGGCGAATCGGGCGGGGAGGTCGCACTCGAACAGGCCTACCTCGACTTCCGCGTGGCCGAGCCGCTCACCCTCCGTGCCGGACTCCTCCTCCTGCCGATCGGCATCATCAACGAACTGCACGAGCCCCCGACCTTCAACGGCGTAAGCCGACCCGGATTCAGCGAGGTCGTCATTCCGTCGACCTGGCGGGACATCGGCATCGGCGCGGTCGGGACGGTGCCCGGCGTGCAAGGCCTGAGCTATCGCGCCTTCGTTGTGAACGGCCTGGTGGCGTCCGGCTTCGACGCGAGCGCAGGCATTCGCGGCGGTCGCCAGGAGGGGCGCGATGCGAGCTTCGCCAATCCGGCGCTCGCGGGCCGGATCGAGTGGAGCCGTGCCGGCCTCAAGCTCGGTGGCTCGGCCTACTACGGCGGGAGCGCGAATGGCGACTCGGCGCTGGGGAAGGGAACCTTCTCCGCGCCGGTCACGCTGCTCGCCGCTGACCTGCGCTACGATCTCGGTGCCTTCGCCTTCCGGGTCGAGGCGGCGAATGTCCGCGTACCGGATGCCGGGGCGATCAACGCCGTCTACGGAAACGGTGTCGCCCGGCGAATCGCGGGCTGGTACGCCGAGGGGGCGTTCAACCTGCTCTCGGTGCTCGCGCCGGCTTCGACTCAGAGACTCAACGGGTTCGCTCGTTACGAGCGCTTCGACACCAGGGCGTCGCTCGCCCCCGGCATGCCGGGCGATGGCGCGCTCGCGCGGCGCATCACCACCGTCGGGGTCACGTACAAGCCGCTCTGGAACGTGGCAGTGAAGGCGGACTATCAGTTCCGTCGCGACCGGGCGCACGCCGCCGAGGACGACGTGCTGGCCCTCGGCCTGGGATACCAGTTCTGATGCGGTGGAGTGAGCTCGCCGTACTCACGGCCCTGGCGCTCGGAGCGCAGGCCGCTGAGGGGCAGTCCGCTCCGCCGAAGAAGGTGGCGGCCTCTCTGGAGCGGCTGTTCGGCCGGGATCTCCGGGTCGACAGCGTGACTGCGGAATCTGCGGTCGTCATCCGGGCGCGGCGCGACGATGTGCTCCTGGGTTATGCGCTCGTCCGCAATGCGATGGGGAAGGACCAGCCGATCACCTATCTCGTTGCGGTCGATACCTCGCTGGCCCTGCTGGATGTCGACATCCTCGTCTATCGCGAATCCTACGGCGGCGAGGTTGCCTACGAGCCGTGGCGGCGGCAATTCCGCGGCAAGCGCCCCGGCGATCCGCTTGAGGTCGGCCGGGAGGTACGAGGGATCTCGGGAGCCACGATCAG
Source organism: Gemmatimonadales bacterium (assembly GCA_044229445.1). Classification (GTDB taxonomy): domain Bacteria; phylum Gemmatimonadota; class Gemmatimonadetes; order Gemmatimonadales; family GWC2-71-9; genus JADJOM01. The sequence goes on along the minus strand of JBGASX010000019.1, from coordinate 19,088 downwards.
CGTCAACGCGGTGACCGCCGGCATCCGGCGGGCACTCGCCGATTTCGCCGGGTGGCGGAAGGCCGGCCGCCTGTGAGTGCGCCGCGTGGTCCGGCATGGCGATCGATGCCTCCGGCGATCCGGGCGATGGCCCGTTGGCTCACCGTGGTGCAGCTGGCCGGATATTCCACCGCGCTCGTTTTCGTGAGGGTGACGACGGGAATGACGCCGACGGGGATCGTCGATCATTACCGCGGCAGCGAGAGCGCCGATGGCGCGATGCAGTTTCCGAAGTCCTTCCCCGAAATGCTCGTGCTCACCCACACCCACCTGTTGGCGATGGCCGCGGTATTCGTGCTGAGCGGGGTCGGTCTGGCGCTCTGCGAGCGTGTGCCGGAGCGATGGAAGCGTCTGCTCTGCGTCGAGCCGTTCGTTGCGCTTCTTGTCTCGTTCAGCGCGATGTGGCTCATGCGCTATGTCGACCCGCGATTCAGCCTCTTGCTCGCGCTCTCGAGCGGTCTCATGGCGCTGACATTCTACGCGCAGTCCTTCCTGGTGCTCCGGGAACTGGGCTGGAGGGACGACCGGTGAGGCGGCGCGACTTTCTCGCCGCCGGCGCCGTGATGCTGGTGCCGGGCGTGATCGGCGCTCGGCGGGGCCCGCGCTTCGTCGAGCGGTGGTCGTGGGCGATGGGGCAGCCGGTGCACCTGCGGCTCTTTCACGAGTCCGAGGAGCACGGGTACGAAGCTGCCGCCGCCGTCTTCGCCGAGTTGCGCCGGATCGAGGCGCGGCTCTCGGTCTTCGACGATGCGAGTGATCTCGCCGAGCTGAATCGTCAGGCGGGCCGGGGATGGTTCCGGGCTGACCACGATTTGCTCTCGGTGCTCACTGCCGCCGAAGACTTCCGGCGGCTCACAAACGGCGGATTCAACGTCGCCGTCGAACCCCTCATGCGGGTGTGGGGATTTCGCGAGCGCCGCCAGGCGCCGCCCGGCGCGCGGGAACTGGCCGAGGCCGAGATGGCGGTACGGAATGCGGTGATCGAGTTCGAGGAGGGCCGGATTCGTCTGCCGGCGAGCCACACCCGTCTCGACTGCGGTGGCATCGCGGTGGGCTATGGTCTCGACCGCGCCAGACAGATCCTGCGGCAGTTCGGCATCTCGGTGGCACTCCTCGATGTGAGCGGCGATCTGCTCGCCCTGGGCGCGCCGCCGGGAGCATCAGCCTGGGCCGTCGATATTGTCGATCCGCGTGCCGATAGTGCGATCCTCGCGACCGCGCGGCTCCGGGATCAGGCGCTGGCGACCAGCGCAAACACCGTGGCCGTCGTCCGTCTGGGGGCGCGTGTCGTCGGCCACGTCATGGACCCGCACGCCGGACGCCCCGCTGATCGATCGATCCAGGCCACGGTCGTGACGCGGAGCGGGATCGAGGCGGACGCTCTCTCGACGGCCCTGCTCGTGACGGGCCGCGTTCCGCTTGGGGTGCTGCGGCACTGGTCGGTCTGAAGTCGAGCGCCCCCTCTCCGCGTTGGCGGGGAGGGGGCGCGGTGCACTGCCCGATCGGGAAAGGTCAGGGCTTCGCGGCGGCGGTGTCCTGCCGGGCCGCCTGCGCCCGACTGGTGACCCAGGCCCGCTCGCGATCCAGCCGCGAGAGAATGTCCTTCCATCCACTGGATTGCGACGTGCCGTACGCCACGTCGAACTCTTCATACACTGGAATCGGAAGCTCGAAGATGTAGATCGCCGAGGCCGCCCGCCGGACCGGGAGCTGACGATTGCTGAAATTGGCGGAGAGCGGGACGATCGCGGCTGGCCGGTAGAACTGGCTCCGATAAACGATGCTCAGATTCTCCGGGTCGAAGCGGGCGTCGTCCCGAAGTCCGAAGAACGAGACCATGACGAGGCCGGGACTCGAGATCCCTGCCGCCGTTCCGGCCGAATCGAGCACCGTCTTCCTGGAATCGACCAGCGCGTGGAGTGACGCGTAGCCATCGTTGGCCAGCAGCCGGAGCACCCGCTCGTCCAGCGGCAGGAACCGGACCTGAATGTCGCCGCTGGTGAACTGCACGCTGAGCTGTTCCTGATTCAGCCGGCCAAAACCGACGGGGGGCAGATCCGGCCCCTCGGCGGCTGACTGTGCGACCGCGTTCCCGGCGCCCAGCGCCAGGGCGAGCGTGATCCCCGCCAGTGTCCACCTCATTCGGTTGCCTCCGGCGTCGCCGTGGCCGCGAGCAGGCTCGCGGCCAGTTCGTGGAGTCCTTCTCCGGTGGTACTGCTCGTCAGCTGGATTTGTTCGTCGGGCATGCCGAGAATCTCCCGCAGTTCCCGGTGCCGCTTTTGTCGCTGTCCGAACGGCAGCTTGTCCGCCTTGGTGAGGGCGACGAGCACCGGGAGTCCGCGCTCGGCCAGCAGGTCACCGTAGAAGCGGTCTTCCGCGGTCGGGTCGTGGCGGAGATCGAGCAGCCAGAGGACCCCGGTGATCGTGGTGCGCCGCGTGAGGAGTCCCTGGACGAGGTGCTTGTACCTCTCCCTTTCCTTCGCGTCCACCTGGGCGAAGCCGTAGCCGGGCACGTCCAGCAGATAGAAGTCGGGGAGCCGGAAGGCGTTGAGCAGGGCGGTGCGGCCCGGGGTGTTGCTGACCCGCGCCAGCGGACGGCCGAAGAGCGCGTTGATCAGGCTCGACTTGCCGACGTTGGAGCGGCCGAGCAGGATGATCTCGGGAAGCGACGGCTCGAGCCGCCGGGTCGCGTCGGGAAAGCTGCCCACGAACGTGACTGGCAGGTGGCCGAAGGGGGACTTGCTCTCGACGGCGGGCGGAAAAAAGGGCGGAGCCGTCTCGCTCCGCCCGGAGTCACCACCCGCGACCTTCCGGGGACTCATGCTTCCCGCTTCTGCCTCGCCCGCTCGGTGACGACGAGCGGCGGGTGGTCATCGGTGACGCATTCCTTGGTGATGACCACCTCCCGGACGTCGTCGCGGGCGGGGAGATCGAACATGATGTCGGTCATCATGCTCTCGAGGATGGCGCGGAGCCCACGGGCGCCGGTGCCGCGCTTGAGAGCCTTGGCGGCCACCGCGCGGAGCGACTCGGGATCGAAGGTGAGCCCGACGTTCTCCATCTCGAAGAGCTTCTTGTACTGCTTGGTGAGGGCGTTCTTCGGCTCCACGAGGATCCGCATCAGCGACTCTTCGTCGAGGGCCTCGAGCGCAACTGCCACCGGGAGGCGTCCGACCAGTTCGGGGATCAGGCCGAACCGCAGCAGGTCGTCCGGCTCCACCTCGGCGAACGGGTTCTTCTTGTCGAAGGCCTTCCCGTCCTTCTTCTCCTGGGCGAAGCCGATCTGCTGCCGGCCGGTCCGGGTCTCGATGATCTTCTCGAGGCCGTCGAACGCGCCGCCGCAGATGAACAGGATGTCCTTGGTGTTGATCTGGATGTACTCCTGCTGCGGATGCTTCCGGCCGCCCTGGGGCGGGACGGAGGCGACCGTGCCCTCCAGAATCTTCAGCAGCGCCTGCTGCACCCCTTCGCCCGAGACGTCGCGCGTGATGCTCGGGTTCTCCGACTTGCGCGCGATCTTGTCGATCTCGTCGATGTAGACGATGCCGCGCTCGCACTCGGCGACGTTGAACTCCCCCGCCTGCAGCAGGCGCACCAGGATGTTCTCCACGTCCTCGCCGACGTAGCCGGCTTCGGTCAGGGTCGTGGCATCGGCGATGGTGAAGGGAACGTCGAGAATGCGGGCGAGCGTCTGCGCGAGGAGCGTCTTGCCGACGCCGGTGGGGCCGATCAGCAGGATGTTCGACTTGTCGAGTTCGACATCCCCGTCGCGGCCGCTCGTCGCGTTGATGCGCTTGTAGTGGTTGTAGACGGCAACGGCCAGGGTGCGCTTGGCGCGTTCCTGGCCGATCACATACTGGTCGAGAACCGCCTTGATCTCGTTGGGCGTGGGGACCTGCGTGATGGTATCCGCAACATCGCGCTCCTCATCCTCCGCAAGGATTTCGTTGCAGAGGGTGATGCACTCGTTGCAGATATAGACCGACGGGCCGGAGATGAATTTCCGGACCGAGTCTTTCGACTTTCCGCAGAAGGAACAGCGGAGGTGCTTGTCGTTCGACATGCGCCCAGTGCCCGTGGTCTCAAGTGACAGGGGGAGATGCAGGGAATTCTGCCCCTCCCCCCCGATACCCGTCAAGGTCCCGCGGCGTCGCGGGTTCTGAAGAAGCGCTTACTTCGCCGGCGCGGGCTGAATTTCGCTCCGCTTGGTGATCACGTTGTCGATCAGCCCGTAGTCCCGCGCTTCCTCGGCCGACATGAAGCGATCCCGGTCCATGTCGCGCTCGATCGTCTCGATCGGCTGGCCGGTGTGCTGGCTGTACAGGCCGTTCAGCTTGGAGCGGAGGTAGAGGATCTCGCGCGCCTGGATCTCGATGTCCGAGGCCGTGCCCTGCGCGCCACCCGACGGCTGGTGGATCATGATCCGCGAGTGCGGCAGCGCGCTGCGCTTGCCCTTCTGTCCGGCGCAGAGCAGGAACGAGCCCATGGAGGCCGCCATGCCCATGCAGATCGTGTTCACCGGGGCCTTCAGGTACTGCATGGTGTCGTAGATCGCGAGCCCGCTCGAGACCACGCCGCCCGGGGAGTTCACGTAGAGATAGATGTCCCGCTCGGGATTGTCGGCCTCGAGGAACAGCAGCTGAGCGATCACGATGTTCGCGACATCGTCGTTGATCGGCGCGCCCAGGAATACGATCCGGTCCATGAGCAGGCGCGAGAAGATGTCGTACGACCGCTCGCCGCGGCTGGACCGTTCGATGACATACGGAGGAAACAGAGTGGCCATGTCTTGGGCTCAGGCGTCGACGACGGTGGATTGCTGGAGGAGCCAGGCGAATGCCTTCTCCTCGGTGATGGACCGCTCCAGGTCGCGCAGGCGACCGGCCTTTTCGAGCTGGGCGTACAACTGGCCGGTGGGCAGATTCCGGCTCGCAGCCAGCGCGGTGACCCTCTGATCGAGGTCGGACTCCGTCGCCCTCAGTCCCTGCGCCTCGACGATGGTGTCCAGCACCAGCTCCCGGCGCACCTGCTGCTCGGCCACGGGCCGGAACTCCTGCCCGAAGGCCTCGGCCTGCTCGGCGGGGATCTGGTACGCCTGCATGTAGCCCTGAATCAGCTTGTTGACGAGCGAGGCCGGCGCCGGCACGTCGTTGGTGCCGTAGATCTGCTGCAGCAGCTCCTGGCGCACATTCGCATCGGCCTGCGACGCGGCGTCCTGGGTGAGATCGGCACGGATGGCGTCCCGGAGAGCCGCGAGCGTCTCGAAGTCGCCCACCTCGCGGGCAAAGGCATCGTCGAGGGCGGGCAGCTCCTGCCGCTTTACCTCGTGCAGCGTGATCCGCACCTTCCGGGACTGGCCGCGCTTGCTCTCATCGGGATGGTCGTCCGGGAAGCGGACATCGGCGTCCACCGTCTGACCGGGGAGCAGCGTCATCACCCGCTCCTCGACATCCGGCAGCGCCCGTCCCTCGCCCAGGACCATCGTGTATGGCTGCGACTGGCCGACGTTTTCACCGTCAAATGGGGCCACCTCGACGCGCACCATCTGGCCCGGGGCGGGCTTTTCGCCCTCGATCGGGATCCAGTTGGCCTTGCGCTCCTGGAGGTCCTTGAGCTTCTCGTCGATGTCCTGATCGGTCACCGGCTTCACGCTGCGCTGCACGGTGAAGCCGTGCGGTTCGGCGATCGGCTTGAGATTCTCCGACGTCTGGGCGACATCCCAGCTCTCCCGGATCAGCTCCTCCAGCACGGTCTGACGGATCGCTTCACTGAAGCGGCGGCGCACCACGGCCTCCGGGGCCTTGCCCGGGCGAAAACCGGGGAGGCGCGCCTGCTTGCTGTAGTAGCGAAGGGCCTTCGTTTCCGCCTGCTGAATCCGATCCACGGGGACCGTGATTTTCAGCGATTTCGAGGCGGCGTCTTCCTTGGTCTTGACTACGGAGATATCCGGCATGGGCGGCAATCTACCCATGCCTGTCCCCGGGGGTCAAATGAAAGGCTCCCACTGCCGATAGTGGGGACGTGGAGTTCCCCGCACCGGTGTGCCGGGGGCCAAGGAAGCCTCGTGGGGCCGCTGAGAGGCGCTGGTGCGAGGGCGGGAGCATCCGATCTAACTCATTGTGGAAAAAGGACCTGTGTTCACCATCCTCCTCGTCGACGATGAGCCTTCGATGCGCCGGGCGATGCGCGCATTCTTCGAGCGAGGGGGATTCGCGGTCGAGGAGGCTGCCTCGGCAGCCGAGGCATTGCAGCATGTCGCGGCGGGAAGGCCGGCCGATGCCGTCGTCAGCGACGTGTTGATGCCGGAGTTGAACGGAGTGGAGTTCTATGACCGCCTGATGGAGGTGGTGCCAGGGCTGGTCAATCGGGTCGTCTTTCTCACCGGCGCGGCGAGTGACCCGCGGGTGCACGGCCCCATCGAGCAGCGGGGAGTCCCGCTGATTTCCAAGATGGACGATCTGCGCCTGGTGGTCGATGCCGTCCGTGTCGCCCTGCTTCGGCGTCCGAGCACCGCCACGCGGATCTGATCGTTCCGCAGGTCGCCGTCCCCCTCCGATTCACGCTCAATCCACCACCACCACGCCCGTTTCGTCACCGAACTCGTCGGTCACGACGCTCGTGGCCGGAGGTGGCACCCACGGCCCTCCATCGTAGCGGACGCTCAGGTTGTGAACGCCGATGCTGATCAGCTGGCGCAGTCGCCACCGCCCGCCGCCACGATTTTCCATCTCCACCGGCCGCCAGTCGGTGAAATCGCCGCGAAGCTCGACCCGGCTCGTACCGAGCGCCACGAGCTGAAGTTCCACCATCTCCCCTTCGATCCGCTGCACGCGGAACTCTCGCTGCGCTGCCGGCGCTCGGGCCGAGGGTGTGCGTCCTCCCCGGCCCACCGCGGTGCGAAGTGAGAATTGAAGGAAGCGTCCGCCCGGGGTGCGCAGTTGATTGTCGGGAGGACGGCGGCCCACGCTCGCGGTGAGTCCCCACCGCGCCGCCAGCCAGTAGGTGCCCTCGAGCATCCACCAGGTGGACGTCGTCTGGCGGCCGATGCTCGATCGGAGTCCCGATCCGCTCCCGTCTCCCGGCACTCCGCCGATGACTCCCGCGACCTCGGAGATCCCATAGCGGCGGCCGAGCGCCACGGCCACCTCGGTGCGTGGCGGGGTCCAGCGGAGCCATGCGGCCACATCGGTCGTGATCCTGGCCTGGTCGTGATAGAGCGTGTCGGGGCGGGGCGTCAGCGTGTCGGGGGCGACCCCTTCCCGGAGGACGCGATCGATCAGGGTCAGCTGGGATCCTTGCACCTGGAAGGTCAGGTTGCCGATCCGTCGCCAGGCGGCGGCGTCCCACTGGAATGAAGGGGACTTCGTACCCCCGCCCGCCTGACTGCCGAGCCAAAGCCCGGCTGTCGGTCCGGCGAGGTGCACCCGTCCGCCGCCATTCCAGAGCATGGCCGAGGAGGTGGGCCCCCCGCCGGTGGCACGAATCGCCGTCGTGATCTCGCCCCGCAGCGGGCCTCCGATCCGCACGAACCAGGATCCGTCGAATGCGCCGCTCAAACCGTGACCCAATCGCCCGAAGTCGCGGTACTCTCCCTCGGCAGTGAGCCTGAGACGCGCCCGCTCGTAGCGCAGCGACGGGGCGATGGCCCAGTGGGAGCGAGTGCCGCCCCCCCCGACCGGCCCGTCCCGTACGCCGATGTCCACGAGGGCCTCGATCTGCGCGACGGCTGGGTGCGCACCCGTCACGAGCAGGGCAAGCAGGAGCCAGCGCCCGCGTCCGGGGAAGCTTCTCATGGCCGTACCGGCCGTGCGACGGGAGGGGCATCGACGGGCGGACGCCTGGACTCCGGCGGCAGCGCCTCGACGACCCCACGCCCTTCTGTCAGGCGGTCCCGCAGCGCCAGAAAGGCGGCATCGCCCGCGCCAGCATTCGCCATGTCGCGGACGCTGGTCCAGGCGCGCTCCGGAGTGATGCCCGCGGCGATGATATCCGCCAGCACACTCAGCGGCACGACCAGGGACTGGTCCCGCCGCAGCGCGCGAAGCGCGGTGAGCGATGCCGGGCTTGCCCCGGCGCGGAGCGCGGCCGCGCCGGCTACCAGCTCCGGCTCGGTACCGCGAGGCAGGGCCCTGCGCGCGACGCGCAGCCGCTCGAGCAGCGCCTGCACTGCCCGCACGATGCTCGCGGAGTCGGCTCCCTTGCTCTCGCCCTCCAGCGCCTTCTGGATGAGCGGCTCGGTCGGGAGGTTCTCGTGTGAGGCGGTGTCGGTCAGTCGCTGGGCCACGGTGGCGATCCCCGCCGGCAGGCGGGCGGTCAGCCGCGCATCCTGTGCCGAGAGCGCGAGGGGCAGTGCGGGCCCGAGCAGCGCCGTGAGCAGCAGGGGCGCGAGGAGGCGGAGGTGGTCAGCGCGCAACGGTGATCACCGAGGTCGGGGTGCCGAAGTCATCGTCCGTGGCGGTGGGACCCCGGGGATCTGCAACCCAGCGAGCGCCGTCCAGCACGAATGCGTAGCGATAGCGACCGGGTCGGAGACGGAGCGTCACGCTCCATTCGCCGGCGCGGGCCTGGAGCGGAAGCTGCCCGGCGTTCCAGTCGTTGAAGTCGCCGGTCAGCGTGACTCGGGTCGATGCCGGCGCTCGCAGTGTGAAGCGGACCGGACGGGTGGTGTCGGGGGCACGGACGGCCAGCCAGATGGCGCCGAGTCCCGCCGCCAGGGCGAGGGACCACGCTTGCCGACGCCGTCGCTCCCGCCTGAGCTGGCCGAGCACCCGCTCGGCGGCCTGACTCGGCGGCCGGATCGGGGCGCGGAGTTCCCGCAGCGCTGCTGCGAGGGCGGGGCCGTGGTCCGGCGAATCGTCATCGAGCATGGTAGACATCCCGCAGAAGCTGGCGCATCCGTTCGCAGGCCCGGCTCACCCGCATCTTGAGCGCCGGCACGGACAAGCTGGTCAGTGCCGCGATCTCTTCGTAGCTCAACTCCTCGACGTGCTTCAGCAGAAAGGCCTCCCGCTGCTCCGGTGGTAGCGCCGCGAGCGCGCGCTGAATTTCCTCCCGCCACGCCGCACCATCACTCTGATCGGCGACGACCGCTCGCTCGAAGGCCTGATCCCCTTCCGCGTCCCGGACGATCCGGTCCCGCCGGGAGAGCCGCGTGCGGCAGCGGTTGATCAGGATCTGCAGCAGCCAGGCGTGCACCCGATCCGGCTGTTCGCACCGGTCCAGCGCGCGATAGCCGCGCAGCAGCGTCTCCTGCAACACGTCTTCCGCATCTTCGCGGCATCCGAGCAGATGAAACGCGTACCGTTCCAGACTGCTCCGATGCCGCGCCACCAGCTCGGCGTACCCGGCGAGGTCGCCGCCGCGTGCCCGCGCGACCAGCTCGGCATCGGTTGCGGTCATTGGAGATAGACCCATTCAGAGACGGAATGGTCACAGCGGAGCCTGCCGTGGCCGGCGCGTGACTTCGCCACGGATCGCCGGGTCACTACGGATGCCGCACGGATTCGTTTTGTGCAGCGCTCGAGGTCGGGGACGGTTCGATCCCGCGCGACCGCACAGCACGACGGGCGTCATGGGTGAAGCTCGCAGACCTGTTTCTGAAAGGGGGAACGCTGTATGCGGTTTCGTCACAATTGTGCCCTGGCCCTGCTGCTGATGGCAGGCTGTGCGTCCGACACCTCAGGGCCGGAGAGTGCGGCTGCCTCCGCGCTTCGGGGCAACACGCAGACGCTGATCACGGGTACCGTGTTCGGATTCACGCCAGCGCCGGACAGCAACGCTGTTCCGCTCCGCGACGTTCAGATCATCGTGTATCGGGTGGACTCGATTCCGGTCGATACGGTTCCCGTGGACACCGTGCCGGTCGATTCGATGCTGCGGAGCGGCCTGGTGCTGCGGCCATTCGTGCTCGATTCGGGGATGCGCGACACCATGCCGATCGATACGGTGCCGCCTGACACGAATCCGCCTCCCCCTCCGCCGCCCGGTTGCGGCCGGCCGGGCGTCGAGGTCGCGCGGGTCGTGACTCGCGGCGGCGGTCGCTTCCGGATCATGGGGCTGCCCCAGGCGAAGTACGATCTTCAGATCATTCCGCCGGCGGGGTCGCCGTTCGCCGGGACGTTCTATTGCGGCGTGCACCTGCTCGAGCGGCACCCGGTCGATCTCACGCTCTATCTGTTCAGACTGATGGGGCTGGACTGAGGCGGGGGCCGGCGCGGAGGAGCGGTCGCCTGACGAGCGGGATGCGGGCCGGATGGGGGCATCCGAGGGAGTGCGGGGCAACGGTCGTACGTATGCGGCCAGTCGGACTCGAACCGACAACCCTTGCGGGACCAGATCCTAAGTCTGGCGCGTATACCAATTCCGCCATGGCCGCCGAACGCTTCAGAATATAGTTCCTGCCGCGCCTGGAAAAACGAGGGCCCCGGCGATGCTCGCCGGGGCCCTCGTGCACGTGCAGCGATCGATTGCTACTGCAGCCGGATCCGCACGATACGGGATGGGGCCTGCGGATTGAAGATCTTCAGCGTCACGATCGCGTTCTTGCCGGCCGCCTTGAGCGCGGCGCGGAGGTCCGCTTCGGTCTTCACCGGAGTGCCCTCGACCGACTGGATGATGTCAGGGCCGCCTTCACTGAGCGCGAAGAGGCTGCCGTAGGAGGGGCCGTTCGGATCGACCTCGGTCACCAGCACGCCGCGGGTGTCCTTCGGCAGGTCGAACTCCTGCGAGGACTGCGCGTTGAGCGCCTGCACGGATACCCCGAGTTCCTCGACACTGACGGCATCGTCGGTGCTCGGCTTGGGGGTGTCCTGCGCATCCGACGTCGAGTCGCTGTCTTCGCCGCCCTGCTCCATCAGGCGAACCGTGAACACCTTCCGCACGCCGCCCTTCCGGGCGACTTCCACCTTCACGGCTTCGCCGGGATGCTTGAACCCGACCAGCTGCTGCAGCTGGGCGACATAGCTCACCGGCTGACCGTCGATGGAGATGATCACATCGCCCGGCTCGATGCCCGCACGCTTGGCGGGAGAATCCATGCCGTCGGGGAATCCGCCCACCACCACACCCCGGATCTCCTTGAGTCCGACGTAGGCGGCGTCATTCTCGGTGGCATCCTTGACCTCAATGACCAGGGCCGCGCGCTGCACCTTGCCCGTCGCGACAAGCTGGTTCATCACCGTGCGCACGAGGTTGATCGGGATCGCGAATCCGTAGCCGGAGTAGTAGCCGGTTTCGCTCGCGATCGCGCTGTTGATGCCGATGACTTCTCCCCGCACGTTCACGAGCGGCCCGCCAGAATTGCCCGGGTTGATCGCCGCGTCGGTCTGGATGAAGTCGCCGATCGCCGCCCGGCTCCGTTGCAGCCCATCGAGGCGACGACCCTTGCCGCTGATGATGCCGGAGGTCACGGTAAAGGTGAACTGATCCCCGAGCGGGTTCCCGATCGCCAGGACCCAGTCACCGATCCGGGTGTTGTCGCTGTTCCCGAACGCCGCCGGGGTGAGCCGAGGTGCGTCGATCTTCACCACCGCCACGTCGGTCAGCGGATCGGCGCCGACAACCTTGGCGGTGAACTCGCGCCGGTCGAACAGCCGGACGGTGACCTTCTCGGCATTCTCGACGACGTGATTGTTGGTCAGGATGTAGCCATCGGCCGAGACGATGAATCCGGAGCCGCTACCGCGCTCCACCTGCGGGCCTTTCGGCAGATTATGGAAGAACTGCTCCATGCCCGGCGGAACCTTGCGGACCTTCTCGGTCCGCTGGCTCTTGATGAAGACCACGCTGGGGCGCACCTGCTCCGAGACGGCAGCGAAGGCATCGCTCAGGTCGCTCAGCATCTTCGCCTGCGGAATCGAAGGTGCCTGCACCGTCTGCACGGAGGCGACCCGGGCCCGCTCCTGGGCCGAGGAACGACTGGGCAGATCGAGGAGGCCGGCGAAGAGGAGGCCGAGGGCAAAGGCCAGCGTCACCAGGCCACCGAACTTGAGCCAATTGAGCGAGCGAACGGACATCTGGATCTCCAATGAGAGCTGTCCCAATCTAACCTACGTCTGATGCCCCTGATGTGGTTTGGGTCGCATCCGGGTAACGGAGAACAGGGAACGGGGCGGGCCGTACCGGCCCCGCATCCGTCCCCTGATGTCTCCTGCTAAGCTACTGCCAGCGAAAACGTTACGACTTCTTCTGGTCGTCCACGATCTCGTAGTCCGCCTCGACGACATCCTCCTTGGGGGCGGTGCCGGCGTCGGTCTTTCCCGTCTCCTGGCCCCCGCCTGAACTGCTCTGGGCGCCCTGGTAGAGCGAGGCGCCAGCGGCGGAGTAGGCTCCGTTCAGCTCGTCGAGCGCCTTCTGAATGAGGTCAGGGTCGCCGTTCTTCAGCGCGCCCTTCGCCCCTTCGACCGCGTTGTCGAGGCGCGACTTCACGTCGGCCGACAGACGGTCCACCCACTCCTTGCTGTCCTTTTCGACCTTGTACACGAGGCCGTCGAGCTGGTTCCTGGCCTCGATCTGGTCGCGCCGCTTCTTGTCTTCGGCCGCATTCGACTCGGCGCTCTTCACCATCTTCTCGATCTCGGTGTCCGAGAGGCCACTCGAGGCCTCGATACGGATCTTCTGCTCCTTGCCGCTCGCCTTGTCCTTGGCGGAGACGTGCAGGATGCCGTTCGCGTCGATGTCGAAGGTCACCTCGACCTGCGGCATGCCGCGCGGTGCCGGCGGAATCCCGGTGAGCTGGAATTTGCCGATGGTCCGGTTGTCGACGGCCATCTGGCGCTCACCCTGGAGCACGTGTATCTCGACGGTCGTCTGGTTGTCCTCTGCAGTGGAGAAGACTTCCGACTTCTTGGTCGGGATGGTCGTGTTCCGCTGGATCAGCACCGTCGTGACTCCGCCCAGCGTCTCGATGCCAAGAGAGAGCGGCGTCACGTCGAGCAGCAGCACGTCTTTCACTTCGCCGCCCAGCACGCCGCCCTGGATGGCGGCGCCGATCGCCACGACCTCGTCCGGATTCACGGAGCGGTTGGGCTCCTTGCCGAAATAGCTCTTGACGATCTCCTGGATCTTCGGGATGCGGGTCGAGCCGCCGACGAGAATCACTTCGTCGATCTGGCCAGGCTCGAGGCCGGCATCCTTGAGCGCCTGCTTCATCGGCGGAATGGTCCGCTGAATGAGGTCGTCCACCAGCTGCTCGAACTTCGCCCGGGTCAGCGTGATGTTCAGGTGCTTGGGTCCCGACTGGTCCGCCGTGATGAACGGCAGGTTGATGTCGGTCTGCTGGGTGCTCGACAGCTCCATCTTGGCCTTCTCGGCGGCTTCCTTGAGCCGCTGGAGCGCCATCGCGTCCTTGGAGAGGTCGATGCCCTGGTCCTTCTTGAACTCGGTGACCAGCCAGTCGATCAGGCGCTGGTCAAAGTCGTCGCCGCCGAGGTGGGTATCGCCATTGGTGCTCTTCACCTCGAAGACACCCTCCGCCAGCTCCAGCACCGAGATGTCGTAGGTACCGCCGCCGAGGTCGAAGACCGCGATCTTCTCTTCCTTCTTCTTGTCGAGGCCATAGGCGAGTGCGGCCGCCGTCGGCTCGTTGATGATGCGCAGCACCTCGAGGCCGGCGACCTTGCCGGCGTCCTTGGTGGCCTGCCGCTGGGCGTCATTGAAGTAGGCCGGGACGGTGATCACGGCCTTCTCGACCGTGTGGCCGAGGTAGTCCTCCGCGGTCTGCTTCATCTTCTGCAGGATCATCGCGGAGATCTCGGGGGGCGTGTACTTCTTGCCGGCAATCTCAACGGCGGCCAGGCCGTTGGTCCCCGAATCGACCTTATAGGGAACCCGGCGAACTTCCTCGGTCACCTCGGGCATCCGGCGACCCATGAAGCGCTTGATCGAGAAGATGGTCTGCTTGGGATTGGTGACGGCCTGACGCTTCGCCACCTGGCCCACCAGGCGTTCCCCGTCCTTGGTGAATGCCACCACGGACGGTGTCGTCCGGCCGCCCTCGGCGTTCGGGATGACGACGGGATCGCCTCCCTCCATGACTGCCACGACCGAATTGGTCGTGCCGAGGTCGATTCCGATGATCTTGGAGCCCATGGGAGTCCTTTCCTGTTTCTGTGATGGACCGTGCCGGCCACAGCGAGACGAGGGCCGTGTCCTCGGTGTCGCAGGAGGGGATGGCAAGTGGTATACCGGATTTTTCGGCCTTTTTGGCAGCATTTGGCAGGGTCAGTGCCCACCAGGCCCCGTAACTTGGCAGGGGAAAGGACGGTCGACCGCTTGTGGCGGGCACGCGCGGCGGAGGCGGGCGGCCGCGGGGTGCGATAGTTTTCGAGCATGCTGCCCATCCGAGATGAGAATCCGACGCTCCGCGTCCCGGTGGTCACCTACGTCCTGATCGCGCTCAACCTCGCCGTGTGGATTGTGGTCGAGGGCATGGGGGCGGAGCCAACGCTCACGCGTGCGGTCTGCGGTCTGGGGCTGGTTCCGGCGCAGCTGCTGGCCACGCTTCATTCCGGGGCCGTGGCGCAGGCCACCGTCCATCCCGTCTGCGCGTCGGTAGGGTCGAATCCATTCGCACCGCTCACCTCCATGTTCGTGCACGGGAGCTGGCTGCACGTGCTCGGCAACATGTGGTTTCTCGCGATCTTCGGGAACAACGTCGAGGATGTGATGGGACGATTCCGGTTCATCGCTTTCTATGTCCTGGCGGGACTCGCGGCGGCGGCCGCGCAGGTCCTCGCCGGGCCCGATTCGGTGGTCCCGATGGTCGGTGCCTCTGGGGCGATCGGAGGGGTGATGGGGGCGTACGTCGCGCTCTTCCCGCGTGCCGGCGTACGGACGTTCGTCTTCCTCGGGTTCTGGGCGCGCATGGTGGTGCTCCCCGCCTATGTGATGCTCGGCTACTGGTTCGTCCTGCAGCTCTTGAGCGGGACGTTGAGCAGCGGTGGCGGAGGAGGGGTCGCCTTCTGGGCCCATGTTGGTGGCTTCCTGGCCGGACTCGCCCTGACTCCCCTCTTCCGGAACTCCCGTCTGGTGGCGGCGCACGCGGCGATGGCGGGACTGCCGTGAGCCAGCTTCCGCCGTGGCTCGCCCCCTACGCCAGTGACCGCGGACTCGGGGCGCTGATCGATCATACGCTGCTCAAGCCGGAGGCCATGGAGGCCGACATCCTGCGCCTCTGCGGGGACGCGATCCGGCTGCAGCTCGGGACGGTCTGCGTGAACGGCCAGTGGATCGGTGCGGCCACGGCCCGTGTCAGGCAGGCCGGCATCCGGACGGCGGCCGTCGTCGGCTTTCCGCTGGGTGCGAGCGGACTCGCCGCCAAGGTGGCGGAAACCCGTCTCGTCGTTGCCGCGGGGGCCGATGAAATCGACATGGTGATGTCGCTCGGCCGCGCGAAGGAGGGACGCTGGGATCTGGTGCGTTTCGAGATCGAGGCCGTGGTCGAGGCGGCGCTCGGGCGACCGGTCAAGGTGATTCTGGAAACAGCCGCGCTTGCCGCCGGGGAAGTCGAAGCGGCGTGCCTCGCCTCACTAGAGGCGGGGGCGGCGTTCGTGAAGACGTCGACGGGATTTCACCCTGCGGGAGGCGCGACCGTGGAGGCCGTGGCGCTGATGCGCCGCATCGTGGGCACGCGGGCCGGGGTGAAGGCCTCGGGAGGGATCCGCACGGTGGACATGGCGCGGCGGATGCTGCTGGCCGGCGCCGACCGGATCGGAACCTCTGCGGCCGTGGGCTGGGGGGAGCTCTGCGGGCCTGCGGCGCCGGCGCTGGGTGCAATCCTGGGCTGAGCCCCGCTCACACCGCCGGTTCGATCACCACTTCCCGGGCCATCACCCGCGCCAGCACGTCGGCCTGCTCCTGCGCCCCCCAGCACTCCAGCGACACATCCGCGCCCGCGTAGCGGGGCACTGCCTTGATCGTCAGGCGGGTCGGACAGAGTTCGATCGCGAGCTTCTCCACGATCGCGGTGTGCCCCCGGTCGAGACCTTCGGCGATCCGCAGCATGCCGGCCAGGCGCCGTACGATCGCCCGGTCCGATTTCGGCAGCGCCGCGAACTCCGCGTGCTTCTTCCGGGGCCCCCGGCGCCGGTGGTAGCGGCTGATCAGGGCGACGAGCTGGCGTTCCCGGGAGGAGAAGGGCAACCGCTCGCCGTGCATGATGAGCTGGTAGCTGTGCTGATGGTGCTTGCGATAGTTCACCAGCTGGCCGACGTCGTGCAGCAGACTCGCCGCTTCGAGGAAGCCGCGTTCCTCGTCCGTGGCGTCGAGCTTGTCCGCCAGCAGGTCGAAGAGATTGAGCGCCAGGATGCGGACGTGCTCGATGTGCCGCCGGTCGCAGTGGCAGCGCTCCGCGAACTCCCGGATCAGCCGCAGCGGTTCGACGGCGGCCGGGCTCGCGCCGGCGCCGGCCATGTCGAGCAGCAGCCCTTCCCGCAGGCCGAACGCGCTCACCTTCACTTCCCGCGCTTCGATCCGTTCCAGCAGTTCCGCCGTGACCGCGAGGCCCGCGACGATGATGTCGGCGCGCTGCGGATTGAGTCCGTCGACCTGGGCCCGCTTTTCGGGACTCAGGCCCGCAAGCCAGTCCAGCAGGTGCTCGATCTCGGCGATGGTCACCGCCGAACCGTGCACCGGATCGGCGGCGGACATGCCGCGTCGCGCGGCGGCCATCCGGGCCAGGTTGGTGAACGATCCCCCCGAGCCGATCAGCCGCGCCGCACTCCAGTCTCGAAGCGGCAGCTTCCGCCGGAACTGGCGCCCCACGTACTCCCGCAGCTTCTTGATCGCCGCCCGCTGGTCGGTCTGGCCGGCGAGGTGCAGTTCCGTCAGGCGCACCGCCCCGAACGGGAGGGAGAGGCTGTGCTCGATGAGTCCGTCCACCGCCCCGATCAGCTCCAGGCTTCCGCCGCCGATGTCGGCGACGACGGTCCGTCCCCCTTCGAGCGGGAAGTGATGCGCCACCGAGCGGTAGGAGAGGGCGGCCTCGGTCTCGGCGTCGATGATCCGGAGATCGAGCCCGATCTCCGCCTTGACCCGGCGGATGAACTCCTCACCGTTGGTGGCTTCCCGAACCGCCGCGGTCGCAACGGCGGCGATCCGCGCCACCCCGCGCCGTTCGCAGACTTCATGCATCAGCCTGAGCGTCCCGATGGCGCGTTCCATGGCGGCCGGGTCTAGCCGTCCCGTCTGCGCGACGCCGGCGGCGAGCCGAGGCTGCTCCTTCACCTCATCGATGACGGTCAGGCCCGAGTGTGGACCATACTCGGCGACGAGCAGCCGGATCGAATTGGATCCGACATCGATGGCGGCGAGGCGCTCGCGGCGCTCAGGAAGGGGGACAACGCTCATGCGGACGTCGGGCTCCGGTGCTGGCCGGAGGCGCGGGGCTCTCCCCGGTCCTCCGCGTGGTGCTTGATCGACTTGCCCTCGACCAGAAAGACCACGTCTTCGGCTACGTTGGTGGCAAGGTCGGCGACGCGCTCCAGGTTGCGGCTCACGAGGAAGAGCTCCATCCCCGCGCCGATCATGTGCGGGTCTTCCATCATGTGGGTGAGCAGGATCCGGAACACCGACCGGTGAAGAGTATCGACCTTGTCGTCGCGGAGACAGATCTCCCGCGCCTCGGCCGCATCGCCGCGGATGAAGGCTTCCAGGGCATCGGAGAGCATCTCCCGCGCCAGCCGGGCCATCTCGATGATCTCGGGCTCCGGCGTGATGGGGCGCGCCTGGGCGAGGCGGTCGGCCGACTGGGCGATGTTGACCGCGTGGTCGCCCACGCGCTCGAGATCGTTCGCAATCTTGAGCGCGGAGGTCAGCATCCGGAGGTCGCGCGCCATGGGCTGCTGCAGGGCGAGGAGGTTGATGCACGCCTCCTCGATCTCCATCTCCATGGTGTCGATCACCCGGTCGCTCTGGATCACGCGGCGGGCCTTGGTGCTGTCCCGCTCCAGCAGCGCCTCCACCGCCAGCCCCAGCGCCGCCTCCGCCTCTCCCGACATGGTGAGCAGGCGGACCTTGACGTCATTCAGCTCGTCGTGAAAGTGGCGGTGCATGTCGACGCTCATCCGAATCTCCCGGTAATGTACGCTTCCGTGCGCTCGTTCGCCGGGCTGGTGAAGATCCGCTCGGTCTCACCGAACTCGATCATCTCCCCCCGATCGAAGAAGGCGGTCCGGTCACTCACGCGAGCAGCCTGCTGCATGTTGTGCGTCACGATGACGATGGTGTACTGCTTCTTGAGCTCGAAGATCAGTTCTTCGACCTTCTGGGTCGCAATCGGGTCGAGCGCGGAGCACGGTTCGTCCATGAGCAGCACCTCGGGCTGGTTGCCGAGCGCGCGGGCGATGCAGAGCCGCTGCTGCTGGCCGCCGGAGAGTCCGGTGCCGTCGGAGTCGAGCCGGTCCTTCACCTCATCCCAGAGTGCCGCCTGACGGAGGCAGCGCTCGACCATGTCCGGCAGGTCCCGGCGGGGCACCAGCCGGTTGAGCGCGGGTCCGTAGGCGACATTGTCGTAGATCGACTTCGGGAACGGGTTGGGCCGCTGGAACACCATGCCCACCCGCTGGCGCAGCGACACCAGATCGATCCCCTTGCCCAGCAGCGATTCACCGTCGAGCGTCAGCTCACCCTCGTAGCGCGCCGTGGGAATCAGGTCGTGCATCCGGTTGATCGAGCGGAGGAAGGTCGACTTGCCGCAGCCCGAGGGCCCGATGATGGCCGTCACCGCCCGGCGCGGGATCTCGAGGCTGATCCCCTTGAGGGTGAGCTTGTCGCCGCCATAGGAGAACCGGAAGTCGCGGGCGGCGATCGCGGTGACGGCGGGTTCGGCCGCGACCGCGGATGGCATTCGCGAGGCCAGCGACGTCCGCAGCATCGGGATCGCGGGTGGTGCGGAGAGGCCGGCAGGCACCACGTCGGCCTTGGGTGCCGGGGTCGGGCGATCTGGGGTCATGGTGGTCATCCGAAGCGTCCCGTGATGTAGGCTTCCGTCCGCTCTTCCTTCGGGGTCGTGAACATCTGCCGCGTGGCGCCGGTCTCGACCATCGTGCCCA
>JBGASX010000122.1:0-8335 GCA_044229445.1 Gemmatimonadales bacterium | reverse complement strand
ACGGAGTCGAAGTTGCCCACCGGCTGGTGCAGGTGGACGCCGAAGACGAAGCGGATGGGATTAGGCATGGCGGGAAAGGTACGCGAAGGCAACGCGGCGGGGGAGAAGGAGTCGGGGTCTCCCGGTCGCTGGACCGGGGGAGGACGGGGATGGTCCGGCATTCGCGGAGCGCAGTCACGCCTTCCCGGAGCATAGTCCGCGGTTTACGGGCGGTACGCCGCCGCCGCAAATGTCTGCGCTGCCGTTCGACATGCATGCGCCGCCCCCCGCAACGAGTCCGCCAGCATTTCCGCGGAGTGCGCCGGCGTTTGAGATGAGTCCGCCGGGGTTTGACGTGAGTGCGCCGCCCTTCACCACGAGTTCGCCGTCATTCGAGCGGAGTCCGCCAGCATTTCCGCGGAGTGCGCCGGCGTTTGAGACGAGTGCGCACGGGTTCGAAACGAGTCCGCATGGGTTCAAAACGACTTCGCACGGCCTCGCAATGAGTACTCCGGTCCTTGCGATGCGTGCGCCGGCATTTGCGCGGAGTGCGCCGGTCCTGGCTTCGGGTGATCTACGGGTCCGGGCGGGTGGCATGCTGTTCCCCGGGAGCAGTCGCTTCAGACCACCATCCCGAGCAGCAGGAAGATGAGGAAGCCCACGAAGAACATGCCGGTGGCGAACGGCGTCTCGGCGTTCTCGTGCGCTTCCACCATCAGCTCCTCCACGACGAGGTAGAGCAGGGCGGCGCAGCCGAAGGAGAGCACCCCGGCGATGGTGTGGATGGAGGCGCCGCGAAGGATGGTGCCGCCGGCGAGGGCCCCGAGCAGCAGCAGCAGCGCGATGCCGGTGGGAATGGCCACGATCTTCCACCGCTTCAGCGCGCGCAGCTCGACCGCCATCGAGAGGCCGAGGGAGAGCATCTCCAGCGTGAGGGCGAGGGTGAGGAGCAATCCCTCCTTGCTCCCGGCGGCGAAGGCGATGCCGATGAGGAGGCCGTCGATCGTGACGTCGATCGCGATCGCCACGAAGGAGCCGATCGAGGGCGCATCGCTCTTCCCCTTCGCGGCGTGCGCGGCCTCGATCCGCTGGCCGAGGGCCTGGAGCAGGAGCATCACGGCGACGCCGGCGGCGAAGGTCCAGCCGACCTCGAGCGGGTCGTGGCCGAGCCGGACGCCGGGGAGGAGTTCCACGGCGACCACCGAAAAGACCACGCCGGCGGCGAAGTGCTGGATGGTGCTCCGCAGCACCCGTCCCGGCGGGAAGAAGGCGGCGAAGGTCGCGCCCGCGGCGACGGCGATCACCGGGATCAGGGCGAAGAGGAGGATGGCGGACAGCTCGGGCATGGCGCGCAGGGTCTGGGGAGCGGCTCTCGGCAGGAGGAATATGGCGGGGAAGGGGGCAGGAGCGGAAAGACTGTCACACCCCTCCTCTATATCAACCTGTGATTCACAGCGTGGCCATGTTGCAGCACTGAGAGAGTCAGATGCCCCAGTTCGACGCGATGTTCACCACGTTGCTCCCCTCGCTGATCGTGAGTGTCGCCACCGGCCTCACCACGGCGCTCGTTTCGGTGCGGCTGGCGCTGCGCCGGTTCCGCTCCGAGAAGTGGTGGGAGCGGAAGGCGGCGGCCTATTCGGAGATCTTCGAATCGCTGTATCACGTGAAGACCTACGCGGAACATCTGCTCCAGAAGATCGAGGAGGGCGCGAGGTTCAGCGAAGAGCGTATGGCCGAGCTGGGCCGGAGTTCCAAGGAAGGGAGAGATCGCATCCGCCGGGCGGCGGTGATCGGGACATTCCTGATGAGCGAGGAGGCCGCCGGCCGGTTGTCGCGACTCGTCACCGATCTGGACGATCCGAAGTACGGCCTGGATCTGCCGGACGAGGTGGCGGCCGACCGGGACCTGGTCGTGGCGGCGATTGCAGAACTTCGTCCGATCGCGAAGCGCGACCTCTCCGTCTAGCGGGCGTCTGGGCGTGGCTCGGGACGCCTGTCGTCGCGTACCTCAAAGCCGCGCCCTGGGTCAACGGCGCTACGGCGCCTTCTGCACGCGGAAGTTCACCGTGCCATCGGTGTTCGCGAGCTTGACCTCGATCCTCCACGCCCCGGTGGTCGCCTTGATCGAATGGAAGGTGCCATTCGTCGTGAGCGGCGACTGGTAGACCACGGTCCCCGCGGGGTCCTTGATGGTCAGCGTTGCGGTGCCGCCGGTGATCGCGGACGCCTGATTGATGCTCGCGCTGTCCCCGGTGTTGGTCCAGGTGTAACGCAGCGTCTGTTGCACGCTGGCGAGGTTCGAGACCTGGAACTGGAAGTCGTCGGTGGCGTTGGTGACCTGGAGCTGATTGCTCGGACCGATGACGTTGGCGCTGTCGCTGCAGGCCGCGAGCAGCGCGCCGAGCATGGCGAGGCGAGGCAGAATCCCGATGCGCATATGTCCTCCTGATCGAGGCACCGGCAAGTATAGGATGGTGGCCATGAAACGAGGGTGAACGCTCCCCGAACCCGATCGGTGTAACGGAACGGGACGGTCCACCGGATGGCGCGGCGCCGTCCCTCGCGTAACTTCTCCGGCAGCCCCCGCCCCGACTCCCTCCTGTCCTATGGGGGACCTCATGAAATGGATCACCCGCGAACGCCCCAAGATCGACCGCGTGGCCTGCCCCTGGCTCATCGCCCGGTTCATCGATCCGGACGCCGAGTTTCTCTTCGCCCCGCCCGCCGAGGTGAAACGGCTCGCCGAGTCTCTCGGTGCCACTCCGTTCGATGTGGAGGGTGTCGAGCTCTCCCACGATGGCCCCCTCTGCTCGTTTGATGCCCTGCTGGCGAAATACCGGCTCACCGATCCCGCGCTGGCCGAACTGGCCGTCATCGTCCGTGGGGCCGACACGGCGCGGCTCGACCTTGCGCCGCAGGCGGCCGGTCTGCTGGCCATCTCGCTCGGGCTCTCGCGCCTCTTTGCCGATGATCACGAACAGCTCCGCCACGGCTTCGTCGTGTACGATGCCCTCTACGCATGGGCGAAGCATGTCCGCGATGAGACACACACCTGGAACCCACAGCGGATGACCTAGCCTCGCCGGGCCACCCGATCGCGCCAGCGCGGCGTCCGATCCCGTTGTCGCCGGCCGGCGCCTCCTTCCGATCACGGAGCGTGTTCAGCCATGAACCGACTCACTCTGCTCGCGCTGCTCCTGGTTCTTCCCGTCTCCGCCGCCGCGCAGGACTGGAGCCGCTACAAGGCCGGCTCGCTCCCGGCGATCATGGCGGATCATGAGCAAGAGCTGACCTCGGAAGGGTCACCCGGCAAACCGCACTGGCTGCTGTCCGCCGACGACTTCCCGACCTTCAGCCGGCTGCTCTACACCGGTGAACACCGGCCGCTCACCGCGGAGCGCCGCGGGCTGCTCGAGCACTGGCAGCTGGCCTTCGGCGTGAATCCCGCCGTGCGCGATGCCTTTGCCAACGAGTATGCGTTCAAGGCGGATACGGCGACGATCTGGCTCGCCGTCCAGACGCAGCTCGAGGAGTCGCTCGCCCAGCCGGGGAGGACGGGCACCGTGATGACCGTGCTCACGACCTTCATCGGGGGACACTACGACGGGGAAGCGGTCACCTGGCTGTTCCTCGTCAACGCGATCGACACGAGCCCCGAATAGCGGGCGTCAGGCGGGGTGTCGTATTTCGCTCCCTACTTCCGCGAGGCGGTGCCGCTTCGCATGATGGTGCATCCCACGATCTCGAGGCGCCATGTCCACGTCCCTGCCGCTGCTGGCACTGGCTGGTCTGCTCGCATCGACCGGATGCAATTCGTTCGAGCCGCCACCCAATCAGCCCCCGATGCAACTGCAATATCCCACCGGCGTGAGCGCGAACCTGATCAACCACAACCCCGGCGACAGCGTGCCGATCATCGCGATGGTGGCGGACCATCGTGGCAAGCCGGTGCCCGGCATCGAGATCATCTGGGACGATGGCCGCTGGCCGGTGGGCGCCCAGCCAGCGCGAGTGCTGTCCGACAGCCAGGGCCGAGCCAGGACGCTCTGGATCCTCCGCCCCCTCACACCGGGCACGTTCTCCGATCCGCGCTCGATCCGCGCCTATCTTCCCGGCGCCGCGAATTCCCCCCTCGAATACCGCACCATCGTCATGCCGTGCAGCAAGTGCCCCTGAGGCGGGGGGGCCGGGCACCCTGAGACGGATGCCCGGCCTCCCACCCGGGTAGCTTTCCCCATCGCAGTGCCCGCCCTCCTCCTTCAGCGCCGCAGGACGCCATGGCCAACAAGGTCTTCCGCTTCGCGCTCGGCACCTCCGACGCTCCCCGCTCCGGCCTCTGGCGCGTCTGGACCCACGAGGACGAGGTGCACGCCGCCGTCACTGCGGCGAACGGGCAGGTCGGACTCGTCATCTATCCCACTGGCCGATGGAAGATCACGGTCGATGCCGCGGTGAGCCGATGGAACCGTCCCAAGGATTTCCGGCTCGGCTGGTCGCGCGGACCTGAGATTCTGATCCCGCACTCATCCGCGCCGGTGCGGATTCCCGCGAACGACCCCTATGCGAACGACCCGCTCCACTGGCTCGCGCCGCCGGCGGCGGGGCAGCGGGTCCGCATCTCGCTGCTCATCGCGACTCCGCACGCCGAGATGAGTCACTGGCGGCCGGTCGAGACACCGGGGACCGAGACGCTGGTGACGCTTCCACTCCGCACCACGGGGACCCTGCATCTCTGCCGGCTCGACGAGCCGGTCCCGGAGGGTGAGCAGCGCGGCGGGACCGCACCGCCTGCGGCGGGACCGGTGACACTCATCGTTGGCGTCAGCGCGGACCAGGCGGGGACGCCATCCTTCCGGGAGTCGCACGAGGGGTGATCGCCGCGCCCTCACCCGATCTTCATCGGTCCTGCAATCGGGGGTGGCTAGGTTCGCAGGGGAGCGTGACCAGGCGGGTTCATGGAGCAATCGGCTGTGCAGGGGAACCGCGACAGTGGTGCATCGGAGCGCTCCGTGCTCGTCGCGCGGAGCCGCCGGCTCACGATCGTGACGCTGGGCTACAACAGCCTCGAGGCGGTGGTTGCGGTGGCCGCGGGGCTCGCGGCGGGGAGCATCGCGCTGGTCGGGTTCGGGTTCGACAGCGGGATCGAACTCAGCGCGAGCGCCGCCGGCCTGTGGCGTCTCTCGGCGGACGCCGATCCGGCGCACCGTGCGAAGGTCGAGGACCGGAGCCTCCGGTTCATCGGCGCCTGCTTCCTGGCGCTGGCGGCGTACGTCCTGCTGGAGGCGTCGAAGTCGCTCTGGCTGCGTGAGGCGCCGGAGGAGAGCCGGGTGGGGATCGTGCTCGCCATGCTCTCCCTGCTCGTCATGCCATGGCTCGCCCGGCGCAAGCGGCGGCTGGCTTTTCAGCTCGAGAGCGGAGCGCTGGCGGCCGAGGCCACACAGACCCAGCTCTGCGCCTATCTCTCCGCCATTCTGCTCGGCGGGCTCTGCTTCAATGCGCTGCTCGGATGGTGGTGGGCGGATCCGCTCGCGGCACTGGTGATGGTGCCGATCATCGCGCGGGAAGGGGTCGAGGGGATTCGCGGGCGCTCCACCTGCGGCCCCGGGTGCTGCCACTGAGCGGCATCGCACTCCGATGAATCGGGCGCGGCCGCGCTAGCGTCCCCCCACCAGCTGGAACGGCGCCCAGAAGCGCGGCGCCTCGAAGCCCTTCGTCCCCCGCACATCCCCCTGCGCCCGGCGGAGCGCCTCGGCCTTGGCGGGCTGATCGCGGTCCCCCAGCCAGTGCTGATAGAAGCGCTGCATCAGCAGTGCGGTCGCCTCATCCGACACACTCCAGAGACTCACCAGCAGGCTCCGCGCGCCGCGCGCCATGAAGGCGCGCTGCAGTCCGACGGTGCCCTCCGCCTGCTTGAGATTGCCGAGGCCGGTCTGGCAGGCGCTCAGCACGACGAGATCGGCGCTCAGCTTGAGATGCGGATCGTCGAGAACCTCGCCAACGGTGAGGAGGCCGTCGTCGGTGGAATCCGGAGCGAGGGCGACGAAGGAGTTCCGCGCCTGGCCCGCCGCGGCGTAGGCATACCCATGGGTGGCGAGGTGGATGAGCGGTGCGGCCGGCATCCGCTCGCGAATGGTGCGCTCGCTCGCGGCCGCGCCGCTGAGGGTCGTGACGCCGACCCGCGCCGCCACGGCGCGACCCTCGAGGGCCGCCGCAGGCAGGGCGGGGAGGGTCATGCGTTCGCCGCGACTGTTCCGCGGCGCCGGCATGGCAGGATCACCCACCACGAGCGATCGCTTGAGCCGCGCGGCTCGTGCCGTGGCCGTGAGCGGAGGCGTGCTGCGTTCGACTTCAACGAGGCTGGTGAGCGAAGGGGCGTAGCGGATGGCATACCGCTCCGCGAGCACCGCCGACGGCCCGGCGAGCGGCAGCGCGCCGAAGGGGATGACGGTGAGCGGGCCGCTGCTGACGATCACCAGTTCGCCCGGCTTCCCCCCGGGCGATGCCCGGCGGATCTCCTCGGGGAGGATGATGGCGGAGAGGGCGGCGCCTAACGCGGATGGGTCGCCGCCGGCGACGATGCCCCCGGCCGCGCCGCTCCGGAAGGTCTCCTCCATGGGCTGGCCGTCCGGCCCCGCGAGCCGCGCCCCGACATCGGCATGATCGACGCCGAGCGCTCGGCGCCAGCTTCCCACGAGGCGCGCCAGCGAGTCGGCACCGACCGGCACCACCCGGGCGACGAGCGGTGCACCGGGCCGGGCATACCAGACGAGCAGGCTGTCCTCGGCGCTGAGATAGGAGAGAAGCGAAGTGCCGCGGGCGCTCGCGGCGGTGACGAGGCGACGGCCTTCGGCGACCAGGTCGATACCGGGCTTCCCGGCCTTGGTCGTGCCGCGCATGAGATCGAGCAGCGCCTGCGCCCGGCTCCGTTCGCCGGCGGCGAGTGCACCGAGGGCGGCGGGTTCGGCGCCGATCTTCGGCGCGAGCGCCAGCCAGCTGAACTCCCACTCCCCCGGTGGCAGGGTGAAGCGCTCGCCGATGCTGAGCTTGTTCTCGTCGCCGCCGGCCTCCTGCCGCACCCGTGCCCGATAGATGGAGGCGGTATCGAAGGCGGCAAGGGCGCCGGCGAGGTCGGGCTTGGGGAGGCGGCGCAGCGTGAAGCCGAGATTCCCGAGGATCGCGGCCGTCTGCTCCAGGGAGGAGTTCCCGCGCTGCCGGTCGAGTGCCTCACGGAGGGCGGCGAGTCCCTCCTTCGGATTGCCGCGATCGGTCTCCAGCCGTCCGAGGGCGACGAGCGCCAGATCGAGCGACGAGGGATCGCCAGTGGCGCGGGCCAGGTCTCTCGCCTGGCGGCGATAGGCGAGGGCCGAGTCGGCCTCGCCGGTCCGTTCGTACAGTGAGGCGATGTCGTTGAGCCCGTCGGCGGTCGCATCGCTGCCGCCGGCGGCCAGCAGGGTGGCCAGCGCGGCCCGGAGTGATGCCGCCGCCGAATCGGTCTCGCCCCTGGTGGTGAGCAGCGTGCCGATACGCTCCAGCGCCGCGGCCTCGCCCCTGGGGTCGG
Organism: Gemmatimonadales bacterium; assembly: GCA_044229445.1. Taxonomy (GTDB): domain Bacteria; phylum Gemmatimonadota; class Gemmatimonadetes; order Gemmatimonadales; family GWC2-71-9; genus JADJOM01. The sequence goes on along the minus strand of JBGASX010000122.1, from coordinate 798 downwards.
GGATCGAATGCGAGAGATCGCGCGCGGCGCGATAGGCGGCGAGCGCCGAGTCGATGGCGCCGGAGGATTCGAAGTCTCCGGCGAGGTGCTGCAGCGCGGAGGTCTCGACGCTTGCCAGCGACAGTGTCTTCGCCGCGTCGCGCATGGCACGGTGGTAGGTGATGGCGGAGTCGAACTGTCCCACCGCGCTGAAGATGCTGCCGAGATGCCCGAGGCTCCGGGCGAGGGACTCCGGGTTGTCAGCGTCCCGCCAGTTGGCGACGGCGCCCCGGGCATTCACCAGCGCGGAGTCGTAGCGCCCGCTCGAGGAGAAGGCGACGCTGCGCACGCCGTGGAGGGTCGCGAGGAGCCGCTTCTGTGCGCCGGGAGGAGCCAGCGCCAGCCCTCTACCGGAATACATCAGCGCCGAGTCGAACTCGCCCCGCTGCAGGTGGATGCCGGACACCGTCATGAGCGCGGAGGCCTCCTCGGACGGAACACCGAGCCGGTGCCAGGCCGCGAGCACGAGCCTGCCGTAGGCGAGCGCGGAGTCGAGCTGGCCCGCGTCACGGTAGAGCATGGCGACTCGGAGCAGCGCGAGGTTGTGGAGCCCCTGGGAGCCCTTGCGCTGCATCAGCTCCGCCGCCTTGAGCAGCGCGGGGATCGCCACGGCGGGCCTGGCCGTCGTCGCCAGGCCGAGGGCACGGTTGAGCTCCACAATCGCCGAATCCGAATAGATGCTCCGGCCCCCGTTGATCGCGATCCGGTAGTGCACCTGCATCGAGTCGAGTTCGCCCACCTTCTCGAGCAGCTGGCCGA